>NZ_JBIAWE010000019.1:0-213823 GCF_042895235.1 Streptomyces sp. NPDC001410
CCATCTACCGCGAGACCAGCGACCGTCACGGCGAAGCTGAAGCGCTGACCGGCCTTGGTCTCGCTCTGGCCGGTATGCGTCGGTTTGAGGAGGCGATCGAGGCTCACGCCCAGGCTGCCGACATCTACCGTGAGAACGGCGACCGCCCTCGCGAAGGAATGGAACTGATTAGCCTCGGTCTCGCGCTGGTCAGGGTGGGGCGGTTCGAGGAGGCGATCGAGGCTCACACCCAGGCCTCTGCCATCTACCGCGAGACCAGCGACCGCCCTCGCGAAGGAATGGCGTTGGGCAACCTCGGTCTCGCGCTGGTCGAGGTGGGGCGGTTCGAGGAGGCGATCGAGGCTCACGCCCAGGCTGCCGACATCTACCGCGAGAACGGCGACCGCCCTCGCGAAGGAATGGCGTTGGGCAACCTCGGTCTCGCGCTGGTCGAGGTGGGGCGGTTCGAGGAGGCGATCGACGCCCACACCCAGGCCTCTGCCATCTACCGCGAGACCAGCGACCGTCACGGCGAAGCTGAAGCGCTGAGCAACCTCGGTTCCGCTCTTGTCGGCGTGGAGCGGTACGTTGATGGGGTGACTGCGGTGGAGTGCGCAGTGGAGATCTATCGTTGCCTTGCGGTAGACAGCCAGTCCGATTACGAGCCTGGCCTTGCTCATTCGCTTCTGTTCTTGGCTTCGCTGCGAGTCGAAGTGGAGAGGGAACGCGACCTTCCCGGGGCGTTGAGGGCGGCGGAGGAAGCAGCAGAACTCTTCGGCCGGCTGGTCGCAGCGGAGCCAGCAGCGTTCACTGGCCTGCTCCGTAGGGCGCTCGAGCTGCTCGCGGAGACCTTGGAGCTGTTGAGGCGTTCTGAGGACGCAGAGCGGGTACGTTGTCGCCTCGCGGACATGGACTCTCCAAAGAATGATCCCATCCTGCGACCAGGCGCTTGAGGAAGCACTCGCCCATGTCCCTGACCTGCTCCACCTCGCCGAGGTCTTCGGCTGGACGAGAAGACCTCGATCCGCTGTGCGAACTCAGCCCGCGCTCTCCTGGAGCAGCCCCTGCAAACCGACCCCACGACTTCACCACCAACCCACGGGTGAACCCCCCCAACATCGGTGCGCCGGACCGTGGGTTCCCGCCGAACTACCTTCAGTCTTCGCGAACTCGCGGGGGTCACGGGGTGTCGGTAAGAACCGTGTCACCGATCCTGATGGCTTATTGGGGTCCAGCCAAGGTGAGCCCAAAAGCCGCCACATGATGACCTTGGCAAATACCCGTCGGCCAGCTCGGCGGCGGTGTGGCCCCGCGTGTTCCGCTGTGGCGGCGCGCGGGCCGGGGAGTTCACCGGCGTGGAGGGCGGCGAATGTCGGCGCGCGCCTGTTCGACGCCGTCGGGGTACGCCTCGCGCTTGGTGTGCTCGGCGAACGCCCGGTAGATGCTCGCCACAGACGGGCTCTGCCCTCTGCGCTTGCTGGTGGGGCTGATCAGGTCGGGCTGGATCTGCTCGACGGACTCGCCTTTCGCCCTGCCGCGCAGCACGGTGTGTAGCAGGGCGTCGGTGATGGCCAGCGGCCGCCCCCCGTGCTTGCCCTTGCCGGCCGTGGTGTCGAGCCCCTCCAGCGTCGACTCGCGAATGTTCTCCCGCTCGGTCTCCGCGATCGCCGCGAAGAACGCGAACAGCAACGGCGCTGCGCCGGTGCGGTCGTAGGTGGCGGGCAGAGGCCGCCGGCGAGCATCCAGCCTTGGCCGGAGAGGAAGTTCGCGCCGGGATGTCTGGACGAGGCCAATTCGGGCGCGTCATGCTTGTCACGATGCGGCGCCTTGGGGAGCGCGGACCGCAGAGGGGAGGGGCCCTGGCCCGAGGCTTTGTCCTACACCGGCCTAATCAGGGCCTATCGGACGAAACCGCTCACAAGTCCGGAACCGATCACCTCACATCGGGCAACAGCACAGCCGCGAGGCGGAGGAGCCATAATGCCCTGGTACCCCTACACGCCCATCCCGAGACACCCATTCGATGCGGATATCGACTGTGGCGGTGCGGACAACACCGCCGGTTACACGCTCGTGGGGGACTTCGACGGGGATGGAGTCCAGGAAATAGCAGTCCAGATCTCTGGACGCGGCAGTCCCCAGAACATCTTCTGGGCCATGAAGAGGGCCGACGACCGCTTCATCAACATGAACCCGACCGGTCATCCGCTTGGTGCGGATATCGACTTCACCAAGCTCGACATCCCTACGGACTGGGGCGTCGTCGGCGATTTCGATGGAGACGGCACCGACGAGTTAGTCCTCCACATCGCCCGTCCTGGGACCGAGGGCAACGACCTGTGGGCTATCAAGCGCGACCCCGCTAGTGGCGCGTGGCTCCACATGCACCAGACAGGCCACCCTCTTGAGGCCGACATCGACTGCAGTGCGCTGGACATCGCCGTGAAGTTCGCGGTGGCGGGGGACTTCGACGGCGACGGAACCGACGAGCTGGTGCTTGCGCTCGACCGTCCTGGGACCGAGGGCAACGACCTGTGGGCCATGAAACGCGACCCCGCTAGTGGCGCGTGGCTCCACATGCACCAGACAGGCCACCCTCTTGAGGCCGACATCGACTGCAGCGAGTCGGACGTCCCCACAAGGTTCGCGGTGGCGGGGGACTTCGACGCCGACGGCACCGACGAGCTGGTGCTGGGCATAGATATGGGGAGAATCCAGGGCAACAGCCTGTGGGCCATGAAACGCGACGCTGGTAGCGGTGCGTGGCTCCACATGGACGCTGGCAGCTACTCATACGACGCCGACATCGAACTCAGCACAAGTCGGATGCCCGTCCGCGCCCTCGACGTCGGACGCTTCAGCAACGACGAACGAGACGTGCTCCTCGCCCTCCCGGAGTGGGCGGGAACACTCGGGAACGATCTGTGGGCGGTCGAACGAATCACCGACTTCCCGTCGATCCTCACCGGCACTGGCACCCTGTTCACCTCAAATCCGGGAGCGCCCGGGCCATTTCCTGCGCCTGTGACCATTGCGGTACTCGTGGCTTCCAACCGACGTTCCGCAAAGATCATGTCGATGACGCCGATCACGACCACGTTCGCGACTCCGTTCGGCATGAACACAGCCAAAATGACCCTGGTACGGGCCGGAGTGCTCCAGATCGACCGTGCCAACGGCACCGCGAACGTCACCGTGGTCCTGAACATAGCCAACAGCCTCGGCCCGGTCTATGAACTGGCCGTTCCCCTCAGCACCGAAACCTCACTCGTGACACCGCGGGCGAGTGGAGCCCGCTACAACTCCACGAGCGGCGCCATCGCACTCGTGGGGCAAGGGACCCTTGAGGGTCCACCTCCACTCGGCGGTGCGACGGCAACGCTCCTCATCAGCGGGACGTTCTCTCCTCCGTGGTAGGGGGTGCCGGAACGTCGCACTGTCGGCAGGACCTGCGCTCTCCCTACCAAGCGGCCCTGCCATCGGCGTACCGTCAAGAGCTATGACCAGCGGAAACCGGCAACGACGCGACGGCTCCCCCAAGAGGGTCCAGCTGACCAGCGGCGCTCATGGCGGCCCCAAGGACAAGAAGCGCAAGCTGCCGCGCGTCACGCAGCCGGACCGTGGGCAGAAGAAGGCAGCCGCCAGCCGGGCGTGGAAGGACCTGTTCGACCGGCTCGGCGAGGTGAAGAAGCGGGAGCAGGCCCGGCAGCAGGCCAAGCGCGGCACACCATAGGCCCCGGATTAGCGGTCAGCCGCGGCGTTGAGCCGACCAGTCGAGCTCGGCGCGTCCCGTATCGGGGTGCCGGTGTCGGTGGGTCGGTTCGGGCCTGAGCGCGACGGATGGCCTCAGCCATCACGGCCCGGGTCGTCTCGTAGTTCCATCCGCCCTGCCCGAAGTGGACGGTGGGCCGGAGCGAGGCGCCGGCCTCGCGGGCCGCCTCCCGGGCGATGCGCTCGATCTCCTCGTGCGGCACGTCGCGCAGCTGGCTGTTGAAGGTCTCGCGGGTCCCGGCGTCACCGAGGAACTCGGCAAGGATCCGGAGGTTCGTCATGCCGGGCCCCTGGCCGGACGCCTGCCGCCGTTCCAGCCAGGAGAGGAAGGAGTCCCGGGAGGCGGTGTTGGGCGCGCTCTCGTGGCAGGGGCGGCACAGCACCGCGAGGTTGTCGGCGTCGTCGGTGCCGTCCGCGGCGACGGGGACGATGTGCGCGATGTCGAGCCCGGTCCACACGGGGCGGTCGTCCTCCGTGGTGTAGCGGCTGGCCCCGTAGGTGCAGGCTTCGCAGGCCACCGGACGCCCGGCTTCTTCGAGGATGCGGCGCAGGGCCGCTGTGCCGGTGCGCACGCTCACTCGCCTCCAGCCACGGCGGCCTGGGCGGTCTGGTCGTTGTGCTCGCGCAGCATTCGCATGACGGTCGCGGGGGAGGGGTGCTGGCCCTTCTTCTTGCCGGTGGTGATGACGAGCTTGGCCGCGATGTCCCGCAGGCTCATCTCCTGCCCGCGCAGGTGCAGGGCCATGGCGAGCATGGCGTCGTCGGTGACGCTGGCGCCGCCGATCGACTTGCCCCGGGTGCGGGCCGACTCGTGGCCTTCCAGGGTGCGGTCCCGGATGTACTCGCGCTCCATGCCCGACAGGGCGGCGAGCACGGTGAACACGACGCCCGACGGGTCGTGCGAGCCCTTCAGCTCCCCGGTGAGGAACTCCAGCCCGATGTCACCGGCCTTCAGGTCTTCTGCCAGGGTCGCCAGGTCGATGCCGCGACCGAGGCGCTTGTGCTCGTGGACGACGACGGTCACGCGGACGCCGGAGGCGCGGATCTCGCGGGCGAGGGTGACGGCCTTCTCCAGCTCCGGCCGCTTCGTGGCGCGGGTGGAGATCTTCTCCGAGAACACGCGGGTGATGCCGTGCTCGTGCAGGGAGTCGAGCTGGGTGTCCAGCGACTGCCGGGCGGTGGACGCGCGGGCGTAGCCGATGCGGACGTGGCCGACGGGTTCGGCGCTGGCCCCGGCGGGGCGCGGCAGTTCCACCCAGGCCGTGCCCGGCTTGCGCACGGGCGGCACCGGCACGTTCAGGGCCTTGGCCAGTTGGGGCACGAGCCGGAAGCGGGCGGTGTGGTACTGGATCGCCACCCTGCCCTTGGTCGTACGGCAGGGTGAGCCCGCCGGGGCGGCGCAGGTGGACATGGGGCAGTCGTGCGCTTCAACGCGCTGGTAGTCGTCGGCCACGGACCCAATGTTTCATGTGTTGTTTCAAACAGGCAAGCCGTTTGCAACGTCCCATGAAACAGAGAACGTGCAGCATGATCGCTGCCCGGCGGGGTGTCTCACGAGCGACCACCTATGAAACGCGGCTCTCCGCTCGGCGCGAGACGGGGTGGGCAATTGCCCGGATGACTGTCCCGCCCCGGCTGCCCCGCGCGTGCTATTTCCGGGGAGCCGGATGCCCGCCAGGGCTTCAAGATCAATTCATTGCCCCTTTGACGCCCATCGGTTGGCCCCGAAACCCATCGCGACCGCGTCACGGTGCTGCCACACTCACGCCCATGACCGACGACAGCGCCAAGAGCCTCGACGGAGCCATCGGCACCCACGTCCACGCCATCACCTACGAAGCGATGGACTGGGCGACAGAGGCACTGCCGGCGCACGTACCGGCGGACAACCTGAAGAAGCTGAAGCTGGCCGCGGGCGAGCATCTCGCGGCGATGCTGACGACCGCCTATCTCGGCATCGTGCCGGTCGCCGTAGACGTCCACGGCGGCGTGGATCTCGTCTACCGCGTGGCGGACTCGGACGGCGACGCACTGTCGTCGCTGCTTGGCCGCAACGGTATCGAGTTCGCCGACTTTGAGGTGAAGTCGATACCCGGTGACTTCCGCGAGCACGACGCAGCGGCCTCGCGGGCACTGAAGCGAGGTGAGGAGCCAGGCACTCATTGGTCAACGTTCGTGTCAGCGAACGATGTCGTCGAGGCGGCCCAGCCGATGATCGCCAAGGCCGCGAAGCAGTTGCGGGACAAGTCCTCGCCTGACAGGGCCCGGGTGGTGTTCATCGTCTCCCACTTTTTCGACCGGCCCTACGTGGAATGTCTCGACCCGCTGATCGCGCACACCCTGACTGCCCCAACGCTGCCAGACGAGATCGACGCCATGTGGGTGTTCTTCGCGCCCTCGCACCTGGTGGTGTGGTCGGCTATCGAGCAGCGCTGGACGCAGCTTCTTCTCAGCAGTCTTAAGGAGGACGGGACGTCCCCGGAGGTCGACTTCGGCATGGAGCTGCTGCAGCACTACGAGAGGCTGTTCCTGGAGCGGGCAGGAATCGACGGGCCCTCGCCCTTCCTATACGGCCTCGTGGCTGGTGAGCTTGCATCTGCGGTTGACGCAGAGTGACGGCCGTCCGAGATGCGCGACACGGCAGCGGGAGTCAGCCAGTGCCAGGGCCCGTCAGACGGCTCGGGGTTTGGCCGCCCCGGCACGCCGCCGCCCTGTGACTTGTACGCACCATGACGGAGTAGTACGGACTGTGCGCCCTGTGGGAGGGTAGATACGACGGTCCCAGAACGGGGAGCGCCCCCCGCCGGACAGGGCGGAGGGCGCTCGTACCGCTACTGGGCGAGATGCCCCGGCTCACTGGTTATGAGCCGGGGCATCGTCACGACCGAGGCCAGACGAATTCCCGGATCGTGCGCGCCGTCCAGTACGCGGCGGATGCCACCGGCCCGAGCCAGAGGCGGATACGTTCCCGTACCGCCCGCCAGTCCACCTGCGGCTTCCTCCGCTTGCCCATCTCGTCCTCCCGGACGTCGGGGGACCGGCCGGATGCCGGGCCCTCGCGCGAGGGGCCTGGATAAGCCGCCCCCGGGCAAGCAGCACTGACCGTACAGGACTTGACGGGCCGTTACTCAATCGTCACCAAAGGATCGAAGGGCAGGGGGCAGGTGTCGTTCTCGCGGCTCTGCCAGCCCATCGCAGGCGCGCGGGCCTGCAGGCGGCCGCCTGGTGCTCGGGCGGTTGTGTCAGCTCTTCCGGCGCAGCCAGCGGCGGCGCTCGGGCCGGATCGCGTCTCCGGCGGGGGTGGCCGTGCCGTCGGGGTGGATCAAGTTCTAGGCGGTCGGAGTAGTTCCCTGGCAGCATGCGTCCCCTGCCATGTGCTGGGCGCCCCGCAAGTCGCCGGGACGCTCGCACTTGGGGCAGCATCCATCCTTGTCCAGTCGGACGTGCCCCGTACTGCTCCCGCTCGGATGCACTACCCGGACGCCCTTGGGAGGGCGGGGAGCTGTGCCCGTCCCGCCCCCACACCACAGGCACGGATAGCCCGACGCCATCGCGCCGAAAGCCCCGTCGTCCCAATAGATGCTGTGCCCACAGGAATGCCGCACATGGAAAACCACATCAGCCATGCCGGCACCCTACTTGCGCTATCGCCTGGGTCAGGGGTGCGCGGGGTCGGCGCACGCCATCCGTAGCGAGTCCCGTGACCTCTACGGTACGGGCCTCAACGCGCGCAGGGGAGAGAGTGCGGAGAGCACGGGCCCTATGCGACATCGGCTGTCGCCTGGAGCTCACGGACGACGGCTCGGCGGCCCCGGCTGACCTCGATCAGGCCGTCCTTCCTCAGCTGAGTGAATGCCCGGTGTGCGGTACCGACCGAGACACCGTGGGCCTGCGCGATGTCGCCGACTGTGGGGACGTCCTCGCCGGGCAGCATCGTGCCGTCCTTGATGGTGTCCGCGAGTTCCTTTGCGATCACTTCCCAGGGAGCGAGCTCGCGGGGCGGGGCGGCTTCGGTCTTGATCGTCTTGCCGATGGGACCCACCGCCGCGTCCGGGCCGGCCTGGACGGCCGTCTCGCACTGGCCGCACAGAGCCTCAGCGCCTTCCTCGGTGACCACGAGCATTGCCCACAGCGATTCGTTGCCGCACTCGCAGAGCAGACGGAGCCCGTTGATGACGGTAGTGACCGGCTGTTCGGCGAGTAGCCCTGCCGGCACCGGCAGCTGCTTGGCGAAGGCGGTGACGGCCTGGCGGTCGGAGGTGGCCAGGAAGGCTGCGTAGTACTTGAGCGTGGTCGCTCCTCCGCCGCCGTGCCCAACGCGACCGGCGACCGTTCGTACGTCGGCACCGGCGCCCAGAAGCTCGGTCACGTTGTACGCGCGCAGGTCTTTCAGACGGTGGGTGTGGATCTTCAGCTTCTGCGCGAGGCGGCGGTATCTCTGGCTGACGCTTGAGGGCACGAGTGGGGCGGAGCTGTCGGCTTCGCCGGAGAACACGAAGGCGTCACGGGCGAGTTCACCGCCGAGCGCCTTGCAGCGTTCCTCGGCTCGGGCTCGGTGGGTGGCCAGGACGGAACGCGTGATCACGTCGATTGCCTGCTTACGGCGCTGGTGGGTCTTGGTGTCCTTGATCCTGCGGCCGTTGTTGGAGTGCTTCACAAAGAGTTCGAGGCGGTTGAGGTTGATGTCCGACCAGCGCAGGGCGCACATCTCGCCGCGGCGTGAGCCGGTGACCATCGTCATGAACAGGAACGCTCCCCAGTCCAGGTCCCGCTGCCAGGCAGTGTTCAGAACCAGGGCTGCCTCTTCGGGAGTGGGCGGGTCGGGGTTCGGCTTGGGTTGGGACGGCGGCTCGGCGAGGGCGGCCACGTTCGTCGTCACGTATCCCCAGCGCAGGCCGCGGCTGAGCGCCGGACGCAGGATGAAGTGAATCTTGCGGACGGAGTTCGCGGCGAGCGGCGCGCAGAGGTGCTTCTGCTTTGTCTTGGGGTCGGTCTTGCCGTTGCGCCGGCCTTCGCACTGGTCCTGGCACTGCCGCAGACGGGCGTAGAACAGCTCCAGCATCTCGGCGGTCAGCTTGCCCGCCTTGAGGTCGCCGAACGTGGGCCTGAGGTAGTTGCGGATGATGCCCTCGGCACGCTCGTACGACGTCTCGTCGAGTTCGGCGACGCCGAGCCAGCGATCGAGCAGGAAGGACATGGTCACCTGCGTCTTGGGGTGGCGCTTCTCGTCGACCTGGTGCAGGAGCTTCGTGCGGAGCTTCTCCGCCTCGGTCTCCGTCTCGGCCTGCTCGTGGAGGTAGATGTCCTTCTTCGTGAGCGGGTCGCGCCCGGCGTACACCCGGACCTGGAAGCCGGCCCCATTGGGGCGGATGCTGCCGCGCTGACGTCGCTTGCTCTTGGTGTTCGCCATGGTTCTGGAACCTATTCATGGTTAATGCCATGGCTACGACGAACAGCGCGCCTACCTCAGAGAGGTAAACGCGCTGGTCAGGCAGTGTGCCCCCGGCAGGATTCGAACCTGCGACACCCGCTTTAGGAGAGCGGTGCTCTATCCCCTGAGCTACGAAGGCGAGGATCTGCACCGACAGTGTAGCGGCTGCCGCCGTGGGGGGTTCGAGCGTTTGTGGGGGTCGGCGGGTGGGGGTGGTGGGGGAGGGCTACGCGGTCAGTGCGGACACGCGGCGGAGTACCTCGTCGCGGCCCAGTGTGCGGGCCACGGCGAAGAGGTCCGGGCTGCGGGTCGAGCCGGTCAGGGCCACCCGGATCAGCTGGGAGGCCTCGCGGATCGAGCCGGGGTAGGCGTCCGGGTTCTTCTTGTACTCCTTGGGCGAGGGGGCGAAGCCGTGCTTGGTGGCGAGGGTGCGGATCTGGTCGAACCAGGCCTGGGGGTCGTCCAGTTCCGCGTACTGCGCCGCGAAGTCCTGCGCGAAGGCGCGGACCAGGTCCTCGTCGAGGCCGCCGAGACGCTCGTCCCCGGCGGCGACGAGGGTGAACAGCTGCGGGAAGAAGAAGCCGTAGGCGTCGCGGAAGTCCGACCACTTGCGGAGGTCCTTGCGGGGGTTGTCCACGCCCACGCGCTCCACGTCCACGGCCGTCAGCGCGAGCGCCCGCTCGGCGTCCAGGACCGGCACGAGGCCGGGGTCGTGGGACAGGGCCCACTCGCGTACGGCGGTGAGGATCTGCTCGCTGCTCAAGGTGGCGATGTGGTCCGCGCTGATGCCCTCCAGCTTCACCAGGTCGACCAGCGGACCAGCCACGCCACAGTCCTCAAGCCTGATGGGCTCCTGCAGCGCCTGGGCGAGCGGCAGTTCGGCCAGCCGGCCGTTCGCGAGGCCGCGGAGGTAGTGGAGCACCGGCTCGGCCGGGTAGCCCTCGCCGAGGTAGAAGTCGACCGTGGACTCGGGGTCCTTGCGCTTGGAGAGCTTCCGCTTGCCGCCCTTGATCTGCTTCATCAGCGGCGCGATGTGCGCGTACACGGGAGGTTCGAAGCCGAGCGCCTCGAAGAGCTGGAGGTGCACGGGCACGGAGGAGATCCACTCCTCGCCCCTGATGACGAGGTTGACCCGCATCAGGTGGTCGTCCACGACGTGCGCGAAGTGGTACGTGGGCAACCGCAGCGCACTGTCGGAGGACTTGAGGATCACCACGTCGTTGCGGTTGTCCTCGTGCTCCAGGCGCCCGCGGATGGCGTCCGTGAAGGACCGGCGCGCACCGCGCAGGGCGGGCGAGCGGAAACGCACCACGTAGGGCGCGCCCTCGGCGAGCTTGGCCGCGACCTCGGCGGGGTCGGCGTCGCGCCAGATCGCCCAGTCGCCGTAGTAGCCGGTCGGCACCTTGGCGTCCTCCTGGCGCTGCCGGATGTCGGCCAGCTCCTCCTGGGTCGCGAAGCAGAGGTAGGCCTGTCCCGTCCGCAGCAGCGCACGCGCGTAGCTGAGGTAGATCTCCTGGCGTGCCGACTGGAGGTAGGGGCCGTAGTCGCCGACGGCCGTGGCGTTGTCGGCGGGCAGCGAGAAGTAGGCGAACGCCCGGTCGAACTGTTCTGTGGCGCCCTCGACTTGGCGCGACTGGTCGGTGTCCTCGATGCGCAGCAGGTACGTGCCACCGGTGCGGTGCGCGACGGCCTGGTTGATCAGGCCTGCGTAGATCCCGCCGATGTGGACGAAGCCGGTCGGCGACGGCGCCAGCCGTGTGACCTGCGCGCCGGCGGGCAGGTCGCGGGCCGGGTAGCGCTGCTCCCAGTGCGCGGGCTCCGGAAGGTCCGCGGGGAACAGTGCGTCGATGGTGCTGGCGTCGAGCATGGAGAGTCTCGGTTTCCGACCTGGAAGGGACAAGGGATGTGGAAAGGGGCGCAGGAGGAACGCAGAAGGGGTGTAGAAGGGGCGTTGATGGATGTTTGGTCAGGTTATCAACGGGGCGCTCGGGCTTGGCGGGTGGATGTTGGGCCAGGGGGCATCCGGCCGGGGCTCAGGCCGACGGGACCCGTGTGAAGCGGGACGCGGTGTGCAGGTCCGTCTGGATCCGGTCGGCGGTCGCGCTGAGGGCGGGGAGGAGGTCGTCGACGCACTCCTCCAGGGTGCGGCGGGCCGGGTGGGTTGCCACGTTCACCGCGGCGACCGCCCGGCCCGTGCGGTCCCGTACCGGTACGGCTATCGACCGCAGGCCCGACTCCAGCTCCTCGTCGACGAGGGCGTAGCCCTGCGCGCGGACCTCGGCGAGGGCGGGGGACAGGGGTTCGGCGCCGTCCGCGAGGAGGACGCGGCCCAGGGACGTGGACGCGGCCGGCAGCCGTGCGCCCACCGTGATGTCCACCGTCAGTACCCTGCTCGCGCCCGCTCCGGCCGTGTACTGGATCTCCGACTCCGCGCCCGGCGCCAGGACCGCCAGTGCCGTCGGCTCGTGCAACCGGTCGGTGAGCGCGCGCAGATGGGGCTCGGCGAGGCGGGGGAGCGTGGTGCGGGACAGCGGTGGGAAGCCCAGGTCCAGGACGCGGGGCGTGAGGGTGAAGGTGCGGTCGGGGCCCGCGGCCACCAGGCCCAGGTGCTCGTACGTGATCAGCGCCCGCCGGGCCGTGGCGCGGGCCAGGCCGGCCGCCCGGGCCACCTCGGTCAGCGGCAGCGCGGAGCGGTCCGCGCCGAACGCGGTCAGCACGGTCAGGCCCCGGGCCAGGGACTCGACGAACTCCCGGCCCAGCTCGTGCTTGGACGCCGTCGTCCAGGTCGCCAGGCCCGCGGGCGGTGGGCCGGGGTGCGGCCGCGGTGCCTCGCGCAGGTCGGCCTCCATCGCCGCCACCGCCGTACGCAGCCGGGGGAGCAGGGAGGTGCGCAGGTCGGCCGGCGAGTGGCGGCTGGTGTGGCTGACCACGCTCGCCACGCACGCCACCCGGCCGGTGTCCGGCTCCCGTACCGGTACGGACACCGCGACCAGGCCGGGTTCGATCAGCTGGTCGTCCAGTGCCCAGCCGTCCCGGCGGGCCCGTTTCGCCCGCCGTTCGAAGTCGTCCGCGGCGGATGCCGGCCGGGGCGGTACGGCGGGGAAGGAGGCGTCCTCGGGGTCCTCGGCCCGGCGGGCCCGCCACCGCTGCCAGTCCGCGTCCGTCCATCCGGCCGCGAACAGCGGTCCGGGCGCGGTGCGTTCGGCCGGCAGCAGGTCGCCGATGCGGAAGCTCACGGACATCGCGCGGCGGCGGGTGGCCTGGTGGATGAAGCGGATGCCGTCCAGGTCGGCCACCGCGAGCGACACCGACTCGTCCAGCTCGTCGGCGAGGGCGTCCGCGCGCGCGTCGAGGAGCGCAGGCAGGCGCAGGGCGGCCAGGTAGGCGTTGCCCAGCTCCATCACGCGGGGGGCGAGGACGACGTCCCGGCCGTCGACGCGGACGTACCCCATGCGGGCCAGGGTGGCGGTGATCCGGTCGACCGTGGACCGGGCGAGCCCGGTGGCCCGCTCCAGCGCGCTCGGGCTCAGTGTGCCGCCCGCCTCGGTCAGCCGCCGCAGCACGCTGATCCCACGGATCAACGGCGCGACCGCCTCGGCCGGCACCCCGGCGTGGACCTCGGCATCCAGTGCGGTGTTCGCGGGCATCAACTCTCCGATACGGCATCCAGGCACGCCTACGGGCTACGGTAAACCCGCCCGCGCGGCGGTCGGCCCGCCTCCGCTCCGCCTCCACCCCGCTCCCGCTAGGTCCGGGTGATCCGCACCTTGTAGTTCCCGGAATCGTCCGCACCCAGCACCTCGATCGTGATGCCATGGCGCGGGTCCTTGAAGGACTCGCCAGTGATGAAGGGGGCGTCGGAGAGTTCCGCCTGGACGTTGGGGCTGCGGGTGCAGCCGCCGCTGCCCCGGTGGGCGTCGTAGACGGTGACCGGGCCGCGTCCGGTGTCCACGGCGGCGTCGACCTTGTAGACGAGGATGCCCGGCTTGCACACCGCCTCGTCGTTGCCGCCCGGGGCACGCAGCTCCAGCGCGTACGTGGTCCGCGCGTCGACCGGTACGAGGACCAGCTTCCCGCCGCCCTCCTTGTACAGCGGCGTCAGCGTGTACTCGACAGTGCCCGGGGCGGCCGCGCAACCGACCTGGTTGCCGTCCAGCCAGCCCAGCTTCCACTTGTGCCAGCCGAGCAGGTCGTTGTTGGCCCCCCAGTCCTCGCTCATGATGTCCCAGTGGCCGACCGTGCCCCCGCCCTCCTGGGTGTAGAGGTCGGGCAGCCCGAAGGTGTGGCCGTTCTCGTGCGGCAGGACGCGGTAGCCGGTGCGGGAGTAGGAGCCGGAGCCGTCGTCCTGGCGGGAGTAGACGAAGGACGCGTTGGCGATGGGGATGCCGTCGGCGACCGGGGCGTCGGCGTTGCCGGCGAAGGTCACGGACAGCACCGTGTCCAGGGCGGAGGGGCCGGCGTTCGGGGTGATCAGCACGTTCAGCAGGTCGTACGAGCGGAAGTCCACGTCGGGATCGGCGGCGGCCACGATGTCCTGCACCAGTTGCCGGTAGCCGGGGTCGAAGGGCGCGCCGCGCTCTATGCCGTACTCCTTGAAGGGCTTCGGCATCCGCAGCCAGGACCCGATCGGGGTCTCGGGCCGGTAGTCGAGCCGGCCGTACGACGCTGTACGGAACCACTCCTGGGTCTGCGGGAAGAACTCGTGGAAGCGGTCGAGCGCGCTGCCCTGCCCGGGCGCGTCGGAGAAGTCGACCATCAGGGTCAGGGCGTGGACCGCGCCGGTGGAGCGGGAGTAACCGGCCGGGGTGGGCAGGCCCTCGGTCATCTGGACGTCCAGGCCACTGTGGATGAGGCACGGCGAGAGGGCGGTGGAGCGGGCCAGGCCTATCGGCCCGGCGGTGGTGGGCGCCGCCAGATGTCCGGTCCCGGCCGAGGTGCTGACCGCGAGGGTGAGAACGGTCACCGCGACGAGGGCGGCCACGCGGCGCGGGCGTATGCGGCGGCGCGGCGAGTGCGGCTGCATGCATGGACCTTTCGCTCCACGGCAGCCGCCGGTCGCCGGCTGCACCCTTGCGCTCACCCTGTGTCGACGGGGTGGGGGGCGCGCGCTGGAGGAGACCGATCGTGGGAAATCCCCGCGCGAGCGGGTGGGAACCGCGCCCGGCAAGTGTGGTTCAGGTCACAGCAAGTCTTTCCGGGGGCGGGAAATAACCGGGGAACCTCTCCCCGTTTAGACCTGTGTCCGAGCGAAACGGGGAGTCTTTCCCCGGATCGCCCCGCAGACCCGGATCACCGTCAACAGACGCGGATCACCGTCGACAGACGCGGATCACCGTCAACGACTCAGGGAGTACGCCGTGCAGACCGCAACCCCCACGCGCAAGGTGCCCCGGCCGCGCGCCGACGCCCTGCGCAACCGGGAGCGGATCGTCACCGCCGCCCGGGAGATGTTCGTCGAACACGGCCCGGACGTGCCGCTGGACGAGATCGCCCGCCGGGCCGGCGTCGGCAATGCCACCCTGTACCGCAACTTCCCGGACCGTGACGCCCTCGTCCGCGAGGTCGTCTGCTCCGTCATGGACCGTACGGCCGAAGCGGCCGAGCAGGCCCTCGCGGAGACCGGGGACGCCTTCGCCGCCCTGGAGCGTTTCGTGCACGCCGCCGCCGACGAGCGGATCAGCGCGCTGTGCCCGATGGTCTCCAGCACCTTCGACAAGGACCACCCCGACCTGGTGGCGTCCCGGGAACGGGCCGAGCATCTGATCGAGGAGGTCATGGGCCGGGCCAAGGAGGCGGGCCAGCTCCGCACCGACGTGGGCGTCGGCGACCTGATGATCGCCGCGGCCCAGCTCAGCCGGCCGCCGGCCGGTACCGACTGCCTGAGCAGCGACCGCTTCGTCCACCGCCATCTGCAGCTGTTCCTGGACGGGCTGCGGGCCCCCGCCCGCTCGGTCCTGCCGGGGGCGGCCGTGAGCATCAAGGAGCTGCGCCGGTGCTGAGCGATTAGTTCCGGCCGCGCCGGCGGTCTCCCACACACCAGCACCCCGGTCGTCAGTGACGACGAGCCGGCCCCTCCAGCACGCCCGACAGTCTTCCCTTTTCTGATCTTTCCGTTTTCTGATCGTTTTTCCGTCACGAAGTCCCGAAGTGGGTACCCCCATGTCCGAAACAGCCCTCAAGGCTCCCCGCGCCGCCGCACCGAGCGGTGACGCCAACCGCTGGAAAGCGCTCGTCTTCATCGCGCTCGCCCAGCTGATGGTCGTCCTCGACGCCACCATCGTGAACATCGCCCTGCCCTCCGCCCAGCAGGACCTCGGCATATCCGACGGCAACCGGCAGTGGGTCGTCACCGCCTACGCCCTCGCCTTCGGTGGTCTGCTGCTCTTCGGTGGCCGCATCGCCGACCTGTGGGGCCGCAAGCGCGCCTTCGTCCTCGGCCTGACCGGTTTCGCCGCCGCCTCCGTGCTCGGCGGTGTCGCCACCACCGGCGCGATGATGTTCGGCGCCCGCGCGCTCCAGGGTGCCTTCGGCGCCCTGCTCGCCCCGGCCGCGCTGTCCCTGCTCGCCGTGATGTTCACGGACGCCAAGGAGCGCGCCAAGGCATTCGGTATCTACGGCGCGATCGCCGGTGGCGGTGGCGCCGTCGGCCTGATCCTCGGCGGCTTCCTCACCGAGTACCTGGACTGGCGCTGGACCTTCTTCGTGAACGTCCCGTTCGCCGTCGTCGCCGCGCTCGGCGCCAACTTCGTCATCCGTGAGCCGGAGGGCGGCCGCAACCGCTCCCCGCTCGACATCCCGGGCGTGATCCTCTCCACCCTCGGCCTCGTCGCCCTCGTCTACGGCTTCACCCGCGCCGAGTCCGACGGCTGGAGCGACGCCGTGACCATCTCGATGTTCGTCGCGTCCGCGGTGCTGCTGATCGCCTTCGCACTGGTCGAGTCCAGGGTCAAGGCCCCGCTGCTGCCGCTGCGCGTGGTCACCGACCGCAACCGCGGCGGGATCTACCTCTCCCTGGGCCTCGCGATCATCGGCATGTTCGGCCTGTTCCTCTTCCTGACCTACTACCTGCAGGTCGTGAAGGGCTACTCGCCGGTCAAGACCGGCTTCGCGTTCCTGCCGATGATCGCGGGCATGATCACCGGCTCCACCCAGATCGGCACCCGGCTGATGACCCGGGTCCCGGCCCGCTTCCTGATGGGCCCCGGCTTCCTGGTCGCCGGTCTCGGCATGCTGCTGCTGACCCAGCTGGAGGTCGACTCCTCGTACACCACCCTGCTGCTGCCCGCGATGCTGCTGCTCGGCCTCGGTATGGGTACGGCGTTCATGCCGGCCATGTCCCTGGCCACCTCGGGCGTCGAGCCCCGGGACGCCGGTGTCGCCTCCGCGATGGTCAACACCTCGCAGCAGGTGGGCGGCGCGATCGGCACCGCCCTGCTGAACACGATCGCCGCCTCCGCGACGACGTCGTACGTCAAGGACCACATCGCCGGTGCGGCCTCCAAGCCGCAGCAGCAGCTGGTCAAGCTGCACGGCATGGTGCACGGCTACAGCGCGGCGATCTGGTTCGCCGTCGGCATCCTGGGCCTCGCCTCGCTGATCGCCTTCACCTTCGTCAACGCCGGCCGTCCGGGCGCCGTCACGGTGGCCTCCGGCGAGGGTGTCGAGGACGAGGTGCCGGTGCCGGTGGTCGCCCACTGACCCCCGCGGCCGTGATTTAGCGGAGCCAGGGCAGGTCCGCACCCGCTTCGTTGGGCTGAAGGCCCTCGGCGACGATCTCCATGATCTCGCCGAGGGTCTTCTGCTGTTCCGGGGTCAGCCGCTCGAACAGCGCCTGCCGTACGGCGTCCACATGGCCCGGCGCGGTCCGGCGCAGCACCTCGGCGCCCTCGTCGGTGAGCACCGCGAACTGGCCGCGCTTGTCGGAGGGGCATTCCTCGCGGCGGACCCATCCGTTCTTCTCCAGGCGCGCGATGGCGTGCGACAGCCGGGAGCGGGTGATCTTCGCCTTCATCGCCAGCTCCGTCATCCGCAGCCGGCGGCGCGGCGCCTCGGCGAGACCGACGAGCAGGCCGTAGTAGATGTGCGGCATGCCCGCGTCACGCTGCAACTGCCGGTCGAGGTGGTCCTCCAGCAGGGTGGTGGCGTGCAGATAGGCGCGCCAGACGCGCTGCTCCTCGTCGGTGAGCCAGCGGTGCCAGCCGGCGGAGTCCGTTGCCGTGTTCATGTACCCCACTGTACGGCGCATCTCCTTGAAACTTGAACAAGTCGGGCGTACGCTGTCCGTGAGAGCTTGAGAGTTAAAACATCTGTATTGGGAGCCGCCGTCATGTCCGCCGCCACCCAGGAGCGCATGCCCGCCCTGTACCTCAGCCACGGCGCCCCGCCGCTCGCCGACGACCCGATCTGGCCCGGCCAGCTCGCCGCCTGGTCCGCGGACCTGCCGCGCCCCAAGGCGATCCTCATGGTCTCCGCGCACTGGGAGGAGGCCCCCCTCGCCCTCGGCGCGACCGAGACCATCCCGCTCGTCTACGACTTCTGGGGCTTCCCCGAGCACTACTACCGGGTCCGGTACGCCGCCCCCGGCGCGCCCGAACTCGCCGAGTCCGTCCGCAAGCTGCTGCGCGCCCCCGGCACCCCCGTCCAGGACATCCCCGACCGCGGCCTCGACCACGGCGCCTACGTCCCCCTCGTCGAGATGTTCCCGGCCGCCGACATCCCCGTCCTGCAGGTCTCCCTGCCCACCCTCGATCCCCGGCGTCTGATGGACATCGGCCGCAAGCTCGCCCCGTTGCGCGACGAGGGCGTGCTGATCGTCGGCTCCGGCTTCTTCACCCACAACCTGGCCGCCCTGCGTCACACGGGCGGCGGCGTGCCCAGCTGGTCCTCCGAGTTCGACGACTGGGGCCGGCGGGCCTTGGAGGCCCGTGACTGGGACGCGCTGCTGGACTTCCTTCACAAGGCCCCGGCCGGCCGCTACGCCCACCCGCGCACGGAGCACTTCGCCCCGCTCTTCGTCGCCATGGGCGCGGCGGAGGCGGGCGGTGAGCAGGACGCGCAGAAGTCGGTGATCGACGGTTTCTGGATGGGAATGGCGAAGCGCTCGGTGCAGTTCGGATAAGGGCCGGCTCCGCACAAGGGTCGGCTCCGGACAAGGGTTAGCCGAGATCCTTCTCGTACCAGGCCACGTCCCAGTAGCGGCCGAACTTGCGCCCGACCTCCCGGTAGGTGCCGACGTACCGGAAGTCGAAGCGTGTGTGCAGCCGCTCGGAGGCCTCGTTGGGCTGGGCGATGCCGGCGTAGGCGCGGTGGATGTCCTCGTCGGCCAGGGCCTTGAAGAGGGTGTCGTAGAGCAGGGTGCCGATCCCGCGGCGGCCGGCGTCCGGGGCGACGTACACCGAAGTCTCCACGGACGTCGCGTACGCGGGCTTCACCCGGTAAGGGCTGGATGTGGCGTACCCCAGAATTCGCTGAGTTCGTCCTTCCGCGGCAACCATCAGGCGGTACGGTCCGTCTTCCGGGTGGGAGAGCAGCCAAGGACGGCGCTCTTCCGGCGTGAAGATCGTGGTGTCGAACGTGATGGGCGTCTCGCGCACGTAGTGGTTGTAGATGTCCGTGAGGGCTTCGAGGTCGCTCTCGACTCCCGGCCTGACCTGCACTTCTGCATGTGCCGACGGCATCTGGCCTCCCTGTGGTCGGACAGGGTACTGCAAGATCAGAAAAATTGAGGGGCGGGTTGGGAATTCTGTCCGGATTCCAGTCGTTGTTTCCTTCGGATGCCGGGCACTCGTGGAGAGTCCCAGGAGTTCCAGGAGTGCTGAGCATCCCTTAAGGACCACCGCCCGCCCACCATCGCAAGGGAGCACGCATGGCAACCCGTGCCGTCGCCCGTCGTCAGTCCGCCACCGGCGAGACGGCCGACTCGGCAAGCAGTGTTCGCGCCCATGGCGGCGAGATCGCCGATCGCGATCTGGTCGGTATGTATCTCGACGAGATCGCGCGTACGCCGCTGCTCGACGCCGCAAAGGAAGTCGAGCTGTCCCAGACCATCGAGGCGGGTGTGTTCGCACGGCAGGTCCTCGACGGCGAGGAGGAGTCACAGACGGACGCCTCCCGCGAGGAGTTGGAGGCCCTGGTCGCCGCGGGCGAGCGGGCCAAGGACGTCTTCATCCGCTCCAACCTCCGCCTGGTCGTGGCGGTGGCCCGGCGATACCCGCGCAGCGGCCTGCCCCTCCTCGACCTGGTCCAGGAGGGCAACGCCGGTCTGGTGCGCGCCGTCGAGAAGTTCGACTACCGCAAGGGCTTCAAGTTCTCGACGTACGCCACCTGGTGGATCCGTCAGGCCATCACCCGCTCCATCGCCGACCAGTCCCGCACGATCCGGCTCCCCGTCCACCTGGTGGAGGAGCTGGGCCGTATCCGCCGCGTGCAGCGGGAGTTCAACCGTGAGCACGGGCGCGAGCCGGAGCCCGCGGAGATCGCTGCCGAGCTGGGCTCGACGCCGGAGCGCGTGACCGACGTGCTCGACTGGTCCCGTGACCCGGTCTCCCTCAACATGTCCGTGGACGACGAGGGCGAGACCCAGTTCGGCGACCTCCTGGAGGACACCTCGGCGGTGTCGCCGGAGCAGTCGGTGCTGACGCTGCTGCGCAGCGAGGAGCTGGACGGCCTGATCGGCCGCCTGGACCAGCGCACGGCCTCCATCATCAAGATGCGGTACGGCATCGAGGACGGCCGCGAGCGCACCCTGACCGAGGTCGGCAAGGAGCACGGCCTGACCCGCGAGCGCATCCGCCAGATCGAGAAGCACGCGCTGCTCGAACTGAAGAAGCTGGCCCGCAGCACCGGCTTCGACGCGGCGGCGTGAGGGACGGGGAGTACAGCCCATTGACGGACGGGGAGCACAGCCGATGACGAAACCGGGCGTACGACCGCGTGCGCCCGGTGGCGAAAGACGGCGCAAACATGGCGTGGTCCCATCGCTTCAACCCCCGGACCCGAGGGAACAACCCTTCAGGGCCCAGGAGTTGGACCCCAGGGCCCGCACTCCCGCCTTTCGCAGACACCCCACACCTGCCATGACGAGCACGTCGTAGGTCCTGGTCCGTCAGTTCCTACTCGACATGTGAGCCACGTCCCCGCGCTATCCCCCCCGGCGCCGGGACCTTCCCGGAGCCGGGCTTCGGCGCCTACCCCCCCCAGGCGCCGGGGCCCGGCTTCTTGCTGTGGGGAGAAGAGGGAGGGCGTGAGCTCGCCGAAGGCCGGCGGTGCGGACATGCTGGATCGGCGGGCCACTCCGTACCTGAACCACGGGGTGGCCCGCCGGATGGCAGATTCTGCCACATCGGCATAGCCTGCCGAGGTGAGCACCCCGAGCACCACCGGCAACACCGCGCACCAGCCTTTTTCCGCCTCCGCGCCCGCCCCGGTGTCCCTCACCGAGCGCCGCAAGGCGGAGACCCGCATGGAGATCGCTCGTGCGGCGGCGGCCCTCTTCGTCCGCCAGGGGTTGCGTGCCACCCGTGCGGAGGACATCGCCCAGGCGGCGGGCATCGCCCCGCGCACGTTCTACCGCTACTTCGCCTCGAAGGAGGAGGCGGTGGCCCCTCTCTATGCGGCGGGTGCCGAGCGCTGGACGCAGGCGGTCCGCGAGGCCCCGCCCGCCCTCACCGTCCCGGAGGCTCTGCGCCACGCGGTCCACCAGACGCTCACCCCGGGCCTCGGCGTCTCGGTGTCGTCCTGGGAATGGGTCCGCACCCTGATCCGCCTGGCCGACGCGAGTCCCGCCCTGCGCAAGGTCTGGGCGGAGGTCTGCCAGTCCTCGGAGAAGACGCTCGCGGAGATTCTGGCGGAGCGATTGTCGGTGTCCCGAGGGCAGACGGTCTCCGCCGACCCCGACCCCGACCCCGAGTCCGGCGACAACGTTGCCCACCCGGCCCCGATCCCCCTGCACCTCCACTTCGCAGCGGCGGTGGCCGGCGCGGCAGTTCGTGTAGCCGTCGAATCCTGGTCCACCACCACGTCCCCACCCATCGGCCCCACCGGCCCAGCAGCCCTGGCCCTCCAAAACCTGGAGGCGGTGGGGGAGTTCGAGTGGGTCGAGGAATAGCCAACGCCTCGTCAGTGCCCGGAGGCCGCCGTTGGACTGACGGCCGTCGCCGGAGTGCGGGTCCGCTGTGGCTGGTCGCGCAGTTCCCCGCGCCCCTGGGGAGTTGCAGCTGCCGTACTTGCCAGCCGCAGCACCGGCAACCCGAAACCCGCCTAGGCTCCCCCCGCCCGACTCAGTCGCTCGCCCAACTCCCTTACGTACGCCACCAGTTCAACCGGCCCCCGAACCGTGAACTCGCACCCCACCATCGCCAACCGCACAGCCAGCCACTCCACCGGATCCCCGCTGCTGCCCCGCACCACGCACCAGCCCTCCCCGTCCGCCTCCGGTACCCCGACCCACCCGGGCACCCGCGACGACACCTCCTCCACGGACCCGGCGAACCGCACCTCGAACTCGTACGTCCCGGTATCGGGCCGCCGCTGAATGGACCGCCGCAGGTACTCCGCCGCACTCCCCATCGGCAACTCCCGCGGAGCGAACCGCACGCCGGTGGCGAACGGCTCCCGTACCCGGTCCACCCGGAACGTCCGCCAGTCCTCGCGCCCGAGGTCGTACGCGACGAGGTACCACCGCCGCCCGGTGGACACCAGCCGATGCGGCTCGGCCAGCCGCCGCGACTCGCTGCCGTCCTTGTCCCGGTAGGCGAACCGCAGCCGCTCGTGCCCGGCCACCGTCGACGCCATCACGGTCAGCGTCTCCGGCGCGATACTCGCCCCGTCCCCACTGGTCAGCGCCGTCGTCGCGGCCTGAAGCGTCGAGACCCGGTGCCGCAGCCGCGACGGCAGCACCTGCTCCAGCTTCGCCAGCGCCCGCACCGACGCCTCCTCCACCCCCTCCACCGCGTGCCCGGCCCCGGCCCGCAGCCCGACCGCGATCGCCACCGCCTCCTCGTCGTCGAGCACCAGCGGCGGCATGGCCTTGCCCGCGACAAGGCGGTAGCCGCCGTCAGCACCTTTGCTGGCCTGCACGGGATAGCCCAGCTCCCGCAGCCGGTCGATGTCCCGCCGCACGGTACGGCGGGACACCCCGAGCCGGTCGGCCAGCTCGCCGCCGGGCCACTCGCGCGGGGTCTGGAGGAGGGAGAGCAACTGGAGGAGCCGAGCCGGAGTGTCCGTCGTCATGTATTCGAGAATGCCGCACAACTAGGACACGATCTGACCTAATGCGGTCCTAGCTTGTACGCATGACCTCCACGGAACAGACCCTCAGCGCACAGCAGACCCCGGGCGACCGCCGCCGGTGGTTCGCGCTCGCGATCGTGATGACCGCGGCCTTCATGGACCTCGTCGACGTCACGATCGTCAACATCGCGATCCCCTCGATCCGGCACGACGAGGGCGCCACCTTCAGCCAGATCCAGTGGATAACCGCGGGCTACGCCCTGGCCTTCGCCGCCGGCCTGATCACCGGCGGCCGTCTCGGCGACATCCACGGCCGCCGCCGGCTGTTCCTCATCGGCATCGGCGGCTTCACCCTGGCCTCCGCCCTGTGCGGCTTCGCCGCGAACCCGGAGATGCTGGTCGCCTCCCGCATCCTGCAGGGCGGCATGGCGGCGATGATGGTCCCGCAGGTCCTGTCGATCGTGCACGCCACCTTCCCCGCCCACGAGCGCGGCAAGGTCTTCGGTCTCTTCGGCGCGATCGTCGGCCTGGGCGCCGTCTCCGGCCCGCTGCTCGGCGCCCTGCTGACGGAGTGGAACCTGTTCGGGCTGGAGTGGCGCCCGATCTTCCTGATCAACCTCCCCGTGGGCGTCGTCGCCTTCCTCCTCGGCCGCCGCTACATCAGCGAGTCCCGCGCCCCGAAGGCGCTGAAGCTGGACCTCGTCGGCGTCGCCCTGGTGATCCTGGGCCTGCTGATGCTGCTCTACCCGCTCACCCGGGGCCGCGAGCTGGGCTGGCCGCTGTGGGGGTACGTCTCGATGGCCGGCGCGTTCGGTGTCTTCGCGGCGCTGGTGGCGTACGAGCGGCGCAAGGCGGCCCGGGACGGTTCCCCGCTGATCGAGCTGTCGCTGTTCCGTGTGAAGAGCTTCGCCGCCGGTATCGCCGTGCAGACCGTCTTCGGTGTCGCGCTCGGCATCTTCTTCCTGGTCTGGACGCTGTACATGCAGGTCGGGCTGGGCTGGACCCCGCTGCGGGCGGGCCTGACGGGCGTGCCGTTCTCGCTCGCGGTCTCGACGGCGGCCGGCATGTCCGTGCAGAAGCTGGTCCCGCGCTTCGGCCGCAAGGTGCTCCAGGCGGGCGCGCTGGTGATGGCCGTGGGCGTCCTCGTCTACATCTGGGAGTCGCACCGCTACGGCCTCGCCATCGCCTCCTGGCAGATGGCCCTCCCGCTGGTCGTCATGGGCGCCGGCATGGGCCTGATCGTGGCCCCGCTGACGGACGCGGTGCTCTCGGAGGTGCCGCGCGAGCACGCCGGTTCCGCGTCCGGCCTGATCAACACCGTGCAGCAGATGGGCAACGCGCTCGGCCTCGGGCTGGTCTCGGTGGTGTTCTTCGGTGTGATCGGCGACCGGCTGACGCGCGCCGAGGTGGGCCCGGCGTACGTCCACGGCTTCGAGCACGCGCTGTGGTGGGTGGCCGGTGTGCTGGGCGTGATCTTCCTGCTGATGTCCGCCCTGCCGAAGCATCCGGCGCAGCACGTGGAGGGCGCGTCCGACGCTCCGGCGGTGGAGAGGGAGCCCGAGCTGGTGTCCTGACCAGGCAGGAGGCGGCCCGGTACCGACCAGGTACCGGGCCTTTCTGCTGCCCGGTCCTGTCCGGACAGAAGCGGAAGTCCGTTCATGCCCGATTGTGGCCCGAACCTGTTTACTTCCCGGAAATCGGGGCGTATTCTCGCGGTGAAACCACACGTTCGGGCATGAGTCGGAGGCGAACGGACATGTACGCACCGGAGCGGCAGCAGGAGATCCTCCGGATCGCCCGTGACGGCGGCCGGGTGGACGTGCTGTCGCTGGCCGAGGAGTTCCAGGTCACGGCGGAGACGATCCGCCGGGATCTGAAGGCCCTCGACCGCGCGGGCCTCGTCCGCCGGGTGCACGGCGGTGCCATCCCGGTCGGCCGCCTCGACTTCGAGCCGGACCTCGCCGAACGCGAGTCCACCGCCGCCGACGAGAAGGACCGCATCGCCAAGGCGGCCCTCGCCGAGCTGCCCGTCGAGGGCACGATGGTCCTCGACGCCGGCACGACGGTGGCGCGGATGGCCGCGGCCATCCCGCTGGAGGCCTCCCTCACCGTCGTCACGCACAGCCTGCCGATCGCCGCCCGCCTCGCCGACCACCCGGGCATCCAGCTCCACCTGGTCGGAGGGCGCGTCCGGCACCGTACGCGCGCCGCCGTGGACGCCTGGGCACTGCGCGCGTACGGCGAGATCCGCGCCGACGTCCTGTTCGTCGCCGCCAACGGCTTCTCCGCCGCGCACGGTCTGACCACCCCCGACCTCGCCGAGGCCGCGGTCAAGCGCGCGGCCGTCGCCGCCGCCCGCCGTGTCGTCCTCCTCGCCGACTCCTCCAAGCACGGCCAGGAGCACTTCGCCCGCTTCGGCGACCTGAGCGACGTGGACCTGCTGATCACCGACAGCGGGCTGAGTCCCGAAGACGCCGCCGTGATCGAGCGCGGCGGCACGGAAGTAGTGCGCGCATGATCCTCACCGTCACCCCCAACCCGTCCCTCGACCGCACCTACGAGGTCCAGGCCCTCAAGCGCGGCGAGGTCATCCGCGCCGAGACCGAGCGCATGGACCCCGGAGGCAAGGGCGTGAACGTCTCGCGCGCCGTCGCGGCCGCCGGCCGGCGCACGGTCGCCGTACTTCCCCTGGGCGGCGCGCCGGGTGCGCTCGTCGCCGATCTGCTCGACGCGCAGGGCATCGAGGTCGCGCCGGTCCCGGTCGCCGGAGCCACCCGCTCGAACATCGCGCTCGCGGAGGCGGACGGGGTGCTCACGAAGATCAACGCGCCGGGCCCCGAGCTGTCCCCGGCCGAACAGGAGCTGCTCCTGGACACCGTCCGCGAGCAGTCCCGCGACGCGGACTGGATCGCGTGCTGCGGGAGCCTGCCCCGGGGTCTCGCACCCGCCTGGTACGCCGACGTCGTCACACGTGCGCACGCCGGCGGCGCGCGCATCGCGCTCGACACCTCGGGGCGCGCGCTCCTGGAGGCGCTGCGCGCCCGGCCCGACGTGGTGAAGCCGAACGCCGAGGAGCTGGCGGAAGCCGTCGGGCGCCCCCTGGCGACGGTGGGCGACGCGGTGAAGGCGGCCGAGGAACTGCGCGAGATGGGCGCACGCGCCGTGCTCGCGAGCCTGGGCGCCGACGGGCAGTTGCTCGTGGACGACGCGGGCGCCTGGTTCGGCAGTGCGCACGTGGACGCCGTACGCAGCAACGTGGGCGCCGGCGACTCCTCCCTCGCGGGCTTCCTGATCGCCGGCGGCCGCGGCCCGGAGGCCCTCGCCTCCGCCGTCGCCCACGGCGCCGCCGCCGTCCAGCTCCCCGGCAGCGTGATGCCGACCCCCGCCGACCTGGACCCGGCCGCGGTGACGGTCACGGCCGACATCCCGGTCGACCGCGAACTGACGGAGCCGGTGTCATGAACTCGATCGTGCTGCGTGGTACACGCCCTGGAACCCGGCATCTGGGCGCACGCCCCGTGCCCGCGCGCCCGATGCCCACACGCCCGGACACACCCACCCCACCGGCCCCCAAGCGGCGGCGCGCCCCATTACTCGCCGCCTCAGCGGGCCGGCAGGACGCCCCGATCCGCCCTGCCACCCCGGGGTCCTGTCGTCTGACAGGGCCCAGGAGGCGAGGTCTCCCCGTCCCCGCCTCCGCCCACCCCGCCGCCTCCCCCCACAGCACCCCCGTCCCCACCTCCGCCCACCCCACTCCCCGGGCGATACGCGTGCATAGGAGCCCGCGATGAGCGACATGATCACCGCGGACCTGGTCGACCTCGACCTGTCCGCCGATACCAAGGAAGCGGCGGCGCGCGCCCTCGCCGAGCGCATGGTGGCCCAGGGCCGGGTGACCGACCTGGAGGGCTTCCTCGCCGACGTGGCCGCCCGTGAGGCCCAGATGCCGACCGGCCTCGACGGCGGCATCGGCATCCCGCACTGCCGCAGCGCCCATGTCACCGAGCCGACGCTCGCCTTCGGCCGCAGCGCCGCCGGCATCGACTTCGGCGCCCCGGACGGTCCCGCCGACCTGATCTTCCTGATCGCGGCCCCGGCCGGCGCCGACGACGCCCACCTGACGATCCTCTCCGCCCTGGCCCGGCAGCTGATGAACACCGAGTTCACGGACGCGCTGCGGTCGGCGGGCGACGCGGGGACGGCGGCGGCGCTGATCCGCGGGGACGAGGCACCGGCGACTGCGGACAGCGCGTCCGCCGGTGCACAGGCGTCCGAGGACGCCTCCGAAGACTCCGCTGCGACGCCGGTGGCGGCCTCCGCCGGCGCCGCAGCGGGCAGCACGGCCCCGGCGCCGGGTGCGGCCACCGAGAGTGGTTCCGCCCCGGCGCCGGGCGCCACGGGAACGGGCGAACGCCCCTTCCGTATCGTCGCGGTCACCTCCTGCCCGACCGGCATCGCCCACACCTACATGGCGGCCGAGTCCCTGGAGAACGCGGGCCACGAGGCGGGCGTCGAGGTCGTCGTCGAGACACAGGGCTCGGCCGGCTTCACCCGGCTCGACCCGGCGGTGATCGCGGCGGCGGACGGCGTGATCTTCGCGCACGACGTCCCCGTACGCGACAAGGACCGCTTCGCGGGCAAGCCGACGGTCGACGTCGGCGTGAAGGCGGGCATCAACCGCCCCGCCGAGCTGATCTCCGAGGTGCGCGGCAAGGCCGAGCGCGGCGAGGTCACCGCGGGCGCCGCTCATGGGACGCCCGTCGAGCGCGCGGGCGACTCCACCGAGGGCTACGGCACCAAGCTCCGCAAGTGGCTGATGTCCGGCGTCAGCTACATGGTCCCGTTCGTCGCGGCCGGCGGTCTGCTCATCGCCCTCGGCTTCGCGATCGGCGGCTGGAAGGTCAACAAGGCGCCGTCGGTCATGGACCACTTCGTGTGGACCCAGACGGGCAGTTGGGGCGCGCTGCTGTTCCAGATCGGCGTGGTGTCCTTCGGCTTCCTCGTCCCGGTCCTGGCCGGCTACATCGCCTACGGCATGGCGGACCGCCCCGGTCTCGTCCCCGGCTTCGTCGGCGGCTCGATCGCCCTCACCATCAACGCCGGCTTCCTCGGCGGTCTGGCGGCCGGTCTGATCGCCGGTGGCGTGGTGATGGCGATCCAGAAGGTCAACATCCCGGCGGCGTTGCGCGGCATCATGCCGGTGGTGGTGATCCCGCTGATCTCCTCGGCGATCGTCGGGTTCCTGATGTTCGTCGTGATCGGCAAGCCCATCGCGTCCGCCCAGAAGGGCCTGACCGACTGGCTCAACGGCCTCACCGGCACCAACGCCATCCTGCTCGGCGCCCTGCTCGGCCTGATGATGTGCTTCGACCTGGGCGGCCCGGTCAACAAGGTGGCCTACACCTTCGCCACGGCGGGCATCGCGGTCGCCAGCCCGAGCGACTCCGCGATGAAGATCATGGCCGCGGTGATGGCGGCCGGCATGGTCCCGCCGCTGGCGATGGCCCTGGCCACGACGGTCCGCGGCAAGCTCTTCACCCAGACCGAGCGCGAGAACGGCAAGGCCGCCTGGGTGCTGGGCGCCTCCTTCATCTCCGAGGGCGCGATCCCGTTCGCCGCGGCGGACCCGCTGCGGGTCATCCCGTCCGCCATGGTGGGCGGCGCGATCACCGGCGCGCTGTCGATGGGCTTCGGCGCCACCCTGCGCGCCCCGCACGGCGGCATCTTCGTGGTCCCGCTGATCGGCAACCCGTTCCTCTACCTGATCGCCATCGCGGTCGGCGTGTGCGTCAGCGCGGCCCTGGTCGTCCTCCTCAAGGGCATGCGCAAGCAGGCCCCGGAGACCACGGCCACGGACCCGGCCGCGGGCCCGGCCACGGCGTCGAAGGAGGCGAAGCAGCCCGTCGCCGCCTGACGGAGTTCCGCTACCTCTTGTCCCTTTGGTGAGCTGTGAGTTGTTCACGCCACCTGCGAGATACGTCACGGTCCGGGACCAAAGTCCCGGACCGTGGTGTCTACTGGACGGCATGCCTGAGCAAGTCTCGACTCTTCAAGTGATCGGCGTGACCGTCCTCACGCTGGCGGGCGTCGTCTGGGCCGTCGCGGTGACCCGCATCATGCGCCGCGCGCGCGTCGAGGCCGCTCTGTCGGCCTTCCCCCACCAGCGCTTCGGCCCTCCGCCGCAGGAGTACGTCGAACTGAGCGCGGCGGAACAGGACGCCTTCGCGGGCCTGGTACGACGACTCGGACGCCGCTGACGGAAGCGGGCACCGAGGCTGCTGTCGGCTCCTAGGCCCGCCGCGCCGCGCGCCGTTCCATGGCGTCCCGGGCCGCGTCCTCCGACGTGTAGACCTCGCACATGTGCCGGCCGTCGGGCGTCGCCGTGTGCTCGACCTCCCACAGGGAGACCTCCTGGCCGTCCGGCAGCAGGAACGCGTGCTCGTACAGCGCGAAGCTCAGGCCCGCGCGGCCGGTCCGTCCGGGCCGCCCGAACGCCTGGGTGATCTGATGCGCGGCCGCCGTCGCCAGCAGCGCCGCCGTCTCCGCGTCCGGGCGGTCGGGGTTCTCCGCGCGGCGCAGCAGCCGGCGCGCGTGGTCCGGCGAGTCGTCCGGGGCGTACACATGCCGGGGCCCGGGGATCGCCGACAGCTGCATCAGCACCGGCAGCTCGAAGTCCGGAGTGTCCGGCGGCAGCGCGAGCCGGGCGGTGGCCGTGTGCAGCTCCTCCTCGTCGACGTACACCTCGTGCTGTGCGTCGCCGCCCGGCACGAGGTTGTGGACCAGCTCCCACAGGGTCAGCGCCGAGCCGTCGGCGAGCAGCCAGGTGTGTCGGTACGTCTCACGGTGCAGCCCCGCGCTGTGGTGGGCGGAGTGCAGGGAACTGTCGTGCGCCAGGGCGCAGTCCAGCCGTCGTATGACCTCGTCGGGCAGCTCGAAGGAGTTCAGGGCACGACCGAGGAGCGCCTCGAGATGCTCCTCAGGAGACTCGGGCGACTCGGCTGGTTCGTACGCTGCTGTCTCGTACGGAACGCTCAAGGCTTCTCCCGGCGTTGCTGCATGTCACCTTGTGGGTGCATACCGTAGCCCCTCGGTCGGACATCATGTCCGGGAACCGAGAAAACGTATGCAGGGAAAACGTGAAGGCCGCGCGAGAAGTTCCCGCGCGGCCTCACGATCCGTCAGAAGCGGCCGGTCAGGCGGCACTTCCGGCAGTCCAGGCACTCCACGACATGTTCCAGCCATTGAGACCGTTGTCCGGGGACACCGTCTTGTCGGGGGAGTTCTTCACGATCACGACGTCACCGATGAGCGAGTTCTCGTAGAACCACTTGGCCGTCGTGTCGCCCTGCGCGCCCTGCACGTCCGCCAGGCCGACGCAGCCGTGGCTGGTGCCCTCCCGGCCGAACGGCGGGTTGCCCTTGTTGTACCAGTAGTTGCCGTGGATGAACGTGCCGGACGTCGTCAGGCGCATCGCGTGCGGCACGTCGGAGATGTCGTACTCCCCGCCGAAGCCGACCGTCGAGCCGTTCATACGGGTCTGCACGAACTTCTCGGAGATGACCATCTGCCCGTTGTACGTGGTGTGCTGCGGGCTGCCCGCGGAGATCGGCACCGACTTGAACGTCCTGCCGTCCCGCACCACCGTCATGGTCTGCGTGTTGGCGTCGACCGTGGAGACCTGCGAGCGCCCGATCGTGAAGGACACCGTCTTCTTCTGCACGCCGTAGACGCCGCTCGCGCCCTGCACCCCGTCCAGGTCGATCTTCATCGTGACCTTGGAGCCGGCCTTCCAGTACTCCTGCGGCCGGAAGTCGAGCCGCTGGTTCCCGAACCAGTGGCCGACCACCTGCTGACCACTGCTGGAGTTGACCGTGATGTGCGACTGCACGGCCTTCTTGTCGGTGATGCCCTTGTCGAAGGTGAACGACACCGGCATGCCCACACCGACCGTCGAGCCGTCGTCCGGCGTGTAGGTGCCGATGAAGCTGTTGGCCGAGCTGACGGTGGTGAAGATGGAGTTGGCCGCCGCCGTACGCCCGCTCGCGTCCTTCGCGGTCGCGGCGATCTCGTACTTCGTGCCGCGCTCCAGCTGCCCCTTCGGCTTCCAGCTGCTGCCGTCCGCCGATATCGCCCCCTGCACCGCCTGCCCCGACCCGGCCACGGTCATCTTCACGTCCGTCAGCTTGCCGCCGCTGACCTTCACGCCGGTCGCGTTGATCGAGGCGCCGGTCGAACCGTCCTTGGCCGAGATCACGACCTTCGCCGTCGACGTCTTGGGCGAGTCCTTGCCGCCCTTGCCGTCGTCGTTCGAGGCGTTGGCGCTGCCACCGCAGGCGGTCAGGGTCAGGGCGCCGACCACCAAGGCGGCACAGGCCCCCAGTACGCGCCGCGCTGCAATGTCCGGCGTTGTCACGGGCTGCTCCATGTTCGTGTGATGTGCGTGTTCCGTTCCAGTGCGTGATGAAAGAGGGCCCGGGCCAGGGGGGAGGTTCCCTCCGGATCCCGTTGACGTCATCACGTGACAGAACCGCGACAATCCATGGCTCAACCCGCGGCCCGACGGCCGCCGGGGCTCATCGCTGCCCGGACGACTCCCCGTACAACTCCCCGTACGACGGCCACACTCCACCCGGCCCGTCGACCGACCCGGCGGCGCGCACGGCGCGGACGATCGCGCGCGTCACGACGTCGGCGCCGGCCGCGAGGACGTCGTTGAGCGCCAGCGGGCCGTCGCCGTCGAGCGCGCGGGTGCCGGTCGCCAGCGCGAACACCGTGTCGCCGTCGTGCAGCAGGTGCACCGGCCGCACGGCGCGTGCGATGCCGTCGTGCGCCGTGCCCGCCATCTTCTGCACCTGCGCCTTGGTGAGGTCCGCGTCGGTCGCGACCACCGCGAGCGTCGTGTTCAGTGGCGGCGGCGCGTTCTTCGAGGCCACCTCGGCGAGGCGCCGACGCGCGGCCTCGTGCACGCGCTCCTCCGGGTACCGCACGCGCCCCTGGAACAACTCCCCGTACAGGACGCCCGTTTCCGGATCCAGCACCGACCCCGCCGCGTTCACCACCACCAGGGCGGCCACCGTGACCCCTGAGTCCAGCACCGCACTCGCGGTGCCCACCCCGCCCTTGAGCTGCCCCGCCACGGCGCCCGTACCGGCGCCCACACACCCCTCGTGCACGGCCGCGCCCCGCGTGCTCGCCGCGGCCGCCTCCACCGCCGCGCGCCCCGTCGCCGCGTCCGGCCGGGCGCGGAAGTCCCCGCCGCGCCCCAGATCGAAGACGCACGCGGCGGGCACCACCGGCACGACGTGCCCCGGGTCCGGCCCGACCCGCACCCCGCGCCCCTGCTCCTCGAGCCAGGCCATCACCCCGGAAGCGGCGTCGAGCCCGTAGGCGCTGCCTCCGGTCAGTACGACGGCGTCGACCTTCTGCACCACGTTGCGCGGGTCGAGGGCGTCGGTCTCCTTGGTGCCGGGGCCGCCCCCGCGCACGTCCACGGCGGCGACGGCGCCACCTTCGGGCGCGAGGACGACCGTGGTGCCGGTGAGCCAGCCGTCCCCGCTGCGGGTCGCGTGTCCCACCCGCAGCCCGGCGACATCCGTCAATGCGTCAACTGTCATGGGGCCAGTCTGGCCCAGCCCCAGGACGCGTCCGCGGGGTTCAGGCGGCCGGTGCCGTCTCGTTCGCACGCCGCTCGTGGGCGACCATGCGCGTCGTGAGCGTGACCCCGACCACCACCGCCGCCGCGGACACGAGCCCCGCGGCGAGCACCGCCCACTCGCCCAGGAAGGTGCAGCAGACCACCAGCAGCGCCGTGACCGGAAGCACCAGCTGCTGGCTGATGCCGACCTTGAAGTGCCGCGAGTGCAGCGCCCACACGGTCAGCAGGTACAGCGCCGTCGGCAGGGTCACGGCCGCCGAGGCGGACAGCGTCGAGATGTGCGCCTTGCCGACCACCTGTTCCACCGCCACCTCCAGGCCGGCGCCGATCGCCGCGACCGAGGCGAAGATCAGGTAGTGGCCGTAGCCCCAGAGGAACGCCTGTCTGCTGGAGCGCAGGTGACCGTGGATGGGCACCACGAAGTAGATCCACCACGCGGCGAAGACGATCAGCAGGCCGCCCGCCGCGATCGGCAGCAGCTCGCCCAGCGCGTCGTGCCCGTCCAGTGCCGACTTCACGGCGACCGTGGCCGCGGCGATCGTCTCGCCGAGCACGATGATCGTGAACAGGCCGTACCGCTCGGCGATGTGGTGCGGATGCCAGGACGTCACACGGGCCTTCTCCGCGTACACCGGCACGGCCAGCTCCGCGATCACCATCACCAGGAACACCCAGGGCCGGGCCGGCTCCGGCAGCAGGATCAGCCCCACCCAGCCGACCTGGCACAACAGCACACCGCACGCGTATCTGAGCGCCGTGGTCCGCTCCGGCCCCTCGGCCGATCGCGCCGCTCTCAGCCACTGCGCGACCATCGCCAGCCGCATGATCACGTAGCCGAGCCAGACGACCAGGTAGTCGTGGTGCTCGAACGCCCGGGAGACGCCCGCCGCCAGCACCAGCACACCGGCGATCTGGACCAGGGTGACCACGCGGTAGAGCGCGTCGTCGTTGTCGTACGCCGAGGCGAACCAGGTGAAGTTCATCCAGGCCCACCAGATGGCGAAGAACACCATCGCGTAGTTGATGATCCCGCTGCCCGCGTGCCCCTCGGCCACGGCGTGCACGAGTTGCACGCCGGCCTGTGCGATGGCCACCACGAAACACAGGTCGAAGAAGAGCTCCAGCGGGGAGGAGACCCGGTGCGCCTCGTCGCGCCTGCGAGCGGTGAGCCGCCGCAGGGGCCCGTGGGACTTGTGCGCACCCGAGGCGGGCGCCGGAGCGGAACTGGACGTCATGCCTCCCAGAACAGCAGAAATCCGCGACAAAATCTTGTGAAGGGATTCACAAATCTGCGGGGATTCGAAGTTCGGGAGAAACCTCCAGGTCAGAGGCTTCGCGGGGTCGCCCGGGCCGGGGCCGTACCCTGGGGACATGAGCACTGCCCCCGAACCCGAGCCGCGCGACCCCAAGCCCGCGCTGATCTTCGACGACCCGCTGAGCCAGCAGTCCTCGGACGACACCGACCGCGGGTGGGGCGAGCGCCCGGACGGCGACAGCGCCGCCGACCTGAAGCGCTTCCTCGACGAGAAGCCGCCCCACCACCTCTGAGCGGCCCGCGGGAGCGCCGCTAGCGCTCGTCGTGCCCCGACCCGCGCTGGGCGACCAGCGCGTCGCGGATCTCCTTGAGGACCTCCAGCTCGGTCACCTCGATGATCTCGTGCGTGCCCTCCTTCGCCTTCCGGCGGGCCTCCACCCGGGACAGGTACTTCGCCATCGGCAGGACCATCAGGAAGTACACGACGGCCGCGGTGATCACGAAGCTCAGCGTCGCGCCGAGGACCGAGCCCCACATCAGCTGGATGCCCTGGTCGCCCTTGCAGCTGCTGCTCAGGCACGCGCTGTAGATGTCCAGGTTCTGCGTGCCGATCGCGCCCACCAGCGGGTTGATGAGCCCCTTCACCACCGAGTTGACGATGTTGGTGAAAGCGGCGCCGATGACCACCGCGACTGCCAGATCGACGACGTTGCCGCGCATCAGGAAGGCCTTGAAGCCCTGCCAGATGCTCGGTTCCTTCTTCGCGTTCACCTCGGGGACTCTCCTCGCGTGCACAGGGTGTGGAACGAAACGCTCCGCAACCTACGGCACGGTGCGGCCATTGTGTCCAATTCCGTAGCTCGGTCGAAGGGGTCGACGGCGGGTCGCAGAGACATCGGCCGAGGTGGCTCAGCACAGCGTCACCGCCAGCCGTGCGGTGGCGCTCGCGCCCACGAGCCGCGCCGCCGTGGTGCGCGGCACCGACAGCACGACCAGCGCCCCGCTCTCGGACGCACCCTCCAGCGGCTCCGGCACCCTCGTCACCCGCACACCCCGCGCGAGCACCCGGGCGCCGCCTCCGGCCGACGGATCCTCGGCCGCGATGACGTCGACGCGGTCGCCGGGCCGGAGCAGCCGGACGGTGGCGGCGTCCGAGATCCGCACCGGCGCCGTCACCATGTCCACCGCTCCGTGCCGTCGTGCGGGTTCCGTGACCGGGTGCCCGCGGACCCGTTCGGCGCGGTGGGGTTCGGTCGTGCTCCGCGGCCCCGCCGCCACGAGCGCGGCCGCGGTCACGGCGAGGCCGGCCGCGAGAGCCCGCCTGCGATGCCGTACCAGCCGCTGCAACTGATACCGCCCGCCGCGCACGCGCACCGGGGCGAAGGGCGGGACCTCGCAGGTCGCCGGGGCGTCGGTGCCGAGGGGACGCGGGAGGCGGAGGGGAGGCGCGGCCGGACTGGGGGACGACGAGGTCAAGGGCATGGGGATCACCGCCTGCGACGAGGGGATTTCGGCTTGCCCTGCCACGATGACGCCTCGCGCCGAAGCCCGCCGGAGCCGGTGGACTACTGCGGGGTTGTGGACAACTCACCCACCCGAACGGGGACTTCCGGCCGCCCCGTCCCTCGTGTCGAGCCATCCCTCGTGTCGCCCCGTGCCTCGCCTGGCCCCGTTCCCCGCCTCGTTCCCGGCGCCGACCCGTTCTTCGCGTCGACCCGTTCCCCGCGTCGACCCGTCCGCGTCGACCCGTCCCTCGCGTCGAGCAGTTCCCCGCCTCGCCCCGTTCCTCCCGCTACGGCAGTTCGAAGCCCGGGTCCATCCCGCCGAGGGCGTTCTTGCAGAGGCAGTCCCGCGCCCCGGTCTCCGGCAGTGCCGCCACCGCGTCGAACAGCACGCCGCGCAACCGGTCCACGTTGGCCGCGAACACCTGCAGCACCTCCTCGTGGGAGACCCCCTCGCCGGTCTCGGCACCGGCGTCCAGGTCGGTGACCAGGGCCAGCGACGTGTAGCAGAGCTCCAGTTCACGGGCGAGCGCCGCCTCGGGGTGGCCGGTCATGCCCACCACGGACCAGCCCTGAGCCTGATGCCACAACGATTCGGCGCGGGTCGAGAAGCGCGGCCCCTCGACCACGACCAGCGTGCCGCCGTCCACCGGTTCCCAGTCCCGTCCGTGCGCCGCCTTCAGCGCGGCAGCCCGGCCGGCGGGGCAGTAGGGGTCGGCCATGGACACGTGCACGACGTTGGGCACCGTGCCGTCGGGCAGCGGCAGCCCGTCGAAGTACGTCTGGACCCTGACCTTCGTACGGTCCACCAGCTGGTCCGGCACGAGCAGGGTGCCGGGGCCGTACTCGGCGCGCAGACCGCCGACCGCGCACGGGCCGAGGACCTGCCGGACGCCGACCGAGCGCAGCGCCCAGAGGTTGGCGCGGTAGTTGATGCGGTGCGGTGGCAGGTGGTGGCCGCGGCCGTGCCGGGGCAGGAAGGCGACCCGCCGGCCGGCGATCTCGCCGAGGAAGAGGGAGTCGCTGGGCTGCCCGTAGGGGGTGTCCACCTGGACCTCGGTCACGTCGTCGAGGAACGAGTAGAAGCCCGACCCGCCGATTACACCGATCTCTGCGTTCGCCATGACGAGCACATTAGCTGGCTGCGGAAAGCCGGGGGAGCCGGTGCCCGAGTACACCTGAGGCCCTGCCGTCACGCGCGACGGCAGGGCCCGGGGAGTGAGATCTCAGGCCGCGGAGCTGCTGCTCGACGAGCCCGACGAAGACGAGGACGCCGAGGACGACGTGGACGCCGACGAGGACGACTTCGAGTCGGACGACGAGGAGCCGGACGACTTCGTCGCCGGGCTGCTGCTCGACGTGGAGCCGCGGGAGTCGTTGCGGTAGAAGCCGGAGCCCTTGAAGACGATGCCGACCGCGGAGAACACCTTCTTCAGGCGGCCACCGCAGTTGGGGCACTCGGTCAGGGCGTCATCGGTGAACTTCTGAACCGCCTCGAGGCCCTCGCCGCACTCGGTGCACTGGTACTGGTAGGTCGGCACTGTCTTCCTCCTGGCACTCTCACTCGATGAGTGCTAACGATCGTCCATATTAACCCGTGCGGCCAGCGAACGGAGTAACGTACGTCACCTGCCCACGGGCAGCGGTCAGGGCTTGACCGTCATGAGGGCCTCGTGCCCAAGTGAGGAGCCGCTTGGCGGCGGAGTCACAGTGACGTATTCCCGGGTTTTTTCGACACGTCACATCTCACCGATCGCGACAGGCTCGCGATGGGCCGCGCCGCGCGTGACCACCTTGGTCGCGCGCGGCGGCACCAGCCGCGAACGCAGCGCCGCCAGGGTCGCCAGAGCCAGCAGTGTGCCGGCCATCGGCACCAGGAAACCGGCACCACCCCACAGGCGGTCCTCCAGCTGTCCGGCGACCGTGACGGCGGCCGCCTGACCGAGCGCGACGGCGCCGGTCAGCCAGGTGAACGCCTCGGTGCGGGCCTCGGCCGGCACCAGGCCCTCGACCAGTGTGTAGCCGGTGATCAGGGCTGGTGCGATGCACATGCCGACCAGCAGGCCGAGACCGGCCAGCAGGAGCACCGAGTGCGCCGTCCACAGCGCGGACGCGGTCAGCGCGAGCGCGGCGTAGCCGAGGACCAGGCGGCGCTGCGGGGCGGCCTTCCAGGCGATCGCGCCGCAGACGATGCCGGAGAGCATGTTGCCGGCGGCGAAGGTGCCGTAGAGGACACCGTTGAGGCCGGGCTCGCCGATCGACTCGGTGAACGCCGCCAGCGACACCTGCATGCCGCCGAAGACCGACCCGATGCCCAGGAAGGTCACCACCAGCACCCGGACGCCCGGGACGCGCAGGGCGGAGGCGTGCTGCACGCGCGCGTGCCCGCTCTCGCCGGACACCGACGGCTGCGTGCTCTTCTGCGCGGCGAACAGCAGACCGCCGACGAGCGTCAGCGCGGCCTCGGTCACCAGGCCCGCGGACGGGGTGACGGCGGTGCACAGCGCGGTCGCCAGCAGGGGCCCGAAGACAAAGGTCAGCTCGTCCGTGACGGACTCGAAGGCCGCCGCGGTGGTCATCAGGGGCGAGCCCTGGAGCTTCACGCCCCAGCGTGCACGCACCATGGGGCCGACCTGCGGGACCGAGGCGCCGGTCGGCACGGCCGCCACGAACAGCGCCCACAGGGGCGCGTGCGCCAGCGCGAGCGCCGTCAAGGTCAGGCCGGACAGCGCGTGCACCAGGACACCCGGGATCAGGACGGCGCGCTGTCCGTAACGGTCGGCGAGGCGGCCGCTGTACGGCGCGAACAGCGCCATGGAGACACCAGTGGCGGCCGCGGCGGCGCCCGCGGCGCCGTACGAGCCGGTGGTGTGCTGCACGAGCAGCACGATGGAGATGGTGAGCATCGCGAACGGCTGGCGCGCCGCGAAGCCGGGGAGCAGGAACGTCCAGGCGCCGCGGGTGCGCAGCAGCTGTCCGTATCCCGGGCGGGAAGAGGCCGGCGAGGTCGTCTCCGGTGCGGTGGTGGTGACCGTGGATCCCACGGCCGTGCCTTTCTGCCGCCTGGTAGCGCGGGCCCCGTTGTGGGCCCGGGCGCCGAGAGCTGTCCTCTTGCGCAAACTGCGGTAGATACCGGCGCCCACTGTGGGTGGGGGTGGCCCGGCCGCCATACGGTCGCGCCAGCTCTGCGTCAGGCAGAGTTGGTTCGATCAGGGTGCGCCTTCATCGTACAGGTGGCGCTACCTCGCCCACCTGTGAAAATGAGCACCATCCGTGGCGGTCACCTGTGATTACCGGAGGTGTGAACCGCACGAAACACCCCCTTAACGCGGGGCTGCCCGGTTAACGCGAGCTGCCCGGCCCGTCCATGCCCAGCCAGCCGGCCAGCTTGCCGCCGTAGGCGACCGCGCGCAGGCGCCGTTCCGCCGCGTCGCGCACGGGGTCGGTGGCGACCACAAGGAGTTCGTCCCCGTGCCGCAGCACCGTCGTGGGCAGCGGAACAAACGATTTTCCATCCCGGACGACGAGGGTGACGGCGGCGCCGGGCGGCAGCCGCAGCTCGTTGACCTCGACGCCGTGCATCCGGGAGCCCTCGGGGATCGAGACGGACAGCAGATGCCCGCGCAGCCGCTCCAGGGGTGCCGACTCGATGCCGAGGTCGGCGGCCTCGCCCTCCTCGCCGAGCCGCAGCGTGCGCGCCAGCCAGGGCAGGGTCGGCCCCTGCACGAGGGTGTAGACGACGACCAGCACGAAGACGATGTTGAAGATCCGATGACTGCCCGCGACGCCGTTCACCATGGGGATCGTCGCCAGGATGATGGGCACGGCGCCGCGCAGTCCCGCCCAGGACATCAGCGCCTGCTCCGGCCACGGCACCCGGAACGGGGCCAGGCTGAGGACGACGCTCAGCGGGCGGGCCACCATGGTCAGCGCGAGCCCGATGACGAGGGCCGGCCAGATGTCGTCGCCCAGCTCGTGCGGGGTGACGAGCAGGCCGAGCAGGACGAACATGCCGATCTGGGCGATCCAGCCGAGCCCCTCGGCGAAGCCGCGCGTGGCGGGCCAGTGCGGGAGCTTGGCGTTGCCGAGCACCATCGACGCCAGGTAGACGGCGAGGAAGCCGCTGCCGTGATCCAGTGCGCCGGCGGCGTAGGCCGTGACGGCGATCGCCAGCACGGCGATCGGGTAGAGGCCGGAGGCGGGCAGGGCGACGCGCTTGAGGGCCCAGGCCCCGAGCCAGCCCACCGTGAGACCCACGGCCGCGCCGATGGCCAGTTCCAGCGCTATCTCGCCGACCAGGGCGTACCAGTGCTCGACCGGGCCGGCCGTGGAGAAGGCGACGACCAGGATGACCACCGGGGCGTCGTTGAAACCGGACTCCGCCTCCAGCGTGCCCGCCACGCGCGCGGGGAGGGGGATCCTGCGCAGGACCGAGAAGACCGCCGCCGCGTCCGTCGAGGAGACCACCGCGCCGATGATGAGCGCCTGCCGCCAGTCCAGCCCGACCAGATAGTGCGCGCCCGCCGCGGTCGCGCCGACGCTGATCGCGACCCCCGCCAGCGCCAGCATGGAGGCGGACCCCAGGACCGGCCGGATCTCCTTCCACTTCGTGCCCAGACCGCCCTCGGCGAGGATCACGACCAGGGCCGCGTACCCGATGACCTGGGTCATCTCGGCGTTGTTGAAGTGGATGTTCCCGATGCCGTCCTGGCCCATGAGGACGCCGATCCCCAGGTAGACGAGCAGGCTGGGGAGCCCGCTGCGGGAGGAGATCCGGACGGCCGCGACGGCGACCAGGAGGACCAGGGAGCAGACGAGCAGGAGCTGGTCGAGGTGGTGAACGGTCAGCGGCGGTTCCCTTCCTCGGCTCGCGCGGGGGCGCGTGAGCTCACGTACACAAGACCCGAGGCTGCGGCGCACCGCACCCAAGTACTTCGTTACCTTACCTAACTCTTGACGTTTTCTTGACACTCGCCAGGGCAAGATCGAACGTCCGTGCGCGCCGGTTCCCGACTCCGCGTCAAGCGGCTCGGGGCCCTGCGCCTATGGTTGCTCCAGCGCTCATTCAAAGTCACAGCCCGACCTGCCGCTCGCGTTAGGACAGCAAGGACAGCGATGCCCCCCAACACCACCGCCACAACGGGTGACAAGCCCGGCAAGTCCGGCAGGAAGAAGGGGCGCAAAGCGCGACTTATCGTGCTGGTGCTCGTCCTGGCCCTCATCGGAGGCGTCGCCTACGGGGCTTACTGGTCGATCAGCACCGTTCGCGCCTCCTTCCCGCAGACCACAGGATCGATCACGCTCCAGGGCCTGTCGGGGCCCGTCGACGTCAAGCGGGACGGGAACGGCATCCCGCAGATCTACGCCTCGTCCGACGAGGACCTCTTCATGGCGCAGGGCTTCGTCCAGGCGCAGGACCGGTTCTACGAGATGGACGTGCGCCGGCACATGACCTCCGGACGCCTGTCGGAGATGTTCGGCAAGGGTCAGGTCAAGAGTGACGAGTTCCTGCGCACCCTCGGCTGGGACCGGATCGCCAAGGAGGAGTACGACACCAAGCTGTCGGCCTCCACGAAGAAGTACCTCGACGCCTACGCCAAGGGTGTCAACGCCTACCTTCAGGGCAAGGACGGCGAGGACATCTCCCTGGAGTACGCGGCTCTGGGCTTCACCAACGACTACAAGCCGGCGAAGTGGACCCCGGTCGACTCCGTCTCCTGGCTGAAGGCGATGGCCTGGGACCTGCGCGGCAACATGCAGGACGAGATCGACCGCGCCCTGATGACCAGCCGTCTGGGCCCGCAGCAGATCGAGGACCTGTACCCCGAGTACCCCTACGGCCGCAACAAGCCGATAGTCCAGGAGGGCCAGTACAGCGACGTGGCCAAGGCCTTCCAGCAGGGCGGCGCCACGAGCGGTTCTCAGGGCACGACCGGCACGACCGGCTCCTCCACCTCGTCCACGGCCGGTTCGGCCCTCACGAGCCAGCTGGCGGGCCTCTACAAGGTCCTGGACAACGTGCCCACCGCGGTCGGCGTGAACGGCCAGGGCATCGGCTCCAACTCCTGGGTCGTCGCCGGGAAGTACACCATCACCGGCAAGCCGCTGCTCGCCAACGACCCGCACCTGTCGGCGTCGCTGCCGTCCGTCTGGTACCAGATGGGCCTGCACTGCCGCACCGTCTCCAGCAAGTGCCAGTACGACGTCACCGGCTACACCTTCGCCGGCATGCCCGGCGTGATAATCGGCCACAACGGGGACATCGCCTGGGGCATGACCAACTCCGGGGTCGACGTCACCGACCTGTACCTGGAGAAGCTCAGCGGCAACGGCTACCTGTACGACGGCAAGGTCCGGCCCTTCAAGAGCCGCGAGGAGACCATCAAGGTCGCCGGCGGCAAGTCCAAGACCATCGTCGTACGCCAGACCGCCGACGGGATGCCGCTGCTGTCCGACCGTGACGACGAACTCGTCCAGGTCGGCAGGAAGGCCGCCGTCAACACCGCTGCGCCCGACCGCGGTGACGGCTACGGCATCGCCCTGAGGTGGACGGCGCTCGACCCGGGCACCTCCATGGACGCCGTGTTCGCCCTCGACAAGGCAGCCGACTGGAGCGACTTCCGCTCCGCCGCCGCCCTGTTCGACGTGCCCTCGCAGAACCTGGTCTACGCCAGCACGGACAACCACATCGGCTACACCCTGCCCGGCAGGATCCCCACCCGCTCCTCGGTGGACGACGGCTCCATCCCGGCGCCGGGATGGGACTCGAAGTACCGCTGGACCGGCTTCATCAAGCAGGACGAGCTGCCCTACGAGTACGACCCCGAGCGGGGCTACATCGTCACCGCCAATCAGGCTGTGGTCGACAAGGACAAGTACCCGTACACGCTCACCACGGACTGGGGCTACGGCACCCGCAGCCAGCGCATCACCGACCTGATCGAGTCCAAGATCAAGGGCACGGGCAAGATCTCCACCGACGACATGCGCCAGATGCAGGTGGACAACAGCAGCGAGATCGCCAAGCTGCTGGTGCCCAAGCTGCTGAAGATCAACCTCGACGACAAGAACGTCCGGGAGGCGCAGAAGCTGCTGGAGGGCTGGGACTACACCCAGGACGCCGACTCCGCGGCGGCCGCCTACTTCAACTCCGTGTGGCGCAACGTCCTCAAGCTCACGTTCGGCAACAAGCTCCCCAAGGAGCTGCGCGTCAAGGGCCAGTGCCTGTGGGTCGACAAGATCGACAACACCGGCCCGGTGGACGACGACGCGAAGGTCCGCGAGTGCGGCCAGCGCGACGCCGACCAGGCGCAGCCGGACGGCGGCGACCGCTGGTTCGAGGTCGTGCGCACGCTGATGGACAAGCCGGACAGCGACTGGTGGAAGACGCCCAAGTCGGGCACCCGCCCGGAGGCGAAGAACCGGGACCAGCTGTTCGCCCGCGCCATGATCGACGCCCGCTGGGAGCTGACCGCCAAGCTCGGCAAGGACATCGACACCTGGAGCTGGGGCCGGCTGCACCGCCTGTTCCTGAAGAACCAGACGCTCGGCACCGAAGGCCCCGAGTTCCTCCAGTACGTCCTCAACCGCGGTCCCTGGAAGCTCAGCGGCGGCGAGGCCACCGTCAACGCGACCGGCTGGAACGCCGCCGGCGGCTACGGCGTCGTCTGGGTGCCGTCGATGCGCATGGTCGTCAACCTCAAGGACCTCGACAAGTCCAAGTGGATCAACCTGACCGGAGCCTCCGGACACGCCTACAGCGCCCACTACACGGACCAGACCAGCAAGTGGGTCAAGGGCGAGCTGCTGCCCTGGTCGTTCTCGGACAAGGCGGTCGACGCGAGCACGAGCGACACACTCGTCCTCAAGCCGTGATCGGCTGACGCCAGGCCGAAGGGACGGGCCCCCTCCACGCGCGCGTGGAGGGGGCCCGTCCCGTTTGTGGACCAGGGGCCTCGCCCGCTCAGGAGCCTGTGAAGCGGCGCACACCCGACGGCGTCACCACCGCGTGCACCGGCTGATCGTGCGCCTCCTCCGGGACGCGTGCGACGACTTCCGTGTCGTACAGGAGCACCACGAGCGCGGGGCGCGCGCCCGCCCGCTCCAGACGCGCGAGCACCCGGTCGTACGACCCTCCGCCGCGCCCCAGGCGCATCCCGCGCGCGTCCACCGCGAGCCCGGGCAGCAGCACGACGTCCGCCGCGATCACGGCGTCCGGGCCGAGGCGCTCGCCGGAGGGCTCGAACAGGGCCATTTTTCCGCCATGTTGGATCCGCGCGAGGGAGCCCGGACCGGCGTACTCGCCCCAGTCCAGATCGTTGTCGGGCAGGAGCGCGGGGAGCAGGACGCGCACGCCCCGCGCGCGCAGCGCGTCCAGCAGGGCGAGCGTGCCGGGCTCGCTCCCGACGGAGACGTACGCCGCCACCGTGCGCGCACGCGCCAGTTCGGGCAGTTCAAGGGCGCGCTCGGCCAGCGTGTCGCCCGCCTCCCGTACGACATCCTCCGGCAACCTGTTCCTCACCGCGAGGAGCTCCCGTCGCAACATTCGCTTGTCAGGCTCGCTCGTGCGTCCGTCGTGTACCACTGGTCGTTCTTGCACCCTTCTTAATGCGCTCATATGAGGGCCAAATAACCGGAGCCACATATTCCTTACCAAAGGCACCGGTTAAGGTTGCGAGCATGACTCAGTCGCACCCCAGGATCAGCAAGGCTGTCATTCCCGCAGCGGGCCTCGGTACCCGGTTCCTGCCGGCCACCAAAGCCACTCCCAAGGAGATGCTGCCGGTCGTGGACAAGCCGGCGATCCAGTACGTGGTCGAGGAGGCCGTGTCGGCGGGGCTCGACGACGTCCTCATGATCACCGGACGCAACAAGCGTCCGCTGGAGGACCACTTCGACCGAAACTACGAGCTGGAATCGGCGCTCCAGAAGAAGGGAGACGCCGGGCGGCTCGCGAAGGTGCAGGAGTCCAGCGACCTGGCCACCATGCACTACGTGCGCCAGGGCGACCCCAGGGGCCTCGGTCACGCCGTCCTGTGCGCCGCCCCGCACGTCGGCCACGAGCCCTTCGCCGTCCTCCTCGGTGACGACCTGATCGACCCGCGCGACCCGCTGCTCCAGCGCATGATCGAGGTCCAGGAGCAGCACGGCGGCAGCGTGATCGCGCTCATGGAGGTCGCGCCCGAGCAGATCCACCTCTACGGCTGCGCGGCCGTCGAGGCCACCGCCGAGGGCGACGTGGTCAAGGTGACCGGCCTGGTCGAGAAGCCGGACCCGGCGGACGCCCCGTCGAACTACGCGATCATCGGCCGCTACGTCCTCGACCCGCACATCTTCGACATACTTCGCAAGACCGAGCCCGGCCGCGGCGGCGAGATCCAACTGACCGACGCCCTCCAGCAGCTGGCCCAGGACGAGAAGGTCGGCGGCCCGGTGCACGGCGTCGTCTTCAAGGGCCGCCGCTATGACACCGGCGACCGTGGCGACTACCTGCGTGCCATTGTCAGACTGGCGTGCGAACGTGAAGACCTGGGCCCGGACTTCCGGACCTGGCTTCGCAGTTACGTAGCCGAGGAGATGCAGCAACGTTGAGCAACGCCGCGACCAGCCCCGCCGGCCCGGACCACCTCTGGTCGGTGGACGAGCACCTGGAGGACATCCTCTCCACCGTCCGTCCCCTCGAACCCATCGAGCTGCAACTGCTCGACGCCCAGGGCTGTGTCCTGGTCGACGACGTCACGGTGCCGGTCTCCCTGCCACCGTTCGACAACAGCTCCATGGACGGGTACGCGGTGCGGGTCGCGGACGTCGCCGGCGCCACCGAGGAGTTCCCGGCCGTCCTCGAGGTCGTCGGGGACGTCGCGGCCGGCTCGGCCGACCTGGTCCGGGTCGGACCCGGCCAGGCCGCCCGCATCATGACCGGCGCCCCGCTGCCGCCCGGCGCCGAGGCCGTCGTCCCCGTCGAGTGGACCGACGGCGGGCTCGGCGAGGGCCCCGTGAGCGGGATGCGGGCCCGCAGCCTGACCCCCGAGGGCGCCGAGGGGCAGGTGCGCGTGCACCGCCCCGCCGAGGCACGCGCGCACGTGCGCGACAGGGGCAGCGACGTGAAGGCCGGAGACCTGGCCCTGGAGGCCGGGACGATCCTCGGTCCGCCGCAGATCGCACTGCTCGCCGCGATCGGCCGGGGCACCGTACGGGTGCGCCCGCGCCCGCGCGTGGTCGTCGTGTCCACGGGCAGCGAACTCGTCCAGCCCGGCGAGGACCTGGGCAGCGGCCAGATCTACGACTCCAACAGCTTCGCCCTCACCGCGGCAGCCCGCGACGCAGGCGCCATCGCCTACCGGGTGGGCGCCGTCGCCGACGACGCCGACACCCTCCGCTCCACCATCGAGGACCAGCTCATCCGCGCCGACCTGCTGGTGACCACGGGCGGGGTGAGCGTCGGGGCGTACGACGTCGTCAAGGAGGCGCTGTCGCACGTAGGCGACGAGGACGAGGCGGGTGGCGGCATCGACTTCCGCAAGATCGCCATGCAGCCGGGCAAGCCCCAGGGCTTCGGCTCCATCGGCCGCGACCACACGCCCCTGCTGGCGCTGCCGGGCAACCCGGTGTCGTCGTACGTCTCCTTCGAGCTGTTCGTCCGCCCAGCGATCCGCACCCTGATGGGCCTCGATGACGTCCACCGGCCCCGCACCCGGGCCACCCTGAAGGCGGACAAGGCGCTCGGCTCCCCGAAGGGGCGCCGGCAGTTCCTGCGCGGCAAGTACGCCGACGGCGAGGTGACTCCCGTGGGCGGCTCGGGCTCCCATCTGGTCGCGGCGCTGGCGCAGGCCGACGCGCTGATCGTCGTCCCCGAGGACGTGGAGTCCGCCGAGCCCGGTACGGACGTGGAGGTCGTGCTGCTCGGCTGACGAGCGGGCGGTACCGTGTCGCGCACAACAGGCCCGCGCACCGCACTGCGACGGGCCCGGACCGGGAGCGCCACACACCATGACTGTGCCTTCCCGGGGGGAGACCCCCGGACGCCCTGTGCAGGACCGACTCACGCACATCGACGACGCGGGCGCGGCCCGCATGGTCGACGTGTCCGGGAAGGACGTGACCGCGCGCACCGCCCGCGCGAGCGGCCGGGTCCTGGTGTCACCGCGGGTGGTCGAGCTGCTGCGCGGAGAGGGTGTGCCCAAGGGGGACGCCCTGGCCACCGCGCGCATCGCGGGCATCATGGGCGCCAAGCGCACCCCGGACCTGATCCCGCTGTGCCACCCCTTGTCGGTGTCCGGTGTGAAACTGGATCTGTCGGTCGCGGACGACGCCGTGGAGATCTGGGCCACCGTGAAGACGACGGACCGTACGGGCGTCGAGATGGAGGCCCTCACCGCGGTGACGGTCGCCGCGCTCACCGTGATCGACATGGTCAAGGCGGTCGACAAGGGAGCGGTCATCACGGACGTTCGGGTGGAGGAGAAGACGGGCGGCAAGTCGGGCGACTGGAGCCGGTCATGACGTACCGCGCGCTGGTGGTCACCGCCTCCAACCGGGCTGCCGCGGGGGTCTACGAGGACAAGGGCGGCCCCCTCATCGCCGACGGCCTGCGGGGCTTCGGCTTCGACGTCGACGGCCCTCGGGTCGTCCCGGACGGGGACCCGGTGGAGGCGGCCCTGCGCGCCGGTGCCGACGCCGGCTACGACGTCGTCGTCACCACCGGCGGCACCGGTGTCTCGCCCACCGACCGCACGCCCGAGGCGACCCGCGCGGTGATCGACTACGAGGTGCCGGGCATCGCGGAGGCCATTCGGGCGTTCGGACGGGAGAAGGTGCCGGCTGCGGCGCTCTCCCGGGGCCTGGCCGGGGTGGCCGGGCGGACCCTGATCGTCAATCTGCCGGGCTCCACCGGCGGGGTGCGGGACGGCCTCGCCGTCCTGGAGCCGCTGCTGGTCCACGCCGTCGACCAGATCCGCGGCGGCGACCATCCGAGACCCAGTAGTGGGGGTGCGAGCTGAACAGCCCTTCCTGGCCCGTCGTGCTGGCGGACGGAGACGTCGTCCTCCGGCCGATAAAGCTGCGCGACCAGCGGGTCTGGCGTGAGGTGAACCGGCGCAACAGGGACTGGCTGCGCCCCTGGGAGGCGACCATCCCGCCGCCCACGCCGAGCGGGCCGATCACGCACCGGCCGACCTACCGCCAGATGGTCCGGCATCTGCGGTCCGAGGCCCACGCGGGCCGGATGCTGCCGTTCGTCATCGAGTACCGGGGGCAGCTCGTCGGGCAGTTGACGGTCGCCGGGATCACCTGGGGGTCGATGTGCTCGGGCCACGTCGGCTACTGGGTGGACGAGGCGGTGGCCGGGCGCGGGGTGATGCCGACGGCCGTCGCGCTCGTGGTCGACCACTGTTTCCGCACCGTCGGGCTGCACCGCATCGAGGTCTGCATTCGCCCCGAGAACCGGCCCAGCCGCCGGGTCGTGGAGAAACTCGGATTCCGCGAGGAGGGGCTGCGGCCGCGTTATCTGCACATCGACGGAGCCTGGCGCGACCACCTCGTCTTCGCGCTCACGGCGGAAGAAGTGCCGGAGGGGTTGCTCGGGCGCTGGCAGCGGGCACGCTCTCAGCAGACGCGGCACACGCAGGAGAACACTCCGGGGAATCCGGTCTAGGCCAGAAATTGAATACGTGTTCGAAATTGATCGGCTGATGACCGTCTCGGTGCATTGAATTGGCGGGCTCGGACGGTCCACTGATCGCATCGGTCGCAAAAAAAGCTCGAAATATCAGCCAGATCGTGCGACACACCGGCCCAATTGGCGGATGGCCTCACGCAAACCCCTCTACCGTGTGAGGCGTGAGCAGCAGCGGCCTCATCTACGCAGTCATTGTCGGGGCCTGGGCCGCCTACTTGGTGCCGATGTGGCTCCGTAGGCAGGACGAGCTGAACGAGGCCCGTCCGACGGAACGCTTCAGCACCGCCATCCGGCTGCTGTCCGGACGGGCGGGGATGGAGCGTCGGTACGCCAGGGACCTGCGGGCGCGCTCCGCCCAGGAGGGGGAGCCGGACGCCAGTGATCCGGACGCCGCCACCGACTCGGTGGACGTCCGGGCCTTCGCCATGCCTCCGACCCGCCGTCAGGTGCGCCCGGAGGCCGGGGCGGAGGCGTCCGGGCGGGCGGAACCGGTACGCGACCAGCCCGTCATCCCGGCGCCCAAGTCCCCTTCCGCGTCCGCGCATCACTCGCCCGGAGCCTCCGTGTCCGCCTCCGCCTCCGCGTCCGCGCAGAAGCGCGTACCGGCCGCGCGGCGCGCGCCCTCGGCACAGGCGTCCGCGGCGCGCGCCCGGCGCTCGAAGGTGCTGGCGCGCCGTCGGCGCACCACCGTGATGCTCTTTGTCGCCTTCACGCTCGGCGCGATCGTCGCCGCCGTCGGAGGCCTCGCCTTCCTGTGGGCGCCCGGCGTACCCGCGGTCATGCTCAGCACGTACATCGCCTATCTGCGCTCCCAGGAGCGCCGCCGGTTCGCCTACCAGATGGATCGCCGGCGCGCCGAGGTCGCAGCCCAGCGGCTGCGCGAACGCCAGCCGCGGCGGCGCGCGCCCCTCGACGCGGGCCCCGTCGCCGACGAACCGGACGAGGGACCAGAGACCGAGACCGACACCGGCCTCTCCGCGCTCGCCGCGGACCGCCGCGCCCTCGTCGAGCAGACCGACCACGCCGAGTGGGTCGACCAGCAGCAGCGTGAGCGCCAGCGGCGGCCCGGGCACGGGGACAGCTGGGACCCGGTGCCGGTGCCCCTGCCGACGTACGTGACCGCGCCGGTCGCGCCGCGGGCCACCTCCGACGTGGACCTGGGGGCGCCCGACACATGGAGTTCGGCGCGTTCCAGCTCGGTCGTGCCGGAGCAGGAGGCGAGCCGCGCGCCGGAGGCCGGGGAGGGCGAGGCGGCGCTCGCGTCCGAGGACAAGCCGGCGGACGACCGGAGCGACGCCCGCCGGGCGGCCTCCGCCCGCCGCTCGCGCGAGCGCGGACGCACCCCCCTCTTCGACCAGTACGAGGACGGGGACCGGCCGCGCGCGGCCAACGAGTGACCGCTGTCACGCGGCTGGAAGTCCGCCTCTGACCAGTCAGGGAACGGATTTCCAAGCACCCCGATGGGGATGCTAGAGTTTCACTCGTTGCAAGGGCCTGTGGCGCAGTCCGGTAGCGCACCTCGTTCGCATCGAGGGGGCCAGGGGTTCAAATCCCCTCAGGTCCACGCATCATGAAGCCCCGGTCGGCAGTAGCCGACCGGGGCTTCATCGCGTCCTACAGCTGCTTCGCGTAGCAGAGGCTCTCCTCGTAGTGGCGGTAGTAGCCGAACTTGGCGCAGGGCTCGTAACCGCTGGAGATGTACAGGGCGACGGCCTCCGGCTGCTTGGTGCCGGTCTCCAGAACCATGCGGACGCGGCCGGCCGCGCGGGCGTCCTCCTCCAGGACGGAGAGGATGCGGCGGGCGAGGCCCCGGCCGCGCATCGCCTCGACGACGAACATGCGCTTGAGTTCGGCGTCGCCGTCCTCGTTGCCCTCCTCGTTGAGGTCCTGGCTGCGCCAGCCGCCGGTGGCCACCGGGCGGTCGTGCTCGTCGTAGGCGATCAGGTACGCGCCCCGGGGCGGGGCGAAGTCGGCGGCGTCGAGGACCGTGGCGTCGCCGCCGTCGCCGTAGCGCAGGTGGTACTCGGCCTGGACCTCGTCGTTGAGCTTGACGGCGTCGGGGTGATCGAAGCGAACACGGCGTATATTCATGCTAAGTATCGTACTTCTATGCAGAAGGTGGGGAACGCGGACCACGACCAGTGTGCCGGTATCGTGCCCTGGTGCTGACTGTGACCACGGTGAACGTGAACGGGCTGCGGGCCGCCGCCAAGAAGGGCTTCGTGGAGTGGCTCGCCCAGACCTCCGCGGACGTCGTCTGCCTCCAGGAGGTGCGCGCCGAGCCGCACCAGCTGCCGGAGGAGGTCCGGCAGCCCGACGGCTGGCACGTCGTGCACGCCCCGGCGGCCGCCAAGGGGCGCGCGGGCGTCTCCCTGTACACGCGGCGTGAGCCCGACCGGGTCCGGGTCGGCTTCGGGTCGGCCGAGTTCGACGGCAGTGGGCGCTACGTCGAGGCCGACCTGCCCGGTGTGACCGTCGCCTCGCTCTACCTGCCCTCCGGTGAGGTCGGCACCGAGCGCCAGGACGAGAAGGTCCGCTTCATGGACGAGTTCCTCGTCCACCTCAGGGAGCTGCGCGAGCGGGCCGCCGCCGACGGGCGCCAAGTGGTCGTCTGCGGCGACTGGAACATCGCCCACCAGCAGGCCGACCTCAAGAACTGGCGCGGCAACACCAAGAACTCGGGCTTCCTGCCCGAGGAGCGGGAGTGGCTCACCCGGGTGCTCGCCGCTCAGGACGGCGGCTACGTGGACGTCGTACGCGCCCTGCACCCGGACGCCGAGGGGCCGTACACCTGGTGGTCGTACCGCGGGCGGGCCTTCGACAACGACTCGGGATGGCGCATCGACTACCACGTGGCCACCCCGGGGCTCGCGGCCAAGGCCGTCAAGGGGCTCGTGGAGCGAGCGGCCACGCACGCCGAGCGGTGGTCCGACCATGCGCCGGTGACCGTCGTGTACGACCTGTAGGAGCGCGGCTCAGTCCCGCTTGCTGAGCCGCCGGTCCAGCGCCAGGGACAGTTCCGCCTCCACGACGCTCCGGGCGAGCGGGCGCAGGCGGTGCAGGTCCTCCTCGGGGGCGTGGCGCAGGATCAGGTCGCGGAAGAGTTCGGCGAGGGCGTCGGCGTGTTCGCGCACGCGCTTGCCGGCCGCCAGGACCTCGGCGAGGGGTATGCCCTCGCGGACCAGGGCCGAGGAGACGTCCAGCAGGCGCCGGCTGATGTGGACGATCTCGTCGCCGTCGGTGCCGAGATAGCCCAGCTCCATGGCGGCGGCGAGGTTCTCGGGGGTGACCTCGCCCTCGAAGCGGGCGGCGAGTTCCTCGGGGGTGAGGTGGACCGGCTCCTCCTCGGTGGGGGTGCCGACGCCGAGCAGGTCGGCGACATCGCGGCCCTGGTCGAGGGCTTCGGCGAGTTCCGCGATGCCGTTGAGGGTGTGACCGCGCTCCAGCAGCGCCGAGATCGTGCGCAGGCGGGCCAGGTGGTGGTCGTCGTACCAGGCGATACGACCCTCGCGGCGCGGTGGCGGGATCAGCTTGCGCTCGCGGTAGAAGCGCAGCGTGCGCACGGTGATGCCGGCCAGGCGGGCCAGCTCCTCCATGCGGTACTCGCGCGGTGCGCCGACCTTGCCGCTGCCCTGCTCGTCCTTGCGTTCGCCGTCGTCTGCCACGTCCGAAGCCTATGTTGTACCGCCGGTAACTTTCCCTCGCCTGCCCCTACCGCTCGGTACGGAGCTGCTCTACAGTCCCATTGCGCCAGTGTTCACTGGCAGAGTCCAAGGCGATGCGTGGAGGCTTCGGGATGGCCGAGCACGAGCATGTACGAGTGGCGGTGATCGGGTCCGGGTTCGGCGGACTGGGAGCCGCGGTGCGGCTGCGCCGCGAGGGGATCACCGACTTCGTCGTCCTGGAGCGGGCCGACAGCGTCGGCGGCACCTGGCGGGACAACAACTACCCCGGGTGCGCCTGCGACGTCCCCTCCCACCTGTACTCCTTCTCCTTCGCGCCCAACCCGGACTGGCCGCGCACCTTCTCCGGGCAGCGGCACATCCGCGCCTACCTGGAACACGTCACCGACGTCTTCGGGCTGCGCCCGCACATCCGCTTCGACTCCGAGGTCAAGCTGATGACCTGGGACGGCGAGCGGCTGTGCTGGGAGATCGAGACGACCCGGGGGACGCTGACCGCCGACGTCGTCGTCTCCGCCACCGGGCCGCTGTCCGACCCGAAGATCCCGCAGATCCCGGGGCTCGACTCCTTCCCCGGCAAGGTGTTCCACTCGGCCCGCTGGGACCACGACTACGACCTGCGCGGCAAGCGCGTTGCCATGGTCGGCACCGGCGCCTCCGCCATCCAGATCGTGCCCGCCATCCAGCCGCAGGTGGGCCGGCTCACCCTCTTCCAGCGCACCCCGCCCTGGGTGATGCCCCGCGTGGACCGCGCCATCAGCGGCGCCGAGCGCCGGCTGCACCGGGCTCTGCCCTTCACCACCCAGCTGCGGCGCGGACTGCTGTGGGGGCTCCGGGAGCTGCAGGTGCAGGCGTTCACCAAGCATCCCGACGAACTCGGCCTGGTCGAACAGCTCGCCAAGCGCAACATGGCCCGCGCCATCAAGGACCCGGCCCTGCGCGCCAGGCTCACCCCGGACTACCGCATCGGCTGCAAGCGGATCCTGCTGTCCAGCGAGTACTACCCGGCCCTCGCCCGGCCGAATGTGGACGTCGTCGCGAGCGGGCTCACCGAGATCCGCGGGTCGACCGTGATCGCCGCCGACGGCACCGAGGCCGAGGTCGACGTGATCATCTTCGGTACGGGCTTCCACGTCACGGACATGCCCATCGCCGAGCGCGTGGTCGGCGCGGCGGGCGGCACGCTCGTGGAGTCCTGGAAGAGCGGCATGCAGGCGCTGCGCGGCGCCTCGGCCACCGGGTTCCCGAACTGGATGACGATCATCGGGCCCAACACCGGGCTCGGGAACTCCTCCATGATCCTCATGATCGAGTCCCAGCTGAACTACATGGCCGACTACCTGCGCCAGCTCGACGTCCTCGGTGGCCGCACCGCCCTCGACGCCCGGCCCGCCGCCGTCGACGGCTGGAACCACAAGGTCCAGGAGCGCATGAAGCGGACCGTGTGGAACACCGGCGGCTGCACCAGCTGGTACCTCGACGCGAGCGGCCGCAACACCACCATCTGGCCCGGTACGACGACCGAGTTCCGGCGCGCGACCCGGCGGGTGGACCTGGCGGAGTACGAGGTGATCCGGAAGGCCGACGCCAAGCCCGCCGAAGCGGACACGGCTGTCCAGCAGGAGAGCGAGGCCGCCGCATGAGCCGTCTCACCTCCGTGGCCTCCGGCCCCTACGCCCCGCCCGCCCCCGCCCGCACCCTCACCGTGGTCTCCGCCGACGGCGCACGCCTGCACGTCGAGGTCCACGGGCCAAAGGACGCGCCCCCTGTCGTCCTCTCCCACGGCTGGACCTGCTCGACCGCGTTCTGGGCGGCGCAGATACGGGAGTTGGCGGCCGACCACCGGGTGATCGCGTACGACCAGCGGGGGCACGGGCGCAGTCCTGCGAGCCCCGCGTGCACCACCGACGCCCTGGCGGACGATCTGGAAGCGGTGCTCGCCGAGACGCTCGCGCCCGGTGAGAAGGCCGTGATCGTGGGGCACTCCATGGGCGGGATGACGGTCATGGCCGCCTCCGCGCGCCCCCGTTTCCGCGAACACGCCGCCGCCGTCCTGCTGTGCAGCACCGGCAGCTCGCGGCTGGTCGCGGAGTCGCGGGTGGTGCCGCTGCGCGCCGGGCGCGTGCGTACCTGGATCACCGGGCACATTCTCGGTTCGCGCGCTCCTCTCGGCCCGGTCACGCCCGTCGCGAAGCGCATCCTCAAGTACGCCACCATGGGCGCCGGTTCCGCCCCGCACATGGTGGAGGCGTGCGCGCGGATCGTGCACGCCTGCCCGCGCGCCGTGCGCCACGCCTGGGCCGCCGTGCTCGCGGCGCTCGACCTCGACCACGGCGTACGGGAGTTGCACGTGCCCACCGAGGTGGTGCACGGCGCATCCGACCGGCTGACGCCCCCCGTGCACGCTCGCGCGCTGGTGGCCGCGCTGCCCCGGTGCATCGGCCTCACCGAACTCACCGGCGTCGGTCACATGACCCCGATCGAGGCCCCGGAGTTGATGACCGGAAAGATCCGGGCACTCGTCAGCACCTACACGTACACCAAGGAGGGCGCATGAGCAGGGTCAGCCTCGAAGGGCAGGTCGCCGTCGTCACGGGAGCGGCGCGCGGCGTCGGCGAGTTGCTCGCGCGCAAGCTGTCCGCGCGCGGTGCCAAGGTGGCGCTCGTCGGACTGGAGGAGGAGGCGCTCAAGGAGGTCTCCGAGCGGCTGCACAGCGACAGTGCGCACTGGTACGCCGACGTCACCGACCACGAGGCTATGAGCCGGGTGGCGCAGGAGGTCAAGGAGCGGTTCGGCAAGGTCGACATCGTCGTGGCCAACGCCGGTGTGGCGACCGGCGGGCCCTTCGCCGACTCCGATCCGCAGGCCTGGCGGCGCGTGATCGAGGTGAACCTGATCGGTTCGGCGGTGACGGCCCGGGCCTTCCTGCCGGTGCTCACCGAGAGCCGCGGCTACCTGCTGCAGATCGCCTCGCTCGCCGCGATGACCCCGGCGCCGATGATGACGGCTTACTGCGCCTCCAAGTCGGGCGTGGAGGCGTACGCGCACAGTCTGCGCGCCGAGGTCGGCCACCAGGGCGTGCGCGTCGGTGTCGGCTACCTGTCCTGGACCGACACCGACATGGTGCGCGGGGCCGACCAGGACGACGTCATGCGGGAGTTGAGGCAGCGGCTGCCGTGGCCGGCGAACAAGACGTACCCGCTGGGCCCGGCGGTGGACCGGATCGTCGCCGGTATCGAGCGGCGCTCGGCGCACGTGTACGCGCAGTGGTGGCTGCGCGGCATGCAGGGCGTGCGCGGATATCTGCCGGCGCTCATCGGCACCGTCGGCCAGCGCGAGATGCGGCGGTTCGCGCCCCGTCTGCAGGGGATGAGTTCCGGGCTCGTCGGCGCAGGTGGCGAGGCCGACGAAGCGGCGAGGGCTACGCACCGTAACTGATCGAAGTGCGCTCCGTGTCCACCCGTGTGAATCTGGTCGAGGCCCCTCCGAGGGGCCTCCCCCCCACCCACACCCACCACGGGAGTGAACCCACATGGGTATGAAGGACAAGTCCAGCAAGATCGGTCAGGGCAAGGAGAAGGCCGGCCAGCAGGGTCAGCCGCAGCCGGGTCAGCCGCAGCGCGGCCAGCAGCAGCGCGGTCAGCAGCCGCAGCGCGGCCAGCAGCAGCGTGGCCAGCAGTCCGAGCGCCGCATCCCGGACACGGACCAGGAGATGAGGGACCGGCTCGACCAGGACTACGACGCCTAGTCGTCACCCTCGACTTCACCCCTGAGGCGGGGTGCCCGGTGATCGCCGGGCACCCCGCTTCGTCGTTCCCGGGCCCCGCTCCCGCCGGCTCCCGCTAGGGCGTCGTCCGGGGCGGCAGCTTCGGCCTCGACCGGTCCGGTACGTCGCTGTAGTCCGGGGGAACCGCCGCGGGGTTGGTGTCCAGCAGCTCCACGGCCAGCTGCACGGCGTCGTCGAGCTGGGCGTGCCGGCCCTCGGCCCAGTCCAGCGGGGTGCGCAGGATCTCCAGGTCGGGGGCCACACCGTGGTTCTCCACGGACCAGCCGTAGGCGTCGAACCAGGCGGCGTTCATCGGGACCGTGATCACCGTGCCGTCGCCGAGGCGGTGCCGGCCGGTCATGCCGACGACTCCGCCCCAGGTGCGCTGCCCCACGACCGGACCGAGTTTCAGGAGTTTGAAGGCGGCGGTGATCATGTCGCCGTCGGAGGAGGTCGCCTCGTCCGCCAGGGCCACCACCGGGCCCCGGGGCGCGTTCGAGGTGTACGACACCGGTTGCGCGTTCCGGGTCAGGTCCCAGCCCAGGATCGTCCGGGTGAGCTTCTCGATGACGAGTTCGCTGATGTGCCCGCCGGCGTTGCCGCGCACGTCCACGATCAGCGCGGGCCGGGACACCTCCTTGCGCAGGTCCCGGTTGAACTGGGCCCAGCCGGAGCCGCCCATGTCCGGGATGTGCAGGTAGCCGCACTTGCCGCCGCTCAACTCCCGTACGACCTCACGGCGCTTGGTGACCCAGTCCTGGTAGCGCAGCGGCCGTTCGTCGACGAGCGGGACGACGGCGACCCGCCGGGGCACGCCGGTTTCGCCCTCCGCCAGATCAGAGGGGCCCGAAGGGCCTTCCTCGGAAGGGTGGTGGTGGGCGACGGGTTGGGCGAAGGTCAGTTCCACGGTCGTACCGCCCGAGCCCGCGAGCAGCGGATACGGTCCCGCCACCGGATCGACCGGGCGGCCGTCCACATGGGTCAGGACGGCGCCCTCCTGGATGCCGGTCCCGGCCAGCGGCGAGCGGGCCTTGGAGTCGGACGAGTCGCCGGGCAGGATCCGCTTGACCGTCCAGCCCGCGTCCCGGCGTACGAAGTTGGCGCCGAGCAGGCCCTGCCAGCGCTGGTAGTGGGGCGGGCCCTCGTTGCGCCGGGCGGCGGTGACGTAGGCGTGCGACGTGCCCAGCTCGCCCAGCACCTCGCGCAGCAGGTCGGCGAACTCGTCGGGGGAGGCGACCCGTTCGACGAGCGGCCGGTACTGGGCGAGCACGGCGTCCCAGTCGATGCCGCTCATGCCCGGGTCCCAGAAGTAGGAGCGGATGAGACGGCCGGCCTCCTCGTAGGACTGACGCCATTCAGCGGCCGGGTCGACGTCGTGCAGGATGCGGCGCAGGTCGATCCACACGGTCGTGTCGCTGTCGCCGGACTCGGTCGACGGCACCGCCCGCAGATCCCCCTCGTCGACCACCACGAGCCGGGTCCCGTCCCCGCTCACCGCGAACCAGTCGAGATGGTCGACGAGTTCGGACTTCTTCGCCTTGGTGATGTTGAAGTACTCCAGCGTCGGCCGTCCGCTGATGTCGGCCGGGTTGACGAAGGTCTCGCCGAGCGCGCCGGAGATGGGCCAGCGCAGCCAGACCAGGCCGCCGCCCGCGACCGGGTGCAGCGCCGAGTACTTGGAGGCGATGACCGGGAACGGCGTCACCCGGTTCTCCAGGCCCTCCACCTCCACGGTCACCGTGCCGGCCTCGCCGCTCTCCTCGTCCTCGACGGGGTCGAGCCCGCCCGCCGCCGGCCGGCCCTCGGGGTTCAGTGCGAACGGGGACGGGGTCGCGGAGGACAGCGGGACCAGGTACGGGCGGCAGCCCAGCGGGAAGGACAGGTCGCCGGTGTGGACGTCGTACACCGGGTCGAAGCCGCGCCAGGAGAGGAAGGCGAGGTAGCGGCCGTCGCGGGTGAAGACGGGGTTCTCGTCCTCGAAGCGGCCGTTGGTGACGTCCACGATGAGCCGGTCCTTGATGCGGGCCAGCTTGATCTGCCGCAGCGAGCGGCCGATGCCCGGCTGCGACCAGGCGAGCCAGGATCCGTCCGGGGAGAAGGCGAGGTCGCGGACGGGCCCGTTGATGGACCGAATCAGCTCGGCGACCTGCCCGTCCACCGATTCCACCGAGCCTTCAGCGCCACCGGAGTCGTCGGAGCCCTCAGCGACACCCTCTGCGACCCCCTCTCCGACCTCCGCCGCTTCCTCCGCCACGTCGATCAGCAGCAACCGCCCGTCGTGCGACGCGATCGCCAGCCGCTCGCCCAGTGGATCGGACGCCATCTCCAGCACCCGGCCCAGCTCGCCCGAGGCCAGTCGGCGCGGGGCGCGGTCGCCGCTGGCGCGGGGGAGGTGGGCGATCTCGATGGCGTCCTCGCCCTCGGCGTCCGTCACGTACGCCACCTGCCCGGTAGAGCCGAGCATCTCCGGCAGCCGGACCCGCACGCCGGGCGTGTCCGTGATCGTGCGCGCGGGGCCGTCCCGGTGCGTGAGCCAGTGCAGGCTGCCGCGCACGACGACGGCGCTGGCCCGCCCGGTCTCGTCCACGGAGATGCCGTCCACGTGCTGGGCGGCCGGCACCTGGTACCTGCGGCGTCCCGCGCGCGGGCCGCTCAGCCGGATGTCGAGCTTGTGCGGTACGGCGTTCGGGGCGAGGTCGTCCACCAGCCACAGGTCGCCCGCGCACTGGTACACCACCCGGGTGCCGTCGCTGGCGGCGTTGCGGGCGTAGAAGGCGTCGTGGTCGGTGTGGCGGCGCAGGTCGGAGCCGTCGTGGGCACAGGAGTAGAGGTTGCCGACGCCCTCGTGGTCGGAGAGGAAGGCGATCCGGCCGCCGACGAACATGGGGGAGGCCAGATGCCCGCCGATCCCCTCCAGCAGCCGCTTGCCGTGCAGCCACAGTCGGCCCATGGCGCCGCCCCGGTACCGCTTCCAGGAGGCGGGTTCGTGCGGCGGGGTGCCGGTGAGCAGCAGGGTCATGTGCACGTCGTCGATGTCGGCGACCTGGATGTCGGAGACCGGGCCCCAGGGCAGCTTGCGGCCGGGGTCGCCGTCCGTGGGCACCTTGTAGGCCCAGGTGTAGTAGGAGAAGGGCTGGCCGTGGGAGGCGACGGCGAGGATGTCGCGGTGGCCGTCCGCGTCGGGCGGTGTCCAGCCGCAGACCTGGGTGTCGATGCTGCCCCAGTAGGTCAGCTGCCGCGCGGGTCCGCCGTCGACACTGACGAGATGGATCTCGGGCATGAGGCTGCGCCAGCTCGTGTAGGCGATCTGGCGGCCGTCGGGGGAGAAGCGGGGAGGGCCGGTCTTGGTGCGGTCCACGGTGAGCCGCCAGGCGCGGCCGGGGGAGTCGAGGGGGGCCAGCCACAGGTCGTCCTCGGCCACGAAGCACAGCAGGTCGCCGTTGAGGTGGGGAAGGCGCAGATAGCTCACCTCCCCATGCTTTTCCGGGTGCGCAGGCCCAGCAACTTATGGAAAACCGACAGGCGTGACCCAGCACACGTACGAAACTGTTTCGTTTCGCTTGTCGTTGCGATAGATTCGTCACGTACGAAACCGTGTCGTTCGGAGCGGGCAACCGCGTCGGGAAGGTGATGGACATGGCTGAGGCATCCAAGGGCGCGGCGTCAGCCGCTCCAGTGGAGCCGGTGCTTGCACCGGGGCGTCGCAGTCGGATCACGCCCGAACGCGAGGCCGAGTTGTACGAGGCCGTGCTCGACCTGCTCCGCGAAGTCGGCTACGACGCCCTCACCATGGACGCCGTGGCCGCCCGCACCCGGTCCAGCAAGGCGACGCTCTACCGCCAGTGGGGCGGCAAGGCCGAGCTGGTGGCGAAGGCGGTGCGGCACAACAAGCCGGGCGGCCTCGGTCTCGATGAGATCGACACCGGGTCGCTCAAGGGCGACCTGCACACCCTGACCATGCGGTCGGACGACTGCGAGATGGAACAGAACTCCGCGCTGATGCGGGGTCTGGCCATGGCGATCCATGGCAACCCGGAACTCCTGCAGGCGTTCCGGGACCATCTGATCGAGCCGGAGATGGCCCAGTTCCGCAAGGTGCTGCAGCGGGCCATCGACCGGGGCGAGGTCCGTGCGGACAACCCGGCGATCGAGTTCGTGATGCACATGATGATCGGCGGGTTCGCCGCCCGCACGATGATCGACGAGAAGCCGCCGACGCAGGACTTCCTCATTTCGTACATCGACGCCGTGGTCCTCCCCGCCCTCGGCGTCACCGCCGGCTGAACCCGTCGGCCGAGCCCCTCGGCCGAACCCGCCGGCTGAACCCTCTCCCCAGCAAGCCCACCACCTGACGTCACCGCTCACGTCGTTGGGCTGATCGCCCCTGCCCAGATGAACCCCACGACCTGACCGGGAGTACGCCCTCGTGGCCACGTTTCTCTACAGAATCGGCCGGCTCGCCTTCAGGCGACGGCACTTCGTCGCCCTCATATGGGTCGCGCTGCTCACCCTCGCCGGGGTGGGCGCCGCCTCCGCGCCGGCCGCCGGCAACTCCTCCTTCTCGATCCCCGGTACAGAGGCCCAGAAGGCCTTCGACCTGCTGGAACAGCGCTTCCCCGGGATGAGCGCCGACGGCGCGACCGCACGGGTCGTCTTCAAGGCGCCGGACGGCGAGAAGATGACGGGCGCCGGCAACAAGGCGACCGTCAAGAAGACGGTGAAGGAGCTGCAGAGCGGCTCCGAGGTCGTCTCCGTCGCCGACCCGTACATCGGGCACGCCGTCAGCAAGGACGGCACGATCGCCTACGCCTCGGTGAAGTACAAGGTCTCCGGCATGGAGCTGGAGGACTCCTCGCGCGACGCGCTGAAGGAGGCGGCGCAGCACGCGCGGGACGCCGGGCTCACGGTCGAGATCGGCGGTGATGCGCTGCAGACGGCGCCCGAGACCGGCTCCAGCGAGGTCATCGGCCTCGCGGTCGCCGCGGTCGTCCTCGTCATCACCTTCGGCTCGCTGCTCGCCGCCGGATTCCCGCTGCTGACCGCGATCATCGGTGTCGGCATCGGCGTCTCCACGATCACGGCGCTGGCGAACGCCCTGGACCTGGGCACGACCACCTCCACCCTGGCGTCGATGATCGGCCTCGCCGTCGGCATCGACTACGCCCTCTTCATCGTCTCCCGCTACCGCTCCGAACTGGCCGAGGGCCGCGAGCGCGAGGAGGCGGCCGGACGGGCCGTCGGTACGGCGGGCTCGGCGGTGGTCTTCGCCGGCCTGACCGTCGTCATCGCCCTGGTGGGTCTGTCCGTGGTCAACATCCCGATGCTGACCAAGATGGGTGTCGCGGCCGCCGGCACGGTCGCCATCGCGGTCCTCATCGCCCTCACCCTGATCCCGGCGCTGCTCGGCTACGCGGGCCGCAGGATCAAGCCGGCCGGCGAGAAGAGCAAGCTGCTCGGCGGCGGCAGGCCCAAGAGCGCGGAGAAGCAGGCCCGCCCGAACATGGGCACCCGCTGGGCGAGTTTCGTCGTACGGCGCCCGGTCGCCGTCCTCCTTGTCGGTGTGATCGGCCTCGGCGCGGCGGCGGTCCCGGCCGCCTCCCTCGAACTGGGCCTGCCGGACGACGGCTCCCAGCCGGTCTCCACCACCCAGCGCCGCGCCTACGACCTCCTGTCCGACGGCTTCGGACCGGGCTTCAACGGCCCGCTGATGGTCGTGGTCGACGCCAAGGACAGCGACCACCCGAAGGCGGCCTTCACCAAGGTCCGCGACGACATCAAGGGCCTGAAGGACGTCGTCACGGTCACCCCGGCCGCGCCCAACAAGGCGGGCGACACAGCGACGATCACCGTCATCCCGGACTCCAAGCCGTCCTCGACCACCACCGAGGACCTGGTGCACGCCATCCGTGGCAAGGGCGCGGACATCACCTCGGCGACCGACGCGAAGGTGCTGGTCACCGGCTCCACGGCGATGAACATCGACGTCTCGCAGCGCCTGAACGACGCCCTGCTGCCCTACCTCGCCCTCGTCGTCGGCCTGGCCTTCCTCCTCCTGATCGTGGTCTTCCGCTCGATCCTCGTCCCGCTGAAGGCGGCCCTCGGCTTCCTGCTCAGCGTGATGGCGGCCCTCGGCGCCGTGGTCGCGGTCTTCCAGTGGGGCTGGCTGTCGGACCTGATGAACGTCGAGGAGACCGGTCCCGTCATGTCGATGATGCCGATCTTCATGGTGGGTGTCGTCTTCGGCCTCGCGATGGACTACGAAGTCTTCCTGGTGACCCGCATGCGGGAGGCGTACGTCCACGGGGAGAAGCCCGCCCAGGCCGTCGTGACCGGCTTCAAGCACGGCGCACGGGTCGTCACGGCCGCCGCGATCATCATGATCGCCGTGTTCTCCGGCTTCATCGGCTCCAGCGAGTCGATGGTCAAGATGATCGGCTTCGGTCTCGCCGTCGCCGTCTTCTTCGACGCGTTCATCGTCCGCATGGCCATCGTCCCGGCGGTGCTCGCACTGCTCGGGAAGAAGGCCTGGTGGCTGCCGAAGTGGCTGGACCGCGCCCTGCCCAATGTCGACGTCGAGGGCGAGGGCCTGCGCACGCAGTCCTCGGCGGACGGCAAGAACGCCGACCCGGACGAGGAGAAGGAGCTGGTACGCGCCTGACGTACCGCTCGTGAAAGACCGCCGGTGAGGGATCCGTGGGGACGGGGCGCCCTCACCGGCTTCTTTTGTGCCTGAGTACCCGGGGGCCCGCGTTGAGTATCCGCGCCCATGCCCCACCGGCGGCCCTCCGCGCAGGATCGTCCTCGTGAACCTGAACCCTCAGACGTATGCGACTCTGTACGGCCCCGCGCGGCCGGCGCCGCGGAACAGCCGTGGTGAGACCGCGGTGGGCCTGCTGGCCGCCGTGCTCTGGATCCTCACCCTCAGCTCGCTCGGCTGGCTGACGTTCCTGGTGGGCATGGTGGCCGTGTGGGGCCTGGCGGACGGCATGTCCTGGCCGGAGGTCCGGGCCTTCGTGCTCCCGTACGCCCTGACACTCGTCGGCGCCGCCGCTGTCCTGACGGCACTGGCCTTCGCCCCCGGCGTCCGCCGCCTCAACCCCCTCACCCGCCTGCTGCTGACGGGCGCCCTCGCCTTTCCGGTGCCGACCGGGCTCGCGGTGTGGACGTGGGTTCAGGTCGGCTGAACTCCTCCTGGCAGCGTCACCTCGACCCACACCGTCTTGCGCGGGCGTGGGCCGTGCGCGACGTCCCAGCGGTCGGCCGGCGCCGCCACGAGGAGGAGGCCGCGGCCCGACTCGCCGTCGGGGGCGGCGGTTCGAGCGACTCCTGCGTCGAAGTCGCCACCACCCCCGCCACCATCCACATCCGCGACTCCAAGACCCCCGAGACGGGGCAGCTGAAGGTGACCCCCTCCGCCTGGGCCGTTTTCCTCACCCACGCTGCGAAGTGACCGTAGGGGCCGCCCGCTTCTTGGCCAGTGTCGTGCTTCCACGGCCCGCCTCAAGGGCGCTTCGCGTCGCCTTCGGCGATGGCCCTTCGAGCCATCCTTGACCCGGGCCGCTCCAGCACGGGGAAGAAGCGAGCGAGCGGCCCGGAAAGGCGGGGTCCCGGCCGGGGTTCGCGAGCAACCGTCGGCTGCGAGGGCACCCTCGGCTGACGGGCGCGGTCGCGCCTCGCCAGCACGCCGGGTCGGCTTAGCGACTTGCGGCCGGTGGGGGAGGGGGCAAGGTGGCGGGTCGGGGGTCGTGGCGGTCCCTCAGGCAGCAATTGGTGGATTTGGGCCAAGGGGTTGAGGGAGAGTCGCAGGTGAGGGTCATGCTCCCGGCCGTAGAGGTGGGACGGATGCACCACTCATGGCCCAATGCTGCCAATCACCACCCCCGCGTGACGGGAGGGACGGATGTGACGCCCCAACTGCCCCACCGACCCGACCCCGAGAGCAGCCCCCACCCACTCACCGCAAGCCGCTAAGCCCACCCGGCGTGCAGGCGAGGCGTGGCCGCGCCCCCTCCGCCGACGTCGCGTACACAGCCCACCCAGGGGACCGATCCCGGCAAGCCAGCCACTCTCCCCTGGCCGCTCGCTCGCTTCTTCCCCGTGCTGGAGCGAGGCGTGTCAAGGGTGGCCCGGAGGGGCATCGCCGAAGGCGACGCGTAGCGCCCTTGACTCGGCTCGTGGAAGCACGACACTGGCCAAGAAGCGGGCGGCCCAACGGCAACCAGGAAACGTCGTTCGCTCCGACAACTCATCCGACAACTCAGTCGCGTGTGCTGTACAGCGACCGCTAGCGTGCCCGGCATGACGACGACAGCCGCCACTGACGCCGAAGAGTCCGGAGCCCACCCCCGGTTCGCCGAAGCCCTCCGCGCGCTCGGGCTGGAGGATCTCCTCGCCCGGACCCGCCGGTTCCCGGAGGCCACCCGTACCGCCGCCGAGGCCGCTGCAGCGATCGGGTGTGAGCTGAGCCAGATCTGCAAGTCGCTGATCTTCGCCGCCGACGGGGTGCCGGTGCTGGTGCTGATGGACGGGGCCTCGCGGGTGGACGTGGAGCGGGTGCGGGAGGTGCTGGGGGCCGGGAAGGTCACCCGGGCCGACGCCGGCGTCGTACGCGAGACCACGGGGTACGCCATCGGCGGCGTACCGCCCTTCGGGCACCGTACCCGTACCCGGGTCCTCGCCGACCGCTCGCTGCTCGCGCACGACGTGGTGTGGGCGGCGGCCGGGACGCCGCACACGGTTTTTCCTGTCGAGCCCAAGGCGCTCGTCGCTCACGCCGGTGCCGACCTGGTGGACGTTCGCGAGCAGAACGCGTGACGCCGCTGGTCACCGTGGCGGTGCTGCTCGCTGCGGTCACCCACGCCAGCTGGAACGCCATCGCGCACCGCATCACCGACAAACTGGTCGGGTTCACGCTGATCTCCGGCGGCGGCATGCTCATCGGGCTCGCGGCGGCGCCGTTCGTGGCGTTTCCGGCGGGGCCCGCCTGGCCGTACCTGTTCGCCTCCGCGGGCGTGCACATCGCCTACTACGCGCTGCTGATGACCTCGTTCCGGCTGGGCGACTTCGGGCAGACGTACCCGATCGCGCGCGGCAGCGCACCGCTGGTGGTGACCGTGCTGGCGGCGGTGTTCGCGCACGAGGTGCCCGGCGTGTGGGCGGCGGCCGGGATCGCCGTGTCGTGCGTCGGGCTCACGGGTGTCAGCCTGTGGGGGCTGCGCGGCAGCCGGCCCGACTGGGCCGCGATCGGGGCCGCCCTGGCGACGGGTCTGACCATCGCCGCGTACACGGTGATCGACGGCCTGGGCGTACGTGCCTCGCACGCCCCGCTCGGCTACATCGCCTGGCTGATGGCCGTTCAGGGTGCCTTCGTCCCCGCGTACATGTACGCGCGTGTGCGCGGTGACGCGGTCCGGCAGCTACGGCCGTACGTCTTCGTCGGCTTCCTCGGCGCAGCCCTGTCCGTCGTCGCGTACGCCCTCGTCCTGTGGGCCCAGACCCGTGCCGCCCTCGCCCCCATCGCCGCCCTGCGCGAGTCCTCGATCATCGTGGGCGCGGCCATCGGGGCGTTGTTCTTCAAGGAGCGCTTCGGTGTGCCACGGATCGCGGCGGCGGGTCTGCTGGTCGTGGGGATCGGGCTGATGCTGCACGCGGGGTAGCGAGCGCCCCGGCACACGGCAGTGACCTGTTTCTGTCGGTAATGGTGTGGTTTTTGGTCCTGGATTGCCGATTTCCGGCCGGAACAAAAGTCAACCCTTTACATAAGCCGTCGGTAACGATCGACAATGGCCCGGAATCGGAAGGACCGGTTCATTCCCTGGTACGGCTGAGCACTCCGCTGACGTTCAGGACCTCGTGGCACCCCTGTGCCTGACGTCCGGTGGCCGGTGTGCCGGGCTTCGCGCACGTCACGTTGATGGTCACGGTGTCGTTCGCGGGGATCTTGATGGGGGTCACCCAGTGGTAGTCCTGGTTCCGGAAGGTCTCCAGCGCGATCGTGGTGATCTTGCGCTCGCCGAACGTGATCGTCAGCACCCCTTCGTCGCCCTGGAAGTTGGCGACGACGATGTCCGTGACCCCGAAGACACTGTCCTCGGGCACCTTGTAGGTACCGGTCCTGGTCTGCCCGCCAGACGTCTTCAGATCGATGGTCGCCGAACTCTGCCGGCCGTCGCCGCCGGAGGTGCCGTCGCCGCCCGAACCGCCGTCACCCGAGCCGCCGTCACCGCCGGTTCCGGACGGCGCCCCCGACGCCTTGCCGCCGGGCTTGTTGTTCCCGCCGGTGCCCGGAGATTCCCCGGAACCCTGGTCCCCGCCGGGCGTGGGACGGGGCTGGACCGCCTCGTGGGCCGCTTCCTTGGCGGCGCTGCGCACCACCGGACGGACCAGCGCGAACCAGGCGAGCAACAGCGCGATCAGCGCGGCGAGCAGCGCGAGCAGCCACTTCGGGAAGATGGGGATCTGGACGAACTCCGCGTCCAGCGGCGCCCGTACGGCGGGATCGTCCCGCCTGGTCTCCGCCGCCTCCTCCGGGTCCCCGGTCTCGGTGGTGTCCACGGTGAACGGCCACACCACGGGTTTGCCGAACCACACCGGCTTGGCGGTGCGGACCCGCAGCACGACCTCCGTCGACTCACCGGGCTCCAGCTTCGGCTCCGCCGGGGTGAAGGCGAACCCCAGCTCCTCGCCGGCCTGGCCGGGAGCGAAACCCACCTGCACCGGGGTGTTGCCCTGGTTGCGCACGGCCAGCCGGTAGCGGCCGCGCAGCCAGCCGCGCCGGCGGCGCGGGGCCAGCTCGGTCTGCAGCTCGTGGAACTCCTCGACATGCACGGTGGTTTCGAGGACCCGCACCGACTCGGGGTGCTCGGTCGGCAGCACCCGCACGCCGAGCGGCTTGTCGCCGGCCCGGATCTCCGGGGAGCGCGGCGGCGCCAGACGGAGCGTCACCGTCTCGGAGGTGCCGGGGTACAGCGAGACACGCGCGGGTTCCACCGTGGTCCAGGGCGCGCAGTCCCCGACGACCTCCAGGCTGTACGCCTCGACGATGTCGCTGTCGTTGCGCACGGTCAGGGTGGTGGTGGCGATGTCACCGGGCGTCACCGTCACGGCCGGGATGTCGAGGCCGGGCGCACCGGGTCCGGAAGAGGCTGCGGAAGGCGTCACGCCAGCACGGTAGGAGAGCGCTCCGGAGCGCGGCGAGGAGCGCGAGGGCAACACCCGGGCAGTCACGGTGCCCGTGAAGTCAAATCGAACGTCTTTGTGACAGCGGGTCGTTGATGTGGCGCGCCGCCTCCCGCGGGCCGCCCTCCCGTGGTCGCCTCGAGCTGCACTTCTACCCCCACGAAACTCATGAAACAGGTACACCATGTCCCCTGTTGAGGAGAACGGCCCTGTTATGTCCGATGCCACGTCACATGCTGCCGCTCGGATCGACTCGACCCACCGGACCTCCCGCCCAGCCCTCCCGAACCGGGTGACCGTGGCCCTCTACGCCGCCGATCCCGTCCTGCGCATCGGCGTCGTCCAGCAGCTGCGCCAGCGCCCCGAGGTCGACCTGGTGGACGAGGCCGACGCGGACCGGGCCCTGGTGTCACTGGTGGTCGTGGACAGCGTCGACGACGACGTCGCCGCCCTGCTCAACCGGCTGCGGCACAACAGCGCCACGCACACGGGCCTCGTGGTCGGCACCCTCGCGGCCGGCGGGCTGCAACGTGTCATCGAGTGCGGCGTGGCGGCGGTGCTGCGCCGCGCCGAGGCCGATCAGGACCAGCTCCTGCGCCTGGTCCTGGCGCTGGCCAACGGCGAGGGAGTGCTGCCCGGCGACCTGCTCGGCAAGCTGCTCTCCCACGTCGGCAGCCTGCAGCGCTCGGCGCTCGACCACGGGAGCCTGTCCCTGTCCACCCTGACGACGCGCGAGGCGGACATGCTGCGCCTGGTGTCGGAGGGCCTGGACACCGCGGAGATAGCCCGCAAGACCGCGTACTCCGAACGCACCGTCAAGAACGTCCTGCACGAGATCATCACCCGGCTGCAGCTGCGCAACCGGGCCCACGCGGTCGGTTATGCGCTGCGCAACGGGCTGATCTGACGGACGGCGCCGTCGGGCCGGGACGGGGGCCGGACGGTCGGCCGGGCGGTCGGTCGGGCGACGGCAGGGAACCTGCACTGCCCGAAAGCGCACCGCGCGCTTCCCCCGGGTACGGCCCCGCCGCCCTGCCATGCCGCGCGCCCGCCGGTGCAGGGTGGCGGGGGCACATCCGGATGCCGCACCACACTGCGAAGGGGACCGTGATGGAAACCGCTGGCTCCGGCGGGCGGTACCGCCTGGGGAGACTCGGCTCGGCCTTGCTGCTGCTCGTCCCGCTGCTCGGGGTGGCCGCGGCCGCCGGGCCGGGCAGCGCCGAACCCCAGGCGAGGCCGGCCGACGCCGCGGCCACCCGGGTCGCGTACGCCGGTACCCGGCACCGCAGTCTCGGCCGGGTCGCCACCACCACCTCCAGCACACCGCTGTTCGGCGCGGGCCCGGCCCACAACGACGTCCAGCCGTCCGCCCTCGGCGACCAGATGGTCTTCGCCAGTCGCCGCGACGAGAAGAAGCCGCAGATCTACCTGCGGTCCGCCGATGGTTCGGTACGCCGGCTCACCAGGGGCCTGGACGCGGCACACCCCCGGCTGACGCCGGACGGCCGGGCCGTGGTGTTCGACGCGGCCGCACCCGGCGGCCCGGACGGCCGGACGCAGCGCGACCTGTGGCTGGTGCGCACCGACGGCACCGGCCTGACCCGGCTGACCGACACGCCCGCCGACGAGGAGTGCCCGACGGTGTCCCCGGACGGGCAGCGGCTGGCGTACTCCAGCGACAGCGACCCGGCGGCCGGCCGGCAGATCTACGTCCGGCCCCTGGACGGCGGCACCGCCACCCGGGTCACCGACCCGGCGAACGGCACGGCGACCGAACCGGCGTGGAACCCGGTGAACGACGACGAGAACCGGAACTGGATCGCGTACACCGCCACGACCACCGTCGACGGCCAGCCTGTGCCCCGGCTGCGGGTGACGAACGCGGAGGGCACCGGTGACGAGCCGCTGCTCGGGGGCGCGCGGGCACAGTGGCGTGCCCACGGGGCAGCGTGGCTGCCCGACGGGGACGGTGTGCTGTTCCTGAGCCCGGAGATCACCTGTGAGTGCGAGGGCGACTGGGACCACGTGTTCCGGGCGACCGCCCACTCCGACCAGGTCCCCTCACTGGTGCTCAACGAGAACCGCGAGGTCCTCTCGCCCACCTGGCTCGGCCCGCTGAACGGCGGCGGCGTGGTCGTGGAGCGCACGTCGGCGGCCACCCCGCACGTGGTGACGCTGCAGGACATCCGGATGGACGGGGCCGACCCCCGCGACCTGGGGCTGACGATCCTCGACGAGGACCCGGCGGCCGACACCAACACCGATCCGGCCAAGGACCCGCTGTTCCAGCCCGCGGCCGGGTACGACCCGTGGACCGAGCGGCAGAACTACACGCCCGACGGCCGCCGGATCGTCGTCACCCGCTTCGAGAACAACGCCGACGGCCGGCGGATCGAGCGGATCTGGATGACGGACGCCGACGGCTCCAACGCCGCCCCCCTGCCGCTGGCGGGACGCGGGGCGAAGGACTGGGACACCGACCCGACGTTCTCCCCGGACGGCAAGTACCTCGCCTTCACCCGGACTTCGCCGGGCGGTGTCGGCCAGGCCGCCGGACCCAGCCGCATCCTCATCGCGGAGGTCGCCACCGGCGCGATCATCGGCCGGATCACCCCGCCGGCCGGGCAGCTCCAGGGCCAGGACGCCCAGCCCACCTGGTCCTCCGACGGCACCACCCTGGCCTTCACCCGCAACATGGAGATCAACGGGGGCGGCGGCAACAAGCACATCTGGACCGTGCCCGTGAACGACCTGTCCCGGCAGCGCGACCTGAGCGCCACGATCTGCCCGGGCGACTGCGAGGTCATCGACGACAGCCCGGCGTTCTCCCCGGACGGGCTGAGCATCGCCTTCAACCGCAAGAACGGCGCCGGCCGGATCGACGAGCAGAACGGCATCCTCCTGACGTCGCTTTCGGGCGACGACTGCCAGGTGCTGCTGCCCACCGCCGCCCGCGGCCTGCCCGGCGCCTGCGGCCGGGAACTGCCGGAGAACACCGGCCCGTTCCAGCCCCGGGACGCCGCCTGGACGGCCGACGGCAAGGGGCTGGTGATCAGCGCCCGCCCCAGCCGTCCGGTCAACACCCCCGAGAAACTCAAACTCCTGGACATCGCGTCCGGCAAACTCACCAAGCTCACGACCGAGCTTCCGGGCCGGCAGAAGGAACCCAGCGTCCAGCAGTCCGTCGACCTCGCCGTCAAGGCGCCCGGCACCGTCCCGGAGGTGACCGTCGGCGACTCCACCACGGTCCGCGTCGACGTCGTGAACAACGGCCCCGCCGCCTCCCCCGGCACCCGGCTGACCGTCGCCCCGCCGCTCGGCGTGCGCGTCACCCGGATCACCTGGTCCGGGGGCACCTGCGACGCCGCCTCCCTCCAATGCGGCGTCGGCGTGGTGCCGCCCGGTACGACCGTTCCGGTGGACGTCACCCTCACCGGGGTCACCGCGGGCGACGCGCCCGTCGACTGGTCGGTCACCGGCACGGTCCTGGACCCGCGGCCCAGCGACAACGCGAGCCGGACCGTGGTGCCGGTGCGCGAGGCCACGCCGCCCCCGACCCCCACGCCGACCCCGACGCCGCCCACTCCGACGCCGCCGCCCACTGTGCCGCCGAAGCCGCAGGAGCCCAAGGCCGGGCCCGGGGTGCGCGTCACGGCCCAGCCGAACCCCGGCTACGTCGGCGGGCGCGTGGTCGTGACGTACACGGTGCGCAACGGCCGCAACGCGCTGGCGACCGGTCTGCGGCTGCGCATCGGCCTGCCCAAGGGCATCCCGAACAGCGGGCCGCCGGAGGGCTGCGACCGCTCCTGGGTGTGCGCGCTGCCGGACCTGACGCCGGGCGCGAGCACCGTCGTACGCGTCGTGCTCAGCCCCGACAAGGCACTGACCGGCCGGGTCACCGGCGTCCTCACCACCACCGGGACGGACGCCGACAAGAGCGACAACACCGCACGGCAGCGGCTGCGCATCCTGCAGCCGCGCATCGTCGCGGTGCCGGACATCGGCAAGCCCGGGTTCGTCACCTCGGTGCGCGGCAAGGACTTCCCGCCGGGCGCGCCGGTGCGGTTCACCTGGAAGCCGGGGATCACCGCGGCCGCGGCGCCGACCGTTCCGAAGCCGGACGGCACGTTCATCGGCCAGCTGCTCATCCTCGCCAAGGACCAGACGGGACCGCGCATCATCACCGCCAAGGGCCCCGGGTTCTCACCCGTGACCACCGACTTCCTGGTGGTCAACGGCAGCGTGCAGCCGCCCGACGAGGTGACCCGCCGGTGATCCACGAGGTCGACGAGGGGCTGCGCCGCCTGCTCGGCGAGTCGGGCCTTGAGGCATCGGGCGTCGACGTGGTCTTCGACGCCCCCACCCGGGACTGGGCCGCGCGCCGCAGCGCCCCGACGGTGTGCGTCTTCCTGTACCACATCCGCGAGGACGCAACCCGGCGCGGCAGTGGCGCCGGGGAGGTGTACGACGAGGACGGGTACCTCGTGGCGCGGCGCAGCCCGCCGCGCTGGTTCGAGCTGACGTACTTGGTCACGGCGTGGGCGAACCGCCCGCAGGACGAACACCGGCTGCTCTCGCAGGTGCTCACCTGTCTGGTGGCGGGCGACACGCTTCCCGCCCGGCTGCTCACCGGCACGCTCGCCGAACTCGGCCTGACCGTGGGACTGGACACCGCCGGGGGCGCGCTCGACGCACCGGCCGCCTCCGACGTGTGGTCGGCGCTCGGCGGGGAGATGAAGGCCTCCCTCGCGGTGCAGGTGCGGGCACCGCTCGCCGGCGTGACCACGGCAGCCGCACCACCGGTCACCGAGGGCCTGGTCGTCCGTTCCGCGGCCGGGCGCGAGGGCGAAGAAGTGACGTCCGGGCGCCGGCTGCGCTACACGGAGGTCGGCGATCCGGGCCCGGAGGGTTTCACCGGCCCGCGTGAACGGCCGCCCGCCCCCGCCCGACGCCGCCGCCGGGGGGACCGTCAGCCGTGACACACACCGCCGAAGATGTCGCGGACACCCGAGCCGAAAGCGAAGCCGAGATGCCCGGCCCCTCCGGTACCGAAGCCGACGTGGCTGCCCGAAGCGTTGTCCGACTCGGCGCCGAGGCCGTCCCGGACGGCATGGAGCACACCGCCGAACCTGCGATGGCCGCCCGAACCGACGTCCGCCCCGATGCCGGTGCCGTCACCGCCGACGTGGACCACCTGTGGACGCGGCTTCGCGTGGTCGAGGAGCGCGTGCGGCACGCGGTGGCGGCCCGCCGGGCCGGCGACCCCGACCCCGACGACCCGTACCGGGGCCAGTACCTCACCCCCGAGGCGGCGGCCCGCATCCTGGACGAGCCGGGCGGCCTCGACGTACCCGCGCACGAGCCGGGGCGGCCGCCCGCCGGTTCCGTCCTCGACGGCCTCGCCCGGAGGTTCGGGTTGTCCCCGCTCGACCTGGACCTGCTCCTGGTCGCGCTGGCACCCGACCTCGACGCACGGTTCGAGCGGCTCTACGGCTACCTCAACGACGACCTGACACGACGGCGCCCCACGGTCGGGCTCGCCCTGGAACTGTGCGGGCTCGCCGGGGCGGCGTCCGCCCGGTTCCGGCTCGCTCCGGGCGCCCCGCTGATCGCGGGCGGTCTGGTGGAGGTCACCGAGCCCGAACGGCCGCCGCTGTCACGGGGGTTGGCGGTCTCCGACCGGGTCACCGGGCATCTGCTGGGCAGTGCCCGGCCCGACGCCCGGCTCGCCGGGATACTCGGCGAGGCCCGCGAGGACCCGAGCGCCGAGGCAGCCGACGTCCACCGCACGGCGGCCGCGGCCGGCACCGGCGTCGGCCTCGTCCATCTGCGCAGCCGGGGCGGCGATGCGGCGGGTCTCGCCGTCGCCGCCCTGCGCGCGGCCGGGCTGCCACCGCTCGTCCTGGACGCGGTGGCCCTCGCCCGGCGCTCGGCCGACGTACCGGAACTCGCCCGGACAGCCGCCCTCGAAGCCCGCCTCACCGGCGCCGGAGTCGTCCTCGGCCCCCTGGAGGCGCTCCCCGGGGAACCCGCCGAACGGGCCGGAACGCTGGGGGCGTTGTGTGCGGCGCTGCGGGGGATCCCCCTGATCACCCACGGCACGGTCGGCTGGGCCCCGGAGTGGGCGGCCGACACCCCCGTCGCCCTGACCGTGCCGGCGCCTTCGCCCGAACGGCAGGCCGCGCGCTGGCGGCACGCCCTCGAAGGGGCGGCCGACGACATCTCGGGTGACGACCTCGCGACCGGTGACGTGGAGGCGCTCGCCGAGGCGGTCGCCGCGCACCGCCTGGACTCCGGGCAGTTGCTCCGCGCTGCCGATGTGGCGGTGCGCACGGCCGCCCTCGCGGGGCGTCCGGTCCGCCCCGACGACCTGCGCACGGCCGTACGGGCCCAGAACGGCGCGGGGCTGGAGCGGCTCGCCCGCCGGGTGGAGCCGGGCGTCGGCTGGGACGACCTGGTGCTGCCGCCGACCACCCACCGGCGGCTGCACGAACTCGCGGTGCGCGCCCGCCACCGCGAGCAGGTGCTCGGGCAGTGGGGGATGCGGCCCGGCGGCGGCCGGGGACGCGGCGTGATCGCGCTTTTCGCCGGGGAGTCGGGCACCGGCAAGACCATGTCCGCCGAGGTCGTCGCCGCGGACCTGGGCATGGACCTGTATGTGGTGGACCTGTCCACAGTCGTGGACAAGTACGTGGGGGAGACCGAGAAGAACCTGGAGCGGATCTTCACCGAGGCGTCGGCGGTCAACGCCGTGCTGCTCTTCGACGAGGCCGACGCGATCTTCGGCAAGCGCTCGGAGGTGAAGGACGCGCACGACCGGCACGCCAACATCGAGTCGGCGTACCTGCTGCAGCGCATGGAGTCCTTCGACGGGATCGCGGTGCTGACCACCAACCTGCGGGCCAACCTCGACGAGGCGTTCACCCGACGGCTGGATGTGATCGCCGACTTCCCGGTGCCCGACGCCGGCCAGCGCCTCGCCCTGTGGGAGCGCTGCCTGGGCGACCGGCTGCCCCGCGCCGGGGACCTGGACCTCGCCTTCTGCGCCGACCGCTTCGAACTCGCCGGCGGCTCCATCCGCGCCTGCGCGGTGACCGCGGCCTACCTCGCGGCCGAGTCCGGCAGCCCGCTCACCATGCGGCAACTGGTGCGGGCGGTCGCGCAGGAGTACCGCAAGCTGGGACGGCTGGTCCTGGAGGGCGAGTTCGGGCCTTACCTGGCGGACGCCCTCGACGCCTGAGCCGGGGGCGGCGTGGAAGACCTCAGTCGGAGGCCTTCTTCCACTTGTCGCCCACTTTCTTCCACCGTTCGAGGGCGGGCGGGGAGAGGATCGCGCCTCCGTACTCCTTTTCGTGAAGGCGCTGCGCCTCCCTCAGCTTGTCCGCAACGGCCCCCCAGTCGACGGTGGCCGCGTTCGCCAAGCTCAGTGCGTCCTTCAACTCGCTCGACCGCGGCGTCATCGCACCCTCAGGCGTGTAGTTGAAGTCGGTTCCGGATCCCGGGTCGCCGGTCCTCGTGTCGCTCGCCGGGCCCATTTCCAGGTTGGCCGGCATGTTGTGCAGGGCCTTTTTGTTCGCCGCGGTCGAGCCGAGTACCGTCCGCACCTCGTCCAGGAACTCGAACAGCGGTTTCGCGTTCGCCTTGTCCCTCTCGGCCGAGGCGAGTACAGCGTCCAACTCGCTACGGGAGATCTTGTGATGGAGGGTCGTCTTGTCGCCCCAGATCGGATGGTCCGCCCGCATCCCCGCATGTGCCGAAGTGACCGCGCTCGCCGCCCAGTCACTGCTGCCGCCGCCCATACCCGCGAACCCGGACGCGTGTTTCGCGGTTTCGATCTCCGCGAGGAGAGCGTCCATCATTGACTCGTCGTTCTTCACTTCGTCGAGCGTGAAAAGATCGCTTCCGGGTACGATTCCGATCTCTTCGAGGAGGAGCTCCTTCTCGTTCTGCTTCTTTGCCTTGAATTCTTCGCTGCGTCCCTCGAAGTACTCCATTATTTCCTCGAACACGGTCTTCGAGGAAGTGGCCGCTTCCGCGGGTGGGTTGCCCCCCGCCTGCTTTTTCGACTGCTTCTTCTTGGGGGGCATGCGCTGCACCTCGGCCGACGCCCCGGTCGTCCGGTGCGCGGCGTCGGCGGTGTGGTCCGCGACCGAGCGCTGGACGTCCGCACCGCCGCGCATCACCTGCTCGGCCTTGCGTTCGGCCGACCTTTCGAACCGGTCGGAGGGGTCGCTGATGCTCAGGCCGCTGCCGTTGTCGGTACCGGCCACAGCCCCCGCACGCTGCTGGCGGACGTGCTCCAGTTCGTGCGCGAGGGTCTTCTTGTCGATCGTGCCGCGGAACACGATGTGACGGGTGCCGGTGGTGTACGCCTCGGCCCCGACCGCCTCGGCGGAACGCCGGGCAGCGGCGCCGGTGTGGACCGCGACGTCGGAGAAGTCCTCGCCCGAGAAGCGGGCTTCCATCTCCCGCTGCAGCGAGGCGGGCAGTCGGCTGCCGGCGGACCGCACCACGGAGTTCACCGCGTCGGCGGCGCTCGGCTGCGCCGCGGCTTCCCGGCCGTGTCCCGCGCCGTGCTGATGCTTCGAGCGAGGGTCCTCGTGCACCCCGGCGTCCTGCTGTTCCTGGGCGTCCAGCTGCTCCTGGGCGGGCGCGCGCCGGGCGCGCCGGGCGATCATGGCGGTGACCGCGGCGTTGCCCGCGCCGCGCTGCGCGGCCCGGAGCGCGTCGGCGGTGAGTGGCGGCGGCGTGGCGGCGCCGCCCGGGGACGTCTCCCGGCGGGCGGCGGCGGCCGGGCCGCGCGTGGCCTGCCGGATCTCGGTCTGTTCTGTGTGCGCCCCGGACGTCCGCACTTCGCTGCCTCCTAGTCGGCCGCACCCCTGCTCCGGCCCCCCAGTGGACCGCCCGGGCGACCGGGACGTCCAGGCCCGTACGGGCAGAACGAGGGCAACTCCGGGCGGCGGCCGGACCGCCCGAGCGGGCAGCCGAAGGCAGCGATCTTGCCCTTGGCCAGGTCTCCGCGTCCCTGTCGCCCCGGCGGACCTCCCGCCCAGACTCGGCCTGGACACAGCTGACAGACCCGTAGGACGCGAAGGAGCGAGCATGCCGACGTACCTCACCCCGGGCGTGTACGTGGAGGAGGTGCAGTCCGGTGCCCGGCCGATCGAAGGGGTCGGCACCGCTGTCGCCGCGTTCGTGGGCTTCGCCGAGAACGGCCCGTTCCACGCGCCGACGCTGGTCACCGGCTGGGACCAGTACACCCAGCTGTTCGGTGGCTTCACCGAGGGCGCCTACCTGCCCCACGCGGTCTACGGCTACTTCGCCAACGGCGGCGGCGCCGCGTACATCGTGCGGATCGGCGGATCCGCCGAGGACACCTCCGCGCCGGCGGCCCAGGGCGCCAAGCGGCAGCAGACCAAGGCCGTGGAGCCGGCGGAACTCGGCGGTTTCCTGGTCGCGGCCAAGCCCGGCGCCTTTGGGGTGTCGGTGGAGGTCGCCGACGCGGACGGCGAGAACCCGCCGGAGGACCGCTTCAAGGTCCTGGTCCGCCAGGGCGACCAGGTGGCGGAGACGTACGAGGCCTCCGCCCGCAAGAACGTCAAGGGGTACCTGGTCAACCAGGCCCGCGCCTCCAAGCTGATCGAGGTCACCGAGCAGCGCGGTGCCACCCAGAGCAGGCCCGCCAACCAGACCGTGGCGCTGGCCGACGCCCCGGCAGCGTCGGCCGTGCCCGGCTCCGGCGCGGTGTCCCGCCTCGACCCGGCCGAGTACGTCGGTGACGCCGGGGCCCGCACCGGGTTCGGCGGCCTGGAGACCATCGACGAGATCACCATGGTCGCGGTGCCGGACCTGATGAGCGCCTACCAGCGCGGCGACATCGACGCCGAGGGCGTGCGCACCGTGCAACTCGCCGTGATCTCGCACTGCGAGCAGATGGGCGACCGGGTCGCCGTCCTGGACGCCCCGCCCGGGCTCTCCGCCCAGCAGGTGCGCACCTGGCGCAACGACGAGGCGGGCTACGACTCCCGGTACGCCACCCTCTACTACCCGTGGGTGCGGGTCTTCGACCCGGCCGCCGGACGCAACACCGTCGTCCCGCCGAGCGGGCACATCGCCGGTGTGTGGGCGCGCAGCGACGCCGAGCGCGGTGTGCACAAGGCGCCCGCCAACGAGGTGATCCGCGGCGCGGTCGACCTGGAGACCCGGCTCAGCAAGGGCGAGCAGGACCTGCTGAACCCGATCGGCGTGAACTGCATCCGGGCCTTCCCCGGCCGGGGCATCCGGATCTGGGGCGCCCGCACCCTCTCCTCCGACCCGGCCTGGCGCTACCTGAACGTGCGCCGTCTCTTCAACTACCTGGAGGAGTCGATCCTCCTGGGCACCCAGTGGGTCGTCTTCGAGCCGAACGACGACCGGCTGTGGTCGAGCATCCGGCGCAACGTCACGGCATTCCTCAGCGAGGAATGGCGCCGTGGCGCCCTGTTCGGCCGCACCGCCGAAGAGGCCTTCTATGTGAAGTGCGACCGCGACAACAACCCGCAGGAGTCCATCGACCAGGGCCGGGTCGTCTGCGAGATCGGTGTCGCACCGGTCAAGCCCGCCGAGTTCGTGGTCTTCCGGCTGGCCCAGTTCTCCGACACCACCAGCCTCATCGACGAGTGACCCGCGGGTCTGCAGAGAAAGGTTGACAGACAGTCATGGCAACGGGCGATGCTCTTTCCACCCACGTCTTCGGCGTGCAGCTCGGCGGCTACATGGTCGAGTCGATCCAGGAGATCAGCGGGTTCACCGTCGAAGAGGATGTAGTCGAGGTCAAGCAGGTCACCTCGGAAGGCAAGCAGATCATCCGCAAGCAGCCGGGCGCCCGGCAGGCCGGCGAGATCACGATCACCCGGGGACTCGACCAGAGCAGCGAGTTCACCAAGTGGATCAAGGAGACCCTGAACAACGGGGCCGTGAACTCCGCACGGCAGAACCTCACCATCGAGATCAAGGACACCGAGGGCAACACGGTCCGCCGCATCCAGCTGATGCAGGGCTGGGCCTCCAAGTGGGAAGGCCCGTCCCTGAAGGCGGGCGAGTCGTCCGCGGCCACCGAGTCCGTCACGATCGTGTTCGAGGAGATCGTCGTCGAATGAGGCGTCGTACGGTCACGGCGGGCAACCTGGAGGAGCTGCTCCAGGTCACGGCACCCGCCACGGCACCCGCTGCGGCGCCGGAACAGGTGGCGGCCGCTCCGGCCGCCGCCCCGGTGCCTCGGGAGGACCACGGCCTGCGCACCGAGTTCGAGTTCGAGCTGCCGCGCGGGTACGTCGACGAGGCGGGCACAGTGCACCGCCATGGCGCGATGCGCCTGGCAACGGCCCGGGACGAACTGCGGCCCCAGATCGATCTGCGGGTCAAGGAGAACCCGGCGTACCTGAGCGTCGTACTGCTGAGCCAGGTGATCACCCGGCTCGGGAACATCACCGACGTGCACGCCGGGATCGTGGAACGGATGTACGCCACCGACGTCGCCTTCCTCCAGGACTTCTACCGCCGCGTCAACAGCGAGGGCCACACCCGTGCGGCGGTGACCTGCCCGCACTGCGACGGCGGCTTCGAGGTCGACCTCTCGGGTGGGCGCCTGGGGGAATCGTGACGTACGCCCTTCCCCGGCTCCGGGAGGAGATCGCGTACATCGCCTACCACTTCCACTGGCAGCGCGAGGAGATCCTCGACCTGACCCACGGCGAGCGCCAGCAGTGGGTGGCCGAGATCGCCCGCATCAACACCCGCATGAACGAAGGCGGTTGAGCACATGGCATGGCGGGACTGGCTGCGCCGCCGGGCCACCGGAGGACCGGACACCGCGGAGCGCCCGCGGCGTGCGGGGCGCACCGGCGAGGGCCCTGACCCGAGCACGCCCGGCGGCTCGGGTTCCGCCGCGCCGGTTCCCTCCGTGCCGCACGACTGGGACGGCGGCTGGCGCCGCACCGCCGCGCCCGAACTGACCCTCTCCCGCGTTCCGCTCGGCGTCAGCGACGGCCTCACCTTCCGCGCGGGCCTCGCCGCCTGGCAGAACCCGTCGTTCGACAACGGCCTCGGACACGCCCTGCAGCCCACGGCCCCGACCGGCCTCGTACGAGGAGTCACGCGCCCGGCCGCGGCACGGCCCACCCACACCGGTGGGGGGCCACTGCTGCTTCGGGCACTGCGCCCGGACGGGGCAGAGGGGGCGGAGGGCCACGGGACTCCGGAAGCCGGGACCCCGGACGGCACGGCTCGGACGCCGGACGGCCGGACACCGCAGGTCCAGCGCCGGGCGCGTGCGGGGGCGCGGAGCTCGGGTCCCGGGCCGTCCGTCTCGGAGCCGTCAGGTTCAGTGCCGTCAGGTCCAGCGCCGTCCGGTCCGGTCCGGCCCGGTCCGCTGCCCTCCGGCTCCGGCGATACCGGAGTGGCGGAAGCGGGTGCGGGCCCGGAGCCCGTGGTGGCGCGTCCCGGCGGCAACAGCGGCAACAACGCGGCGGAGGAGGGGCGTTCGAACGGGGCTCCGCAGAACCGTGGCCTCACGTCTGGGGATTCCCCGGCCGTGCTCTCCTCGTCGCCTCCCCCTGTCCAACGCGCCGCGGCGCCGGGCACGGCCCCGGTCGTGACTCCCACCGACACCGGCCGCCCGCCGGCCGCTCGGGAGATTCCGCTGGTACGACGTGTGGCGGTGCTCCCGGGCACAGCAGCCGGCGGGGGTATGGCCCGTTCCGCGTCCGAGCGGGACTCCGGGGGTGCATCCCGGCCCACGGCAGGTTCAGGAGGCCGTACACCCTCCGGCCCCGCCGCCCGGACGACAGGTTCACCATCCGCTCGGCGAGCCGGACAGCCGGAGGCGTCCCACCCTGCCGTCCGACTCCGACCGGTGGGGACTCGGCTGACCGTCGCCCTGCGCCCGGCCGGACCCGCACGCCGCGTCCCCGCCCTGCGGCCCGCCGGCACCCCGGCGACCGCGGGCGGCGCCCCCGAGGCACCCGGTCCCAACTCCGCCACGACCGAACCGGCCGGTACGGGGGTGCCCTCGACCGCCCCCGTACAGCGTGCCGCCACCCGCACGGCGAGCCGCGCACCTCTCGGCGCCCCACTGAGCGAGCTGCCCGCCACGGCCGTTCCGCCGACGCAGGCCGCCCCCGCCCCACAGCCCCCGCCCGGCGCCGGATCCGTGTCCGGTAGGGCGCTTCCCGTCGTCCAGCGGCACGCCGAGGGCACAGCGGAAGGCGCAGTTGGCGCCTCGCGGTCGGCTGACGGTGGTGCGGGCGGGACGAGGCATGGTGCCTCGGGGCCGGCTGACGGCGGCGGGAGCGGGACGAGGCATGGTGCCTCGCGGCCGGTCGACGGTGGTGCGGGCGGGACGAGGCATGGTGCCTCGCGCTCGGCCGACGGCGGTGCAAGGGGGACGAACCACGGCGCCCCGCGCCCGGCCGACAGCGGAGGGAAGGGGACGGCCCACGGCACCCCGGGCGGCACCGACGAGTCGCGCCGGGCTGCCGGCCCGGCCCGGAGCGGCGCACGGGTGCGAGGTGGCCTGGGCGCGCCGCTGCCCGCGATGCCGCCGAGCGCCGACCTGCCCGGTTCAGCCGCGTCCGGTGCCCGCGCCGCTCGTACGGCGCCCGGCCCGGACGTCCAGCGCGCCCCGGCCCACCAGGACAGGGGCGCCGGAGCCGCTCCGGCACCGTCCGCGGCGGATCGAGACCGGGCGCCCGGTGAGACCGCACCCCTGCGGCGGGGAGAGGGGGGAGCGGACGCGCCGCTGCTGGGGGCCGTCGACGTCCAGCGCAGCCTCGCGGACCAGCACACCACAGGGGGCACCGCGGAACCCCGCCCCACCAGCCATGGAGACGGACCGGCCACACCGCTGGTGACGCCGTCTCCGGCCGCAGCGCCGGAAGGCGCAGCGGGTACGGCAGGCCCGGCAGGCCCGGCAGGGAATGCGCCACGCTCCGGTGTGACCTCAGCCGGGCCGGGCCTGGACGGGCAACGGCCCCAGGAACCCGGTACCCAGGGCCCGGTCGTCGTGGCCCGGGCGCTGGCCGAAGCAGGCACCGAACGCACCGAGCGCACCGAAGGTGGCCGCGCCTCTGCCGCCGTCCCGCCGTCCGCACCCCACTCCCTCGGCCCCGCGGCCGACCGACCTCGCGGCGCAGCCGACCCGCGCGTTCTCACCGCGACCGGCTCCGGAGCGCACGCCGTCCCTGCGGCGCCCCGCAGCCTCCAGTTGCTCCACGCGCGCCCGCTCGCCGTGAACACCCGCGCTCCGGAAGGGGTGGCGCAGCCCACCGCCTCCCGCACCGGCGACCGTCCCGTGGTGGCCGTGCGCTGGCCCGGCGCGCCGGCCGTCCCGCAGGGCGAGCCCGAGCCGTCCACCGGGGCGTCCGCGTGGCCGTCCCGGAGCCCGAGCCCGTCCGCAGGCACCCTGGTGACGCCTCAGGTACAGCGAGCCGCGACCGCGTACGGACCGGAGAACTCGGGTGTACGAAGCACCAGTTCCCCGGCGACGCCTCACGTACAGCTGGCCGCGACCGCGCACGGACCGGAGAACTCGGCTGCACGAAGCACCAGTTCCCCGGCAACATCTCACGTACAACGAGCCACGACCGTGCACGGACCGGAGAACTCAGGTGTACGAAGCACCAGTTCCCCGGGAAACGTCCAGCGCGTCCCGGTCGTACGCCCCGCACCGCCGGGGTCGGAGACGTCCGGGCCGCTCGCCCGGGCCGCCGCCGCACCGGGGCGCCCCCTGCCGGTGACCGCCCCGCAGGCACCGCCGCTCCCGGACCGCCCGCCGGCCATGTCGGCACCGGCACCCGCATCGGAAGGGACCGTTCCCGTGGTCCGGCCGAGGAGCGTCGCGCAAGGCCCCCGATCGACGGCGGGCGGCGCCGGCGGGAACAGCCCGGCGGCATTCCCGGTCCAGCGCGAGGTCTCAGGCGCCGGGAAGACCGTGTCCAAGGGCGTACCGGCCAAGTCGGCCCCGGCGCGCGGCAAGCAGCAGCCGTCCGGCACGTCCACCACGTCCTCGACGTCGTCCACGTCCTCCGCGTCCTCCAAGTTGTCCGCCTCCAGCAAGCGCACGCCCCACCGCGCCGAGGCACCGCAGGACCCCGGCATCGACCTGGACGACCTGGCCCGCCGCCTGCTGGACCCGATGGCCCGGCTGCTGCGCACCGAGCTGCGGCGCGGCCGGGAACGCACGGGCCGCCCCTACGACGGACGCCGCTGAGGGCATGGAACGGATCGGACGGATGACGGACGGATGACGGACAACATCTTCGCGACGAGCGTGTTCTTCCGGCTCGCGATCGGCGGCAACGACCTGGGCGCCTTCCAGACCTGCTCCGGCATGGGCGCCGAGGTCGAGATGGAGAGCTACGCGGAGGGCGGCAACAACGACTTCACCTGGCAGCTCCCCGGCCGCGTGACCTGGTCGAACATCACGCTCACCCGGCCGGTCACCGCCGACACGGCGAAGATCGCCCGGTGGCTCGACGAGACGCTGAGGCGGGTGGAGCCCAAGGACGGCGAGATCGTGGCGTTGAAGCCCGACCTGACCCGGATCATCAGCTGGCAGGTGTTCGGGATCGTCCCGGTGCGCTGGCAGGGCCCGTCCTTCGACCCCAACAGCTCGCAGGCCGCGGTGGAGACCCTGGAGATCGCCCACGAGGGGCTTCGCCCTTCCTGACGCACCATCATCGCCCCTCCCGCAGCCAGTGATTCGCCCTCGTCCCGGAAAGGAAGTCCCGGCATGTCCCCAGCGTCCCGCTCCAGTCGGGCCAGGGCCCAGCTGACGCTGAAGGAGCCCCCGGCCTCCGTCGGCGCGAAGCCCGGCGGGACGATCGCGCGGCTGAACCTCCAGTTCAACCCCTCCACCCTGGAGCTGCGCAAGACCACCGAGTGGCGGCGCTCCCCGTCCCGGATGGCGGGGCAGTCGGCGCTGCCCGAGTTCGTCGGCAGCGGCCCGCGTGAGCTGAGCCTGGAGGTGTTCCTGGACGCCACCGCCACCCACGACAACTCCGTGGAACTGGCGGTGGAGAAGCTGATGAAGGCGTGCGTGCCGACTCCGGCCAGCCTCGGCCGCAAGAAGCCGGCCAGTCCGTGGGTGCGGTTCGAGTGGGGCACCGCGCGGACGACCTCGTTCGACGGGGTGCTCTCCAGCCTGTCGGTGACGTACACGCTCTTCGACGTGGACGGCAAGCCGCTGCGGGCCACCTGCGCGCTGTCGATCGAGGAGGCGAGCGTCGACCCGCCGGGCCAGAACCCGACGTCCGGCGCGCGCACCGCCCGCAGTACGCACACCGTCGTGGCGGGCGACAGCCTGGCCCTGCTGGCCTGGCGGGAGTACGGCGACGCGACGGCCTGGCGGGCCATCGCCGAGGCGAACGAGATCGACGACCCGATGGCGCTCGTACCCGGCACCGACCTGGTGGTGCCGGCGCTGCGGGACGCGGGCGCAGAGGAGGAGCGGTGAGCATATCCGGGGAACAGGGCGGCCGGTCGTTCGCGGCGGACCCGGTCGTGGAGGCACCCGGCGAACTTCCGCCGATCTGGGCCGCCCAGCTGGTGAGTTGCGTGGTGGACGAGAACGTGGGCCTGCCGGACGCGGCGGTGCTCACCTTCCGCGACCCCGACCACGAGTTCCTGACGGCGACCGGCATCACCATCGGCACCCCGCTGAAGGTGTCCGTGATGACCGTGAGCGGACAGGCCCGCGAGCGGCTGTTCAACGGCGAGGTGACGGCCCTGGAGCTGGACCGGGACCGCACGGGCTCGTTCACGGTGGTGCGCGCCTACTCCAAGGCGCACCGCCTCCAGCGCGGCCGGAAGGTGGTGGCGTACCGGAACATGACGGCGGCGGCGATCGTCCGCAAGGTGGCCGCCGGGGCCGGGCTGGCCTGCGGCACCGTGCAGGCAGCGCCCGTCACGTACAAGCAGCTGTCGCAGGCGAACGTGTCCGACTGGGACTTCCTGCAGTTCCTGGCGGCCGAGAGCGGCGCGCTGGTGCGCGTCGACGACAAGGGGCTGCTGCAGTTCACCAAGCCGCAGAAGGCGTCCGGCGCGCCCGCGCCGTCGACGTCGGCCACCCGTAACCCGATGGTGCTGGAGTACGGGCGGAACCTGCTGGCGCTGCGGGCCTCGCTGTCGGCCGCGGACGGCGCACAGCAGGTGGAGGTGCGCGGCTGGGACGTCACCACGAAGCGGCCGCTGGTGTCCCGGCAGCCGTCGGTGAACAGTGACACGGTGGTGCCGGGCCTGAGCCCGGCGTTCGCCGCCCGGTTCGGCAAGTCGTCGAAACTGACCGTGACCGACACCCCGTACCGCACCCAGGCCGAGACGACCGCGGTCGCCGACGCGGTGGCCGCACAGGTCAGCGCGGGCTTCGGCGAGCTGGAGGTGGTGGCCGAGGGCAACCCCAAGCTGCGGGCGGGCAAGCCCGTGGCGCTCGGCAACGTCGGGAAGGCGTTCTCCGGCAAGTACACGGCGACGGCGGTACAGCACGTCCTCGAACCGCAGGGCGGGTACCGGACGACGGTGTGGGTCAGTGCCAGCCCGGACCGCTCGCTCACCGGCCTGGTGACCGGAGCCAACGCGCCGTCCCGCGGCCCGCGCATGCCGGGACTTGCGATCGGCGTGGTGACCGACGTACGCGAACCGGGCGGCTCCGAGCGCGGCTCGGTGAAACTGAAGTTCCCCTGGCTGGACGACACATACGTCACCGACTGGGTGCGCACCGTGCAGTGGGGCGGCAAGGGCGGCGGTGGCGTGGTGAGCCCGGAGGTCAACGACGAGGTCCTGGTGGGCTTCGAACAGGGACTGCTGGACAGCCCGTACGTCATCGGAGGGCTCTACAACGGCGTGGACAAGCCGTCTCCGCACGACGTTCCGCTGATCGACAGGACCAGCGGGAAGGTCAACCGCCGCTCCATCGTGTCGCGTTCGGGGCACCGGATGGAGCTGCTGGACGCGAGGGCACCAGGACGCTCCGGGGTGCGGCTGATGACCGGCGACGAGCGCCTCGAAGTGTTCCTCGACGACCGGCGGGACCGGATCGAGCTGAAGGTGTATGCGGGGAAGGGCAGCCGGCAACCCCTCACCTCCGTCCAGCTCGACAGGAAGGGCATCACCCTGGACGCGGGGCGGGGCAACGTGAGCGTGTCGGGCCGGAACGTGGACATCAACGGCAGGGTCGGCGTGAAGATCGGCGGCCGCACGGTGAACGTCAGCGGCAGCTCGAACGTCACCGTCGACGGCGGTCTGCTCGGCGTCCTCAAGGCCAAGCTCATCCGCATCAACTGACCCCCTGCCCCCGAGATCTCGACTCGAAAGGAGCGCCGCATGCCCGCCGCAGCCCGTACCGGCGACCCCACCAACCACGGCGGGGTGATCGCCACCCCGCCGCCCGCCGCCGCCAGGGCGGTGGCGACCGTGCTGATCGGCGGCCGCCCCGCCGCCGTCGTGGGCAGCCTGCACACCTGCGTGGTGCCGCCGCACGCGGCCCTGGGACCGGGCAACGTGATCACGCCCAACCCGGCCGCTGCCACCCGGGGCACCGTCCTCATCGGCGGGCTGCCGGCCGCGCGGGCGCGCGACCAGACGACGTGCGGCGCCATGATCGTGACCGGCGCCCCGAACGTCCTGATCGGCGGTGTGTGATGAGCGAGCGGTTCATCGGCCGTGGCTGGGCGTTCCCGCTGCGGGTCGGGCCGACCGGCGGGATCGCCATGGTCGAACGGGAGCGGGAGATCGAGGAGGCGATCCGCCTGGTGCTCGGCACCGCGCCCGGCGAGCGCCCCATGCGACCCGAGTTCGGCTGCGGCATCCACGACTACGTTTTCGCCCCCGGTGACGGAGCCACCGCCGGACGCATCGCGCAGCAGGTGCGCGAGGCCCTGGAGCGGTGGGAGCCGCGCATCGCGGTGGACGACGTGGTGGTCGCCTTCGACGCCGTCGAGGACGGCACCCTCTACATCGACGTGCACTACACGGTGCGTTCCACCAACGACCGGCGCAACCTGGTCTTTCCCTTCTACACGATCCCCTCCGAGGAGGGGGCCGAGGAAGCGGGCGCTCACTGATGGCCCTGCCCTCCCCGAACCTGGACGACCGGCGGTTCCAGCAACTCGTCGACGAGGCCAAGCGGTACGTGCAGCAGCGCGCCCCGGAGTGGACCGACCACAACGTCTCCGACCCGGGCGTCACCCTGATCGAGACGTTCGCCTACCTCGTGGACCAGTTGCTGTACCGGCTGAACCGGGTCCCGGACAAGAACTACACCGCGTTCCTCGACCTGTTGGACATCCGTCTGTTCCCGCCCACCGCGGCCCACGCCGACGTCGACTTCTGGCTCTCGGCGCCGCAGCCCGACACGGTCGCGCTGCCTGCGGGCACCGAGGTGACCACCGCGGGCGGCGAGACTGACGAGGCCGTGGTGTTCACGACCACGGACGAACTGCGCATCGTCCCCAGCGAGTTGATACGCCTGCTGACCGCACCCCGGTCCGGTCAGCAGACCGACCGGACGGCCGTGCTCGCCGAGGGCCACGACATTCCCTGCTTCCAGGCGGCACCGGAGCCGGGCGACGCGCTGCTGTTCGGCCTGCCGGCGGCGGTGCCGCGCTGTGTCGTCGCGGTGCGCCTGGACAGCCGCGTGGAGGGCGTCGGCGTGGACCCGCGCCAGCCCCCGCTCGTGTGGGAGGCCTGGGACGGCGGCGGCTGGCAGCGCTGCGAGACCGGCACCGACACCACCGGCGGGCTGAACCGGCCCGGCGAGGTCATCGTGTACGTACCGGCCGGGCACACGGCGTCGGTGATCGGCGGGATCCGGGCCGGCTGGCTGCGCTGCCGGGTGACCGAGGCGGAGCCGGGCCAGCCGTTCTACTCGGAGTCCCCGACGGTGCGCGAGGCGGCCGTGTTCACCGTGGGCGGCACCATGTCCGTCGAGCACGCGGAGACCGTGACCGATGTGCCGCTCGGCGCCTCGGAAGGGGTCTCGGGGCAGACGTTCCGGCTCGGCCGCCCGCCGGTCCTCCTCGACGGCGAGCCCCCCGTGGTCGAGGTGTCCTCGGCCGAGGGGTGGCAGCGCTGGGAGGTGGTGGAGCACTTCGGCCGCTCCGGCCCCACCGACGCGCACGTCCGCGTGGACGCCACCACCGGGGAGTTCACCTTCCCTCCGGCGCTGCGCGAACCGGACGGCACGCTGCGGCAGTGCGGTGCCGTACCGCCCAAGGGCGCCCAGATACGGGTGGCCCGCTACCGCACCGGCGGCGGCCCGGCGGGCAACGTCGCCCGCGGCGCGATCTCCGTGCTGCGCAGCTCCGTCCCGTACGTCGCCCGGGTCACCAACCGGGAGGCGGCCCGGGGCGGCGTCGCCGGGGAGACCGTCGCCAACGCCAAGCTGCGGGCGCCGGAGGTGCTGCGCATGCAGGAGCGCGCGGTGACCGCCGAGGACTACGAGATCATCAGCCGCCAGGCCGCGCCCTCGGTACGCCGGGTCCGCTGTCTGCCCGCCGCGGACGGTCCGGGCGCGGTACGGGTCCTGGTGGTGCCGGACGCGGTGGCCGACGAGGGCGACGACCGGCTCCGCTTCGAGCAGCTGATCCCCTCGGACCAGGTGCTCGAAGCGATCACCAAGAGCCTCGACGAGCGGCGCCTGATCGGCACCCGCCTCGTGGTGGAGCCGCCGGTGTACCAGGGCGTCACCGTGGTGGCTCGGCTCGCGGCGGCGCCGGGCGACACCGACCGGGTGCGCGACGCGGCGCTGGACGCGCTGTTCCGGCACCTCAACCCGCTGAACGGCGGTCCGGACGGCACCGGCTGGCCGTTCGGGCGGCCGGTGCAGTACGGCGACGTCTTCGGCGTCCTGCAGCGCGCCACCGGCAATGCGCTGGTGGAGGAGATCCGGCTGTTCCCCGCCGACCCGATCACCGGCCGGCGCGGCGCCCCGTCGGACCGCATCGACGTGGCCCCGGGCGCGCTGGTCTTCTCCTACCAGCACCAGGTGGTCGTCACGGCCGTCGATCCGGAGGCGCGGGGATGAGCCGCGCCGCCGTGCCCGGCCTGCCGAGCAGGTACCCGATCGGCGAGCAACTGCCCGCCCTGTACGCCGACGACGACTTCGCGCAACGCTTCACCGCCGGTCTCGACACCGTCCTCGCCCCGGTGTTCGCGACCCTCGACAACCTGCCCGCCTACCTCGACCCCCGGGTGACCCCGACCGACTTCCTGGCCTGGCTGGCGTCGTGGGTGGGCGTAGCGGACGACCCGCAGTGGCCCGTGGAACTGCGCCGCGAGGCGGTCGTCCGCGCGGTGGAGCTGCACCGGTGGCGCGGCACCAGGCGTGGCCTGGTCGAGGCCCTGCACCTCGCGCTCGGCGTGCACGCCGAGGTGACCGGCGACGGCGGCGCGACGTGGTCGAGCACCGCGGGTGCCGAGCTACCGCCGGACCCGGGCGCCGAGGTCCTGGTCCGGGTGTGGCCGGCCCGCGAGGCGCGGGTCGACGTGGTCAGGGTCGACGTGGTCAGGGTCCGCGAGATCGTCCGGGCCATGTGCCCGGTGCACATGGCCTTCCGGGTGGAGGCCCTGCCCGCCCCGCCCGCCGACGAAGGGAGGTGACGTCATGCGCGCGTGTCCCGCGTGCGGGGCGTCCAACGACCCCACGGACGACTTCTGCGGCAACTGCGGCGCGTACTTGGGCTGGTCCGACTCCAGCACGCCTTCGCCGACAGCCGCGGAGCCGCCCGCGCCGAACACATCTCCGGCACCTGGGCCGCCGGCCTCGGGTACACGTGCGGCGCCGGGGCGGCCGGCCTCGGGTACGGGTGAGGCACCTGGGCTGTCGGCTTCGGGTACGCGTGCGGCGCCGGGGCGGCCGGCCTCGGGTACACGTGCGGCGCCGCCGCAGCCATCGACCCCGGGTACACCTGCGCCGCCGGAGCCGTCGCCCCCGTCCTCGGAGCCTCCGTCCGAGTCCGCCTCCGCGTCCGCGCCCGCCTCCACGCCCACCCCGGCGCCCGCCGCGCGCACCCGCACCTCATCGCTGCGCGACCGGCTGACCGGCCGCGGTCGCGGTGAGGCGAGGGGGACGAGCACCCCGGATACCGAGGGCTCCGGCGCCGCCCCCGGCCGCACCGAGACCACCCCTCCGCCCCAATCCGCCGCGGACGAACCGCCCGCAACCCGCGGCCCCGCCGCTGCCACGACGAACGAACCGCCGGCCGCCGACGGCGAGGACGCCCCACAGGGGCCACCCGCACTCGACGACGAAATCCGCACGGGTGGTGCGGGTGGGAACAACCCGGCCGAAGGCGAAGCCGAGGCCGCCATACCCCCCACTCCACCTGCTCCCACCATCCCGGCCCGCGCGCCGCAGGCACCCGCACCGGCGCCGGACCCCATCGGCCCCGTACGCCCCGCGAAGCCCGTGGCCCCCCGCCCCGTCGTACGACCAGTCGCCGCGCCGGACGAAGGAACGGGACGCCCCTGCCCCGCCTGCGGCACCCTCAACCAGCCGGAACGCCGTTTCTGCCGACGCTGCGCCGCCGAGCTGACGCCCGCAGCGAAGCCCGCCCCGCTGCCGTGGTGGCGAACGGTATGGCCGTTCCGCCGCCGGACCCGCGCGGGCTCCGGCCGCGCGTTCCGGTTCTTCGTGATCCTGGCCGTCGTACTGGCGCTGTGCGCTGGCGCCTTCCTGCTGCTGCCGGCCGGACGCGCCCTGTTCGAGGACACCCGGGACAAACTGGGCAAGGCCAGGTCCGTGACCCCGGCCGAGGTCAAGGCGAGCGCAGAGGTGCGCGGGCATCCGGCGACGGACACCACGGACGGGCTGAGCAACCGCTACTGGGGCGCGCCCGGGCCGGGCGCCTCGGTGACCTACACCTTCCGCAAGCCGTTCCGGCTGGTCGACGTGATCATCACCAACGGCGCGTCCTCGTCGCCGGAGGAGTACGCCCGCCAGGCACGCGCACTCCAGCTGGACATGGAGGTGACGACACAGGACGGCGAGAAGCACCGCAAGGAGGTCACCCTCAGCGACAAACCGGGGCCCCAGACGATCCCCACCGGGATCAGCGACGCGAAGACGGTACGCCTGGTGCTCCGCTCGCCCGTCGGTCTGACCCGGGGCCGCCACCTGGCCCTGGCGGAGGTGGAGTTCTTCCAGCGGAGCTGACGGCCACCAGGCCAGGCTGGACGGACTGGTCCGCGCCGCCACCGGAAAGGAGCGGTCCTGAGGGTCGTCCGTACGAAGATGATCGCGGACGACGAGGGCAGGAACCGTACGACAGGGAGCCGTCAATGACCGACAAGCCGACCGTCAGTGTCCTGGGCACCGGCATCATGGGCGCCGCCATGGCCCGCAACCTCGCCCGCGCCGGATTCGAGGTCCGGGCGTGGAACCGCACCCGCGAGAAGGCCGAGCCGCTGGCCGCGAACGGGATCCGGGCCACGGAAACGCCCGCCGAGGCCGTCGAGGGCGCCGACGCCGTGCTGACCATGCTGTACGACGGCAACGCCGTCCTGGAGGTCATGCGCGAGGCCGCCCCGGCGCTACGTCCGGGCACGGTGTGGGCGCAGTGCACCACCGCCGGGGTCGAACTGCTCGCCGACCTGGCCGGCTTCGCGGACGAGCACGGGCTGGTGTTCTACGACGCCCCCGTCCTCGGCACCCGCCAGCCCGCCGAGGCCGGTCAGCTGACCGTGCTGGCCGCCGGGCCCGAGGAGGGCCGGAAGACGGTCACGCCCGTGTTCGACGCGGTCGGCGCCAGGACCGTGTGGACCGGTACGGACGGGGCGGCGGGCAGCGCCAGCCGGCTGAAGCTGGTCGCCAACAGCTGGGTCCTCACGGCCACCGCGGCGGCGGGTGAGGTGCTGGCCCTCTGCCAGGCCCTCGGCGTCGACCCGCAGGACTTCTTCGAACTGATCCGGGGCGGGCCGCTCGACATGGGGTACCTGCGGGCCAAGGCCACTTTGGTGCTCGACGGGAAGCTGTCCCCGGCGTCGTTCGCCGTGGCCACCGCAGCGAAGGACGCCCGGCTCATCGTGCAGGCGGGCGAGCGGGGCGGGGTCCGGCTCGACGTCGCCGCCGCGACGGCCGAACGGCTCGCCCGGGCCGCCGCGCAGGGGCACGGCGACGAGGACATGGCCGCCGCCTACTTCGCCAGCTTCGACGAGAAGCCGGGCGACTGAGCCGGCCGACTGAGCCGGGCGACTGAGCCGGCCGACTGGGCCGGCCCAAAGGCCGCGACGGGACCGATCGGGCCTCCGCATGACGTTCCGCGCGCGCGGGAGCACCCTGGTATCAGTGGTTCTCCGGAGGTGGTCGACATGATGCACACCGCTGTGGGTTGGCACGTGGAGCTGGAATTCCAGGAAGACGACACGCACACGCGCGCCGTCGCCCTGGTGCGCTTGCCCGACGGCAGCGAGGTCCGGGCCCATGGGAGCGCGAGCCGACACCGCGTCGACTCGAACCAGCCACGGGTCGGCGAGGAGATAGCGGGCGCCCGCGCGCTCAACGAACTGGCCATGGAGTTGCTGACCAAGGCCCATGGGGAGATCGATGCGGCGTCCGGCCGGACCTCGCACCCGATCAACGTGTGACGCCCAAAGGGCGCGTGCGGCGCCGCACGCGCCCTGAGCAAGCGCCCTACGCGAGCGCCGTACGCACCGCCCGCACCAGCGCCTGCGCCCTCGGGTCCGCCGTCACGCTCTTCCTGAATCCGTTGGTGACATAGCCGAAGGCGACGCCCGTCTCCGGGTCGGCGAACGCGAGGGCGCCGCCCCGGCCCGGGTGGCCGAAGGAACCGGGGGAGAGCAGCGGGGACGCGCTGCCGTGCAGCATGTAGCCGAGGCCGAACCGTGTGCCCACGACGAGGATCCGGTCCGGTCCGGCGGACTGCTCGGCGCGGGCCAGTTCCATGGTCCGGGGGGTGAACAGACGCGTGCCGCCGTCCACTTCACCGATGAGCGAGCCGTAGAAGCGCGCCAGGCCGTCGGCGGTGGCGATGCCGTTGGAGGCGGGCAGGGCGGCCGCGCGGTAGGCGGGCGCGTTCTCGTCCGGGAGCGGGGTGATCGCGGCGAAGGCGCGCCGGGTGAGGGAGTCCGGGGCGGCGTAGGCCTCGGACACGGACCGCTTCGGGCGGGTCTTCAGCGCGCCCGACGTCTGGGGTGCCTCCACGGGACCGACGCGGCCCACGCGCGCCTGCTCCGCCACGGGCAGGCCGAGCCACAGGTCGGCGCCGGCCGGCGCGGCCATCTCGTCCGCCACCCACGCGCCCACCGGCCGCCCGGTGATCCGCCGGACCAGCTCGCCGGTGAGCCAGCTGTAGGTCTGCGCGTGGTAGCCGTGGTCCGCGCCCGGCTCCCACACCGGTGCCTGCGCGGCGACGGCCGCCGCCCCGAGGTCGGGATCGGCCGCCTCCTCGGGAGTCAGCGGGCGGTCCAGTACGGGCACGCCGGCGCGGTGCGCGAGCAGGTGCCGGACGAGCGTGCGCTCCTTGCCGGCCGCCTTGTACTCGGGCCAGTACGTGCCGACCGGGGCGTCCAGGTCCAGTTCGCCGCGTTGGTGCAGCAGCAGGAGCGCGGCCGCGGCGACGCCCTTGGTCGCGGAGCGCACGACCTGTGCGGTGCCGTGCTCCCAGGGGGCCGTACCGTCCACGTCCCTGGTGCCGCCCCAGAGGTCGACGACCTTGTGGCCGTCCCGGTACACGGCGACGGCCGCGCCACGCTCCCCGAGCAGCGCGAAGTTCGCCGCGAACGCCTCCCTGACCGGCTCGAAGCCCTCGGCCACCACGCCGTTCACGTCCACGCCCGCTCATCCCTTTCGGCTCACCTTTGACAGCGCATGCAACACCCACTGTCAGCCTGGGATTCCTTTGCTGCGCTAGCCGAGGAGGATCGTTACGTCGATGTTGCCTCGGGTCGCGTTCGAGTACGGGCACACCTCGTGCGCCGCGTCCACCAGCTTCTCCGCGATCTCCCGGTCCAGGACCGGCAGCGAGACGCTGAGGGCGACCGCGAGGCCGTAGCCGTGGTGCTTGTTCGGGCCGATGCCGACCTTCGCGGCCACCGTGGAGCCGGTCAGGTCGTAGCCCGCGCGGTTGCCGACCAGGATCAGCGCGTTGTGGAAGCAGGAGCTGTAGCCGGCCGCGAACAGCTGCTCGGGGTTGGTGCCGTTGCCGTCCCCGCCCAGCTCCGGGGGCATCGCGACCTTCAGCTCGATCTGGCCGTCCTGACTGGTGACGTAGCCGTCCCGGCCACCGTGGGCGGTTGCCTCGGCGACGTACATGATCTTCGTCGGACGGGTGTCGACAGCGGTGTCAGCGGTGTCAGCGGTGACATCGGTCAAGGTTGGCCTCCCCCGGGACAAGTGGCGCACAAGTACATCGCGCACAAGGTACCGGCCGGTAGGTCGGTCTGCGTCGCCAGGGGGTGGCAACCGGGGGTAACGCGAGATCAGCGCCGGTCGGCCGCCGCGTCGGCGCGCTCGGTGAGCTTCCACAGCTCCTCGCGCAACCGCGTGATCTCCTGCGTTTCCAGCCCCGTGGTCGTGAGCAGCGCGCCGGGCACGCGAGCCGCGCGCTCCTTGAGCTGCTCCCCGCGCCCGGTGCACGCGACGAGCACCGAGCGCTCGTCGTCCGCCGCGCGCTCCCTGTGCACCAGGCCCGCCCCCTCCAGCCGCTTCAGCAGCGGCGAGACGGTGCCGTAGTCCAGGCGCAGGGCGCCCGCCAGCTCCTTCACGCTGGTCTCACCGCGCTCCCACAGGACCAGCAGCACGAGGTACTGCGGGTAGGTGAGCCCCAGGTCGTCGAGGAGCGGGCGGTACGCGGCGGTCACGGCGCGCTGTGCCGCGTACAGCGCGAAGCACAGCTGGTCGTCCAGCAGCAGCGACCCGGCGGCCCCTTTGTCGTCTCGGTCGTCTTGACGCGTCACGCGCCCATTGTCACGGACTTCGGGGCGAAGCCGAACGGCAGCTCCAGCCGGTGCGCCCGCATCAGGGCGTCGTCGCAGAGCAGCTCGCCGGTCGGGCCGTCCGCCGCGATCACGCCGTCGCTCAGGATCAGCGAGCGCGGGCACAGCTCCAGGGCGTACGGCAGGTCGTGCGTGACCATGAGGACCGTCACGTCCAGGGAGCGCAGGATGTCGGCGAGTTCACGCCGGGAGGCCGGGTCGAGGTTGGAGGACGGCTCGTCCAGGACCAGGATCTCCGGCTCCATCGCGAGCACGGTCGCGACCGCGACCCGGCGGCGCTGGCCGAAGGACAGGTGGTGCGGCGGCCGGTCGGCGAAGTCCTGCATGCCGACCTGCTCCAGGGCCGTGCGCACCCGCTCCTCCAGCGCCGCCCCCTTGATTCCGGCGGCGGCCGGCCCGAACGCCACGTCCTCCCGCACGGTCGGCATGAACAGCTGGTCGTCGGGGTCCTGGAAGACGATGCCGACCTTCTGCCGGATCGCCGCCATGTGCTGCCTGCCGACCGGCAGCCCGGCCACGGTCACCGTGCCGGTGCCGCCGCCCAGGATGCCGTTCAGGTGCAGGACGAGGGTGGTCTTGCCGGCGCCGTTCGGGCCGAGCAGCGCGACCCGTTCGCCGCGCCCGATCGAGAAGTCCACGCCGAACAGGGCCTGATGGCCGTCGGGATAGGCGAACGCGAGGCCGGAGACCTCCAGGGAAGCAGTACTCACAGGACCCATCCCAGCAGACGGACGACGAGGGCGGCGCAGGGGAGTGCGAGGGCGTACGACCACTCGGCCCGGGACGCGGTCACCTCGTCGATGACCGGCATCGAGCCGGCGTACCCCCGGCTCACCATGGCCAGGTGCACGCGCTCCCCGCGCTCGTAGGAGCGGATGAACAGCGCGCCGGCGGACTTGGCGAGCACGCCCCAGTGCCGTACGCCCCGCGCCTCGAAGCCGCGCGACTCGCGGGCGATCCGCATCCGGCGCATCTCGTCGGTGATGACGTCGCCGTAGCGGATCATGAACGAGGCGATCTGCACGAGCAGCGGCGGCAGCTTCAACCGCTGCAGCCCGAGCAGCAGTTCGCGCAGCTCGGTGGTGGCGGCCAGCAGCACGGAGGCGGCGACGCCGAGCGTGCCCTTGGCGAGCACGTTCCAGGCGCCCCACAGCCCGTTCACGCTGAGCGAGAGGCCCAGCACATGCACCCGCTCGCCCTCCGCCACGAACGGCATGAGGACCGCGAACGCCACGAACGGCACCTCGATCAGCAGCCGTCCGAGCAGGAAACCGGCGGGCACGCGCGCGCGGTACGCGACGTACGCGAGCAGGACGGCGTACGCCGCGAACGCCCACATCGCCTCGCGCGGGGTGGACACCACGACCACGACGAAGGCGAACGCGGCCGCCAGCTTGGTGTGCGGAGGCAGGGCGTGCACGGGGGAGTGCCCGTGCCGGTAGAGCCGGTGCGCGTGTCCCGCTCCCATGTCACACGCCCGTGTTCACGTTCACGGGCGAGACGTCCGCGCCGCGGCGCCTGCGCACGGCCCAGAACACCGCGCTGCCCGCGACGACCGTGACGCCGACGCCGATCACGCCCGCGACGCCGCCGGACAGCCGGGCGTTCGAGACGTCCTTGACGCCGTAGCCGGCGAGCGGGGAGTCGGCCGCCGCGTGCTGCTCGGTCCTCTTGTCGATGCCCTGGTCGCGCGCGACCTTCTCCAGGCCGTCGGGGTCGGCGGAGGCGTAGAAGCTCACGAAGCCGGCGAGCACCAGCGACGCGACCAGTCCGGAGATCCACAGGGTGCGCCGGGAGGTGCGCGCCGCGACGGGTGCCGTGGGCGCCGGAGCGTCCACCAGCGTGCCGTTCACGCGCAGCTTGAGCCGCTGCTGCAGGCCGCGCGCGCCGTGCACCAGATCCGGGCGGACGGCGATGACGGCGCTCACCGTGAGCGCGGTGATCACGGCCTCGCCGATGCCGATCAGCACATGGACGCCGATCATCGCGGTCGCCACCTTGCCGATGGCGACGTCCGTGGTGCCGCCGACCGCGTACATGAGCGTGAAGGCGACGGCGGCGGCCGGCACGGAGACCAGCGCGGCCACGAAGGAGGCGACGGTGACCGAGCGCCGCTTGCGCGGCAGTACGGCGAGCAACGCGCGGAAGACGGCGTACGACACCACGGTCGTGACGATCGCCATGTCGGTGATGTTCACGCCGAGCGCGGTCAGCCCGCCGTCGGCGAACAGCACGCCCTGCATGAGCAGCACGACCGACACACACAGCACGCCCGTGTACGGGCCGACCAGGATCGCGGCGAGTGCACCGCCCAGCAAGTGGCCGCTGGTGCCTGCCGCCACCGGGAAGTTCAGCATCTGTACGGCGAAGATGAACGCCGCCACCAGGCCGGCCAGCGGGGCCGTCCGCTCGTCGAGCTCGCGGCGGGCGCCGCGCAGGCTCACCGCGAGGGCGCCGGCGGCGACCACTCCGGTGACCGCGGAGGCGGGGGCGTCGATGAATCCGTCAGGTACGTGCACCGTACGATTTTAGAGGCTTGTTGCGAACCTTTTGCAAGAGAGACGTAGTCTCGCTCCCTCGCCGGGCGCGAACCGGAAAATATGGCACATTGGATGGAAAGCGGACGCACGACTTCCGCGTAGGTCACAGAACGTGAGAGGGCGGTCCGATGTCTGTAGTCGAGCAGTACGCGCGCGCCCACATCGTCACGGACGAGGAGGACCCGGGGGCCGTACCCGTCATGCTGCGGTACGACCCCGACACCGATCCACGATCGGTCCGGGTCGGCCTGCCCGGACCGCACCACGAGTGGACCTTCTCGCGTGCGCTGCTCGAACGGGGACTGCGGTCGCCGGCCGAGAGCGGCGACGTACGCGTGTGGCCCTGCGGGCGCGTCCAGGCCGTCGTGGAGTTCCACTCCGCACACGGCGTGGAGGTGGTGCAGTTCGAGTCGAAGACGCTGCTCCGGTTCCTGCGCCGGACGTACACCGCCGAGCCCGTCGGCCGCTGACGCCTCCCGGACCGCTCGACCGTCCAGCTCAGCCGCTCGCCTCGGCCGCCCTGCTCGGCCGCCTTGCTCAGCCGCCCATTTTCAGCAGCGCCGCGACGATCGGACCAGCCGTGTCGCCGCCGTGGCCGCCAGCCTGGACCACGCCCGCCGCGGCGAGGTCGCCCCGGTACGCGGTGAGCCAGCCGTTCGGCTTCTTCTGGCCGTCGACCTCGGCGGAGCCCGTCTTCGCGCCGTAGTCCGGGCCGAGGCCCGACATCGCCTTGGCCGCCGTGCCGTACGCCGCCGTGTACTGCATGACGTCCTTCAGCTGGGCCTGCGTCTTCGACGACATGGTGCGCGAGGCCTTCGCCAGCGTGCGGTGGTCCACCGTGGGGGCCACCAGGTACGGCTGGCGGAAGACGCCCGACTCCACCGTCGCCGCCACCGACGCCATGTTCAGCGGGTTCATGCGCACCCCGCCCTGCCCGATCAGCGAGGCGCCCATCTGCGCGCCGCTCTGCACCGGGACGGCGCCGTCGAACGACGGGACGCCGATGGCCCAGTTGTTCAGGCCGAGGCCGTAGACCTCCTGCGCCTCCTTCGTCAGGTCGCTGTTGGACAGCTTCGGCGCGAAATTGATGAAGGCGTTGTTGCAGGAGGCCCCGAAGCTCAGCTTGAACGTGCCCTTCTTGATCTCGGAGTCGGCGTCGTTGTGGAACGTCCAGCCGGCGAGCTTGTACTTCTTGGGGCAGGGGTGCGATGCCTCGGGGGTGACGAGCCCCTTCTCGAACAGCATCGTCGACGTCACGATCTTCATCGTGGAGCCGGGCGCCAGGGAGCCCTGGAAGGCGGTGTTGAAGCCGTGCCCGCTGTTGGCGACCGCGAGGATCTCACCGGTCGACGGCCGCAGGACCACCACCGAGGCCCGCGCCCGCGTCTCGACCTGCTTCTCGGCGGCCGCCTGAAGCGTCGGGCTCAGCGTCGTCTTCACCGTGCCCGGCGTACCCTTGCTCAGCTCCACGAGCGTCTTGTCGGACAGCTTGGCCGCCTCCGACGCCTTGCCGCGCACGACGCGCAGCTCCACGCCCGCCTTGCCGCCCGCCTTCTTGCCGTACTTCTCCCGCAGCCCGTCCAGGACCGTGCCCAGCGACGGGTACTCGGCGGTCGTCAGTTCCCCGCCGTCGCGGTCCAGCGCCTTGACCGGCGGGGTGCCGGACTCGCCGGTGACGAGCGTGTCGCCGTCCTTCAGGTCCGGGTGGACCACCGAGTCGTGCCAGTCGACCAGCGGCTCTCCGTCGCTCGGCCGCCGCACCACGGTGAGCGAACTTCCGTACGCGAGCGGCTTGCTGAGGCTCTGGTACGACACCGTCGCCTTGACGGAGAACGGCACCTTGGCGCCGGTGGCGGCGCCGGCGGTGAGCGTGACGTCCTTCAGGTGGGCGTCCTTGGTGTAGCCGGTGAGCAGTGCGGTGGCGGCGGACGGGTCGTCGGTGGCGGCCGCCGCCTCGGTGGTCCGGCCCTGCTGCCAGGCGGTGAGGAAGCGGGTGGAGGCCGTGCGGACCTCGGCGGCGGTGAGCGGTCCGGTCTTGACGGCCTTGTGGTCGGCCGTGGACGACTGCTCGTCGGCCGACGCGCCGCCGTCGGTGAGCGCGTAGACGCCGAACCCGGCGCCGACGACGACCACGGCGATCATCCCGCCGAGCACGGCGGGGTTGGTCTTCCGTCGCTCGGCGACGCGCCTTCTCTTGCCCACTTCCTCAGTTCCTCCGCGCTTTCCCCAGGGTCCCCGCAGCCCTCACACTCCCCAACGACGGCACCCACGGTAAGGTCCCCGGCTTTGCGGGTGATGTCAGCCCGCATTCCGTAGCACACTTGCGACAATCGGCCCGGCCGCGTCGATGCCGTGTCCGCCGTCCTGGACCATGGCCGCGGCGGCGACGTCGTTCCGGTACCCGGTGAACCAACTGTCCGACTTCGCCTGCCCGTCGGCCTCCGCCGAGCCGGTCTTCGCGCCGATGTTCCCGCCGAGCCCGGACATGACCCCGGCCGCGGTGCCACTGGTCGCTGTGCGATTCATCATGGCGCGCAGCTGCTGGACGGTGCTCTGGGACAGTCCGCGCGCGCGTGCCGGTTCGCGGTGGTCCAGGCTCAGCGGCACGATCACCGGCTGTCGGAAGGTGCCGGTCATCGCGGTCGCCGTCACGGAGGCCATGTTCAGCGGGCTCATCTGGACCTGGCCCTGGCCGATCAGGGCGGCCGCGGTGTCGGAGCCACCGGCGGCGGGAACCCGGCCGTCGAAGGACGGGACACCGATCCGCCAGTTGTTCTGCCCCAGCCCGAACCGCTCCTGGGCCTCCTTGGTGAGGGTGTCCACCTCGACCTCGTCCGCGAACTTCACGAACGCCGTGTTGCAGGAGCGCGCGAAGCTGTCGGAGAGCGTGGCGTGCTCGTCCGGGGTGAGGCCCTTGAGGTTCTGGAAGGTCTGGCTCTCGGAGACGGCGGAGGGCGGGCAGGGCGCCGGGCCGTTCGCGGTGGTCAGGCCGTTGTCAATGAGGGCCGCCGCGCTGATGATCTTCATGGTGGAGCCGGGCGGGCGTTCACCCAGGAGGGCCGCGTCGAATCCGTCGTTGCGGTGGTTGGCGACGGCCAGGATCTCGCCCGTGCTGGGCTTGACGGCCACGAGGGACGAATCGGCGTACTTCTCCACAGCGCCCTCGGCCGCCGCCTGCGCGCTCGCGCTGAGCGTCGTGTGCAGCTTGCCGGGCCGCCCCTTGGCGAGGGTCACCAGGGTCGTGTCGGCCCCTGTTTCTCCGGTTTCTCCCGTTCCTCCTGCTTCTGCGCCCGCATGACGTATCACCAGCTCCACGCCGGACCGGCCGCCCGCCTTGTCGCCGTACCGTTTGCGCAGCTCGTCCAGGATCGGGCCGAGGGACGGGTACTTCTCCGGCGTGAGCACCTTCCCGCCCCGGTCGACGGCCTCGATCGGCGGGGTCGCGGACTCGCCCGTCATCAGCGTGTCCCCCTTCTGCAGCCGCGGATGCACGACGGAGGGCTGCCAGTCGACCAGAGGCCGGTACGAGGTCCTCCCGCGCACGACGTCCAAGCGGCTCTCGTAGCTGAGCGGTTGGGTCTTCCCTCCGTATGACACCGTTGCCTTGACCGTGAAAGGCACGGTCGTGCCGGTGGCCGCACCGGGCGTGATGTGCACCTCGGTGATGTGTGCGTCGCCCCCGTACGCCGTCAGCAGCTCCCGCGCCGCCTCGGGAAAGTCGGTGTAGGCCGCCGCGGTCGAGGCGTCCCCCTTCTCCCAGGCGGCGAAGAACTTCGCGGCCGTCTCCTTGACCTCCGTGCTGCTCGGCGGACCGCTCTTCACGACGGCCGGGCCGCCGCCCGTTCCCCCGTCGCCGTTCAGCGCGGACACGAAGTTGTACGCGCCGTACCCGGCCCCGCCCAGCATGACCGCACACACGCCGCCTATGACGGCACCCCTGACTCCCCTGCGCATCGCGCGAATCCTCCCCGTTTTTCCCCGTTGAACGCGTTCAAAAACACGTCGCAGAGGAACTGTAAGCGGATGCGGGGCGGCTGTGGCCAGAGTTGCCGATTGTTGTCCGAACAGAGACGTTGGCGGACGCGTGTGATCACTCCTCGAACTGCCCAGTGGCGAAGGCTGGCGAAAGGTGGCGCTCGGTCGTGCGGCCACCTGGCGCGCCGGTATGTTGCGTGACGTCCGGCCGTGTCCCTCCCCCAACGCCTGCCCGTGGTGGGCAGGTTGGTCACATCGAGAGGGGAGACCGGACCTGATGGAGCGATCGACGAGGCGGGGGCGGTGCCGTGGGCGCCGGAAGTCCGACTGGGTGCAGCTGGCGGCACTGTTCCTCACGGCGGTCACTGCCATCGCGGGATGCGTCGAGCGGTTCTCGTGACGCATGAGGGGTGAGCCCGGCCGAAGCGTGTGCGGCCGGACCCACCCCGCCCCGCGCACCGGCCCGGCCTCGGGGTGCCTCCCGAGGCCGGGCCCTGGTGCGTATGTGGACGAGGAAACCCCAAGCCCAGCGTGTTGCTCAAGGGTCCGGCCTCGATCTCCGGACGGAGATTTGCCCCCCTTTGTCGGTAGTGGACACGCTTTTTGCTGGTGGCGGACACGCTTGCGTTCGAATGGCGCGTTCGAGTGGCGAATCACAAAGCCCCAGGTGGTGGATGCGCCGGGGTGGCGAAACCTGGCGTATGTAGCTACACGGGCGTGGTCAACCTGCGGGATCGGCTCCGGGTGCAGGGTGGGACGCCGGCCGAGTCGGCGGTGAGGAGCGGCATCCGTGGAGGGCGACGGGGCCGTAGGCGTACGCCAGTACCCCGCGACCCATGCGACCAGCCCGTCAGGCTCGGGGACGGAGTCGGATCCCGCCAGCCTTCAGGCGCGGGGTGTCTCTCCCGCCTTCCCTCGCCAGTAGGCGAGGTGGCTGCGGGTGGTCAGGGTGTGGGGGTGGTCCTCACCCAGCACCCGCAGCCGGTCGGCCAGCAGCTGCTCGTACGCGGCTGTGGCGCCGGCCGCGTCTCCCGCCTGCCCCCGCCAGTGGGCGAGGTGGCTGCGGGTGTTCAGGGTGTCGGGGTGGTCCTCACCCAGTACCCGAACCTGGTCGGCCAGCAGCTCCTCGTACGCGGCTGTGGCGCCGGCCGCGTCTCCCGCCTGCCCCCGCCAGTGGGCGAGGTTGTGGCGGGTGGTCAGGGTGTCGGGGTGGTCCTCACCCAGCACCCGCAGCCGGTCGGCCAGCAGCTCCTCGTACGCGGCTGTGGCGCCGGCCGCGTCTCCCGCCTGCCCCCGCCAGTAGGCGAGGTGGCTGCGGGTGTTCAGGGTGTCGGGGTGGTCCTCACCCAGTACCCGAACTTGGTCGGCCAGCAGCTCCTCGTACGCGGCTGAGGCGGCGGCCGCATCCCCCGCCTCCCCCCGCCACCGGGCGAGGTGGCTGCGGGTGTTCAGGGTGTCGGGGTGGTCCTCACCCAGTACCCGAACCTGGTCGGCCAGCAGCTCCTCGTACGCGGCTGTGGCGCCGGCCGCGTCTCCCGCCTCCCCCCGCCACCGGGCGAGGTGGCTGCGGGTGTTCAGCGTGTGGGGGTGGTCCTCACCCAGCACCCGCAGCCGGTCGGCCAGCAGCTCCTCGTACGCGGCTGTGGCGCCGGCCGCGTCTCCCGCCTGCCCCCGCCAGTGGGCGAGGTTGTTGCGGGTGGTCAGGGTGGCGGGGTGGTCCTCACCCAGCACCCGAACCTGGTCGGCCAGCAGCTCCTCGTACGCGGCTGTGGCGCCGGCCGCGTCTCCCGCCTCCCCCCGCCACCGGGCGAGGTGGCTGCGGGTGTTCAGCGTGTGGGGGTGGTCCTCACCCAGCACCCGCAGCCGGTCGGCCAGCAGCTCCTCGTACGCGGCTGTGGCGCCGGCCGCGTCTCCCGCCTGCCCCCGCCAGTGGGCGAGGTTGTTGCGGGTGGTCAGGGTGGCGGGGTGGTCCTCACCCAGCACCCGAACCTGGTCGGCCAGCAGCTCCTCGTACGCGGCTGTGGCGCCGGCCGCGTCTCCCGCCTCCCCCCGCCACCGGGCGAGGTGGCTGCGGGTGGTCAGCGTGTGGGGGTGGTCCTCACCCTGCACCCGGACTCGGTCGGCCAGCAGCTCCTCGAGCGCGGATGCGGCGCCGGCCGCATCCCCCGCTTCCCCCCGCCAGTGGGCGAGGTTGTGGCGGGTGTTCAGGGTGTCGGGGTGGTCCTCATCCAGTACCCGAACCTGGTCGGCAAGCAGCTCCTCGCACGCGGCTGTGGCGCCGGCCGCATCCCCCGCTTCCCCCCGCCACCGAGCGAGTTCGTTGCGGGTGGCCAGGGTGTGGGGGTGGTCCTCACCCAGCACCCGCAGCCGGTCGGCCAGCAGCTCCTCGTACGCGGCTGCGGCACCGGCCGCATCCCCCGCCTCCCCCCGCCAGCGGGCGAGGTTGTGGCGGGCGGCCAGGGTGTCGGGGTGGTCGGGGCCGAGGTGGTGGCCGGTGGTCTCGGTCAGGCGACGGAAGTGGGCTGTGGCGGCGGTGACCTGGCCGGCTTCGCCGAGGCTTCGTCCGGCCCGGAACAGCACCGTATGCGCGGCGGGCCGGTACAGGGCGTCTTCGGCGGTGCGGGTGAGGGTGGTGGCACTGGCGCGCAGGGCCTGGGCGAGTTCGGTGTCGCGTTCGATGGCGGGCCAGGCGATGGTGAGGGCGTCGGCGGCGGTGCGGGCGAGCTGGACGTACTGGCCGGGGGTGAGCGTGTCACGAGTGGCGCGCTGGATGAGCTGGTGGACGCGGACGGCCTGGTGCGGGGTGGCGCGGGTGTGGTCGATGAGGCTGAGCCGATCCAGCGCCCGCAGAGCACCGACCGCCTCCTCGGCAGTGACAGACACGGGAGTCCGGCGGTGCCCGGTCAGGTGGGCGAGGGCGGGAGCGCTGGTCAGGACGGTTTCGGGGATGCCGTTGGGGCTGAGGAAGGCGGCGAGCTGCAGCATCGGGCGGGCCAGGCCTGCAGGGCGCAGAGCGTCGGCGCGGTCGACGGACAGCGACCAGGCTGCCGCCGCGGTCTGGGTCTGGCCGTCGGGCAGGACCTCGGGGGCGGCATCCGCGAGCAGGGTGGCACGGTCGGCCAGCAGCCCTCGGTAGGCGGCGGCGCTGATGCCGGCGTCGATGAGGTAGGCAGCGGCTTGCGACAGTGCGAGCGGCAGGTGCCCTAAATCCTGGGCGAGCGCGGTCAGCTGATCGTCGGGCTCACGGCGCTCACGGGCGCCCAGCGCGGCGGCGAGGTAGGCGAGGGACTCGGCCTCGGTGAACAGCCCGACCTTGATCAGACGGCCGATCAGGGCGGCGTCCTGACGGCGGGTGGTGACCAGGGTCCGGCCGTGCGGGCCGGCCGGCGGCCACAGACCGTTCAGGTCGGCGGGGTCGGTGACGTCGTCGAGTACGACCAGCCACCGGCACGGCGTCGCGTTCGCCTTGGGCTCCAGCCAGGCCAGGAACACGCGGGCGGCCGTTTCCCGGTCCGCGGGGTCGGCGCCCAGGATCTCCACGGCGGCCTGCGCATACCCGGAGGCAGCAGCGGTGGCGTTGCTCGCGGTGATCCACACCAGCACGTCCAGTTCACCGGCCTGCCAGGCGGTGCGGGCGTAGTCGGCGGCCAGCTGGGTCTTGCCCACCCCACCCATGCCGGCCAGCACCTGCCCGTGGACCGTGTCCTGCCCCACCAGGACCGCAGCCTGCCCACCCGTGAGTGCCTCACGCAGCCGAACCACTTCCGCGCGGGTCTGGAAGCAACCCGCCCGCGGTGGGATCACCCCCACCTGATGCGGCCACTCGGCCGCAGGCCGCCGGGTCCCGTAGTAGTGGTGGTGGTCGCCCTTGCCCGTGACCGGGCCGATGAACACGCCGTCGCGGAAGTCGACGTGGTCCCCACCCTCAGCGCCGTACTGCGCCTCCCCGCCCGCCACCAAAACCCCCTCGACCACGGTCGGATCCAGCACCCCGACCGTACCCGCGCACCCACCCCGGCCACCGGCTGTTCGCGACACAGAGCAGACCTGGAACAGACGCTGATTCCCCCAGGCGTCCCCCAGCAGCAGCACGCAGAGGCAAACCTGCAGGTCACGGACAGCGGACTTAGCCCGCTGTAAATGGGCTGGGCCAGTCCTCGTACTGCCCAAGGCGGCTGACTGGGTGGAGCTGTGGGTTTCAGCGAGGCACCCTTGGTGCATGGGGTCGCTCTTGCGCTCACCCTCGCTGCCAGGAGCAGGCGGTCATAACCAGGTCCTCTTCACACTGATGCAGTGTGTGCCCTATCTGATCGCGCTGGCCGTGCTGGTCATCGAGCTCACGCCTGCGCACTTCATCTATACCGGCCCCTTTCTCACCGCAGTGCCGGCGCTGGCGGCAGTGACGTTGGGGCCCAAGGGCACCACCGCGGCGGCGGTCCTAGCGCTGGCGATCAGCGTGACCACTGCGACCTATAACGGGGCATGGGGCACCCTGCAGGTCTACAGCAACTTCCTGGCTCTGATCTTGGTCTTCGTGGCTGGTTTCATTACAAGCCGCGCTATGCAGGAGCGCAGGCAGGAAGAACTTGACCGGGTCCGCCGCATCGCCGTGGCGGCCCAGGAGGTCGTGTTGCGGCCCGTGCCCGCGCGCCTGGGCCCGCTGCGGGTCGGCAGCCTTTGCCTTGCGGCCGGGACTGGGGCACGGGTGGGCGGTGATCTGTATGAGGCCGTGCAGACGCGGTACGGCGTCCGGATGATCGTCGGGGATGTCCGGGGCAAGGGGCTGTCCGCGGTGCGAGCCGTCGCGGTGGCGCTGGGCGCGTTCCGGGAAGCCGTGCACTATGAGGAGGACCTGGCGGAGGTCATGAACCGCTGCGCGGCTGCGCTGCGGCGGGAGGTCGCCGTGCCGGGTGCGTATGGTCAGGAGGTTCTGCTGGAAGGGTTCACCACGGCGCTCATCGCGCAGGTGCCGGACGAACCCGTGGTGCAGCTGGTAAGCCGTGGACATCCGCCACCGCTGCTGCTGCACCAGGGCAGGGCCACGCCGCTTATGCCGAGCTTGCCGTCGCCACCTCTTGGCCTCGAAGACCTCATCGCCGGCCTCCCCGAGAAGCCTGAAAGCTATGCGTTCATCCCTGGTGACCGTTTGCTGCTGTACACCGACGGTGTGATCGAGGCCCGGAACCGCGACAGCGAATTCTTCGCTCTGCCGGAGGCCATGGAGGGGCTGGGCGTCGGCCCCACCCCGCCGGACTTCCTGGAGCAACTACACCAGGCGTTGATCCGCCACACCGACGGCGACTTGGCAGACGATGTGGCGATGATTCTGGCTGACCGGCTCAACGACGTACCAGAGTCACCTTCCGGTGGGGCAGACGTGGGGTGACCGTCGTTGTCGGCTGCGAAACCGCAGCTCACGGGTCGTCCCCTGTACCGTCTGTAAATCTGCCGGCTCATCTCTCTGGGCCGTCTCCGGGCCGTCCGAGGGCGGCCGGCGACGGCCAGTGACGACCAGCATCGACCACGAGGGCACGGCCGCCGGCCGTGCCCTCGTGCAAGGTCTACACAGCTACACCCAGGTGTCCAGCCACATCCGCGACCGCCACGAGTCGATCGGGATCGCCGTGCCCGTGTACAGCGGCCAGAAGTAGATGAAGTTCCAGGCGATCAGCAGGACCAGGACGCCCGCCGTCGATGCGCCGATCACGCGGCGGGTCTCCGTGGAGCCCGGTGGGCCGATGATCGCGCCGATCAGCATGGCCACCGCGAGGCACAGGAACGGCAGGAAGACGACCGCGTAGAAGAGGAAGATCGTTCGCTCCTGGTAGTGGAACCAGGGCAGGTAGCCGGCCACGATTCCCAAGGCGATGGCGCCGGCCCGCCAGTCGCGGCGCAGCAGCCACCGCCACAGGACGTACAGGAGCGCGAAGCAGGCCGCCCACCACAGCAGCGGTGTGCCGATGGCCAGTACCTCCCGGGCGCACTTCTGGCCGGCGTCGGCCGGGCAGCCGTAGGCGCCGGGGGAGGGGGACTCGTAGAAGTACGACACCGGGCGGCCCAGCACCATCCAGCTCCACGGGTTGGACTGGTAGGTGTGCGGGGACGACAGGCCGATGTGGAACTTGTAGACCTCGTGCTCGTAGTGCCACAGGCTGCGCAGCCAGTCCGGCAGGAAGGTCCAGTTGCCGCCCCTGCCGTCGGTCGCCGCCCAGTTGCGGAAGTAGCCGCCGGTGCCGTCGGACGGGGAGAGGATCCAGCCGGTCCAGGAGACCAGGTAGACGGTGAGCGCCACCGGGAACGTCGCGAGGAACGTGATGCCGGTGTCGTACTTGAGCGCCGCGACGAGCGGGTGCCGGGCGCCGGCCACCTTGCGCGCGCCCGAGTCCCACAGCACCGCCATCACGAAGAACGCGGCCAGGATGTACAGGCCGTTCCACTTCGTGCCGATGGCCAGGCCCAGCATCAGCCCGGCGCCCCAGCGCCAGGGCCGCCAGCCGAAGCGGAAGGTGTCGCCGACGTGGTCGTCGGGGCGTACCCGGCCGTCGGGACCGGCGGGGAGGGCGGCGGCCAGTTTTTCCCGTGATCTGTCCCGGTCGACGATCAGGCAGCCGAACGCGGCCACGACGAAGAACATCAGCACGCCGTCGAGCAGCGAGGTCCGGCTCATCACGAAGTGCAGGCCGTCCACCGCCATCAGCGCGCCCGCCAGACAGCCGAGGAACGTCGAGCGGAACATCCGGCGGCCGATCCGGCACAGCAGAAGGACGGAGAGCGTCCCCAGCAGCGCCGTCATGAACCGCCAGCCGAACGGGTCGAACCCGAACATCAGCTCGCCCAGACCGATGACGTACTTGCCCACCGGCGGGTGCACGACGTACGCCGCGTCCGTGGGGATCGCGAGATGGCCGTGGGTCTGCAGCACCAGGTCGTTGGCGTTCTTGTCCCAGTTGACCTCGTACCCGCGGTGGACGAGCGCCCAGGCGTCCTTGGCGTAGTACGTCTCGTCGAATATCACCGCGCGCGGGCTGCCCAGGTTCCAGAACCGCATCAGGCCCGCCATCAGCGTCACCAGCAGCGGACCGATCCAGCCCGACCAGCGGGTGATCCGCTCCGCCAGGACCGGCGGGACGCCCAGCGCCTGCCACAGGCGCGGACTCGGCTCGACGTACGGCGGCACCAGCCGGTCGCGTACGCCCGAGGGAGCGTCCTTGGCGGGCGTGTAGCCGAATCGGCGCAGCCGCCGCTGCCACGACGGCCGCTGGTCGTGCGGTGCCTGGCCCTGCCGGAGGTCCGTGGAGGACGCGGTACTGGTCACCGCGCCATCGTAGGGAACCGTTCTGTGTGAGTCCCGTGCATGTGAGGTACCGGTCGCGATGCGGTCGCTTTCCCCCCTCCTCGCCGGCCCTGGGAGGATGGGGGCGTGACTGGAACCCTTGTCCTGGCAGGAACCCCCATCGGCGAGATCGCGGACGCGCCGCCCCGGCTGGCCGAGGAGCTGGCGGGCGCCGACGTCGTCGCCGCCGAGGACACGCGTCGGCTGCGCCGGCTCACCCAGGCGCTGGGTGTGACCCCCAAGGGCCGCGTGGTGTCGTACTTCGAGGGCAACGAGGCCGCCCGCACCCCCGAGCTGGTCGAGGAGCTGCTCGGCGGCGCGCGTGTGCTGCTCGTCACGGACGCGGGGATGCCGTCGGTCTCCGACCCGGGGTACCGGCTGGTCGCGGCCGCCGTGGAGAAGGACATCCGGGTCACCGCCGTCCCCGGGCCGTCCGCCGTGCTCACCGCCCTCGCCCTGTCCGGGCTGCCCGTCGACCGGTTCTGCTTCGAGGGCTTCCTGCCGCGCAAGGCGGGGGAGCGGCTGTCCCGGCTGCGCGACGTCGCCGGCGAGCGGCGGACGCTCGTCTACTTCGAGGCCCCGCACCGGCTCGACGACACCCTCGCCGCGATGGCCGAGGTCTTCGGCGCGGAGCGGCGGGCCGCCGTGTGCCGTGAGCTGACCAAGACGTACGAGGAGGTGCGGCGGGGGCCGCTGGACGAGCTGGCGCGGTGGGCCGCCGAGGGGGTTCGCGGGGAGATCACCGTCGTGGTGGAGGGTGCGCCCGAATCCGTCCCCGAGGAACTCGACGCGGCGGAGCTGGTGCGCCGGGTGCGGGTTCGCGAGGAGGCGGGGGAACGGCGCAAGGAGGCGATCGCCGCGGTGGCGGCGGAGGCCGGGCTGCAGAAGAGGGTTGTTTTCGACGCGGTCGTTGCTGCGAAGAAGGCGGGCGACTGAGCCGGGGGTGCCGTTGGGGGTTCGGTTCGTGGCGGGCTGACCGTTTGCTGAATAGGCTCTCTGAGCAGGGGCGTTCTCGGTTGAGCACGCGCCCCATGTGAGGGCAAAAGGCTGGCGCCGAAAGCAAAGACCAGCCCCCCGCCCCGGGCCGATTTGGCAAGCGACGTCCAAATCGCCTCCAACACTCGACAGGCCCTGCTGCATTCGCTCCGGTGAAGGCGTCCACTGGTCGAAGGGACGCACCCGTCCCGTGTCCAGCGGACAAGAGGAGCTGGAATGAGCGAGATCGCAGGGCAGACCGGCCTCCGCGGTACGGCCACAGCCGTCGTTCACGAGTCGTACTCGTTCGCCTGCATGCGATGCGGGCACGGCTGGGAGCAGTCGTACGCGATAGAGCACCACACGGATGCCGACGGCCACGAGTTCGTGATGTACGTGACCGGCGGGCAGGTCGTGCCGTCCCCGCTGAGCCGGCCGACGTGCCAGAACTGCGACGGCCACGTCGTCCGGATCATGCGGCCGGGGCAGGTGTCGTCGGTGCGCAGCGCGGCGCAGCACCACCAGGCACCGCGGGCCGAGGCGCGGCAGGCCGAGGCACCGCAGGCGGCGGAGACGGCCGCGCGGGCCGAGGAACACCACCACTGGCATCTGTCCGATCTCCTGCACCCGTTCCAGCGCAGGGCGAGCTGAGCACATCGCCGACGTTCGAACGCATGCTCCTTTCGTAGGATCGGGGGCATGCCTTCGAACGCCGACAAGAACGCGGCACCGCCGCTCCCGGAGCCCCTCCGGGTGCCCGTGGCCGACTCCCACACCCACCTCGACATGCAGTCCGGCACCGTCGAGGAGGGCCTCGCGAAGGCCGCGTCGGTGGGGGTGACGACGGTCGTCCAGGTCGGCTGCGACATCAAGGGCTCGCAGTGGGCCGCCGAGACGGCCGCCGCGTACGAGAACGTCCACGCGACCGTCGCGCTGCACCCCAACGAGGCCCCGCGGATCGTCCACGGCGACCCCGACGGCTGGTCCCGGCAGGGTGCACGGCAGCCGGGCGGTGACGCCGCGCTGGACGACGCCCTCGCCGAGATCGACAGGCTGGCCGGTCTGCCCCAGGTGAGGGGCATCGGCGAGACGGGGCTGGACTACTTCCGCACCGGGCCCGAGGGCAAGGCGGCCCAGGAGCGGTCCTTCCGCGCCCACATCGAGATCGCCAAGCGGCACGGCAAGGCCCTCGTCATCCACGACCGCGACGCCCACGCCGACGTCCTGCGCGTCCTGAAGGAGGAGGGCGCCCCCGAGCGCACTGTCTTCCACTGCTACTCCGGCGACGCCGAGATGGCCGAGATCTGCGCCCGCGAGGGCTACTTCATGTCCTTCGCGGGCAACGTCACCTTCAAGAACGCCCAGAACCTCCGGGACGCCCTCGCCGTCGCCCCGCTGGAGCTGGTCCTCGTGGAGACCGACGCGCCCTTCCTGACCCCGGCGCCCTACCGCGGACGGCCCAACGCCCCGTATCTGGTGCCGGTCACGGTGCGCGCGATGGCCGCCGTGCGCGGCATCGACGAGGACACCCTGGCGACCGCCCTGGGCGCGAACACCGCACGCGCCTTCGCTTACTGATTCGATCACCGGCCGCAGATTCGGCGCGCAACAGTACGTAGTCGCGTCGCTTTGGACAGTGACATCCGCTCCGCTAGGTTCTGGGGGCCCGATCCGGACCCCTCTGGCCTTCTGGAGCGTGTCGGCGTGAGCAAGTCGCAGTACGAGACGTACGACCCGTACGGCCATGACGCCTCCGTGCACACCGCGGAGACGCTGCCCTACGGGATGTACGAGGACACCTACCGGCCCGCCTACGAGGCCGAGGCGTACTTCGTCACCGAGCCGGTGCTGCCGCTGCCGCGGCAGGTGGCGAGCGTGCCCGACGTTCCCGAACCGGTGACCCTGGAGTTCGCCGCGCCCCAGGAGGCGGTCGGGCGGGCGGTGCGCCGGCGCAGGGCGCGCTCCGCCGAGCGCTCGGAGTCCGCGGTGCGCCGTCTGCTGCCGCAGGCGCTGGTCGTCGCCTTCCTCGCGGGCGGCACCACCGCCTTCGTCGCCAAGGACAAGGCGATCGAGCTGAGCGTCGACGGCGAACCGCGCACGCTGCACACCTTCGCCGACGACGTGTCGGAGCTGCTGGCCGATGAGGGCGTGCGCGTGGGAGCCCACGACGTGGTCGCGCCCGCCCCCGGCGCGGCGCTCGCCAGCGGTGACGAGGTCGCGGTGCGCTACGGGCGCCCCGTACGGCTCACGCTGGACGGCGAGCGGCGCGAAGTGTGGACGACGGGGCACACGGTGGACGAGGCGCTCAGGGAGCTGGGGGTGCGCGCGGAGGGCGCGTACCTGTCGGCCTCGCGGTCCCGGAGCATCGGACGTGCCGGGCTCGCGCTGGACGTGCGCACCGAGCGCGCGGTCACGATCATGGCGGACGGCCGCACCCGCACCATCCGCACCAACGCGGCCACCGTCGGCGAGGCCGTCGAGGAGGCCGGCGTCACCCTGCACGGGCAGGACACCACCTCCGTCCCGGCCGACAGCTTCCCGCGCGACGGGCAGACGGTGACCGTGCTGCGGGTGACCGGCGTCAAGGAGGTGCGCGAGGAGCAGATCCCCTTCGGGGTCGAGCGGACCGAGGACCCCTCCCTCTTCAAGGGCACCGAGGTCGTCGAACGGCCCGGCCAGCCCGGACTGCGGCGGGACACCTACCTCCTGCGCACCGTCAACGGCGTCCGGGAGAAGCCGCGCAAGGAGACGTCCGAGGTGGTGCGCGGGCCGAGCACGCAGCTGGTGAAGGTGGGCACCAAGCCCCGGCCGAAGTCCGTGCAGGGCGCCGACCACCTCAACTGGCGCGCGCTGGCCGCGTGCGAGTCCGGCGGCCGTCCGCACGCGGTGGACCCGTCGGGGAACTACGGCGGGCTCTACCAGTTCGACACCCACACCTGGCACAGCCTCGGCGGTCACGGGCGTCCGCAGGACGCGACGGCGGAGGAGCAGACGTACCGCGCGAAGAAGCTGTACGTACGCGCCGGCGCCAGCCCTTGGCCGCACTGCGGGGCCCGGCTGCACAAGTAGCCGCAGTCGCGGCACCGTCGGCCGACGCCCTGGCAACCGGGCTGTCCACACCCCCGTACCCTTGTCCCGTGAGCAGCCCCACCCCCGACGCCCTCCTCGGCCCCGCCGACATCCGTGAGCTGGCGGCAGCGCTCGGTGTCCGTCCCACCAAGCAGCGCGGCCAGAACTTCGTGATCGACGCCAACACGGTCCGCCGTATCGTCCGTACCGCCGAGGTCCGCCCCGACGACGTGGTCGTCGAGGTCGGCCCGGGGCTCGGCTCCCTCACGCTCGCGCTGCTGGAGGCCGCCGACCGGGTCACCGCCGTCGAGATCGACGACGTGCTGGCCGGCGCGCTGCCCTCGACCGTCGCCGCGCGCATGCCGGAGCGCGCCGAGCGGTTCGCGCTGGTGCACTCCGACGCCATGCACGTCGCCGAACTGCCCGGACCGCCGCCGACGGCCCTGGTGGCGAACCTGCCGTACAACGTGGCCGTACCGGTGCTGCTGCACATGCTCGAAACCTTCCCGAGCATCGAGCGGACGCTCGTGATGGTGCAGTCCGAGGTCGCCGACCGGCTGGCCGCCGCGCCCGGCTCCAAGGTGTACGGCGTCCCGTCCGTGAAGGCCAACTGGTACGCGGACGTGAAGCGGGCCGGGGCCATCGGGCGCAATGTCTTCTGGCCCGCGCCGAACGTCGACAGCGGGCTCGTCTCGCTCGTCCGGCGGGCCGAGCCGCTCAGCACGACGGCGTCGAGGCGCGAGGTCTTCGCGGTCGTCGACGCGGCGTTCGCGCAGCGCAGGAAGACCCTGCGCGCGGCGCTCGCCGGGTGGGCCGGGTCCGCCCCGGCCGCCGAGGCCGCGCTGGTCGCGGCCGGGATCTCGCCGCAGGCGCGCGGGGAGTCACTGACGGTCGAGGAGTTCGCTCGGATCGCCGAGCAGAAGGAGGCGGGCAAGTGAGCGTGACGGTACGGGTACCGGCGAAGGTCAACGTCCAGCTCGCGGTGGGGGCCGCCCGCCCCGACGGGTTCCACGACCTGGCCAACGTGTTCCTCGCGGTCGGTCTGTACGACGAGGTCACCGTCACGCCGGCGGACCGGCTCCGCATCACCTGCGAGGGGCCGGACGCGAGCCAGGTCCCCCTGGACGGCACCAACCTCGCCGCGCGCGCGGCCGTCGCGCTCGCCGAACGCCGCGGCATCGAGCCGGCCGTGCACATCCACATCGCCAAGGACATCCCGGTCGCGGGCGGCATGGCGGGCGGCAGCGCGGACGGCGCGGGTGCGCTTCTCGCGTGCAACACGCTCTGGAGTGCCGGCGCCTCCCGTGCCGAACTGCTCGCCATCTGCGCCGATCTCGGCAGCGACGTGCCGTTCAGCCTGGTCGGGGGCGCGGCCCTCGGTGTCGGGCGCGGTGAGCAGCTGACCGCCCTGGAGGTCGGCGGCACCTTCCACTGGGTGTTCGCGATGGCCGAGCGCGGGCTGTCCACCCCGGCCGTCTTCCGCGAGTTCGACCGTCTCGCCGAGGGCCGTACGATCCCCGAGCCGACCGCCTGCGCCGACCTGCTCGACGCGCTCGCCAAGGGCGACCCCGAAGCGCTCGCGGCCACCGTCTCCAACGATCTGCAGCCCGCCGCGCTCTGCCTCTTCCCGGAGCTGGCCGACACCCTCGCGGCGGGTCGCGGCGCGGGCGCGCTCACTGCGCTCGTCTCCGGCTCGGGCCCCACGACGGCCTTCCTCGCCCGCGACGCGGAGTCCGCGTCGAAGGTCGCCGAGGCCCTGCGGGCCTCCGGCACCTGCCGCACGGTGCGCACGGCGACGGCACCCGCGCCCGGCGCGACCGTACTGCCTGCCTGAGGCCGCTGACCTGCGGCGGGAAGGGGCACGGCCGCCGCCGACTACGCTGGAAGGTCGATCCGTCCCCCTTGGCAGGAGTGAAATGGCCGTCAACCTGGTCAATGTCGAGAACGTCAGCAAGGTGTACGGCACCCGTGCCCTGCTGGACGGCGTCTCGCTCGGTGTGTCCGAGGGCGACCGGATCGGTGTGGTGGGCCGCAACGGCGATGGCAAGACCACCCTCATCCGGATGCTCGCCAAGCTGGAGGAGGCCGACACCGGACGCGTCACCCACTCCGGCGGGCTGCGCATCGGCGTGCTCACCCAGCACGACTCCCTCGACCCCGCCGCCACCGTCCGCCACGAGGTCATCGGCGACATGGCCGACCACGAGTGGGCCGGCAACGCCAAGGTCAGGGACGTGCTCACCGGGCTGTTCGGCGGGCTCGACCTGCCCGGCTTCCCGAAGGGGCTCGACACCGTCATCGGGCCGCTGTCCGGTGGCGAGCGGCGCCGTATCGCGCTCGCCAAGCTGCTCATCGAGGAACAGGACCTGATCGTCCTCGACGAGCCCACCAACCACCTCGACGTCGAGGGCATCTCCTGGCTGGCCCGGCACCTGCAAAGCCGCCGCTCGGCGCTGGTCTGCGTGACGCACGACCGCTGGTTCCTCGACCAGGTCTGCACCCGCATGTGGGACGTGCAGCGCGGCGACGTCTACGAGTACGAGGGCGGCTACTCCGACTACGTCTTCGCGCGCGCGGAGCGCGAGCGGATCGCCGCGACCGAGGAGGCCAAGCGGCAGAACCTCATCCGCAAGGAGCTGGCCTGGCTGCGCCGCGGGGCGCCCGCGCGCACCTCCAAGCCGCGCTTCCGGGTGGAGGCCGCCAACGAGCTGATCGCGGACGTGCCGCCGCCCCGGGACAGCAGCGAGCTGATGAAGTTCGCCTCCTCCCGTCTCGGCAAGACGGTCTTCGACCTGGAGAACGTCACCGTGCAGGCCGGACCCAAGGTGCTGCTCAAGCACGTCACCTGGCAGCTCGGCCCCGGCGACCGCATCGGCCTCGTCGGCGTCAACGGCGCCGGCAAGACCTCCCTGCTGCGGGCCATGGCCGAGGCGGCGCGGACCGAGGGCGAGACGCAGCCGGCGGGCGGCCGGGTCGCGGTCGGGAAGACCGTCAAGCTCGCCTACCTCTCCCAGGAGGTCGCCGAACTCGACCCCACCTGGCGGGTCCTGGAGGCCGTGCAGCACGTCCGGGAGCGCGTCGACCTCGGCAAGGGGCGCGAGCTGACCGCCGGCCAGCTGTGCGAGACGTTCGGCTTCAGCAAGGAGAAGCAGTGGACGCCGGTCGGCGACCTGTCCGGTGGTGAGCGCCGGCGCCTGCAGCTGCTGCGCCTGCTGATGGACGAGCCCAACGTCCTCTTCCTCGACGAGCCCACCAACGACCTCGACATCGAGACTCTCACCCAGCTGGAGGACGTCCTCGACGGCTGGCCCGGCTCGATGATCGTCATCTCCCACGACCGGTTCTTCGTGGAGCGCACCACGGACCGGGTGTTCGCCCTCCTCGGCGACGGCGCCCTGCGGATGCTGCCGCGCGGCATCGACGAGTACCTGGAGCGGCGTCAGCGGATGGAGGAGGCGGTCGCCGCACGGGCCGCCGCCACGGCGCCCAAGCCGGACACGTCGGAGAAGAGCGCCGCCGACCAGCGCGCCGCCAAGAAGGAACTCCAGCGGATCGAGCGCCAGTTGGACAAGGTCTCCGAGAAGGAGTCCAAGCTGCACGCCCAGATCGCCGAGAACGCCACGGACTTCGCGAAGGTCGCCGAACTGGACGGCCAGTTGCGCGATCTGGCCACCGAGCGCGAGGAACTGGAGCTGCGCTGGCTGGAACTGGCGGAGGACGCCTGACCGCACACGACCTCACACGCATCTCGCGCAGGGGGCGCGTGCGCTGCGTGAAGGGGGCGTGAAGGCGCATAACGACGGCGTCACGGGCCGGTCCTCCCTTGGGAACAGGGGAGGGCACGGCCCCGTCTGTTGTCTGCCCTTGGTGATAGAAAGAGCCGTCTGAGAACTGTCTGAGTACGACCTTGGGTCCGTGAACGAACCTCAGGGCGTGGCTAAAAATCAGTGAACGAGGGGGAAGAGCGCTGATGACTCAGCCGCCCAACCAGCCGCCGCAGGGCGGCTTCGGAGCACCGCAGGACCAGCCGCCGCACGGTGGCGGATTCGGGGCCCCGCAGTCGCCACCGCCGCCGGCGGCCCAGCCGCCCCAGGCACCGGCCCAGCCACCTCAGCCCCCGCAGCCCCAGCCCGGCTACGGCTACCCGCAGCAGCCCGGCCCCTACGCCCAGCCGGGCCCGTACGGAGCCCCCGGCGCACCGGGCCCGTACGCCCAGCCCCCGCAGCCCGGCCCGTACGCCGCCCAGCCCGGCTACGGCTATCCGCAGCAGCCGCCCCAGTTCCCGGGCGCGCCCGGCACCGTGCCCGGTGCCCCCTACGGCGGGAAGCCGGCGTTCAAGGGGCGGACGGCGCTGATCATCGGTGCCGCGGTGGCCGCGCTGGCCGTCATCGGCGGCACCGTCTACGCGCTGACGAGCGACGACGGCAGCGGCAAGAAGCCGGTCGCCCAGAAGAGTGACGACGGCAAGCAGTCCTCCGGTGACCCGGTCAACCCCGGTGACGGCAGCGGCGACGGCGGTGCGGACCCGGAGAACCTCAACGCCGGCCGCAAGCCCGGCGAGGCGAAGGTGCTCTGGTACAAGACCGCACCCGACGCCCCCGGTTCCGGCGCCGACGCACCCGGCATGTGGATCACCGGCAAGACGGCGGTGAAGGCGGCGTACAAGCAGCTCGTCGCCTACAACGTCGGCAACGGCAACCCGACCTGGGACCCGATCGCCTTTCCGCAGAAGATCTGTGCGGTCACCCCGGAGAAGTCCGCCGACGACAAGATCGTCGTGGCGTACATGAGCGGCGTCAGCGACCGCGCCAAGTGCAACCAGATCCAGCAGATCGACCTGAACACCGGCAAGAAGGGCTGGAGCGGCGAGGTCGCCGACGGCGCGCTGTTCGACAGCGCGATCAGCATCGAGCTGGCCATCAGCGGAAAGACGCTGATGGTGGGCCGTTCGCAGTCGGGCACGGCGTACGACCTGGAGACCGGCCACAAGCTGTTCGACAAGAAGAAGTACGGTACGGCCTGCTTCCCGACCGCGTTCGCGGGCGGCCCGGGCCGGCTGATCCAGGTGGCCTCCTGCGGCGCCGGCGGCAGCAACGAGCACGACGAGATCCAGGAACTCGACCCGGCCAGCGGCAAGGTGAAGTGGACGCAGCCGGTCAAGAAGGGCTGGACGGTCGCGCGGACGTACTCCCTCGACCCGCTGGTGGTCTACCTGACCAACCAGAGCAAGAAGGCCTGGAACATCTCCACCTTCACCAAGGACGGCAAGTTCCGCTCGGAGGTCAAGGTGGACGAGAAGTTCGCCCCGCACTGCGGCTGGGCGATCCTCGAACGCGACCTGCAGGGCTGCCAGGGCGTCGCCGTCGACGGCGACACGCTCTACCTGCCCACCGACACCACGACCGGCGCCAACGAGATCGTCGCCATCAGCCTGGCCAACGGCAAGCAGAAGTGGCGCGTCAAGTCCCCCGTGGACGAGTCGATGTCCCCGCTGCGGACCGAGGGCGGCAAGCTGATCGCGTATGTGCAGCCGTCGTACGAGGCGGGCGGCCAGATCGTGTCGATCCCGACCTCCGGCGGCTCGCACACCCCGGCCAAGGTGCTGCAGAACCCGGCGGGCACCGCGGAGATCGAGGACTCCTTCTTCGACGGTGACGTCGAGTGGGCCGACGGGCGTTTCTTCATCTCCTCCTCCCGGTTGTCCGGCAACGACGACTCGAAGGAGAAGCTGATGATGGCCTTCGGCAAGTGAGTCCCGGCCCGTCTCCCGTCCTCCTTCCGCCGTCCGGCCCCGACAGCTTCACCGAGGTACCTCCGCCATGACCCAGCCGCCTCCTCCGCCCCCGAACCAGCCGCCGAACCAGCCCCCGCAGCAGGGCGGCTTCGGCCCGCCCCAGCCCCCGGCACCCCAGCCGCCCCAGGCCCCGCAGCCCGGCTACGGCTACCCCCAGGCCCCCCAGCCGCCCCAGGCCCCCCAGCCCGGCTACGGCTACCCGCAGGCACCCCAGGCCCCGCAGCCGCCCCAGCCCGGCTACGGCTACCCCGGCGCGCCGCAGAGCCCGTACACCCAGCCGCAGGGTTACGGCTATCCGGGCGCTCCCACCGTGCCGATGGCTCCGCAGCCCGCGCAGTCCGGCGGCGGGAAGAACAACAGCGCCCTCGTCATCATCGTCGCGGCGCTCGTCGTGATCGGCCTGATCGTCGGCGGCGGTGTCTGGTACGCCAAGTCCTCCGGGGGCGACGGCAAGAAGGACGACACCGCCGGCTCCAGCGGGGGCTCGGGCGGCAAGGACGGCTCCGGGGGCACGTCCTCGGGCGGCAAGGAGAAGGTGCCGGCGAACCCCGCCGCCAAGGTCCTCTTCAAGGTCCCGATGCCCAAGGCGAACGACTCCGTCGTCACCGCGGGCTCCTGGCTGACCGACACGGTGTACGCCAAGAGCGGGATCGCGGAGATCGTCGGCTACGACGTCGCCCAGGGCTCCAAGCTGTGGACGCTCAAGCTTCCCGGCCCGGTGTGCACGGCCAGCAAGCACGTCACCGCGGACAACAAGACGGCGATCGTCTTCCAGCCGAAGATGCCCACGAAGGGCTCCACCGCGGGATGCAGCCAGGTCGCCGCCATCGACCTCAGCAAGGGCACCACGCTGTGGACGAAGACGGTCAAGACCGGTGACTCCGTGGTCAGCCTGGAGAACGTGACGGTCTCTCAGCACACCGTCGCGGTCGGCAGCACCAGCGGCGGTGCCGCGTTCGACATCGACTCCGGCAAGCCGCTGTGGCAGCCGAAGCCGACGGACTCCTGCTACGACGACGGGTACGGCGGCGGCCCCAAGCTGGTCGCGGTGCGCAAGTGCGGCAGCTACGGCAGCCGGCAACTGCACATCCAGACCATCGACCCGGCCTCCGGGAAGGTGATCTCCGACTACCAGATGGCGACGGGCATCGAGTACGCCAGCGTCGTCTCGACCGACCCGCTGGTGGTGGCCGCCGACGTCGGCAACAGCGCGGGCGACGGCAGCGGCATCTCGGACTACTTCTCCATCGACAACAAGACCGGCAAGCTGCTCACCCGCATCTCCGCGCCCGGTGACACCTACGCCGGCCGCTGCGACGGCATCACCCGCGTCGAGGACTGCCGGGAGGTCGTCGCGGGCGCCGGCAAGCTGTACGTGCCGACCGAGGAGCACGACGGCACCGGCCAGTACAGCAAGACCAACGAGATCGTCGCCTTCGACCTGACCACCGGCAAGCAGACCGGCCAGCGCGCCGAGGCCGGCGACGGCTACACGATCTCCCCGCTGCGCATGGACGGCGGCAACCTGCTCGCCTACAAGCAGCCGCCGTACAACAAGGGCGGCCAGGTCGTCAGCCTCGACGGCGGCTCCTTCAAGGCGACCAAGCTGCTGGAGAACCCGGCCACGCAGGACGTACGGCAGGCGGAGTCCACGATGTCCCCGGAATACGCGGAGATCCGGTACGGGCAGGGACGGCTGTTCATGTCGGCCGCGTACGCGCACAAGGTGTCGTACGGCAAGGAGTATCTGCTGCTCGCGTTCGGCGCGGGCGGCTGATCGCACGCCCCCGGGCGCTTCGGAGCGCCCCGGGGTGAATGCCAGGTATTACCAGGGAGTGCCCCGGATTTCATCGATCCGGGGCACTTCTCCTTCATAGGGGCAGCGCGACGTCGAACAAGCGTGTAGCTTCCGGGGGCATGAAGGCAGGGGCGCCGGGGGGCGGCCCTCTGTCGTGCTGGACCGGTGGGCGCCATAGTGGGGCATCCATGGGGGGGACTGGGGGGTTGCTCTATGGGAGTGCGGCTCATGGTCGTCGACGACCATCGCCTGCTCGCGGAGGCGTTGGCGTCGGCGTTGAAGCTGCGCGGGCACCGGGTGCTGGCGGCGGCGGCGCCGGCCGCGGGCGCGGCGGATCTGGTGATCGCGCGGGCGCCCGAGGTGTGCCTGCTGGGGACGGCGGCACCGGCCGAGCCGGGGGCCTTCGACCCGGTGGTGAAGATCAAGCGGGACCGTCCGCAGGTGGCCGTACTGGTGCTGGGCCCGGTGCCGTCGCCGCGGGGTATCGCGGCGGCCTTCGCGGCCGGTGCGTCGGGGTACGTACGGCACGACGAGCGGATCGAGGGGGTCGAGCGGGCCATCATGAAGGCTCGCGCGGGGGAGGCGGCGGTGGCCCCGCAGCTGCTGCAGGGCGCCTTCGGCGAGCTGCTCAATCCGGCGGCCCAGCCCGATGACGAGGGGCAGCGGCTGCTGCAGATGCTGACGCCGCGGGAGGTCGAAGTGCTGGTGCGGGTGGCCGACGGCGAGGACACCCGCCTGATCGCGGCGGGCATGGGCATCGCCCCGAGCACCGCCCGCACCCACGTCCAGCGGGTCCTGATGAAGCTGGGCGTGGGTTCGCGGTTGGAGGCGGCGGCGCTGGCGGCGCGGACGGGGTTGCTGGATCGCGCGGGCCCGCTGATGGATTCGGCGGGGCCGGAGCTGTAGCTGGGCGGGCGACTGCCCGCAGCTACGGACGGCAACTATGTGGCCGACGGGGCTGCAACTCCTAAGGGGCGCGGGGAACTGCGCGACCAGCCACAACGGACCCGCAGACGAAAGACGACCCGCAGGGCAACGGCGTTACTCCGCCTGCTTCTCCGCCGGAGGCAACGGCGGGGGAGTCGGGCGCAACTTCAGCCACACCAGGAAGAAGATGCCGAGGAGCAGCATGCCGATGCCGGTCCACAGGTTGATGTTGACTCCCTGGGCCTTGTCGATGGCGGCCTGGGAGTCGGTGATGCCGACGATCGTGACGATGACGCCGTAGACCACGAAGAGCCCGCCGATGATGCGGCGCAGGTCGAAGATGCGGGACGCGGTCGCGGACTTGGTCTCCAGCTCGGAGACCTCCCGCGCGACCTCTTCCTCGGTCCAGTGGTCGTGACGGCGAGGGTGCTCGGGATGCTCGGTCATGGTTTCCTCATCCTCCCGCGGTCAGAACGAGAACGGGATGTAGCAGGCGGCGGCCAGGATGACCGCGCCCCAGCCCAGCAGGGCGGGCTTGCGGTACCAGGCCTCGTCACCGGGCGCGGGCGGTTCGGCCATGCCGGGGGAGCGGGTGCCGTAGACGAGACCCTGCAGCTCCTCGGCCGGCTTCGGCCGGGTGAACAGGGACACCGCGAACATGACGACCGCGCCGGCGACGAAGCCCGCGATCGCGGAGACGAAGTTGGCGCCCTGGTCGGTGGGGATCGAGATGATGCCCTTCTTGTAGAAGACGAAGTAGTTGACCATCGCGGTCACGGTGCCGGCGAGCAGGCCCCAGAAGCCGGACTTGACGGACGCGCGCTTCCAGAACATGCCGACGATGAAGACGACGAACATCGGCACGTTGAAGAAGGAGAACAGCGTCTGCAGGTAGGCCATGATGTTCGAGAACGACGAGGCCAGGAACGCCGTGCCGACGGAGGCACAGACGCCGATCACGGTGATCAGGCGGCCGAAGCGGACGTAGTACGCGTCCTCGCGCCCGGACACCACGTACTTCTCCCAGATGTCGTTGGTGAACACCGTGTTGAACGACGACACGTTGGCCGCCATGCCGGCCATGAACGCGGCGAGCAGACCGGTGACCGCGATGCCGAGGACGCCGTTGGGCAGCAGCTCCTGCATCAGGAAGGGGATGGCGTCGTTGTACTGGTAGCCGGAGCCGGCGGCGCCGAACCTCGGGATGATCGCTGCGGCGACCAGGCCCGGGATCATCACCAGGAAGACGATGAAGATCTTCGGGTAGGCGGCGATCAGCGGGGTGCGCTGGGAGGCGGAGAGGTTCTTCGCGGACAGGGCGCGCTGCACCTCGGCGAAGTTGGTGGTCCAGTAGCCGAAGGAGAGCACGAAGCCGAGACCGAGGACGATGGTCAGCCAGTTGGCGCCGAGCGGGTTGGCGCTGCCGATGCCGGTGCCGCCCCACGCCGTGACGAAGTCCGGCCCGTGCTGCGCGGTGAGCTTGTCGGTCAGGCCGCTCCAGCCGCCGACCTTCTTCAGGCCGAGGACGGTGACCGGGATGAGGGCGGCGAGGATCACGAAGAACTGCAGCACCTCGTTGTAGATCGCGGAGGACAGGCCGCCCAGCGTGATGTACGCGAGCACGAAGGCGCCGGCGACCACGATGGCCACCCACTGCGGCCAGCCGAGCAGGGCCTCGACGACGATCGCGAGGGCGTAGAGGTTGACGCCGGCGATCAGGATGGCGGCGAAGGCGAACAAGATCGAACTGAGCAGGTGGGCGCCCCGGTCGAAGCGCAGCAGCAGGAACTCGGGGACCGAGCGGACCTTGCTGCCGTAGTAGAAGGGCATCATCACCAGGCCCAGGAAGACCATGGCGGGGATGGCGCCGATCCAGTACCAGTGCACGGTGTAGGCGCCGTACTGGGCGCTGTTCGCGGCCATGCCCAGGATCTCCGTGGCCGCCAGGTTCGCCGAGATGAAGGCGAGGCCGGTGATCCAGGCGGGCAGCGAGCGTCCGGAGAGGAAGAAGTCGAGGCTGGTCTTCACCGAGCGCCGGGCCGCGAAGCCGATGCCGAGGACGACGACGAAGTAGATCGCCAGGATCGTGTAGTCCAGCCCGTTCGTGGGGAGCCGTAGCTCCGCCGCCAGTTCTGTGGGGGCATATGTGGGGGTTTGCATGAGAACTCGCTTCGTTGCGCGAACTGATCCGGAGCGGAACCTATGCCTCCGCGTTCAGCAATTGAACACTTCTGTTGATGTCCTTTGTTTGATTGTGATGGTCCAGGGTGTTGTCGGGTTGTGGTCTGTTATGTTTGATTGTGTTGAGTGATTGGGTGCGGACAGGCCGTGCGGGCTGTTCCCCCAGGGGCGCTTGATCAAGGAGTCAGCGTGAAGAAGACCTCGACCCGGCTGGCCGACGGTCGTGAGCTGATCTACTACGACCTTCGGGACGACACCGTGCGGGACGCCGTCGACCGCCGCCCGCTGGACCGTACGATCACCACGTCCGAGGTCCGCCGCGACGCGCTGCTCGGTGACTCGGTGGCGATCGCCTCCCACCGGCAGGGCCGCACGTACCATCCGCCGGCCGACGAGTGCCCGCTGTGCCCATCCATGGGCGACCGCCTGAGCGAGATCCCGGACTCCTCGTACGACGTCGTCGTCTTCGAGAACCGCTTCCCGTCGCTGGCGGGCGGCTCCGGACGCTGCGAGGTCGTCTGCTTCACCTCCGACCACGACGCCTCCTTCGCCGACCTCACCGAGGAGCAGGCCGGCCTGGTGCTGGACGCCTGGACGGACCGCACCTCGGAGCTGTCGCACCTGCCCTCCGTCGAGCAGGTGTTCTGTTTCGAGAACCGAGGCGAAGAGATCGGCGTGACCCTCGGACACCCGCACGGTCAGATCTACGCCTACCCCTTCACCACGCCCCGCACCGCGCTGATGCTCCGCTCGCTCGCCGCCCACAAGGAGGCGACCGGCGGGGAGAACCTGTTCGACGCCGTCCTGGAGCAGGAACTCGCCGGGGAGCGGGTCGTCCTTGAGGGTGAACACTGGGTGGCCTTCGTGCCCCACGCGGCGCACTGGCCCTACGAGGTCCACCTGTACCCGAAGCGCCGCGTCCCCGATCTGCTCGCGCTCGACGAGGCGGCACGCACAGAATTCCCCCAGATCTATCTGGAACTCTTGAGGCGCTTCGACCGGATCTTCGGCTCGGGTGAGCCCCCCACGCCCTACATCGCGGCCTGGCACCAGGCCCCGTTCGGCGCGCTGGAGGAGTTCGACGGTGTGACGAGGGACGACTTCGCGCTCCACCTCGAGCTTTTCACCATCCGCCGCACTTCCGGCAAGCTGAAGTTTCTCGCGGGTTCCGAGTCCGGCATGAACGTGTTCATCAACGATGTGCCGCCGGAGCGCGCGGCCGAGCGACTGCGAGAGGTAGCGAGTTCATGAAGTACCTGGTGACGGGCGGGGCGGGTTACGTCGGCAGCGTGGTGGCCCAGCACCTGCTGGAGGCCGGACACGAGGTCACCGTCCTCGACAACCTCTCCACCGGCTTCCGCGAGGGCGTGCCCGCCGGTGCCGCGTTCGTCGAGGGCGACATCCGCGACGCCGCCAAGTGGCTCGACTCCTCCTACGACGGCGTGCTGCACTTCGCCGCCTCCTCGCAGGTCGGTGAGTCGGTGGTGAAGCCGGAGAAGTACTGGGACAACAACGTGGCCGGCAGCATGGCCCTGCTCGGCGCCATGCGCGAGGCGGGCGTCCGCAAGCTGGTCTTCTCCTCCACCGCGGCCACCTACGGCGAGCCGGAGCAGGTCCCGATCGTGGAGAGCGCCCCGACGAAGCCGACCAACCCCTACGGCGCCACCAAGCTCGCCGTCGACCACATGATCACCAGCGAGGCGAACGCCCACGGCCTGGCCGCGGTGTCCCTGCGCTACTTCAACGTGGCCGGCGCCTACGGGGCGTACGGCGAGCGCCACGACCCCGAATCGCACCTGATCCCCCTGGTCCTCCAGGTCGCCCAGGGCCGACGCGAGGCGATCTCGGTCTACGGCGACGACTACCCGACCCCGGACGGCACCTGCATCCGCGACTACATCCACGTCGCGGACCTGGCCGAGGCCCACCTGCTGGCCCTCACGGCCGCGCGGCCGGGCGAGCACCTGATCTGCAACCTCGGCAACGGCAGCGGCTTCTCCGTCCGCGAGGTCGTCGAGACCGTCCGTAAAGTCACCGGCCACCCGATCCCCGAGGTCGTGGCCCCGCGCCGCGGCGGGGACCCGGCGGTCCTGGTCGCCTCGGCGGACACGGCCCGCGAGAAGCTGGGCTGGAACCCGTCCCGCGCGGACCTCGCGGGGATCGTCGCGGACGCGTGGGAGTTCACGCAGCACATCGCTAAGGAGCACTAGTGGGGGCACAGCAGGTCCGGGAGCGCTTCGCCGAGCTGTACGGAGCCGAACCGGAGGGCGTCTGGGCGGCACCGGGGCGCGTCAACCTCATCGGCGAGCACACCGACTACAACGACGGCTTCGTGATGCCCTTCGCGCTGCCGCACCAGGCGACCGCGGCCGTCTCCCGCCGCACCGACGGAGTCCTGCGCCTGCACTCGGCGGACGTCCAGGGCGGGGTCGTGGAGCTGCGCCTGGACTCCCTCGCCCCGCAGAGCGACCCGAACTGGACGGCGTACCCGGCGGGCGTGGTCTGGGCCCTGCGCGAGGCCGGTCACCCGGTCACCGGCGCCGACGTCCACCTCTCCTCCACGGTCCCGACCGGCGCGGGCCTGTCCTCCTCCGCGTCCCTGGAGGTCGTGATCGCGCTCGCGCTGGCCGACCTGTACGACCTCGGCCTGCAGCGCTGGCAGCTGGCCCGCCTGTGCCAGCGCGCCGAGAACGTCTACGTCGGCGCCCCGACCGGCATCATGGACCAGACGGCCTCGGCCTGCTGCGAGTCCGGGCACGCCCTCTTCCTCGACACCCGCGACCTGTCCCAGCAGCAGATCCCCTTCGACCTGGCCGCCGAGGGCCTGCGCCTGCTGGTCGTGGACACCCAGGTCAAGCACGCCCACAGCGGCGGCGAGTACGGCAAGCGCCGGGCCGGCTGCGAGAAGGGCGCGGCCCTGCTCGGCGTGAACGCCCTGCGCGACATCTCCTACACCGACCTGGACAGGGCCCTCGCCCGCCTGGGCGACGAGGAAGAAATCGTCCGCCTGGTCCGGCACGTCGTCACGGAGGACCAGCGAGTGGAGCGCGTGGTATCCCTCCTCCGCGCCGGCGAGACCCGCGCCATCGGCCCCGTCCTCACCGAGGGCCACGCCTCCCTGCGCGACGACTTCCGCATCTCCTGCCCGGAGCTGGACCTGGTCGTCGACACCGCCCTCGCGAACGGCGCGCTCGGCGCCCGCATGACCGGCGGCGGCTTCGGCGGCTCGGTGATCGTCCTGGCGGAGGCCACCGACGTGGACACGTTGGCCAAGGCGGTGGAGGAGGCCTTCACGGTGGCCGGCTTCACGGCCCCGCGCGTCTTCGAGGCGGTGCCCTCGGCGGGGGCGCGGCGGGTGAACTGAGGCAGGTCAGGGGGGAGGCGGTGCCGGTTCAGCCCTCGGTGCCGCCGCCCGCGAAGCGCACGGGGGACACGAGCGCGATGCGAATCAGGCCGGGCTCGGGTGGCGGGGCGTCGTAGACGTAGGTGACGGTGAGAGCTGGGCGGGTGTCCGTGGGTTCGAGACGGGTTGTGTAGATCTTCATCTCTCCGACGGCACTGCCGGCCCGCCGACCGAGCGTCGGGGTCTTCTCCAGTTCGGCGCGCAGGGCTTCGACGGCTTCGACAGCCCCTCCGCCGATGGCCTGACAGCGGGCGAGGGCCTCATGCGTGACTTCGGCAATGACCGGTTGCCGGCCCTCGGTCACCGCGCGGTCCCTCGGGCGGCCCGGATCTCGGCGACGGCAGCGGCAACCGCTGCGTCGAAGCCGGGATCCTGCCGGGCGATGATCCGGCCGCGGAACTCTTCGACCAGACGGACAACACCACTGAGATCGGCGGGGTCGGCGTGATTGATCTCCCGGGCCAGCTCGGCCTCGAAGTCGTCGGCGTCGCCGGGGAAGCCGTAGCCCAGGGTGAGGGCGGCACGGAGTTCGCCGATGGTGCGCATGGGGGGGGTGTGGGGCGGGCCGGAGTCTGCCGGGTGTGCGGTCATGGCGGCCGAGGCTCCTTTCACGGTGTCGGCTTCACGGTACCGGGGCGCGATGCCCTGCGCCCAGGAACCGCCTTCCTGCCCCGGACTCCTCGCGCGGCCGCAGCAGGCATCGGCGCGGAGGGGTGCCTTCGTGTAGGTTCTCGTTTCCGATGTCCCACAGCACGACGCTGAGCTGCGCCGATAACGACTGTCGCATGTGATGTCCCGCGTTTCGTCTCGCTCTGGCAGGGAGACCGCGCAGGTTGGCACGCAGCGATGGCTCATGACGAGGTCGTTGAATCGGAATGTGCGCCCGGTAGGTCGGCAGGAGTGCGTGGCTCCGGCAGCCGAGTGCTTTCGACAAGGCGGCTTTGCAGCCGGGCATGGCGGAACTGGTAGGTCGAGTTCACTCTGCGCAGGATGCCCAGGCGATGGGCGTCTGCCAGGAATGCCTGTAGCCGCCAGGGGAGTTGCCCGCAGGCAGCGAACTGGATCCGAGCGATGACGTAGTACGGCCAGGCGCAGGTTGCCAGTGCGAGGACGAACCCGATGACCCCGATGTCGAGGAGACGGAAAGCGGTCACGATCGCGAGATCTGTGACTGTGCTGGCGAACCAGATACTCGTCCTGACACCGGCGTCAGGCAGGACGAACAGGACGGCGCAGGCTCCCCCGCCGAGCAGCGCAAGGAGACGATCGGCGCGCAGCGTCTCCGCGGCGGTTTCTTGCCCGTCGGCAGCGGAGGCGGACCTGATCCAGCGGAAGAAGGCGAGTCCCATGCCCAGGACGCCACCGATCACCAGCCCGTCGCGCAGGCTCGCCAGGAAACGCGGCTCTCCGTTGCGGTGCACGTATGCCGCGTAGCTCGCGAAGAACAGTGCGGACGAGACGGCGACGCATGCCACGCTGGCCAATGCGCGGGGCAGACGTCGTCGCCACTGGGCTACGCCAAGGCGGCCGCAGTTCGGCCGTTCCGGCGGGGTGGGCAAGCCCGCAGCGAGAAGGACCAGCCACAGGCACACGCCAACGAAGGCGGTGGCTCCGAGGAACTTGTGCGCCACGTTCGTGCCTGGCAGGAAGGGCACGGTGGCTGGGGTGACGGCCAGGCCACCGCTGAGGGCCACAAGGGCGGAGAAGCCGGTTCGACGCCCCGTCCTCGCCAGGGGGACCGACACTCTGCTGCTGAGGAGAAACATGGGCACGACCACAGCCGCTTGCGCCATGCACATGGGCACGATCTCCAACGGCGCCCCGAAGAAGAGCACCAGGAACGGATTGGTGACAAGGTGTCCGACAAGAGTGACAGCCAGCCAAGTAGCAGCTCGCCGCCAAGGCTTGGTCAGCGCGGAGCTCCATGTGTGGAGCTTCCACCAGGCAAAGTCGAAGGCACCCTCTTTACTCAGTCCCTGCGCAATGAACGTCAGGTAATGCCGCGCTTTTTCGGGGTCCCAGCCTCCGGTGGGGGCCTGTCGCTGGGAGCGCGCATAGAGAGTTGGAACGAGCGCGTCCAGCAAGTGGTGCTCAAGAGCGGGAAGAGCGGGAAAGCGGCGAAGGTCGGTCAGCTCGGTGACATCACGGTCTCCGCCGGCGTACACAGATCGGGCCAGGGTCGCCATCAGAGGGCTGGTCAGGACGTGGCCGACCGGTGAATCGGGGTTCTGGGTGAGGTGATCGGCCAAGGCGTCCCATGCGGGACGGCGTTGGGTGGGAGCGGCCAGGCGCAGCGCAGCAAGTGCTTCACCGATATGGAGCGGCGCAGGCTCCAGGACAGTTGCATTCGCCAGGGGCGTGCTTTCCCGTACGGCGCGCGCATAGTCGTCGGTGCGGCAGGTCAGTACGAGCGGTGCGTTCGTCGGCAAGGTGTCGTTGAGGGCTGCCAGGACCGCTGCCTGGCGTGCTACGGGTACCTCATCGAGCCCGTCAAGCACGGGCACCAGACGGTGCTCGGTGAGCAGCTCCACGATGGCGCTGGTGCCATATCGCTGGACATCGCTCAGCACGGGGTAGTCCTCGGTGACGCGGCGTTGCAGCCAGTCCCGAGCGCTCTCGCGTGACGGGTCGAAGCAGGACAGAGGGCACAGCACTGGTAGCGGGTCTTCGGAATCGCGCGTCCGCAGCAGGGCGAGAAGAAGCAGAACCGCGAAGGTTGTCTTTCCCGAACCACCAGGCCCCAGCACAACAATGCGCTGACGCGTGGCCCTCTGGAACGTCTCAACCAGCTCGTCGGGGTCATGCGCGTGGCACCGGATTGCGGTATCCGCCCGCGTGCCGTGGTCCATGAGCTCCGCGCGCCGGCAGGGTGTCCAGATCACGGGCAGGGGCGCAGGTTCGAAGAGCTGCCGCAGGATGGCCTCGTCCTCCCACTGGCGCCGAACCACGCGGGAAAGTGTCTGTGCCGTCTCCGCGATCTGCTCCGTGTCGGAGTTCTTGTGGTGTGGTTTGCCCCGCCACGCCCAGACTGCCAGGATCCCGAGCAGACCGACCACAGTCCCGAGCACCGAAGCGGCAGCAGAGACTTGGTCGGAACCCTTCAGGGCCCACACGGACATCAACCCGCCGGCGGTCATGGCGCATAGCGACCATGCCACCATCCAGCGCCATCGCATACCCACCCAACGGCCAGGTGCCTGATCCGGTCACCCATGTCCCCGCTACAAGGACCGTTGATGAGGGACGACGATATACGGTCCCATTCGACGGCCGGGGCATGGTCGAGATGCGGCTCGGTACGTCGGCGAGGCCTCGGGCCCAGGAGATCGCCCACGCGCTCGGGTACCAGCTGCTCTCGAGCCACCGGATCCGAAAGTGGACTTACCTGCTCGTCTTCCGACGTGACGACGCCCCCCGGGCCCGCCGCCGGGCGGAGCAGACCATCGAGCGGTTGCGGGAGGGTGGCCCGGTGCTGGTGGACCGCGAGCTGCCTCAGCCCCCCCGCCACCACCTCCGGCCCCGGCCCCGCCCCTCACGCCCCGGCAGCCGCCACCCCGCCCCCGCCGGTCGATGGAACCCCAGCCGTCTCCACCAGTGGGCCCGCCCGGGCCACGGATCCCGCCCCGACCGCCCTACCCGCCCCCGCCACCGCCTACCGTCACCCCGAACTCTGCGCCGGAATGACCTTCGAGCACCGACCCGAGTAGGAGCGCTCAGGAACTCGGCGGCAGCCGGAAGGCGGAAGGCATGACGACACCGCCCCTTCTGATTCGGTTGTGGACGGTGCGGGGAGGATGGGGAGCAGGAGCGCGTGAGGGATGGCCTGGCAGGATCCCTTCTCATGAGTTTGAGATGACCGCGGACAGTGTGATCAAACGGTTCACGTCGAGGGACGATGGCCGTGCGGAACGCGAGTGGCGGGGGTTGCTGCTGCTGTCCGCTCACGCTCTGGGAGTCAGATCTCGCGCTCGACAAGCCCGTAGTGGTGATGTCTCGCCTGGCTGGTGTTCCCCTGCGTGGCACTGCCCTGGGCAAGAAGGAGCTTGAAGCGCTGGTTGAGGCCGTAGCCGTGCTCTATGAAGCAGTGCCACCCGATGTGGTTCGTCAGGTTCCGCTCAGACCCGGACGGCCGAGCGAACTCGTCGGCCATATCGGCAGGTGGGCGGTGGACATGCGGCCCCAGACCGGCGGGCTGGTGAGGCGGGCCATGGACGTCGGACTGAGCTGGCTGGCCCGTTCCGGGCTGGAAGCCGACACCTCACGGGGCCCCGAGGTCTTCGGCCCAGGCGACGGCAATCTCGCCAACTACTTGTGGGACGGATCCAGGGTCCGGGTTGTCGACTTCGAGGATTCAGGCCGCAGCGATCGCGCCTTTGGGGCTCGCTGCGGAGTGAACGGGCGCCGCAAGGGCCGTAGAGAAGCGCGACTGGTTCACCCCAGCCGCTTCGTCAAAGTGAACTCCGTGATCCCCGGCGGATAGTCGGGGATCACGCACACCACGTCGTAGCCCTGCTTCTTGTAGAACTCCGGGGCCTGGAAGTCCCACGTCTCCAGTCGGGCGCTCGTGCAGCCGCGGTCGGTGTGGGCGACGTGCTCGGCCTCGGCCAGGAGGCGGGAGCCGAGGCCCGTGCCGCGGTGGGCGGAGTCGACCCACAGGTAGGTGACGTGCATCCAGGTCGTCCAGGTGTGGCCGACCAGACCTCCGGCCAGGTCTCCCGCCGAGTCCAGCGCCCAGACGTGCAGCGGGACTTCGCGCTCCCCCGGCGTGCCCCGAAGCGCCGCCAGGACCGGCGAGGCCGCCGTGTTGGTGTCCCGCAGCCGGGAGCGGAGCAGATCACGTCGGGCTTTGTCGACTTCCGCCTCAATACGAAACATGCGGCACACCATAAACGTGCCGGACGGCCAGTTCTGCAAATCGGCTTCCGCTCTCTGCTCCCATCCGTACTCTGATGAACAGCACCGGTGGGGGCCGGTGCATATCAGGGGGCGAGACAGGCGGGTACGGCGCCTGTGGTGGGGGTAGCAGTTTCCGCAACGGCGGCGGCCGTGCGGTCGGCGTTCCTTCCGCAGGTGTCGTGCCCGCGCGGGTCGTCGTGCTCCGGACCTTGGTCATCCCCTGCTCCACGCGGAGCCTGGGGAAGGGGGTTTCGTGGTTCGTATCCGAGTCCTGGTCGTCGACGACCACCGTATCTTCGCCGAGTCGCTGGCCGCGGCGCTCGCCGCCGAGCCCGACGTCGACGTCTCGGCCGCCGGCAGCGGCCCGGCCGCGCTGCGCTGCCTGGAGCGCGCGGCCGCCGAGGGCCGCCGTTACGACGTCCTGCTCGTCGACGCCGACCTGGGCGGCAACCTGCCCGGCGTGCGCCCGGCCGTGCCGGTGCAGGAGGGCAACGAGGACGGCCTGGTCGACGGGATCTCGCTGGTCGTCGGCGTCCGCTCGGCGCAGCCCGCGGTGCGCACGGTGGTCCTCGCCGAGAAGGACGACCCCCGGCGCGCGGCCCTCGCGCTGCAGGCGGGTGCCTCCGGCTGGGTCGCCAAGGACTGCTCGCTCTCCCGGCTGCTGACGGTGATCCGGGGGGTGCTGCGCGACGAGACGCATCTGCCGCCCGCCCTGCTCACCGGCGTACTCAAGGAGCTGACGGCCGCGCGCAAGCACCGCACCGAGAGCGAGCAGTTGGTGGAGTCGCTGACCCCGCGCGAGCGGGAGGTGCTGCGCTGCATGGTCGCGGGCCTCGGCCGCAAGGCCGTCGCCGAACGCCTGTTCCTCTCCCCGCACACCGTGCGCACCCACATGCAGAACGTCCTCGGCAAGCTGGGCGTCCACTCGACCCTGGCCGCCGTGGCGCTCGCCCGGCGGGCCGGAGTCGGTCCGGTGGACCTAGCCGGGGACGTTGTCGAACGGGGCGGTCAGCTGGCGTAGCAGGCTGGCGAGTTCGGCGCGCTGGGCTCGGGACAGCTCGCCGAGGATCGCCCGCTCCTGTTTCAGCAGGCCCGCCAGTGCCTGGTCCGCGCGGTCCCGGCCCGTGTCGGTCAGCCGGACCAGTACGCCCCGCCGGTCGCTCGGGTCGGGCAGGCGCTCCACCAGGCCCTTCTTCGTGAGCCGGTCGATCCGGTTGGTCATCGTGCCCGAGGTGACCAGGGTCTGCGTCAGCAGCTGACCGGGGGAGAGCTGGTACGGCGAGCCCGCGCGTCTGAGCGCGGTCAGTACGTCGAACTCCCAGGGTTCGAGCTGGTGCTCGGAAAAGGCGAGCCGGCGTGCGCGGTCCAGGTGCCGGGCCAGTCTGCTCACCCGGCTGAGCACTTCCAGCGGCTCCACGTCGAGGTCCGGACGCTCCCGGCGCCACGCTGCGACCAGCCGATCGACCTCGTCCTCCATGGAGATCAGTGTAGTGGTTGTGTCGACATGAAGTCTCTTGATCTCAATCCTCTTGATTTCAAGTCTCTTGACATCAAGATATGTGGGGCGGGAGAGTGGAGTCATGACGACGCCCACCTGGGATCCCGCCCAGTACCTCCGCCACGCCGGCCACCGCGCCCGCCCCTTCGCCGACCTGCTTGCCCGCGTCCCCGCCCTGCCGGATGACCGACCGCGCATCGCGGACCTCGGCTGCGGCCCCGGCAACGTCACGGCCCTGCTCGCCGAGCGCTGGCCCACCGCGCACATCACCGGCTACGACAACTCGCCCGAGATGCTCGACAAGGCGCACGTCGACCACGAGGGCGCCACGGCCGGGGGCGGCCGCCTGGACTTCGCCCACGCCGACGCCCGCGTCTGGACGCCCGAGGGGCCGCACGACCTGATCCTCTCCAACGCCACCCTCCACTGGGTGCCGGGTCACGCCGACCGCTTCGCCGACTGGATCGGCGCGCTGAAGCCCGGCGGCACCTTCGCCTTCCAGGTCCCGGACAACATCGACGCCCCGCTGCACGCCCTGATGCGCGAACTGGCCGCCACACCCCGCTGGAAGCCCCGCCTCGCCGACGTCCTGCGCCACGAGGACTCCGTCCACACCCCCGGCACCTACCTGGACCGCCTCGCCCGCCTCGGCTGCGAGGCCGACGTGTGGCAGACGACGTACTTCCACGTCCTTCAGGGCGAGGACCCGGTCCTGGACTGGGTCAAGGGCACCGGCCTGCGCCCCGCCCTCACCGCCCTCGCCGACGACCCCGAGGCCCGCGACGCCTTCGTCACCGAATACCGGGACCTGCTCCGCGAGGCCTACCCGAGCGCGCCGTACGGCACGGTCCTGCCCTTCCGGCGGCTGTTCGCGGTGGCCGTGAAGGGGGTGTGAGGTGATCATCGCCGTGGACCATGTCCAGCTGGCCGCACCGCCCGGCTCCGAGGACGACCTGCGGGCGTACTACGCCGACGTCCTCGGCATGACGGAGATCCCCAAGCCACCGGCGCTCGCGGCGCGCGGGGGCTGCTGGTTCCAGGCGGAGGCCGCACAGCTCCACCTCGGCATCGAGGAGGACTTCCGGCCGGCCCGCAAGGCACACCCCGGACTGAGGGTGACGGATATCGAGGCGTACGCGGCCCGGCTCGTGGAGAGGGGCGCGCCGGTGACCTGGGACGACAAGCTGCCGGGCTGCCGACGCTTCTACTCGGAGGATCCGGTGGGGAACCGGTTGGAGTTTCTGGAGCCGGTGGCTACAGATGCTTCAGGGCGTTCAGAGTGATGTCGATGGCGATGTCGTACGGCACGGCGAGCTCGAGCTTGTCGTGGTGGATGCCAGTGAGCCCATACGCCTTGGTCACCGGGTCGAGTTCGTAGGTCCGGATCACGGGGTGCCGATTGCCCTCGGCCACATCGACCAGCCAGAAATGGGGGATCCCGGCTGCCGCGTACTTCAAGGGCTTGGTGTCGTAGTCACGGGCCTCGGAGTCCGGTGAGACAACCTCGACGGCGAGCACCAGGTCCTCCGCCTTGAACCGGGTCTGCTCAAGCCCTGTGACGGCTTCCGCGCGGACGACGCTGACGTCTGGTTCCGGACCGTTGCGCCGGTCCAGGACCACGGTCATCTCCCGTTCGACACTCAGGTTGTCCGGCAGTGTCGAGCGCAAGCCGTTCACCAGCAGTTCCATCATCTTGTTGTGGAAACGTCGCTGCGGACTCACGAAGACCAAGCTCCCGTCGATCAACTCGGTGTGCGGCGGGAGGTCCGGCAAGGTGAACAGGTCGTCGACCGTGAAGCCCTCGGGCGGCGGCACGGGCAGGTGGATGCCGGGCTCGGAGTCGTGTGCGGCGCTCGGCTCGGCAGTCATGGTGATTCCTCCCATGAACGGGATTCTCGTCCTGAGTACCCACGGTAGCCGCCGGGACCGACAAAGGTCATCACATCGGGTGATCATCACCCGATGGCGGACACTGCTAGCTCTTGCGGTGCCCTATCAACCGAGGCTTCTGCTCCAGGCCGTCCAGCCCGTGCCAGGCCAGGTTCACCAGATGCGCCGCGACCTCCGCCTTCTTCGGGCGGCGTACGTCCAGCCACCACTGGCCGGTCAGGGCGACCATGCCGACCAGTGCCTGGGCGTACAGCGGGGCGAGCTTCGGGTCGAAGCCGCGGGACTTGAACTCGCGGCCCAGGATGTCCTCCACCTGGGTGGCGATGTCGGAGATCAGCGAGGCGAAGGAGCCCGTCGACTGCGGGATGGGGGAGTCACGGACCAGGATGCGGAAGCCGTCCGTGTACTCCTCGATGTAGTCGAGAAGAGCGAAGGCGGCCTGCTCGCACAGTTCGCGGGGGTGGCCGGCCGTCAGCGAGCCGGTGACCATGTCCAGCAGCCGCCGCATCTCGCGGTCCACCACCACCGCGTACAGCCCCTCCTTGCCACCGAAGTGCTCGTACACCACCGGCTTGGACACCCCGGCCTTCGCCGCGATCTCCTCCACCGAGGTGCCCTCGAAGCCCTTCGCGGCGAAGAGGGTGCGACCGATCTCCAGCAACTGCTGGCGGCGCTCCGCACCGGTCATACGGGTCCGGCGCGCTCGCCGCGGCTTGTCGGTGCTGGGGGTGCTGGAGTCGGTCGCCACGCCGTCAATCATGCCGCCTTCACGGGCTCCTTCCGGCGCCGGGAGCCGCCTTCCTCGGTGTTACGGCGCGAATCGATACGCGAGCGTGACGGCCAGCGCACGTCGTACGCCCAGCCGAGCATCTCGAACCAGCGGATGAACCGCGCCGAGGAGTCCAGCTGCCAGCGCTCCACACCGTGCCGCGCGGACGTCTGGTCGGCGTGGTGCAGGTTGTGCCAGGACTCGCCGCAGGACAGCACCGCCAGCCACCACACGTTGCCCGAGCGGTCCCGCGACTTGAACGGCCGCTTGCCCACCGCGTGGCAGATCGAGTTGATCGACCACGTCACATGGTGCAGCAGCGCCACTCGCACGAGTGAACCCCAGAAGAACGCGGTGAACGCGCCCCACCAGGACATCGTCACCAGACCGCCGACCAGCGGGGGCACCGCGAGGGACACGGCCGTCCAGTAGACGAACTGGCGGGAGATCGTCCGGATCGCCGGGTCCTTGATCAGATCAGGCGCGTACTTCTCCTGCGACGTCTGCTCCTCGTCGAACATCCAGCCGATGTGCGCCCACCACAGACCCTTCAGCAGAGCCGGGACCGTCTCCCCGTACCGCCACGGCGAGTGCGGGTCACCCTCGGCGTCGGAGAACTTGTGATGCTTGCGATGGTCGGCGACCCACCGCACCAGCGGGCCCTCGACCGCCAGCGACCCCATGATCGCCAGCGCGATCCTCAGGGGCCGCCTGGCCTTGAACGAACCATGGGTGAAGTACCGGTGGAAACCGATCGTGATGCCGTGGCACCCCAGGAAGTACATGAACACCATCAGGCCCAGATCGAGCCAGCTCACCCCCCAGCCCCAGGCCAGCGGCACGGCCGCCACCAGTGCCAGGAACGGCACGGTGATGAACAGGAGCAGCGTGATCTGCTCGATCGAACGCTTCTGCTCGCCACCCAGCGTGGCGGAGGCGATGAGAGTGTCGTCGGCCGTACGGGATTCTTCGATCACATCGGAACGTGAGGTCATGCGTGTCCCCTGTGGGGTTCGAGGGTCGGGACAGGGCGCCGGGCCGACCGGACCGAGCGGGACTCCAGCGGTACGTCCCTACGGTTCCGTAACCTACGGCGACGTAAGTATGGCAGCGTGCCGAGCCGCGGCAAGAGCCCGAGAGCCTGCGCGTCCGTATCGACACCTATCCTTGGAGTCGGTCGGACAGCGCGGTCCGCTCTGATTCCTTCCCGGACGCTCCGGCCCGTATGCGGCACCCCCGCCGCGTGGTGGATCGTGCCCCGGGTTCCCTCCCAGACGAGCTTCAACACTGCAAGGAGCCGCACCTGTGAGCAGTGCCGACGACCAGACCACCACGACCAGCACCGAGCTGCGCGCCGACATCAGGCGGCTGGGCGACCTCCTGGGCGAGACCCTCGTACGCCAGGAAGGCCCCGAACTCCTCGACCTGGTCGAAAAGGTCCGCCGCCTCACCCGCGAGGACGGCGAGGCCGCTGCCGAGCTGCTGCGCGGCACCGAACTGCAGACCGCCGCCAAGCTGGTCCGCGCCTTCTCCACCTACTTCCACCTGGCCAACGTCACCGAACAGGTGCACCGCGGCCGCGAGCTGCGCGCCCGCCGCGCCGCCGAGGGCGGCCTCCTCGCCCGCACCGCCGACCGCCTCAAGGACGCCGACCCCGAGCACATCAGGCAGAGCGTCGAGCACCTCAACGTTCGTCCGGTGTTCACGGCACACCCCACCGAGGCCGCGCGCCGTTCGGTCCTCAACAAGCTCCGGCGCATCGCCGCGCTCCTGGACGCCCCCGTCCTCGACTCCGACCGCCGCCGCCACGACGTCCGCCTCGCCGAGAACATCGACCTCGTCTGGCAGACCGACGAACTGCGCGTGGTGCGCCCCGAGCCCGCCGACGAGGCCCGCAACGCCATCTACTACCTCGACGAGCTGCACGCCGAGGCCGTCGGCGACGTCCTGGAGGACCTGACGGCGGAACTGGAGCGCGTCGGCGTCAAGCTCCCCGACGACACCCGCCCGCTCACCTTCGGCACCTGGATCGGCGGCGACCGCGACGGCAACCCCAACGTCACCCCCCAGGTCACCTGGGACGTCCTCATCCTCCAGCACGAGCACGGCATCAACGACGCCCTGGAGATGATCGACGAGCTGCGCGGCCTGCTCTCCAACTCCATCCGCTACACCGGCGCCACCGAGGAGCTCCTGGAGTCCCTCCAGCAGGACCTGGAGGTGCTCCCCGAGATCAGCCCCCGCTACAAGCGCCTCAACGCCGAGGAGCCCTACCGGCTCAAGGCCACCTGCATCCGGCAGAAGCTGGAGAACACCAAGCAGCGCCTCGCCAAGGGCACCCCGCACGAGGCGGGCCGCGACTACCTCGGCACCGGCGAACTGCTGACCGACCTCCGGCTCATCCAGACCTCCCTGCGCGAGCACCGCGGCGCGCTGTTCGCCGACGGCCGGATGAGCCGCACCATCCGCACCCTGGCCGCCTTCGGCCTCCAGCTCGCCACCATGGACGTACGCGAACACGCGGACGCCCACCACCACGCCCTCGGCCAGCTCTTCGACCGCCTCGGCGAGGAGTCCTGGCGCTACGCCGACATGCCCCGCGACTACCGGGCCAGGCTCCTCGCCAAGGAACTGCGCTCCCGCAGGCCGCTGGCCCCCACCCCGGCCCCCGTCGACGCGGCCGGCGCCAAGACCCTCGGCGTCTTCGAGACCGTCAAGCGCGCCCTGGAGGTCTTCGGACCCGAGGTCATCGAGTCCTACATCATCTCCATGTGCCAGGGCGCCGACGACGTCTTCGCCGCCGCCGTCCTCGCCCGCGAGGCCGGCCTCCTCGACCTGCACGCCGGCTGGGCGAAGATCGGCATCGTCCCGCTCCTGGAGACCACCGACGAGCTGCGCGCCGCCGACTCCATCCTGGAGGACATGCTCTCCGACCCGTCCTACCGGCGCCTGGTCGCGCTGCGCGGCGACGTCCAGGAGGTCATGCTCGGCTACTCCGACTCCTCCAAGTTCGGCGGCATCACCACCAGCCAGTGGGAGATCCACCGGGCGCAGCGCCGACTGCGCGACGTCGCGCACCGCTACGGCGTGCGGCTGCGCCTCTTCCACGGCCGCGGCGGCACCGTCGGCCGCGGTGGCGGCCCCTCCCACGACGCCATCCTCGCCCAGCCCTGGGGCACCCTGGAGGGCGAGATCAAGGTCACCGAGCAGGGCGAGGTCATCTCCGACAAGTACCTCATCCCGTCCCTGGCCCGGGAGAACCTCGAACTGACGGTCGCGGCCACCCTCCAGGCCTCCGCCCTGCACACCGCCCCCCGCCAGTCCGACGAGGCCCTCGCCCGCTGGGACGCGGCCATGGACGTCGTCTCCGACGCCGCCCACGCCGCCTACCGCAGGCTCGTCGAGGACCCCGACCTGCCGACGTACTTCCTCGCCTCCACGCCGGTCGACCAGCTCGCCGACCTGCACCTGGGCTCGCGGCCCTCCCGCCGCCCCGGCTCGGGCGTCTCGCTCGACGGCCTGCGCGCCATCCCCTGGGTGTTCGGCTGGACCCAGTCCCGGCAGATCGTCCCCGGCTGGTTCGGCGTCGGCTCCGGCCTCAAGGCCCTGCGCGAGGCCGGCCTGGACTCCGTGCTCGACGAGATGCACGGGCAGTGGCACTTCTTCCAGAACTTCATGTCCAACGTCGAGATGACCCTCGCCAAGACGGACCTGCGGATCGCCCAGCACTACGTCGACACCCTCGTCCCCGACGAGCTCAAGCACGTCTTCGACACCATCAAGGCCGAACACGAGCTGACCGTCCGCGAGGTGCTGCGCGTCACCGGCGAGAAGGAACTCCTCGACGCCCAGCCCGCCCTCCGGCAGACCTTCACCATCCGCGACGCCTACCTGGACCCGATCTCCTACCTCCAGGTCACCCTGCTCAAGCGCCAGCGCGACGCCGCGGCCGCCGGCGCCGAGCCCGACCCGCTGCTCTCCCGCGCCCTGCTCCTCACCGTCAACGGCGTGGCAGCGGGACTGCGCAACACCGGCTGACCGCCGGCGCACAACGAAGTTGCCCCCGAGGTCCGTACGACCTCGGGGGCACCCGTGCGTCCAGCCGCCTCAGCCCTGCCGGGCCCTGCGGCGCCAGGCCACCAGACCGCCACCCGCACCGACCAGCGCGGCCGCGACGGCCGACAGCAGGCCCACCGGGGCACCGTTACCGGTCTCGGCGAGGTCACCGCCGCCCTGGGCGGACGGCGCGGAGGACGGGGCCGACGACGAGCCCGACGCCCCGGCCTGCGACGGGCTTCCGGACGGGGACCCGGACCCGCCCGTCGCCGTACCGGACGACGAGGACGGCGACGCCGAACCGGACGGAGTCGCCGTACCGCCCCCGCCGCCCTGCGAGCCGGCGCAGTCCGTCCAGAACACCTTGTGCTTGGCCGCGCCCTTCTCGCCCTCGAAGTTCCAGAACAGCTTGTAGTGACCGTCCGGCAGCGACAGGTCCTCGCTACGGCCGTGACCGTCCGCGTCCAGCGTGAGGGCGCCCGACTTCACCGTCGCGCCCTTCGTCGCAGCCGTCGGCGCCCAGGCCTCGATGTGCCAGTCCACCTGCTGCACCTGGTCGAAACCGAAGGCGTCCAGGTAGAAGGTGCACACGTGCGGCTCGTTGCGGCGCAGCTCCTCGCCGGTCTTGGCGTCGTGGATCTTTACAGTGCCGTTGTCACCAGGGGCACTCGCGTGGGCAGCGGGGGCGCACACGAGCGCCGCCGCGACACCGGCGGTCAGCGCGCCGGTGCGGATGAGGGTACGCATGGGCAGGGTCCATCTTCGAGTGGCGAACGGGGAAGATGTGGAGGGGGCGGCTCAGCTTCCGTCCCCGCCTGACAGACGGTCAAGCACGAACAGGCAACAAACAGACCCCCCACAGACGTGAAGAACGCCCCAACCCCTCGGCGGGTCACGAAGCAGCGGGTCACGAAATCAGACGGGCGTGAAATCGGACGGGCGCGACATCAGAGGGTCACGAGAAAAGCACCCGTCAGCAGCGCGATCCCCGACCCCGCCAGCACCCACGCCGACCGCGTCAGCCGCATACCGCCCGCCACGACCACCGACGCCAGCAGCAACGCACCGCCCAGCGGAATCCAGGCGTACAGGATCCCCGCCGGCCCCGACCGCACCACCTCGTCGGTCCCCGGCTTCACCACCACGGTGTACGTCAGCCCCTTGCGCACCGCGACCGAATGCGCGATCTCCACGCTCGACCGCGCCCGCGCCCCCTCGGACGCCGGCGTGAACGGGCCCCAGCACGTGTCCCCGCTGCAGCTCGTCACCCTGATCGTGCCGCGCTCGCGCCCCTTCGTCAGCATCACGTGCTGTGCGGTCCCCCAGGAACCCCACACCCCGGTGAACAGGATCAGCGCGGCGAGCACACCCATCGTGGCGACCCGCCCGAACCGCAGCGCGGTCACGGAGGCCTGGCGAGCGGTGGCGGCTGTGGCAGGCATGGCCGGGATCATTGGCCATGCGCCCACGACCGGTCAACTCCGGCGGGCGGCATGGCCGGACAAGTCAGGAGTTGTACGCGCCCTGCGCCCGCTCCAGACCCTCGATCACCAGACACTCCACCGCGTCCGCCGCACGGTCCACGAAGTAGTCCAGCTCCTTGCGCTCCGCCGACGAGAAGTCCTTCAGCACGAAGTCCGCCACCTGCATCCGCCCCGGCGGCCGGCCGATCCCGAACCGCACCCGGTGGTAGTCCGCCCCCATCGCCTTCGTCATCGACTTCAGACCGTTGTGCCCGTTGTCGCCACCGCCCAGCTTCAGCCGCAGCGTGCCGTAGTCGATGTCCAACTCGTCATGCACCGCGACGATGTTCGCCACCGGCACCTTGTAGAAGTCCCGCAGCGCGTTCACCGGACCGCCGGACAGGTTCATGAACGACATCGGCTTGGCCAGGATCACCCGCCGGTTCGCCGGCCCCATCGGACCGATCCGCCCCTCCAGCACCTGCGCCTGCGCCTTGCCCGCACGCTTGAACTTCCCCCCGATCCGCTCCGCGAGCAGATCCGCCACCATGAACCCGACGTTGTGCCGATTCATGGCGTACTCGGGCCCAGGATTACCGAGGCCCACGATGAGCCAGGGGGCGTTGGCGGGGGTGGTCACGTCCATGTCTCCTCACGTGCAACAGCCGCTGCTCCCCCAAGGGAAGCAGCGGCTGGAGCGTACAGCTACCGCTGTGGGCAATCGTTCCGCAGGGCGGTGGGCACAGCCTGCAGCACCGGGCGCCTGCGAAACGCGCCCCAGCCCTGTTACGGCCGAACCGCCGGTCAGGCCTCCGCGGCCTCTTCGCCCTCGGCGGCCTCGCCCTCGACGGCCTCCTCGACCTGCGCCTGCAGGACCTGCAGCACGACCGCGTCCTCGTCGACGGCCAGGGTCACACCGGAGGGCAGCTTGACGTCCTTGGCGAGGACGGAGGCACCGGCCTCCAGGCCCTCGACGGAGACGGTCAGCGCCTCGGGGATGTGGGTGGCCTCGGCCTCGACCGGCAGGGCGTTCAGAACGTGCTCGAGCAGGTTGCCGCCGGCGGCCAGCTCACCCTCGGCGTGGACCGGAACCTCGACCGTGACCTTCTCGCCACGCTTGACCAGCAGCAGGTCGACGTGCTCCAGGAAGCCCTTCAGCGGGTCACGCTGCACGGACTTCGGGATCGCCAGCTCGTTGGTCTTGCCGTCGATGTCCAGGGAGATCAGGACGTTCGGCGTACGCAGCGCCAGCAGCAGGTCGTGGCCCGGCAGGGTCAGGTGCAGCGGGTCCGAGCCGTGGCCGTACAGGACACCGGGAACCTTGCTGTCACGGCGGATACGGCGGGCGGCACCCTTGCCGAACTCGGTGCGCGTCTGGGCGGCGAGCTTCACCTCGGACATGTTGATCACTCCTCGTAGGAATCGCGAACGGACAGGGTCACCCGGCCACGAACGGCCTGCTACGAAGAGCGCGTCGATAACGGACAGCCGATACCCGTATGAAACAGGTACGGCCTCCCTCGCCGAGCAACTGCAGCAGTCTACTCGGCAGGAAGGCCGTACCCAAAAGGATCTTCAGCTAGCCCACCAGGCGGGCCCGCAGAAACCTCACTGCTCGTCGAAGAGGCTGGTCACAGACCCGTCCTCGAACACCTCACGCACCGCGCTCGCGATCGTCGGAGCGATCGACAGCACCGTGATCTTGTCCAGATCCCGGCCCAGCTCCGCCGGCGTCGGCAGCGTGTTCGTGAACACGAACTCACTCACCCGCGAGTTCTTCAGCCGGTCCGCCGCCGGACCCGACAGCACACCGTGCGTCGCCGTCACGATGACGTCCTCCGCACCGTGCGCGAACAGCGCATCCGCAGCCGCACAGATCGTGCCACCGGTGTCGATCATGTCGTCCACCAGCACACAGACCCGGCCCTTGACCTCACCCACGACCTCGTGGACGGTCACCTGGTTCGCCACGTCCTTGTCACGCCGCTTGTGCACGATCGCCAGCGGCGCACCCAGCCGGTCACACCAACGGTCCGCCACCCGCACGCGACCCGCGTCCGGAGACACCACCGTCAGCTTGTCCCGGTCCACCTTCTCGCCCACATAGTCCGCCAGCAGCGGAAGCGCGAACAGATGGTCCACCGGCCCGTCGAAGAAGCCCTGGATCTGGTCCGTGTGCAGATCCATCGTCAGGATCCGGTCGGCACCGGCCGTCTTCATCAGATCCGCGACCAGACGCGCCGAGATCGGTTCACGACCCCGGTGCTTCTTGTCCTGCCGCGCGTAACCGTAGAACGGCACGATGACCGTGATGGACCGCGCCGACGCACGCTTCAGCGCGTCGATCATGATCAGCTGCTCCATGATCCACTTGTTGATCGGAGCCGTGTGGCTCTGGATCAGGAAGCAGTCCGCACCACGAGCCGACTCCTGGTAACGGACGTAGATCTCGCCATTGGCGAAGTCGAAGGCCTTCGTCGGGACGACCCCGACACCCAGCTGCTGGGCGACCTCCTCGGCAAGCTCGGGGTGGGCGCGGCCGGAGAAGAACATCAACTTCTTCTCGCCGGTCGTCTTGATCCCGGTCACAGCACTATCTCCTCAGAGGTGTCTCAGCAGCGGGTATGCGCTCGTGCGGATGTGCACTTATCACGGTACGCCGTGTTTGGCGCACCCGTTTCCGGTCAGCCCTCGCCCTCGCCCTTCCGGGTCGCGGCCTCGGCCGCCTTCGCGGCAGCACTCCCAGGACGCTTCCGGGCCACCCAACCCTCGATATTCCGCTGCTGACCACGGGCCACGGCCAGCGAACCGGGCGGCACGTCCTTCGTGATCACGGACCCGGCGGCGGTGTAAGCACCGTCCCCGACCGTGACAGGAGCCACAAACATGTTGTCCGAACCCGTCTTGCAGTGCGACCCGACGGTCGTGTGGTGCTTGCTCTCACCGTCGTAGTTCACGAACACGCTCGCGGCACCGATGTTCGTGAAGTCACCGATCGTCGCATCACCGACGTACGACAGATGCGGAACCTTCGTCCCCTCACCGATGGAAGAGTTCTTCGTCTCCACGTACGTACCGATCTTGGCCTTGAGACCGAGACGAGTACCCGGCCGCAGATACGCGTACGGCCCCACGGACGCCTGCTCACCGATCCGCGCACCGTCCGACACCGTGTTGTCCACACGGGCCCCCGCACCCACCCGGGTGTCCTTCAGCCGGCTGTTCGGCCCCACCTCCGCGCCCTCACCGAGATGCGTCGAACCGGTGAGCTGCGTGTTCGGATGGACGACAGCGTCCTGCTCGAAGGTCACGGTCACGTCGACCCAGGTGGTGGCCGGGTCCACGACAGTCACGCCGTCGAGCATCGCGCGAGTCAGCAGCCGGTCGTTGAGAATGCGACGGGCCTCGGCGAGCTGGACACGGTTGTTGATACCGGCGATCTCCCGGTGATCGGCGGCGACCGACGCCCCCACCCGATGCCCGGCCTCCCGCAGAATCCCGAGCACGTCCGTCAGGTACTCCTCACCCTGACTGTTGTCCGTCCGCACCTTCTTCAGCGCGTCCGAGAGCAACTGCCCGTCGAAGGCGAACACCCCGCTGTTGATCTCCCGGATCGCCCGCTGGGCGTCGCTGGCGTCCTTGTGCTCCACGATCGCGGTCACGGCACCGCTCGCGTCGTCGCGGACGATACGGCCGTAACCGGTCGCGTCCGGGACCTCGGCGGTCAGCACGGTCACGGCGTTGCCGTCGGCGTGATGGGTCGCGGCGAGCTGCTGCAGCGTGTCGGCGGTGAGCAGCGGGGTGTCCCCGCACACGACCACGACGGTCCCGTCGACACCCCCGCCCAGCTCTTCGAGCCCCATGCGTACGGCGTGCCCCGTGCCGTTCTGCTCCGCCTGCACAGCCGTCCGCACGCCGGGATCGATCTCGGTCAGGTGCGCGGTGACCTGCTCACGGGCGTGGCCCACGACGACCACCAGGTTCGCGGGGTCCAACTCGCGGGCGGCGGCCAGCACATGGCCCACCAGGGAACGGCCGCAGATCTGGTGCAGGACCTTCGGTGTGGCCGACTTCATACGGGTGCCCTCACCCGCTGCGAGAACGACGACGGCTGCCGGGCGAATGGCGCTCACGGGGTTGCCCTTCGGCTCTGGATGGGTGGGGGTGACAGCCGAAGGATACCGGGGTGGGGTTGGGGGGATATGAGAGTGGGCCCTGGCGGTGGTTTACCAGTCAGGACCCGAACCTAGGATTTGTGTGCTGTGGGCTCCCGGAGAAGGATTCGAACCCTCATTCAACGGACCAAAACCGTTTGTCCTACCCTTAGACGATCCGGGATGGGTTGCGCGCTATGTCCGATTTGATTGATCGGCTTCGCGTGCGGCCTCCACTATGCCGCACCAAGACCCTTCGATGCGACGGTACAAGTCGGCACCTTTCAGGACTTTGATCACGAGGCAGCCGCGATAGTTGTCGCCGGTGTTCTTGCGGACCGTCTTGGGGTTGTGCTTCTTGAGGGTCGTCCTGTTGAAGGCGGAGCGGTCGGCGCCGACGAGGCCGGCCCAGTACTTTTCGGCGCCTGGTACGTCGGCGGTTTCATGGATCATGACGGTGTACCGGACGCGCTCCCGCTCGACGCCGAGAAGGTCGAGCCATGCGAGGAACACCTCGATCATCCCCGGGTCGCTGTTGACGAAGGCGATGTTCTCTCGGCGGTCGTACGGCTTGTCCTTGCCGCCTTCGGCCCAGTAGAGCCCGACGCCCACCAGGAAAAGCTCGCGGGCCGACAGGTCGCCGATGGCCTGCCGGGCTTTCTCCTTGGTTTGTCGGCGTTCTTCGTCCCGGATGCGCAGCTTCTCTTCCCAGCCCTTCCGGGCGATGGCTGCCGCTTCCTCCGGGCTCCGCCTGCGCTCCGGCTTCGGCAGATCCCGCACCCAGAGGGAGATGGAACTCTTCGAGCACCCCAACTCGGCCTGGATCTGGTCGTAAGTCCACCCCTGCAGCCGCAGCTCCCGGGCCCTCTCCCGCAGGTCGTCCTTGGCCCTCGGGCGTTTCGTCCACTCCGGTGGGGGCTCCCCCTTCACCAGTTGGTTGAGGATGTCGTTGTTGAAGATCTTCAGCTCGTCCCGGATCTGCCGGAGGCTGAGCCCCTCGCGCCGCAACGCGACCGCTCGCTCCCGCAATCCTTCGAAGTCCTCGTATTTGCCGCTCTTGCCGGATGCACGTGTCATACGCATACCGTCCGGGCGGAATGTTCGCTCCCGGGTGTGAACGGGTGACGTTCAGTAGTTCGAGGGATACCAGCGGGTTTCGAGGTCATTCGATTGCGGAGTGCGCTCCGCGCCGGTGGGCGAAAGTCACCGGAAATGCCGTAGCCCCCGCCCGTAGGCTGGAGGCATGACCGCGACGGGGGAAGAGCATGCCAGGGCCCTGACCGGCCCATGGTGGTGGGCGAGGCGGCGCAGTGCGGTGCTCGACGGGAGTCTCGCGCTGGTGTCCGCCGTGGAGTGCGGTGCGGAGGGGATTCCGTTCGCGCGCGATGCGGGGATCCCGGTGTCGGTGGGGATCGTTTTCGGTTTGATCGCCGGTTCGGTTCTGCTGGTGCGCAGGAAGTGGCCGATCGCCGTGGTGCTGGTCGCGATCGCGATCACGCCGGCCCAGATGGGTTTCCTGATGGGCATCGTCGGCCTGTACACGCTGGCCGCGGCCGAGTTGCCGCGGCGGATCATCGTGGCGCTGGCGGGGATGTCGCTGCTGGGCACGATGATCGTGACGTTCGTGCGGGTGCGGCAGGACATGGCGCGGGGTGATCTGACCCTGGGTGACTGGTTCGTGCCGTTCGCTTCGATCACGACGTCTCTGGGGCTGACGGCTCCGCCGGTGCTGCTCGGGTTGTACGTGGGTGCGCGCCGCCGGTTGATGGAGAGTCTGCGGGAGCGGGCGGACAGTCTGGAGCGGGAGCTTCAATTGCTCGCGGAGCGGGCGGAGGAGCGGGCCGAGTGGGCGCGTAACGAGGAGCGGACGCGGATCGCTCGGGAGATGCATGACGTGGTCGCGCATCGGGTGAGTCTGATGGTGGTGCATGCGGCGGCGTTGCAGGCGGTTGCGCGGAAGGATCCCGAGAAGGCCGTGCGGAACGCGGCGCTGGTGGGGGACATGGGCCGGCAGGCGTTGACGGAGTTGCGGGAGATGCTCGGGGTGCTGCGGGCCGGTGACGGCGCGGAGCGGCGTGCGGCGTCGGTGCCGCCCGCCGCGGTGGGGGTGGCGGCTGCGGAGGCGGTGTCGGAGGCGGTTGCCGAGGAGGCGGCCGGGGACGGGCCGTGTCTGGAGGAGCTGGAGGAGCTGGTCGGGCAGTCGGCGGCGGCCGGGATGGTGGTGGATCTCTCGGTCGAGGGGGAGGTGCGGGTGTATGCGGCGGAGGTCGAGCAGACGGCGTACCGGGTGGTGCAGGAGGCGTTGACGAACGTCCACAAGCATGCGGCGGGCGCGAAGACGTATGTGCGGCTGGCGCATCGGGGGGCGGAGATCGCGATGCAGGTGGAGAACGAGCCGCCGGAGCCCGGGTCGGCGTCGGCGGCGCGGTTGCCGTCGGGTGGCAATGGCCTGGTGGGGATGCGGGAGCGGGTCGTCGCCCTGGGTGGTGTGTTTGTTTCGGGGCCGACGGATGCCGGGGGTTTTCGGGTGTCGGCGGTGATTCCGGCGGCGTAGCCCGGGTGCGTAGCCCGGGGTGCGGGGTGCGTCAGGCGATGGTGAGGCGTACGGGTTCGGTGCCGGCGACGAGGGTGGACAGGGCGTGGTCGATGTCGGGGCCGACGTACCAGTCGCCGGTGTGGTCGAGGGTGTAGACGCGGCCTTCGCTGTCGATGGCGAGGAGGGCTGCGGTGTCGGCTTCCTCGCCGAGGGGGCTGACCTCGGTGCCGAGGGCGCGGCCGAGGTCGCCGAGGGTGCGGGCGTGGTGGAGGCCGTGCAGCGGGTCGAGGTGGAGGGTGGCGGGGGCGACCTGGCGGCCGGGGCCGCCGGGTTTGATGTGGAGCCCGCCGAATTCGGCCCAGGCTTCGACGGCGGCCGGGAAGACGGTGTGCCGGTGTCCGGCGGGTGAGGTGTGCTCGCGCAGGGTGTCGGCCCAGATCTCGGCCTGCTTTATGTCCCAGCGTCCGGGTTGCCAGCCGGCGGCGCGCAGGGCGGCGTCGACGGGTACGGGGAAGCGGGTGGACGAGGTGCGGTCGGGGTGCATCGGCCCTTCGATCGTCGTGCCGGCTCGTGCTGACTCGTGCCGGCTGGGTGGTTCTGGTCGGTGTCGGGGCGGGCCGGGGTGTCAGCTGCCGGTGGTGGTCGGGTCGACGATGCGGACGCCGAAGTGGGCGCTGAGGGCGGCGCAGGCGCGGCAGGGGGTGGCGAAGCTCCCGTGGAGGGGGTCGCCGTCCTCGCGTATACGGCGGGCGGTGAGTTTGGCCTGCCTGAGGGATTTGCGGGCTTCGCCGTTGGTCATGGGTTTGCGGGCGGCACGTTTGCTGCGGGTGGCGTCGGCGGCGGCGATGTGCCGGGAGATGAGGATGGTTTCGGCGCAGCGGCCGGTGAAGCGGTCGCGTTGGGTGCTGGTGAGGGTGTCCAGGAAGTCCTGGACGAGGGGGTGGAGGGGCGGGGGCTGGTCGCCGCGGGCGGCGGTGCCGGTGAGGGTGGAGCCGCGTACGGAGAGGGCGGCGGCGACGGTGGGGAGGATGCCGTCGCGGCGGTGCAGAAGGGTGGGGGCGGGGGGTGTGTCGGTGCCGCTCCAGCCGATGCGAGGGTCTCCGGCCCGCACGTCGTTACCTCCGGTCTGCAAGGTATTCATGATCGTCATCCCCTCCCCGGGCATCCCCCCGAAGGACACAGAGTGCCAAATGCCGTGGCTGGTGCGGAAGCTGGGGCGGCGCGACACGCCCGGGTTTGGGCGGGCTGTCACGACAGGGTGACGGCTGGTCACGAAAGGGGAGGTGGGAAGTGCAGGAGTGGGGTGGAGCGCCGGTGACCGGGGTTCGAGTACCGCATAGGCTGTCGGCATCCGCGATCGACACCGCCGTTCAGGCCAGAGAGAACGCCGCAGGGGGCAACCGCCATGACGACAGGTCGGCTCGGGCAGCAAGCCGCGCCGCCGAACGCGGCCTATGCCGGGCAGGTCGTGCACTTCCCGGATCCGGTCCGGGCGGCACGTCACCCGAGAGGGGTACGCATCGACGAGCGCGGTTACCCGGATTTTTCACCGTACGCGCGCGCGGCGGCTCAGATCGCCGATCCGCCGGAGGGTTTCGGCGTCGACGAGTTGCGGCTGACGGACTACGTGTCGGCGAACGCGGCTCTGGCGGCGTCGGGGCACGAGTTGTGGGACACGGTGCCGGCGGTGGCGACGCCGCACGGCTGGACGTGGCACCACGTGGTGGGTTCGCGGCGGCTGGAGCTGGTTCCGGTCGAGGTGAAGGCGTTGCTGCGGCATCACGGTGGCGTGGCGACGGCGCGGGTGGACCAGGGCAAGCGTGGTACGCGGCCGTTGCAGGAGACGCGTCCGGTGCACTTCGGGCTGTCGAAGTCGGGTGTGGCGGTGACGGAGTCGCAGGTTCAGGGCGTGGAGGAGGACCTGGGCTACCGTCTGCCGGGTGCCTACCGTTCGTTTCTGAAGGCGGCGGGCGGTGCCGCGCCGGTGGGTGCTGCGCTGGACGCCGAGCTGGGGCTGCTGCTGGATCAGCCGTTCTTCACGGTGCGGGACGAGGCGGCGGTCAATGACCTCGTGTACGTCAACAAGTGCCTGCGTGACCATCTGACGAAGGATTACCTGGGCGTCGGTTTCGTGCAGGGTGGTCTGCTCGCGGTGAAGGTGAAGGGCGAGCGGGTCGGTTCGGTGTGGTTCTGCGCGTACGACGATGCGCGGGACGTGGATCCGTCGTGGTCCCCGGCGGAGCGGGTGGAGCGCCTGTTGCTGCTGTGCGGTGACGACTTCGACGCCTTCCTGTCGCGGCTGGCGGGCAATCCGCCGGAGTTGGAGACGGTGGCGAACCTGATGGTGGACGGCGGTTTCGCGCATGCCGTTCCGGTCTCTTCGGCGGGGGAGTGAGCTTCGCGATGGTGACGTTCGCACAGGCGCAGGAGCGCGCCGAGGAGTGGATCAACGGTGACGTTCCCGCGTACCAGCATCGTGAGGTGCGGGTGCGGGAGTTCGAGCTGGGCTTCGTGGTGTGGGGCGAGGACCGTGCGGAGGGCCCGCGTTCGGACGCGGGCGCGCAGCGGCTGGTGATCGCCCGGGACAGTGGCGAGGCGACGCTGTGGCCGGCGTTGCCGGTGGGTGAGGTGATCCGCCGGTACGAGGAGGAGTACGGCCGCGCCGAGGTCGAGGACGCGGTGCCGGCGCCGGCGGCTGCCCGGGTGGACCTGAACCAGACGTCGTTCCTGCTGAGTCCGCCGGAGTGGTTGCAGGAGGCGGCGGACAAGCTGGGGATTCCGGATCGTCGGGCGGGGTCGGCGCAGGACGCGGGCGCCGCGGCTGCGGCCGGTTCCGGTGCCGGTTTTGGTGCCGGGTCCGGTTCTGTGGGTGGCGGTTCGGTCGGGGGCGGGGCGCTTGCCGAGACGCAGGCCGGGGTGCCTGCGGCTGCCGACGCGCGGGCCGGAACCGACGGTGCGGGTACGGCCGGCGGGTCCGGGAGCGGTGCGTCGTGGTCGGCTGCCGGGGCGGCCGGTGCCGGTGCCGGTGCGCCGGGCGTGGGTGCGCCCGGTGGGGCGCCGGGGGTGCCGGGTGCGGCGGAGGTGCCTGACGGGGCCACGCCGTGGGCCGGTACGGACACCAACGCGGAAGCGGGTGAGGACCGTTCGGTGCCGTTGCCCGCGACGGTGTTCGCGCCGCCGTTGAGCGATGCGGACGTCGAGCCTTCGCGGCCGCCGGCGGTGGCGCCGGACGCGAAGACGGCGCTGATGTCGGGGGGCAGCCAGCTGCCGCCGACGGCGGTCGCGCCGGCGCTCGACGGTTCGAACGCGCCGGGAGCGCAGAACTTCCCGCCGGGAGCGCAGGACGGTGCGCCCGCTCCGGGTGGTGCTCCGGGGGCGCCCGGCTTCGCGCAGACGCCGGGAGCGCCTGGCATGGCGCAGGCGCCGGGCGCACCTGGTGTGCCCGGGGCGCCCGCTGCTCCCGGTGTGCCGGGCGCGCCGCAGAACAGCACGCCTCCGCCGCCTCCGGGCGCGCAGCCGTACGGCTATCCGCAGGGACCGGCGGCCCAGGGCACGCCCCCGCCGGGCGCGCCCGCCTACTCCCCGGCGGCACCGGGCACTCCGCCCGCGCCGCCTGTCGCGCCTGGTGCGCCGGGTGCGCCTGGTGCTCCGCAGGGCAGCACGCCTCCGCCGCCGGCTCCGGGCGCCTCGCAGTACGGCTACCCGCAGGGCCCGGGCGCGCCGGGTGCTCCCAGTGGTCCGCAGGGTGCTCCCGGGTACGGGTATCCGCAGACGCCGGGCGCCGTCCCGAACGCGCCGCAGCCTCCGGCGGGCCCCGGCGCCCCGGGGCGTCCGCTCGCGCCGCACGCCGGGGACATCGCGGACGCCGCGACGAGCAAGGCCGCACCGCCGCCGCGCAAGGCACGCGGTGGACTGGGCACGCCGCCTCCGCCGCCGGGCGCTCCGGGTACGCCGGGCGCACGCCCGGGGAGCACGCCTCCGCCGCCCGTGCCCGGTGCTCCGGGCGCGCCTGCGGGCGGGTACGTGCCGACGCAGCTGGTGTCGGCGCTCGGTCCCGAGGGGCCTGAGGTGCAGGGTGCCCCGGGTGCTCCGGGTGCGCCGGGCGCCCCCAACCCGCCTGGTGCGCCGGGCGTTCCCGGTGGCACGCCTCCGGGCAACGTGCACCACGCGGCCACGATGCTGGCCGACCCGAATCAGATGGGCGGAGGTGCGCCGCAGCCTCCGGGCGCCCCGCAGCCTCCGGGTGCCCCGCAGCCTCCGGGTGCCCCGGGCATGCCGCACCCGCCCGGCGCTCCCGCGGCACCGGGCGCCCCGGGCATGCCTCCGGCCCCCGGCGCACCGCAGCCCCCCGGCGCCCCTGGCGCGCAGCAGCCTCCGGGTGCCCCGGGCATGCCCGGCGCGCCGGGCGCCCCCGGTGCTTCCGGAGGCGGGCGTGGCGCTGTGCACCACGCGGAGACCGTGCTGGCCGCGCCTCCCGTGGGTGGCCCGGGCGCGCCCCCGCCGCCGCCCGCCCCCGGCGCACTCGGCGCACTCGGCGCGCCGGGCGCTCCCGGTATGCCGCCCGGCGTCCCGGGTGCCCCGCAGCCGATGCCGCCGGGTGCGATGCCGCCGCCGGGCGGGCCCGTGCCGGGGCAGCCTCCGGCGTACGGCTACCCGCAGCAGGGGCAGCCGACGGTGGGCCCGGGCTATCAGGCCGTCCTGCGCTACCGCGCGCAGGACGGTTCGGAGCAGCAGCTGATCCGGCGTTCGGCGCCGGGTACGCCGCACCCGGAGTGGCAGATCTTCCACGAGTTGCGGGCGATGAACGTGCCGCCGGACCAGGTGCTGGAGCTGCACACGGAGCTGGAGTCGTGCGAGCTGCCGGGTGCGTACTGCGCGCGGATGATCCGCGAGCAGTGGCCGCAGGCGCGGATCACGAGCATCGCGCCGTACGGCACGGACCACGCGAGCCGGCAGCAGGGCATGCAGCAGTTGCTGGCGCACCAGGGCGAGCTGCACCAGGTGGCGGACGGTCCTGCGCGGCCGGCGCCGGTGCGGGCGCCGCTGCCGCCGGTGCAGGCCGTGCAGCCCGTCCCGCCGGAGGGCATCGCGCAGGAGCTGGCGGCGGCGTTCGGGCCGGGGGTCTTCCGGTTCGAGCAGCAGGCGGTGTCGCGGCAGGGTGTGCCGCCGATCGTGGCGCACACGCTGGTGGTGGCCGGGCTGCCCACGGACATGGCCCCGTTCTTCTGGGCGCAGGCCCAGCCGGGCCGTCCGGTGCCGACGCTGGCGGAGCTGGCGGCCGAGCGCGGGGTGCAGCCGGCCTCGGACGCGGGCTCGTACCTGGTGATGGGCACGGACTTCGGCCGGGCGATCTGTGTGCAGTACGGGACGGCGAACATCGTCGCGGTGCCCGTGGAGGCGGGTCCGGGCGGTGCGCCGGTGCCGCCGCAGTTCGTGAACACCGGGTTGCCGGAGTTCGCGCGCTGTCTGGCGCTGCTGGGCCGGATGTGGCGGCTCAGGTTCGGGCTGAACCAGGAGCAGGCGGGCCGCTGGACCGTCGACTTCCAGGCCCAGCTGGCCTCCCTGGACCCGGCGGCGCTCGGTTCGCCGGAGAGCTGGTGGTCGGTGCTGCTGGAGCAGATGTGGGACGGGCTGCTGTAGTCCGTGTCTGAGGGGGCCTGAGGAGTCCGATCGCATCATGCCCTTCACGCGCGCGCGTGAAGGGCATGATGGGCGGGTGGAATTGGAGCCGTTCCGGGCTGAGCTGGTGGCGTACTGCTACCGCATGCTGGGCTCGTTCCACGAGGCCGAGGACGTCACGCAGGAGACGATGTTGCGAGCCTGGAAGGCCCGGGACCGGTACGACCCCGCGCGCGCCTCGGTGCGGACCTGGCTGTACCGGATCGCGACCAACGCCTGCCTGACCGCCCTTGAGGGCCGCGCCCGCCGTCCGCTGCCGTCGGGGCTCGGGGCACCGAGCGAGGATCCGGGTGCGCCGCTCACCCCGGCGCTCGACATCCCCTGGCTGGAGCCGTTCCCCGAGGCCCGGTTCGACGTGGAGGTGCGCGCGGATCTCCGGCTCGCGCTGGTGGCCGCGCTGCAACTGCTGCCGCCCCGGCAGCGGGCCGTCCTGGTGCTGCGCGAGGTGCTGGAGTTCTCCGCCGCCGAGGTTGCGGGCCAGCTGGAGACGTCCGTGGCCGCCGTGAACAGCGCACTGCAGCGGGCGCGCGCCGCGGTCGCGGGCGCCGGTGGGGCGGGTGAGGTCACCGAGCCGGACGATCCCGAGGTGCGGGCGGTGGTGCAGCGGTATGTGCGCGCCTTCGAGGCCGCCGATGTGCCGGCGCTGGTGCGGCTGCTCACCGAGGACGCGGTCCTGGAGATGCCGCCGGTGCCGCTGTGGTACCGGGGCGGCCGGGACTACGGCCGGTTCATGGAGCGGGTGTTCGCGCTGCGCGGCACGGGCTGGCGGGTGCGGCGGGTGGCGGCCAACGGGCAACCGGCGTTCGCGGCGTACGCGCCGGCGCCCGAGGGTGGCCATGTGCTGCACACCGTGCAGGTCCTGACGGTCACCGGCGGCCGGGTCGCGCGCAACGTGGTGTTCGCCGACCCGCGCGTGCTGGCCGCGTTCGCACCGTAGCTTTTTTGGGAGCAGTTCCCTTCGGAGCGATGAGTCCCGTGGGTGGCGCCGGTACGTACCGGTGAAGCACCCGAGCGAAGGGACAAGCGCCGTGAGCGTGATCGTCATCGAGTTCATCACCCTGGACGGGATCGTGTCCGACCCGGACGGGTCCACGGGCACCGCCTACGGCGGCTGGATGTTCCGGTACGGCCCCGAGGCGGTCGCCGGGGACAAGTTCCGCCTCGGCCGCGTCCTGGACGAGGGGGTCCTGCTGCTGGGCCGTACCACCTGGAAGCTGTTCGCAGGGCTGTGGCCCGGGCGGGACGACCAGTTCGCCGCGCGGATGAACGCCGTGCCGAAGCTGGTCGCCTCCCGCACGGCGACCGACGTGTCCGCGTGGTCCAACTCGCGCCTCGTGGAGGGCGATCTGCTGGAGGCCGTACGGGCCGAGCGGCGGGACCTGGTCGTCGCCGGGAGCCTGGCGGTCGTCCACGCGCTGAGGGCCGCCGACCTGGTCGACGAGTACCGGCTGATGGCCTTCCCGGTCGTCCTGGGCGAGGGGCGGCGGCTGTTCCCCGCCGGGAGTCCGCCCGCCGACCTCGAGTGCCTGTCGGCCGAACGGGTCGGCGCCGCCGTCCTCACGCGGTACCGGAGGGCGGCGCGATGACGGTCCGCTTCCTCGCCCTGTACGAGAGGCCGGCCGACCCGGAGGCGTTCGAGCGGCACTACCGGGAGGTCCACATCCCGCTCGCCCGCCGCCTGCCCGGCCTGCGCCGCTACACGGTCGGCCGCGACCTCGCCCCCGTCCGCGGCGGTGAGCCGTACTACCTGGTCGCGTCGCTGGAGTGGGACTCGCTTGACGATCTGCGTGCCGCGTTCGCCTCACCCGAGGCAAGCGCGACCGTCGCCGACGCGGCGCACCTCCAGCAGCTCGCGCCCGTCCGCAGCATGATCGTCACCCTGGAGGAGGACGTGCTCTGGACGCCCCGCCCCGCGCCCTCGGACAGACACGCGGATCGAGACGTGCGACATGCCGCGGGATTTCGACCGTGACATGTCTGCGGAGTGTCGCGTTATGCCTGCTTACGCCCGATCCATCAAGATGTGCGCCACGTCGTCCTGTCGTGTATGTCCGGTGGAGAGGGGTTCCCAGGGTGAGCAGCGCATCGATGACGCCGCACGGCTTCCCGACCGTCCGGGGGCGCGCCTACCGCCCCGATCAGGTCGACGCGTTCATGGAGGCGCTGTCGCTGGACCGGGACGCCGCGTGGGAGCGCGCCGCGCGGCTGACCGTGCTCGCCAAGGACATGGGTGCGGAGGCCGCGCGGCTGCGTGAGGCGGTCGCGCAGCTCGCTCCCCAGACCTACGAGACCCTCGGGGAGCAGGCGCAGCGCCTCTACCAGCTCGCGTTGCAGGAGGAGGCGGACGTCCGCGACCGTGCACGGCGCGAAGCGCACGAGCAGGTCGCGCGGGCCGAAGCGGAAGCCCTCGACCTGTGTCAGCAGACGCAGGAAGCGGCGGACGCGCTCCGCGCGGACGCCGATGAGCGCGCCCGCCGGTGTCTGCTCGCGGCGCGCGCGGAGGCCGACGACCTGCGCGTCGGCGCCCGGCTCGAAGTGAAGGAAGCGCGTGGGGAGGCGCTCGCCGCGCTGCGGGAGGTACGGCAGCGCACCGCCGGCATGCTCGCCGAGCAGTCCCGGGAGCTGGCCGAGCGGTGGGAGGCCACGGAACGCGAGGACGCCGAGCGGGCGGCCGCGCTTGAGGCCGACGACGCCGAGCGGATCACCCGCGCCGAGGCCGCCCTGTCCGAGGCGGAACGCGCCCTCGGTGAGGCCGAGGAGTCCGCGCGCCGCTGCCAGGACGAGGCGTGCGCGCGGGCCGCGGACATCGTCGCCGAGGCGCACGCGCGCGAGGAGCGCATCGCCCTGGACACCGAGCGGGTGCTGCGCGAGCACAGCGAGACCTGGGACGACGTCCAGGCGCACATGGACTACGTGCGCAGCAGCCTCATCTCGCTGACGGGCCGGGCGACCCTGGAGTAGCGCCCCCCGCGCGGACGTCGTCAACCGCCTCTGCGTACCGCCCCGGCGAGGATCCATCCCTCCACGGCCTCGTACTGGCGCCGCTGTTCCTCCGCTTTCCGGCGGCCCGAGACGACCGTGCCGAGCCAGCCGAAGAAGAAGCCGGCCGGGATGGAGACGATGCCGGTCGTGGTGAACGGGAACCAGTTGAAGTCGGCGTGCGGGAAGGCCGAGACGGGCGAGCCGGAGACGAGGTTGGTGCCCGGCATGAGCAGCAGCACGGTCAGCGAGCCCCCGAGCAGCGTGCCCATCAGCCCGCTGCGGGTGTAGCGGCGCCAGAAGAGGCCGTAGACCAGGGCGGGCGCGAGGGCGGAGGCACCCAGGCAGAAGGAGAGGGTGATCAGGGGCTGCAGGCTGTACTTCTGCACCATGGTGGCCAGCAGGATCGTCGGGACTCCTATGGCGAGCGCGGACAGCCGGGCCAGGGTCATCTCCCTGCGGGCCGGCATCTCCTGGACCCGGGCGGCGAACACGTCGTGGGCGAGGGAGTTGGCGCAGGCGAGGATCATCCCGGCCACCGAGGCGAGCAGGGTCAGGAAGATCGCCGTGGTGACCGTGGTGAAAAGGAAGGTCTCCGCCGTCGACACGTCGGCGCCGAACGCCGCCCGCGAGCCCAGCAGGTAGGCCGTGTTGCCCTGCGGGTCGGCCGCAGCGATCGCGCCGCTGCCGACGAGGGCCGTGGCGCCGAACCCGATGACCGTGATGACCAGCACGAACAGCGCCACGATCGACACCGCCCAGGACAGTGAGCGGCGCACCTGGCGGGCGCTGGAGGCGGTGTACATGCGCATGGTGATGTGCGGCAGGCAGGCGCCGCCGAGCACGATGGTCAGCTCCGAGGTGATCATGTCCAGGCGGGCGCCCGGGTGCCCGGCGAACTCGAGCCCGGAGTGCAGGAAGGCCGGCCCGGCCCCGCTCCGCTGCGCCGCGGCGCCGAACAGGGCGCCCGGGTCCCAGTCGAAGCGGCGCAGGATCAGTACGGCGACCACGGCGCCCGATCCGACCAGCATCACGATCTTCAGGATCTGGATGAGAGCGGTGCCCTTCATGCCGCCGATCGCCGCGTAACTGATCATCAGCGCGCCGAGTCCGACGACGCAGCCGGTCTTCAGCGACTCGTTCGAGAAGCCGAGGATGAACGCCATCAGCTGCCCGGTGCCGGCGAGTTGGACCAGCATCAGCGGCAGCAGCGAGGCGATCGTCACCGCGCAGGCGGTGATCCGCACCGAGCGGCCCGGCATCCGGCGGGCCAGCGCGTCACCCATGGTGAACCGGCCCGCGTTGCGCAGCGGTTCGGCGAGCAGGAACATCAGCAGCATCAGCGACAGCGCCGTGCTGAGGGCGAGCACGACACCGTCGTAGCCGCACAGGGCGATCACCCCGCCGGTGCCCAGGACGGTGGCGGCGGAGATGTAGTCGCCCGCTATGGCCAGGCCGTTGCGCAGCGGGGACAGGGAGCCGTAGCCGGTGTAGAACTCGTCGAGGTCGTCGCGGTCGGGGCCGGCCATCACGCACAGCAGCAGGGTGAGGGTGGCGACGGCGGAGAAGGCGACCAGTGACATGGTCTGGGCGGAGCTGCTGAAGCCGGTGAAGCCGGAGAGGTCCGGGGCGGCGCCGGCGGTCATCGGGCCGCTCCTCGCCGTGCGTCCAGTTCGGCCTCCTTGCGGATGCGGTCCGCGAGCGGGTCGACATGGCGGCGCGCGGTGTGCTCGTACAGGGCGATCGCCAGCCAGGTGACCGGGAGTTGGAGGAGGGCGAGCAGCAGGCCGGCCGGGATGCCGTCGACGACCGTCCTCGTCATGACGTCCGGTGCGAACGCGGACAGGACGAGGAACAGGGTGAAGTAGCCGAGCGAGGTGAGGGCGGCGGTGCGGCGCTGCCAGCGGTAGGCGCCGCGCAGGATGCGCAGGTCGCTGTGGTGGCCGAGGGGTTCGCGGGGCGGAGTGCGGCGTGGGCGGGGCGGTTCGGGGGGCGGGGGCTGCCAGGGGTAGGTGAGGTACGACGGGGGGTGCGGCGGGTCGTAGGACATCCCGGGGCTCCTTGCGTGGCTCGGGTCCGTGGCGGCGGACCGCAGGGAGGTGGGGGGTGGGGGAAAGCGGAATCACGCACGTTACTCGCCGGTTTGGGTGCGCGCGCGGTTTTCGCCAAACTGGACGGTCGGTATGCGCTTACTAGGCGAAAACGGGTCTGACCTCGGGTGTTACCCGCGTTGACCGAGGGGGTTGGGAGGGCCGCGTCGCCTCCCGTGCGGCTACTCCTGCCGCACCGGGAACTTCCGCGGCGCCACCACCAGCAGCACCAGGAAGGCCAGCGCCGCGGCCCCGGCCGCGCCGAAGTACACCGCGTGCACCGCCGCGGCGATCGCCCGTCGCGTCGCCTCCGGAGCCGTACCGCCGTCCCACGCGCGCGTGACGGACTCCAGGTCGCCCGCCCCGCCCAGCCTGGCCGCCAGCACCCCGTTGGCGACGGCGCCGAACAGGGAGGCGCCCACGGTCTGCCCGGTCTGCCGGCAGAACAGCACCGACGCGGTCGTCGTCCCCCGCTCCGACCAGCCCACCGTCGACTGCACCCCGATGATCAGCGGCAGCTGGAACAGGCCCAGCACGGCGCCCAGCGCCAGCATCAGCAGCATCGGCTGCCACCAGGACCCGGGATACGGCAGGAACGGGAACGCGAGCAGGACCAGCGCGCCCATGCCGATGCCGAGCAGTGCCGTGTCACGGAAGCCGATGCGCCGGTACACATGCTGGCTGAGCGCCGCCGACCCCGACCAGGTCAGCGTCCACACACACAGCACGAGACCGGCGGCCGCCGGACCGAGTCCGAGCACCGACTGGGCGTACGTCGGCAGGAACACCGACGGCGCCACCATCAGCAGCCCCAGCGCGCCGAACGCCAGATTGACGGCCGCGATCGTCCGGCGCCGCCACACCCACCCCGGGATGATCGGCTCCGCCGCCCGCCGCTCCACCCACACCACCACACCCACCAGCGCGAACCCCGCACCGAACAGCACGAGCGAGGGCGCCGACAGCCATGCCCAGGCCACCCCGCCCTGCACCAGCGCGGTCAACAGCACCCCGCCGCACGCGAACACCGCGAGCGCGCCCGCCCAGTCCACGCGCGCGCGTGCGGCCGTCTCCCGCTCGGGCTCGTGCAGGTGACGGACGATCAGCCACAACGCGGCCGCGCCGATCGGCAGGTTGACGAGGAAGATCCAGCGCCAGTCGGCGTACGCGGCCAGCACCCCGCCCAGGCCCGGCCCGGCCACGGCCGACACCGCCCACACGGTGGACAGCCTGGCCTGGATCTTCGGGCGCTCCGCCAGCGGGTACAGGTCGGCGGCCAGCGTCTGCACCGTCCCCTGCAACGCGCCGCCGCCCAGCCCCTGCACGACCCGGAACGCGATCAGCGCCCCCATGTTCCACGCGCCGGCGCACAGCAGCGAGCCCAGCAGGAACACGGCGGCGCCCGCGACCAGGACCGGCTTGCGGCCGAAGGTGTCGGACAGCTTGCCGTAGACGGGCAGGGTGACGGTGACGGCAAGCAGATAGCCGGAGAACAGCCAGGAGAAGACGGAGAACCCGCCGAGGTCGCCGACGATCTGCGGTACGGCGGTGGAGACGATCGTGGCGTCCAGCGCGGCCAGCGCCATCGACAGCATCAGCGCGGCGACGACCGCGCCTCTCCTGCCGGTGCGCTGCTCCGTCGTGGCGCCGCCGCGTATCGCGGGTGTCGTACCCCCCACCGGATCCCCCTCCCGTGCCCCCTGCACCTATCTCCGGTACGACAGCTTCCCACGGCCCGCGCGACTTGACCCTGACGCGACGGGAGGGTGGAGCCTTTCTGGGCCGGAGGGTGGAGCCGACCCTGAGAACGACTCCACCCGGCGGTGGACCACCCCTAGGGGTGTCTCCGTACTACGACCTGGGGAGGGTTCGTACCGCCGGAGGAGGAGACGGACCGGGTGCCGTCCTTAATCTGGCTTTACGCCGCCGGGGGGCGGTTGACCGAACCGGCGGGGGTGGGGTTTTCCCCCGCACAAGAGGGGGCTTCGCACCAGCGCGGGGCATGCCCGCCGCACGCGAGACTCGACGCCGTACCCAGGACGACGCACCGGCACACCGGGGCGCGACGACACACCTGCCAACCGATTTAGGAGACATACCGTGACATCGGCTGTGACCACTACCAGGCACGGGGGAACTGGAGGGCGTACGGCCGTTGCCGCGCGGGCGCGGCAGGTCGTCAAGGCGTACGGGTCCGGCGAGACCCGTGTCGTCGCCCTGGACCACGTGGACGTGGACATCGCCCGGGGCCAGTTCACCGCGATCATGGGCCCCTCGGGTTCCGGCAAGTCCACCCTGATGCACTGCCTCGCCGGCCTCGACACCGTGACCAGCGGGCAGATCTACCTGGACGAGACCGAGATAACCGGCCTGAAGGACAAGAAGCTCACCCAGCTGCGCCGGGACCGGATCGGGTTCATCTTCCAGGCCTTCAACCTGCTGCCGACGCTCAACGCGCTCGAGAACATCACGCTGCCCATGGACATCGCGGGCCGCAAGCCGGACCGGGAGTGGCTGGACCGGGTCGTGGAGACCGTGGGGCTTGCCGGACGGCTGGGGCACCGGCCCACCCAGCTCTCCGGCGGCCAGCAGCAGCGCGTCGCCGTGGCCCGTGCGCTCGCCGCCCGCCCGGAGATCATCTTCGGTGACGAGCCGACCGGAAACCTCGACTCGCGCGCGGGGGCGGAGGTTCTGGGCTTCCTGCGCCGCTCGGTGGACGAGCTGGGCCAGACCATCGTGATGGTCACCCACGACCCCGTAGCCGCCTCCTACGCGGACCGCGTGCTCTACCTCGCGGACGGCAGGATCGTGGACGAGATGTACCAGCCGACGGCCGATCAGGTCCTGGACCGCATGAAGGACTTCGACGCCCGGGGGCGTACGTCATGACCGTCCTGAAGACCTCGATGCGCAATTTCTTCGCGCACAAGGGCCGCATGGCGCTGTCGGCGGTCGCGGTCCTGCTGTCGGTCGCCTTCGTCTGCGGCACCCTGGTGTTCACCGACACGATGAACACCACCTTCGACAACCTGTTCCAGGCGACCTCGTCGGACGTGACGGTCACCGCCAAGGACTCCTCCAACACCGGCGAGACCACCTCCCGCACCGGCAAGCCGCCGGTCCTGCCGGCCTCCGTGGTCGGCGAGATCCGCAACGCCCAGGGCGTCAAGGCGGCCGAGGGCACGGTGTTCTCCACCTCGGTCACCGTGGTCGACGCCGACAAGGACAAGCTGTCGCCCAGCAGCGGCGCGCCCACCATCGTCGGCAGCTGGAACGGCAACGACGCCCGCACCATGAAGATCACCTCCGGTGCGGCGCCCAAGGGCCCCGGCCAGGTCATGGTCGACGCGGACACCGCCGACAAGCACCACCTCAAGCTCGGCGACGACATCGGCATGATCAACGTCGTCGGCACGCACCACGCGCGCGTGTCCGGCATCGCCACCTTCACCGTCACCAACCCCGGCGCGGCGATCTTCTACCTGGACACGAAGACCGCCCAGCAGAACCTGGTCGGCCGGACCGGCGTGTACACCAACGTCAACGTCACCGCCGCCAAGGGCGTCACCGACGCGCAGCTGAAGAAGAACGTGACCGCCGCGCTCGGCCACGGCTACAAGGTGCAGACCGCCAAGGAGGTCGCCGCCGCCAACCAGAAGAACGTCGAGAAGGTCCTGAACGTCATGAAGTACGCGATGCTCGGCTTCGCCGGGATCGCCTTCCTCGTCGGCATCTTCCTGATCGTCAACACCTTCTCGATGCTGGTCGCCCAGCGCACCCGCGAGATCGGCCTGATGCGGGCCATCGGCTCCTCCCGCCGCCAGGTCAACCGCTCCGTGCTCATCGAGGCGCTGCTGCTCGGCGTGATCGGCTCCGTCCTCGGCGTCGGCGCGGGTGTCGGCATCGCGGTCGGCCTGATGAAGCTCATGGGCAACATCGGCATGCACCTGTCCACGGATGACCTGACGGTGGCCTGGACGACCCCGGTGACCGGCCTGCTCCTCGGTGTCGTGGTCACCGTCCTGGCGGCCTACCTGCCCGCCCGGCGCGCCGGCAAGGTCTCCCCGATGGCTGCCCTGCGTGACGCGCACGCCCCGGCCGACGCCAGGTCAGGCGTCGTACGCGCCGCGATCGGCCTGGTCCTCACCGGCGCTGGCGTCGCGAGCCTCTACGCGGCCGGCACCGCCGACAGGGCCAAGGCCGGCTCGTCCTGGCTGGGCCTCGGCATCGTCCTCACCCTGATCGGGTTCGTCGTCATCGGCCCGCTCCTCGTCGGCGGCCTGGTCCGCGTCCTCGGCGCCGTCATGCTCCGGGTCTTCGGCCCCGTCGGCCGGATGGCGGAGCGCAATGCGCTGCGCAACCCGCGCCGTACCGGCGCCACCGGAGCGGCCCTGATGATCGGCCTGGCCCTGGTGGCCTGCCTGTCGGTGGTCGGCTCCTCCATGGTGGCCTCCGCCACCGACCAGCTCGACCAGACGGTCGGTACGGACTTCATCATCCAGCCGGACAACCCGCAGAACGGTCTCATCGCACCGCAGGCGGTCAAGGCCATCAAGAACACCCCGGGTCTCAAGCGGGTCACCGAGTACCGCCCGGCCGTGGCCGACTTCACCACCCCGGACGGCCAGACGCTCAAGGACACCGACATCACGGCGGCCGACCCGACGTACGCGACCGACGTGCGCAAGAAGACCGTCGCCGGGAACCTCAAGGACGCCTACCTGCCCGACTCGATGTCCGTGCACGAGAAGTTCGCCAAGGCCCACGACATCCACATCGGCTCGAAGATCACCGTCGCCTTCAGGAAGGGCTCCACCGCCCACCTGACGGTCCGCGCGATCACCAGCAGCGACGAGGTGATCGACCAGGGCGCCAAGTACACGTCCCTCGCCACGCTCGCCAAGTACGAGCCCGCCGGCGACATGCCGCTCGACGCGCTGGTCTTCGCCACGGCCGAGGACGGGCAGCAGGCGGCGGCATACAAGGCGCTGAAGGCGGCCCTGCACGACGACCACCCGGAGCTGACCGTACGGGACCAGACCGACTACAAGAAGGCGCTGAAGGACCAGATCGGCAAGCTGCTGAACATGATCTACGGCCTCCTGGCCCTCGCGATCATCGTCGCGGTCCTCGGTGTGGTGAACACGCTGGCCCTGTCCGTGGTCGAGCGCACCCGTGAGATCGGCCTGATGCGGGCGATCGGCCTCTCCCGCCGCCAGCTGCGCCGCATGATCCGCCTGGAGTCCGTGGTGATCGCCGTCTTCGGCGCCCTGCTGGGCCTCGGCCTCGGCATGGGCTGGGGTGCGACCGCCCAGAAGCTCCTCGCGCTGGAGGGCCTGAAGGTCCTGGAGATCCCCTGGCCGACGATCATCGCCGTCTTCATCGGCTCCGCCTTCGTGGGCCTGTTCGCCGCCCTGATCCCGGCGTTCCGGGCGGGCCGGATGAACGTACTGAACGCCATCGCGACCGACTAACGGCCCCACGGCCGACAGCCACCGCATACGGGGGTTGCGGGGGAAGACCCGGTGCCGGGAAGTCCTACGGGACTTCCCGGCACCGGGCTTTTCGCTGCCCGTGCTGTCGGACCACCCGAGTTATCCACAGCCTCCGACGCCCACAGCGACGGCGTCGTAGGCTGGACACCCCCGGCTGCCACCCGCGCCGGGCTACTTGCGTTGCCCACCTCCGGACGGAAAACCCCCCATGAGCCTGCACGGCCTGCTCGACGCCGTCGTCAAGGACCCCGCCCTCGCGGAAGCGATCACGGCGGCCGCGGACGGCAACCGCATGCACATCGACCTCGTCGGCCCGCCCGCCGCCCGCCCCTTCGCGATCGCCGCCCTCGCCCGCGAGGCCGCCCGCCCGGTGCTCGCCGTGACGGCGACGGGCCGCGAGGCCGAGGACCTGGCGGCGGCCCTGCGCTCGCTGCTGCCCCCGGAGGGCGTCGTGGAGTACCCCTCCTGGGAGACCCTCCCGCACGAGCGCCTCAGCCCGCGCAGCGACACCGTCGGCCGCCGCCTCGCCGTCCTGCGCCGCCTCGCCCACCCCCGCCCCGACGACCCCGAGACCGGCCCGGTCTCCGTGGTCGTGGCGCCCGTACGCTCCGTGCTCCAGCCGCAGGTCAAGGGCCTCGGCGACCTGGAACCGGTGTCCCTGAGGACGGGCCTGACGGCGGACCTGAACGAGGTCGTGGAAGCCCTCGCGGCCGCCGCCTACGCGCGCGTGGAGCTGGTGGAGAAGCGCGGCGAGTTCGCCGTACGCGGCGGCATCCTGGACGTGTTCCCGCCCACCGAGGAACACCCTCTGCGCATCGAGTTCTGGGGCGACGACGTCGAGGAGATCCGCTACTTCAAAGTCGCCGACCAGCGCTCCCTCGAAGTCGCCGAGCACGGCCTGTGGGCCCCGCCCTGCCGCGAACTGCTGCTGACGGACAGCGTCCGTACGCGCGCGCGTGTCCTCGCCGAGGAGCACCCGGAGCTGGGCGAACTGCTCGGCAGGATCGCCGAGGGCATCGCGGTGGAGGGCATGGAGTCCCTGGCGCCGGTCCTGGTGGACGACATGGAGCTGCTGCTCGACGTCCTGCCCAAGGACGCCATGGCCGTCGTGTGCGACCCGGAGCGGGTCCGCACCCGTGCCGCGGACCTGGTGGCGACGAGCCAGGAGTTCCTGCAGGCCTCCTGGGCGGCCACGGCAGGCGGCGGCGAGGCCCCCATCGACGTCGGCGCCGCCTCCCTGTGGTCCATCGCCGACGTCCGCGACCGCGCCCGCGAGCTGGACATGATGTGGTGGTCCGTCTCGCCCTTCGCCGCCGACGAAGAGCTTGACGACGACACCCTCAAGCTGGGCATGCACGCCCCCGAGACCTACCGCGGCGACACCGCCAAGGCCCTCGCCGACACCAAGGGCTGGCTCGCCGACGGCTGGCGCACGGTCTTCGTCACCGAGGCCCACGGCCCGGCCGCCCGCACCGTCGAGGTGCTCGGCGGCGAGGGCATCGCAGCCCGCCTCGACGCCGACCTCGGCGAACTGAACCCCTCCGTCGTGCACGTCGCCTGCGGCTCGATCGACTTCGGCTTCGTCGACCCGGCGCTGGGGCTCGCCGTCCTCACCGAGACCGACCTGTCCGGCCAGAAGGCCGCCGGCAAGGACGGCGCCCGCATGCCGGCCCGCCGCCGCAAGACCATCGACCCGCTCACCCTGGAGCCGGGCGACTACATCGTCCACGAACAGCACGGCGTCGGCCGCTACATCGAGATGGTGCAGCGCACCGTCCAGGGCGCCACCCGCGAGTACCTGGTCGTGGAGTACGCCCCCGCCAAGCGCGGCCAGCCCGGCGACCGCCTCTACATCCCCACCGACCAGCTGGAGCAGATCACCAAGTACGTCGGTGGCGAGGCCCCCACCCTGCACCGCCTCGGCGGCGCGGACTGGACGAAGACCAAGGCGCGCGCCAAGAAGGCGGTCAAGGAGATCGCCGCCGACCTGATCAAGCTCTACAGCGCCCGCATGGCCGCCCCCGGGCACGCCTTCGCCGGCGACTCGCCCTGGCAGCGCGAGCTGGAGGACGCCTTCCCGTACGCGGAGACCCCCGACCAGCTCACCACCATCGCCGAGGTCAAGGAGGACATGGAGAAGTCGGTCCCCATGGACCGCCTGATCTGCGGCGACGTCGGCTACGGCAAGACCGAGATCGCGGTCCGCGCCGCCTTCAAGGCCGTACAGGACGGCAAGCAGGTCGCCGTCCTCGTGCCCACGACCCTGCTGGTGCAGCAGCACTTCGGCACGTTCTCCGAGCGGTACTCGCAGTTCCCGGTGAGCGTGAAGGCGCTCTCCCGCTTCCAGACCGACACCGAGGCGAAGGCGACCCTGGAGGGCCTCAAGGAGGGCGCGGTGGACGTCGTCATCGGCACCCACCGCCTGTTCTCCTCCGAGACCCGGTTCAAGGACCTCGGCCTGGTCATCGTGGACGAGGAGCAGCGCTTCGGCGTCGAGCACAAGGAGCAGCTGAAGAAGCTCCGCGCCAACGTCGACGTGCTGACCATGTCGGCCACCCCGATCCCGCGCACCCTGGAGATGGCGGTCACCGGCATCCGCGAGATGTCCACGATCACCACCCCGCCCGAGGAGCGCCACCCGGTGCTCACCTTCGTCGGGCCGTACGAGCAGAAGCAGATCGGCGCGGCCATCCGCCGCGAACTGCTGCGCGAGGGCCAGGTCTTCTACATCCACAACCGGGTCGAGTCCATCGACCGCGCGGCGGCCCGACTGCGCGACATCGTCCCCGAGGCGCGCATCGCCACCGCCCACGGCCAGATGTCCGAGTCGGCCCTGGAGCAGGTCGTCGTCGACTTCTGGGAGAAGAAGTTCGACGTGCTCGTCTCCACCACGATCGTCGAGTCCGGCATCGACATCTCCAACGCCAACACGCTCATCGTGGAGCGAGGCGACACCTTCGGCCTCTCCCAGCTGCACCAGCTGCGCGGCCGCGTGGGACGCGGCAGGGAGCGCGGCTACGCCTACTTCCTGTACCCGCCGGAGAAGCCGCTGACGGAGACCGCGCACGAGCGTCTGGCGACGATCGCCCAGCACACCGAGATGGGCGCGGGCATGTACGTGGCCATGAAGGACCTGGAGATCCGCGGCGCCGGAAACCTGCTCGGCGGCGAGCAGTCCGGGCACATCGCGGGCGTCGGCTTCGACCTGTACGTGCGCATGGTCGGCGAGGCCGTCGCCGACTACCGGCGGCAGCTGGAGACCGGCGAGATCGAGGAGGAGCCGCCGCTCGAGGTCAAGATCGAGCTGCCCGTCGACGCACACGTCCCGCACGACTACGCCCCCGGCGAGCGGCTGCGTCTGCAGGCCTACCGCGCCATCGCCTCCGCCAACTCCGAGGAGGACATCAAGGCGGTCCGCGAGGAACTCACCGACCGCTACGGCAAGCTGCCCGAGCCGGTGGAGAACCTGCTGCTGGTGGCCGGGCTCAGGATGCTCGCGCGCGCGTGCGGCGTCGGCGAGATCGTCCTGCAGGGCACCAACATCCGCTTCGCGCCGGTGGAGTTGCGCGAGTCGCAGGAGCTGCGGGTCAAGCGCCTGTACCCGGGCACGGTCATCAAGCCGGCCGTGCACCAGGTGCTGGTGCCCCGCCCGAAGACCGCGAAGGTGGGCGGCAAGCCGCTGGTCGGCCGCGAACTGCTCGGCTGGGTCGGGGAGTTCCTCGCCTCGATCCTGGGCTCGTAGGCGGCGAGGAGGATTCCGGGGGTCGCAGGCCTTCAGGGGGCGTGCGACCCCACCGCCCCGCGCTCCGTGCCGGGCGGCACATGCCCCCGCACCACCACCGACTGCACGGAATCTCCCCGCCGGCCCCCATCGGAGCGACGTCGTACGGCCGTTACGGTGGTAGGCGGAACGATCCGCCCCGTATGTGAGGGCGGACCAGGGCGAGCCAGGGGGGACGCGCGTGAGGCGTCTGAGGGGTGGGGCGGTCACCGCCGCGGTCGTGATGGTCGCCGTGGCCGGCTGCAAGGCCGAACACGGCAAGGGGTCCTCCGGGCCCGAGCGGACGGGAGGCGGGGGCGCCGCCCTCGCGGCCGCCGAGTCGCTGCCTGCCAAGGGCCGCGCCCCGAAGACCGGTTACTCCCGGGACCGGTTCGGCTCCGCCTGGGCCGACACCGACTCCAACTCCTGCGACACCCGCGACGACATACTCAAGCGCGACCTGAAGGAGGTGAAGTTCACCGGCGGCACCTGCAAGGTCACCTACGGCCTCCTGGAGCCCGACCCCTACTCCGGCAAGGACATCACCTACCGGCGCGGCCGCAGCCAGGTCGACATCGACCACGTCGTCGCCCTCTCGGACGCCTGGCAGAAGGGCGCCAAGTACTGGGACCCCAGCAAGCGCATAGCCCTGGCCAACGACCCCCTCAACCTGCTCGCGGTCGATGCGAGCACCAACCGCGGCAAGGGCGACGGCGACACCGCCACCTGGGTGCCGCCCAACCAGGCCTACCGCTGCACCTACGTGGCCGCCCAGGTGGCCGTCAAGAAGAAGTACGGCCTGTGGGTCACCGCCGCCGAGAAGGCCGCGATGAAGAAGGTCCTCACCACCTGCCCGAACCAGAACCTCCCCACGGGCGGCAACCCGACCAAGGCCCCGGACCGGTTCCGGGCGCGGTGAGCCGCCGTCCCTCGGCGACCGGCTGAATTCGGTGCCCCCGTGGGTGCGTGCGGCTTACGGTGGCCGGCATGGACGTACAGGTAAGCACCCTCGCCGAACGGCCCGACCGGCTGCAGGCGGTGCTCGGGATGGCCGACACATGGCCCGAGTTCGTGACCAACGACCCCGTGGGCAGCGCTCACTACGGCCGCATCCCCACCGAACTGCCGCAGTACGCGCTGTTCGCCGAGGACGAGCGGGGCGAGGTCGTCGCCCACGCCTTCAGCGTGCCCTTCTCCCTCGCCGCCGAGGGCCGGGGCACCCTGCCCGCCCGGGGCTGGGACGAGATCCTGCTGTGGGCCTTCGCCGACCGGCGCCACGGCACCCGCCCGGACACGGTCAGCGCGATCTCCGTCGTCATCGCCCCGCACGCCCAGGGCCACGGTCTGTCCGCCGTCATGCTCTCGGCGATGCGGGCGGGCGCCCGCGCCCACGGCTTTTGCGAGGTCGTCGCCCCCGTGCGCCCGAGCGCCAAGCACCGCGAACCGCACACCCCGATCACCGAGTACGCCCACCGGGTCCGCCCCGACGGCCTGCCGGAGGACCCGTGGCTGCGCGTGCACGCCCGGGCCGGCGCCACCATCGACTCGATCGCCCCGGCCTCCATGACCGTGGGCGCCTCGCTGGAGGAGTGGCGCCGCTGGACCGGGCTGCCCTTCGACGCCCCGGGGGACGTCGAGGTGCCCGGCGCGCTGGTCCCGGTCCGCTGCGAACCGGAGCGGGGGTACGCCGTCTACGTCGAACCCAACGTATGGATGCGGCATCCGCTCTGACCCGTGCTCGGCGTGCCCCGTGCGCGGCCTGACTCGTGCGAGGCGTGGCTCGGCCGTCGGTCCGGGTGATCAGGACTTGGCGGCCGCGTCCTTCAGGGAGCCGACGACGTGCCCCACGAGCTTGGTGGCGTTGGCGGCGCCGTTGTCGCTGCCGGCCGTGGACATCACGGTGACCACCGAGCTGCCCACGCGGGCGGCCACCAGGGTGGTGCCGTTCTCCCAGCGAGGGCTGGTGAGCGTGATGGTGTAGGCCTCGTCACCGAGTCCGGAGGATTCGCGGCCGGAGAGCTTCACCTTGGCGTGCGCGTCCGTGTCCGTGAACGTGGCGCACGCGGTGGCGGCGTTCTGCACCTCCTTCATCACCGTCGTCGCGGTGGTGCCCTGGAACGCGTCGATCTCCTGGACCATCTCTTCGGTCTGGTCCTTGTTCGCGTAGTCGTTCTGCGCGAACGACACGCCCCCCTTGAAGCCGGTCACGTCGATCCAGGAGGTGTTCAGGAACTTGGAGCAGTCCGGCTTCGCTGTGTTCCGGCTGCTCGGGGCGAGGAACTCGCTCCCGCTGTCGGCGGCGCCGTCCGCGACGGTGGTGAGGTGGGACGGGAAGACCGATGCCGGAGCCAGAGCCTTCTTCAACTGGGTGCCCGTCATCAGACCGGCGTTGGGGTTCTTGGCCTTCGTCGCCTTGGCCGGCGTGGTGGTGCCGGAGGAACCGGTGGAGCAGGCGGCCAGGGCCAGCGGGAGCGCGGCGACGGCGAGGACCTTGACGAAACGGGACGGAAGACGCATGGAATTTCCTTGGGGGAGTCGGTACTTGGTGTGCGGTGGTAGGTGTGAGGCAGTGGGGGGAAGCGGCCCCAGAGGCGGGGGCTCGGGTGCCGGGGCGCGGGACGTGAGTGCAACGTCCCGCGCCGACCGGGGGCGGCAGCGCCTGCCGGGTCAGGCCGTCTTCTTCCAGTCGCCGCAGCCGGTCGTCTTGAAGTACGCGTCCTTGGAGCTGATGGTGACGACGGCCGTGCCGGTGACGTTGTTGTTGGCCAGCACCGAGTCCGTGTCGCCCGCGGCGTCCTTGGTGCGCTCCCAGTAGCAGGAGTCGTCCTTGTTCCCGGAGGACTTGTAGGTGCCCGGCGCGATGTCCGTGCCGACCTTGAACATGCCGCCGTCGCCGTCCATCGAGGAGGCGGGCGTGCCCTTCGCCTTCGGGTCCACGGCCTCCCAGTCCTTGCAGTCGGTCGACTTGAACAGCTTGTCGCCGGCCTTGACGGTCACGTAACTCGTGCCGGTGACGTTGTCGTTGGCCAGAATCGAGTCCGTGTCGCCCGAGGCGTCCTTGGCGCGCTCCCAGTAGCACATGCCATCGGTGTTGCCGGTGGTGCGGTAGGTGCCGGGCTTGATGTCGGAGCCGACCTGGTAGTCGCCGTTCCCGCCGAAGGCCGCCTTCTTCTCGGCCGCCTTGGCGCCCCCCGAGTCCTTCTTGCCGCCGGGCTGGTGCGTGGCGGACGCCGAAGAGTCCTTGCTGCCGGAGCTGGTGTCCTTGCCGTCGCTGCCGTCGCTGCCGTCGCTGCCGGCGTTCGCGGACACGACACCGATGACGACGACCCCCACGACGGCGCCCAGCGCGATCTTGCCCTTCATCCCCATGACGGGACCCCCTCCCCTGGCGTGGCGACCGCCCCCTCCGGCTGGTCGCTCGTTCGCTGGGTCAATAAGACCAGAGCCTGTGAACCGAGTCAACACGATTCACATCATTGGTTGTGTACACGCGCGTGAATGCAGGGATCTTGTGTACGCCGGTATGCTCGGCGCACACACGGGACGAGGGGAGTGGGGCCGGTGCAGGACAACGCGACAGAGGTGACCGCGGCCGGTATCGCCCGGCTCGCCGGGGTGGGCCGTGCCGCCGTCAGCAACTGGCGCCGCCGGCACGCCGACTTCCCCAAGCCGGTCGGCGGCACCGAGACCAGCCCGTCCTTCGGGTTGGCCGAGGTGGAGGCCTGGCTGCGCAAGCAGGGCAAGCTCGCCGAGGTCCCGCTGCGGGAACGGGTCTGGCAGCAGCTCGCCGGCCATCCCGAGGGGCCGGTCACCGCCCTGGTGCACGCGGGCTGCGCCCTGCTGCTCATCCATGAGCGACCCACTGTCTGGCTCGACGTGAGCGCCGGTTCCGACGAGCGGCTGGCCGCGATGCTGCCCGGAGCGCTGGACCAGGTGCTCGCCCCGCGCTTCGGCGCCGCGCACGGCCGCGGTGTTCACACCGACCGGGCCGCTGGCTCCTCATCGACTGTGAACAGTCCGCTTCCTGTGAACACAGGTACGGCTGCTCACGGCGAGGCCGGCTTCCCGGCTCCGAGCGCCGTGAACACCCCACCCGCTGTGAACACCCCGTCCGCCCTGCACACCCCGTCCACCGCGAACACCCCGTCCACCGCGAACACCCCGCAGGGCACCCACGGCGCACCCGCTGCCCACAGCACACCGGCCACCCACGGCGCACCCGCCCTCCACACCCCGACCGGCCCCCAACTCCTCCCCTCCGCCCCCCTCCTGCGTGGCGCCGCCGAGCTGGCCGCCGAGATGGGCGCGCGGCAGACCTTCGAGTTCCTGCTGGGCCGGCATCTGGACGCGAACCCGCGCCAGTACACGCTCACCCCGGCCGAACTCGCCCGCCTCATGGCCGACCTCGCCGGTCCCGCCCGCACCGTCCTCGACCCGGCCTGTGGCACAGGCGCCCTGCTGCGCGCCGTGGACGCCCGTCCCGACCAGGAGCTGTACGCCCAGGACAGCGCGCCCGACCTCGCCGCCCTGACCGCGCTGCGGCTCGCGCTGGGCGCCCGGGCCACCGTGCGCGGCGCCGTCGGCGACACCCTGCGCGGCGACGCCTACCCGCAGCTGCGCGCCGACGCCGTCCTGTGCCATCCGCCGTTCAACGAGCGCAACTGGGGCCACGACGAACTCGCCTACGACCCCCGCTGGGAGTACGGCTTCCCCGCGCGCACCGAGTCCGAGCTGGCCTGGGTGCAGCACGCGCTGGCCCGGCTGGCCGACGGCGGCACCGCCGTCCTGCTGATGCCGCCGGCCGCCGCGTCCCGCCGTTCCGGGCGCCGGATCCGCGCCGACCTGCTGCGCCGGGGCGCGCTGCGGGCCGTGGTCGCGCTGCCGGTCGGGGCGGCGCCGCCGTACAACATCGCGCTCCATGTATGGGTGTTGCGACGGCCGGACCGGATGCCCGCGGCGCCCGAGGTGCTGCTCGCCGACACCGGGCGGTTCGCGGGCGAGGCGCGGGGCGGGCCGGACTGGCAGGCGGTCCGGGACGCCGTCCTGGACGCCTGGCGGACCTTCGAGCGCGCGGGCCGGCTGGAGGAGCGGCCGGGGCTGGCGCGTTCCGTGCCGGTCATCGAGCTGCTCGACGACGACGTGGACCTCGCCCCCGCCCGCCATCTGCCGCCCCCGGCCGTGGCCGACGGCGTGGAGCAGCTCGCGGCGGTACGCGAGTGCCTCGGCGAGACCCTGCGGCTGACCGCCGACCTCACCCCGCCCCCCGCCGATCCGGTGTCGCCCGCGCGGTGGCCGCTCACCACCGTCGGTGAACTCGCGCGCGGGGGTGCGCTGGTGCTGCGCACCGGCGGAAACGGCGGCCGCGCGCGCGTGCCCGTTCTCACCGACCATGACGTGCTCGCCGGAGCGGCACCCTCCGGGACGCTCCCGGAGAGCGACGAGGAGGCCGTGCTGACCGAGCCGGGCGACGTCGTCGTACCGGTGCTCGGGGGTGGTTCGGTGGCGCGCGTGATCGACGAGGCGACGGGGGGCGCCGCCCTGGGGCGCAGTCTCGTGCTGCTGCGCCCCGATCCCACGGCGCTCGACCCCTGGTTCCTCGCCGGCTTCCTGCGCGGTACGGCCAACCACCGCCAGGCCAGCAGCTACGCGTCCACGGCCACCCGCCTGGACGTGCGCCGCCTGCAGCTGCCCCGGCTCCCGCTCGACGAACAACGGCGCTACGGCGCGCGTTTCCGCGCACTCGACGAGTTCGAACGCACGCTGCGCCACGCGAGCCGGCTCGGCGAGCAGCTCGTGCGCGGGATGTACGACGGGCTCACGGACGGTACCGTCGCGCCGGATTGACCGCGATGCCCGGACAACGGTTCGGTACAACACAGGCCGGTTGTCCGCGCCGGGCCATATGCTCGAAGCGACCATCGCACGAGTGGTGTCGTCCGCCCGGCCGAGCGCATCGGGCGGGCTCGTACACCCATGTCAGGCATCAGGAGCAGTCATGCAAGGCCACGGCTACGCACGGCCGGTGAAGCAGCCGCCCCACACCGGGTGGCTGGTCTTCATGCGGGTGCTGTTCGTGGCGATCGGGATCTTCAGCCTCGGCTTCCTGACCTGGGCGATGCTGCTGCGGCTGGCCGCCGTCACGCGCAAGCCGCTGGACTGGGGCCTGTTCGTGGCGGTGCTGGCGGCCGACTTCCTCGCCATCGTGCTGCTGGGCAGCGAGCCCGGCGACGAGGTCCACACCTCGGGCGGCTACCTGGGGATGTTCCTGATCCTCGGCGTCCTGCCAGTCGCGCTCGTGTACTACCTGGTCGCGGAGATCCGGCACTTCCAGAAGCTCCAGAAGGCGTACGAGGCGAGCCGGGCGCTGTCCGGGTACGGCTATCCGCAGCCTGCGTCGCCGTTCTCGGCGACGATCGGGGCGCAGACCCCGGCGCCCGCGCCGTCCCCGCTCGCCACGCCCCCGATGGCGCACACGCCCGTCCCGCGGCCCCCGTTGACGACTCCGCCGCCCCAGCGTCCGGCGCCCGCCCGGATCGAGCAGGTGCGTGCCGAACTGGACGAGCTGAGCGACTACCTGCGCAAGCACGACGGCCACCAGGACGGCCGTGACGAGGGCAGGCAGGACGCCGGCCACGAGGGCGGACGGTGACCGTGGCGACAGGACGTGTCGTCGCCGGCCGGTACGAACTGTCCACGCTCATCGGGCAGGGCGGCATGGGCCAGGTCTGGACGGCGTACGACCAGCGGCTCGACCGGCGCGTGGCGGTGAAGCTGCTGCGCCCCGACAAGGTGGCCGGGCAGGAGGCGGACGAGCTGCGCCGCCGCTTCGTGCGCGAGTGCCGGGTCACCGCGCAGGTGGACCACCCGGGCCTGGTCACCGTGCACGACGCGGGCAGCGAGGGCGAGGAGCTGTTCCTCGTCATGCAGTACGTCGACGGCGCCGACCTCTCCGACCACCTCGCCGAGCACGACCCGTACCCGTGGCAGTGGGCGGTCGCGGTGGCCGCGCAGCTGTGCGCCGTGCTGAGCGCCGTGCACGCCGTGCCGATCGTGCACCGCGACCTCAAGCCGCGGAACGTGATGGTGAAGCAGGACGGCACGGTCACGGTGCTCGACCTGGGCGTGGCCTCGGTCATGGACACCGACACCACCCGCCTCACCCACACCGGCTCGCCGATCGGCTCACCCGCCTACATGGCGCCCGAGCAGGCGATGGGAGGTGCGGTCGGCCCGTACACCGACCTGTACGCGCTCGGTGTGCTGATGCACGAACTGCTCAGCGGAGACGTGCCGTTCGCCGGATCCACGGCGCTCGGCGTGCTGCACCGGCACCTGTACGAGCCCCCGCTGCCCGTGCGCCGTATCCGCCCCGAGGTCCCCGAGGCGCTCGAAGCGCTGGTCCTGCGCCTGCTCGCCAAGGACCCGCAGCACCGGCCGGCCTCCGCACAGGAGGTGTACGAGCACCTGGCGCTGCTCCTGCCCGCGCGCGGGATGCCCACCGGGGCGCCTCTGGACCCCACGCGCCCGTTCCTGCGCCCGCACGCCCCGTGGCCGGACCGCGCGCGGACGCCCGCGCCCCAGCCCGCCCCCGTGACACCGGTGCCGAACACGGCCGAGAAGCCCGACGTCGCCGCCGCCGTCGACGAGGTCAAGCGGCTCCTCGGAGAGGGCCGCATCACCCAGGCCGTCGACATACTCGGTGCGATCCTGCCCACCGCGGCCGAACAGCACGGCGAGCACTCCCCGGTCGTGCGCACCCTGCGCAAGCAGTACGCGGCCACCCTCATGGACGACGGCCAGTACCGGCGCGCACTGCCCGAACTGCGCCGCCTCGGCGACGAGCGCGCCGCCGAGGCCGGCCAGGCCGACCCGCAGTCCCTGCGCTTCCGCTACGAGGCCGCCCAGTGCCTGGAGCAGCTCGGCGAACCGGCGGCGGCGCTCGCCGAGTACCGCGCGCTGCTGCCGTACTACGAGAACCAGTACGTCTCCGGCGACCCGCAGCTCGCCCACGACGTGCGGCGCCGCATCGGCCACCTGCTGCTCGCACTCGGCGACCGCCCGGCCGCCCACGACACGCTCGCGCGGCTGCTGATGGATGTCGAACGCTTCCAGGGCCCGGGACACCCGCTGGCCGCGGAGATCCGCCGCACCCTGCAGTGGCTGGGACAGGTGCGCGGCTAGATTTTGCCGTTCCCCGGGGGAATCTTGTGATCTTCGGGAGACTGCGTTTCCCGAAAGCAGGGGCGGCGCCGTATAGGTTGCGCTTCGTTTTTCGCCAGGCACGTACGAGCAGGGGTGGGGTTTCATGGCCGGCCATCGGCAGTCGAAGAAGCGCAGGTACGTCACGTGGGCGGCGGTCGGAGCGGCGGTCGTCGCCGGTGCCGGCATCGCCGCCCAGACCTCCATGGCCGCCACCACCTGGCCCGCGCAGAAGACGTTCACCGGCCGCGCCTTCGACACCTGCACCGCGCCCTCCGAAGCCACGATGAAGGCCTGGCACACCGGCTTCTACGGCGCCGCCGCCGTCTACGTGGGCGGCAAGAACCGCGGCTGCAGTCAGCCCAACCTCACGTCCAAGTGGGTCACGGACGTCACCGCCATGGGCTGGAAGCTCATCCCCCTCTACGTCGGCGCCCAGCCGTCCTGCGGGTCCGGCGGCTCCGAGAAGATCAGCGCCGCCACCGCCGCGTCCGTCGGCAAGTCCGAGGCGGACGACGCGGTGGCCAAGGCCTCGGCGCTCGGCATCAAGGCCGGCAGCCCGATCTACCTGGACATGGAGGCGTACGACACCACGAACACGTCGTGCAACACCGCCGTGCTGACGTACGTCCGCGCCTTCGACAAGGAACTGCACGCCAAGACGTACCGCGCCGGCTACTACGGCTTCACCAGCTCCAGCGCCAAGGCGATCGCCACCGCCACCGACAAGACGGACCTGCCGGGCAACCTCTGGTACGCGCTGTGGGACAAGCAGAACACCACCACAGCGGACTGGCCGTGGGGCTCCACCCAGTTCACGAACCACAGCCGCGCCCACCAGTACATGGTCAACAGCAAGGAGTCGCACGGCGGCGTCACGCTCACCGTCGACCGTGACGCGTGGGACGCGCCGGTGGCCATCACCGGCTGACGAGGGGACCGCCGGTGCGCGCGGCGGTGCCTGAAGTCGTGGTGAATCGTTGGTCGAATGGGTTGGCCAGAGCTGGACCTCTGCCTACCATCGATCACCGCAAGACTTTGTGCACCGTCGCACAATCTCCTCGGGAGGTTTCCTTGCACCGCCGCCGTCGCACCGCGCTCGTCCTCTCCGCCGCGATCGCCGCCGCGGCCCCCCTCCTTGCCGCCTGCGGGAACGATGTGCACCCCGGTGCGGCGGCCGTCGTGGGAGGGCAGCGGATCACCGTCGCCCAGCTGGAGAACCGGGTCAACGAGGTACGCAAGGCGCAGCGGGCCGCGGTGCCGGACGAGACCCAGTACCAGCAGGTCCTCTCCTCCACCAGCAGCCTCACCCGCGACACCCTGCACAACATGGTCCTCGACCGGGTGCTGCACCGCGCCGCGCAGGACGCGGGGATCACGGTCACCCGCAACGACGTCGTGCAGATGCGCACCGGCCTGGAGCAGCAGGCCGGCGGCGCCAAGGGGCTGGAGACGGCCTGGCTGCAGAAGTACGGCATCGCGCCCGAGCGCCTCGACGACAACCTCCGCCTCCAGCTCGAGGCACAGAAGCTCGCCGCGAAGCTCGGCACCGACACCTCCCAGCCCGCTTTCTGGAAGGCCCTGTCCAACGCCTCCGAGGAACTCCACGTCGACCTCAACCCGCGCTACGGCTCCTGGGACGTGCAGAAGAGCAGCCGGGTGGACGCCAAGACGCCGTGGGTGCGGGAGGTCACGGCGGGAGAGCAGCAGCAGACGGCGTAGCGGGCGGTTTCCCGGTTTCCGGGGGTGCCGTAACGGTACGGCAGGCTGCCTGTGGACGACCGTCGGTCATACGATCACACGACACCCCTGCCCCTGTGGACAACCGATCCCGTCCCTCTTCACCGTGGGTTAGGTTCGGATCGTGAACGCAACCAGCCCCGAAGCCGCCCCCGGCCGCATCGTCCTGCTCACCACCAGCCACCGTGTCGCGCCCGGCCTGCTGTCCTGGCCCGCCTGGCAGGCGCTGCGCACCGCCGACGCGGTGCTGTGTGCGGACGGTGCGCACCCGCAGCTGCCATATCTGCGGGAAGCCGGGATATCCGTGGCGGACGCGTCCCCCACCGCCCAGGAGCTGGTCGACGCCTGCGCCGGCGGGCGGACGGTGGTGGTCGTGGCCACCGGCGAGGGAGAGCCCGCCCTCACCGACGGCCTGGCCCGCCTGGCCGGCTCCGGCCGGGTGCGGATGCCGGAGCTGGAGCTGCTGCCCGCCTCCTACGACCTGCCCGGCGCCCGCCTCCTCGACCTCGTCCAGGTCATGGACCGCATCCGCGCCGAATGCCCCTGGTCGTCCCGGCAGACCCACAAGGGCCTGGCGAAGTACGGCATCGAGGAGGCGTACGAACTGGTCGAGGCGATCGAGGCCGGCGACCGCGAGGAACTGCGGGAGGAGCTGGGCGACGTCCTGCTCCAGGTCGTCTTCCACTCCCGCATCGCCGAGGAGGACGCGGACGCGCCGTTCTCGATCGACGACGTGGCCGGCGGCATCGTCGCCAAGCTGATCCACCGCCACCCGCACGTCTTCGGCGACGAGAAGGCCGAGACCCCGGAGGACGTCAAGGAGCACTGGCTGCGCACCAAGGCCGTGGAGAAGCGGCGCACCTCGGTCACCGAGGGCGTCCCCCTCGGCCAGCCCGGCCTCGCCCTCACCGCCAAACTCGCCTCCCGCGCCCACACGGCAGGTCTGGACGTCCCCCTGCCGCAGGGGGAGGGCATCGGCTACGAGCTGCTGGCCATGGCGGTACGGGCCGAGGCACAGGGCGTGGACCCGGAGGCGGCGCTGCGGGCGGCGGCGCGGGTGTACCGGGACGCGATCAAGGAGACGGAAGACCAGGGGAAGAGGGATGCGGAGGACGGAGGCGAAGGACTGGCGGTGAGCTGACTGCTTACAGGGCGTCAGAGCCCGTACACCTCAGTACCGTTGACCTGAACGTGGTGGTGAGGTGTGGGGGCGTGCGTGAGGCTGGAGTCGGAGCTGGCGAGCGTTGGGGCCGAGGTCCTCGTGGCGAGGCGGGACCCGGTGGAGTGGGCCCGGGTGCGGAAGGCGTTCGCGGCCTGGTTCAAGGGCAACGGCGCTCCCGGCTACGAGACCGAACTCCGCGTCGACCCGTGGCCGGCGGCAGGTCTCACGGAGCTGGAGCAGAAGGTCTGGTTCACGCGCGTGCGCATGACGCTCGACCATGCACCCTCCAGAGATGTCGCGGCCGATCAACTGCGCCGCCTGATAACGGAGTTCGCCCTCACCCAGGATGCGGGACGAGACCCGGACCCCGGCCCGCAGTCGGAGCAGGCCCCGCCCCTTTCCGCAGACCACGTCGACTTCCGGCGCGGCACCTTCCACGACCGGGTCGTGGGGGTGCAGCACAACCACTACGGCGCCGTTCCCGCACCGGCGCAGTGGCGGCCCGTCGGTCAGGTGGGGCCGCGGGAGTTCGGCGTACACCCGACCGGGCCCGTGCCGGGGCTGCCCGACGTACCGCCGTATGTGCCGCGCGACTGCGACGAGGACCTGCGCGCCAAGCTCGCCCGCACCAGCCTGGTGCTGATCCTGGGCGAGCCGTACGCGGGCAAGTCGTACACCGCCTGGCACGGTGTGCGCGCACTGGAGGACCATCGTCTGTACGCTCCGGACCCGGGCGAGGACCTGCGTCCGCTGGTGGCCACACTGCGGAGCGAACCCGGCAGGTACGTCGTCTGGCTGGACGAGCTGACCGACCACCTCGGCCCGGGCCGGCTGGACCTTCGGCTGCTGGGGCGGCTCAACGAACAAGGTGCCGTCGTGCTCGGGACGATGCGCCCCGCCGAGTACTACAGGCGCCGCGCCGGGAGCGCCCCCGGCGACCGTGTCGTCGCCGCGGCGCGCACGGTGGAGCTGGCGCGCGAGTGGAGTGAGGACGAGCTGGCACGGCTGTCGGCGCACGACGACCCACGTGCCTACCCGGCGTACATGTGGAGCGGCAGAGAGGGGGCGGCCTCGTACTTCGCGGTCGGGCATCTGCTGTTCGACGAGTGGCGCCGGGTGGGCACACAACTGGAGCATCCGGGCGGGCAGTTACTGGTGCGGGCGGCGGTCGATCTCGCCCGGTGCGGGGTCACGGGCGCGGTACCGGCCGAGCTGCTCAGGAGCGTTCAGGAGCAGTACGGGGCGCAGGAGGGGGAGTCCTTCGAGGACGCGCTCGCCTGGGCGACGGCGCCGATGTTCGGGGTCTCGGGGCTGATCGTGGCGGGCGAAGGGGAAGGCACCTGGCGGGCGTACGGGGCACTGGTCGCGGAGGCGCTGCGGTCGGGGGACCTGGAGCCGGTGCCGGACACGGTGTGGTGGACGCTGCTGGACGCGGCGGAGAACGGGGCACCGCTGGACCGCGGCGTGATTCTCGGGGCGGCCCGCGCGGCGCTGCGCCCGCGTGTCGAGGCGGGGGACGCGGAGGTGCTGTTCAGCCTTGCCCTCCGCACCGAGGGCGAGGAGGGCACGTCCCTGCTGCACCGGGCGGCCGACGCGGGACACGCGCAGGCGGCGGGAGAGGTGGCGAGGCATTTCCTGCTGATCGACGGGGACGAGCAGGCCGCACTCCCGTATCTGGAGGTTGCCGCGGAGAGCGGGGACTCCTGGGCCGCGCTCCAGCTCGGCCGGATCCACCGCGACCACGCCGAGCGCTGGCTGCGTACGGCCGCGGAGGCGGGAGAGGGCGCGGCGGCACACGAGCTGGGCGACATGCTGGTGGGGCCCGGACGCGAGGACGAGGCGCTGCGCTGGTACCGCAAGGCCGCCGCAGCGGGCCACCGTGAGGTGGCGGGGAGCCTCGGCAACCTCCTGTACTACTGGCACGATCAGGAGGCGGAGGACTGGCTCCGGTACGCCGCCGCATGGGGTGACGTCCGCGCCGTGAACAGCCTCGGCGTCTATCTCGACGCCGAGAAGGACGCCGACGACACCGAGAAGGAACTCCTCTACCGGCAGGCCGCCGAGGGCGGAGACCCGTCCGCGGCGGTCAACCTCGGCCTAACGCTGGAGAACCTCGGCCGGGACGAGGAGGCGCTGTCGTGGTACCTCAAGGGTCATGAACGGGGAGCCGCGTACGCCGAGCTGCACATGGCCGAGCTGCTGAGGAAGCAGGGGAAGGACACGGAGGCCGAGGAGTGGTTCCGCAAGGCGGCCGCCCTGGACCCGGAAGGCGTCCCCGCATCGCTCCCGGAACCACCCGGCCACACCTCCACCAGCGATCTGGATATCGTCCAGGAGTGACCAGCCGGCCCAGCCACCCCCACCCCCCGACCGCCCCCGACCTCTTCACCTGGGAGTTCGCCAGCAACCCCTACCCCGCCTACGCCTGGCTCCGCGGGCACGCCCCCGTGCACCGGACCCGGCTGCCCAGCGGGGTCGAGGCCTGGTTGGTCACGCGGTATGCCGATGCCAAGCAGGCCCTCGCCGACCAGCGGCTGAGCAAGAACCCGGCGCATCACGACGAGCCCGCGCATGCCAAGGGGAAGACCGGCATCCCGGGCGAGCGCAAGGCCGAGCTGATGACGCACCTGCTGAACATCGACCCGCCGGACCACACCCGCCTGCGCCGGCTGGTCAGCAAGGCGTTCACGCCCCGCAGGGTCGCCGAGTTCGCGCCCCGGGTGCAGGAGCTGACCGACCACCTCATCGACCAGTTCGCGAAGCAGGGCTCGGCCGACCTCATCCACGAGTTCGCGTTCCCGCTCCCCATCTACGCCATCTGCGATCTGCTCGGCGTCCCGCGCGAGGACCAGGACGACTTCCGGGACTGGGCGGGGATGATGATCCGGCACGGGGGAGGGCCGCGGGGCGGGGTCGCGCGGTCGGTGAAGAAGATGCGGGGCTATCTCGCCGAGCTCATCCACAAGAAGCGCGAGGCCCTGCCCGACGACCCCACCCCCGGCGAGGACCTGATCTCCGGCCTCATCCGCGCCTCCGACCACGGTGAGCACCTCACCGAGAACGAGGCCGCGGCGATGGCCTTCATCCTGCTGTTCGCCGGGTTCGAGACGACCGTGAACCTGATCGGCAACGGCACCTACGCCCTGCTCACCCACCCCGAGCAGCGCCACAGCCTGCAGCGGTCCCTGGCCGCGGGGGAGCGGGACCTCCTGGAGACCGGGGTCGAGGAACTCCTGCGCTACGACGGCCCGGTGGAGCTGGCCACCTGGCGGTTCGCCACCCGGCCGCTCACCATCGGCGGGCAGGACATCGCCGCCGGGGACCCGGTGCTCGTCGTCCTCGCCGCCGCCGACCGGGATCCGGAGCGGTTCGCCGACCCGGACGTCCTGGACCTGTCCCGCCGGGACAACCAGCACCTCGGCTACGGCCACGGCATCCACTACTGCCTCGGTGCCCCGCTCGCCCGTCTGGAGGGCCAGGCCGCGCTCGCCACCCTCCTCACCCGCCTCCCCGACCTGCGGCTCGGGGCGGACCCGGCCGAGCTGCGCTGGCGCGGCGGGCTCATCATGCGCGGCCTGCGCACCCTCCCCGTGGAGTTCACGCCCGCCCCCTGAGCGCGGCTCGAACAGGCCGGACACGGGCAGACGTTCGCACAGCCGAACATGACAGGCACTTTCTTCTGTGATCTTCACGTGATCTGCGCGGCATTAACTTGTGACAAGTGATCGTCTGCCGATACGTTCACTCATCAGCGTGGCCCCCGAGTTCCATCGGCCACGCCGGCCCCGCTGTCGCACGAAAGGCTTCCGCATGCTCTCCGGGAACGGTCGTCACCGTCGCCCCCGTCAGGCTCCGGCCCTCCTCGTCGCGGCCGGCGTGACCGGCTCCGCCATCGCCATCCCGCTGCTCGGCGCGGCGAGCGCCAACGCGGCCGACGGCACCACATGGGACAAGGTGGCCGAGTGCGAGAGCGGCGGCTCCTGGAGCGCCGACACCGGCAACGGTTACTACGGCGGCCTGCAGATATCCCAGGACGACTGGGACAAGTACGGCGGCACGAAGTACGCCTCCACCGCCGACCAGGCCAGCCGTTCGCAGCAGATCGCCGTCGCCGAGAGGATCCTCGACGACCAGGGCACCACCCCCTGGGCCACCTGCGCCCTGCTCTCCGGCATGACCTCGAAGTCCGACTCCGTGGACGTCGACACGGGCGTCTCGGACTCGGGCTCGGACTCCGACTCGGGCTCGGCGCACTCCGGGAACTCCTCCAAGTCCTCGGACTCGTCCAAGTCGGACGGCAGTTCCGATTCCGACGAGAATTCCGACTCTTCCGACCTGTCGGATTCATCCTCCTCGTCACCCTCATCCGACTCCTCCTCGGATGCGAAGGGCAGGCCGTCCCCGAGCGCTGACCAGGACGCCGACTCCAAGGGCTCCGGCAAGAGCACAGACACTCCCAAGTCCGACAAATCCGCATCGCCCGACTCCGGAGACGTTCAGGGGGACGAGTCCGTCACCACGGATCCCGCAACGGAGGGCTCGGACAATTCGTGGCAGACCAGCGGCTCTTCGAGCCTGGTCGACACCGGCGCCCTCGGCAGTGGCGGACGTCACCGTGGTGCAAGTGCGGACGAAAGCGCGACAAACGGTCAGAACGACACCCCGTCGGGTCGCCATGCCGGCCGCGACGCGGGCACCTACACCGTCCGCGAGGGTGACACCCTCTGCTCCATCGCCGACTCCCTTGACCTCGACGGCGGATGGCACGCGCTCTATGCCGGGAACAAGAAGGCCATCGGCGCCGACCCGAACCACATCAGTGCCGGTCAGACCCTGAAAGTCGGTGCCGAAGAGGGCGATAAGTAGCGGGAGTTGACGCCCCGCTTCGCTCCCTAATGTCCCTTTTGGTGAAAGTGTGGGATGAGTCTCAGAAGCCCTGATCGTCTTTGAAATTCCGCCCATCGCCTGTCTACGGTCAAGGCCGCTCGTCACCACGAGCCCCGGCATCCGCAACGCCGAGTCCTGCCAGCGGCCGCCCGGGAACAGTCGTCGCGTCATGCGCCGTAGGCAGGAGCGGGGGACCCAAGGTAAGTGCCGGGACCGGCAGTTGATGTCGGTACCGGCTTGGGGTGAAGCCGCGTCCCGTAAGGGCCGCGGCCGGGCAACTCAACCGGCCCGAACCCGACAGCTCACCTCGCAGGCGTCGGTGAGGGGATCGATCCATGCTGTTCTCCGGCAAGGGCACGCACCGTCGTCCGTTCAAGGCCACCCGTGTCATCGCGCTCGCCGGTGTCACCGGCGCCGCCATCGCCGCCCCGCTGATGGCGGCCGGCAACGCCTCCGCCGCCACCGCCTCCGAGTGGGACAAGGTCGCCCAGTGCGAGTCCGGCGGCAACTGGTCGATCAACACCGGCAACGGCTACTACGGCGGCCTGCAGTTCTCCGCCTCCACCTGGGCCGCCTACGGCGGTACCGCCTACGCCGCCCGCGCCGACCTGGCCACCAAGCAGCAGCAGATCACCGTCGCCGAGAAGGTCCTCGCCTCCCAGGGCAAGGGCGCCTGGCCGGTCTGCGGCACGGGCCTGTCGAGCACCCCGTACAGCGGCACCGCGGCGGCCCCGTCGAGCAGCAGCGCCTCGAAGACCACCACGACCACCACCCGCGCCACCGAGCAGCAGGCCGCCTCCCGGTCCGCCGAGCGCCAGACCGTCACCACCCCGACCGGCAAGAAGGTCAAGAAGGGCGACGGCGAGTACAAGGTGGTCAAGGGCGACACCCTCGGCACGATCGCCGAGAAGCACAAGGTCAAGGGCGGCTGGCAGAAGCTGTTCGAGCTGAACAAGGGCATCGTCGAGGACGCCGACCTCATCTACCCGGGCCAGCAGCTGCACCTGAAGTGACACCTGGCTCCCACCGGAACCACAGCGCTCTCACAAGGCCTGCCCCCACTCTGAAGGCCTCGTGAGGGTCTTCCCCCCGTCCCCACGGGCTCCCCGTCCCGGCGCGTGTTCCCCCGTACGCGCCGGGGCGGGGTTGTTTGTGCCCCCACCCTGTGTCCCCGCCTCGCTCCCCGCCCCGTTTCCCCTCTGTCTCCCCGCCTGTTTCCCCACTCTTCGGCCGGGCCTCATCCACAAGCCTCTTTGTTCCGAGCGTGAACAATAGGTACGGTCTCCCTGTCCCTCTCCGTCCACGGGTCGGTCGGTCGGTGGCCGACGCCCCCAGGACGGTTAGGCTCTAGGCGCAAGGCACACAAGCCCCGCACAACCAGCGTCACATCCACGAAGGAGATGCTCGTGCCGTCCATCGACGTCGTCGTAGCCCGGGAAATCCTGGACTCCCGAGGCAACCCCACGGTCGAGGTCGAGGTCGGCCTCGACGACGGCAGCACGGGTCGTGCCGCCGTCCCGTCCGGCGCCTCCACCGGCGCCTTCGAGGCCATCGAGCTGCGCGACGGTGACCCGAACCGCTACCAGGGCAAGGGTGTCGAGAAGGCCGTCCTCGCCGTCATCGAGCAGATCGGCCCGGAGCTGGTCGGCTACGACGCCACCGAGCAGCGCCTGATCGACCAGGCCATGTTCGACCTGGACGCCACCGACAACAAGGGCTCCCTCGGCGCCAACGCCATCCTCGGCGTCTCCCTCGCCGTCGCCCACGCCGCCTCCGAGGCCAGCGACCTCCCGCTCTTCCGCTACCTGGGCGGCCCGAACGCGCACCTGCTGCCGGTGCCGATGATGAACATCCTGAACGGCGGCTCGCACGCCGACTCCAACGTGGACATCCAGGAGTTCATGATCGCCCCGATCGGCGCGGAGTCCTTCTCCGAGGCCCTGCGCTGGGGCACCGAGGTCTACCACACCCTCAAGAAGGTCCTGAAGGGCAAGGGCCTGTCCACCGGCCTCGGCGACGAGGGCGGCTTCGCCCCGAACCTCGGCTCCAACCGCGAGGCCCTCGACCTCATCCTCGAGGCCATCAAGCAGGCCGGCTACGTCCCCGGTGAGCAGATCGCGCTCGCGCTCGACGTCGCCGCGTCCGAGTTCTACAAGGACGGCAAGTACGAGTTCGAGGGCAAGTCCCGCTCGGCCGCCGAGATGACCGAGTACTACGAGGAGCTCGTGGCGGCCTACCCGCTCGTCTCCATCGAGGACCCGCTGTTCGAGGACGACTGGGCCGGCTGGAAGGTCATCACCGACAAGCTCGGCGACAAGGTCCAGCTGGTCGGCGACGACCTGTTCGTCACCAACCCGGAGCGCCTGGCCCGCGGCATCGAGGAGGGCACCGCCAACGCCCTGCTCGTGAAGGTGAACCAGATCGGTTCGCTGACCGAGACCCTGGACGCCGTCGAGCTGGCCCAGCGCAACGGCTTCAAGTGCATGATGTCCCACCGCTCCGGCGAGACCGAGGACGTCACCATCGCCGACCTGGCCGTCGCCACCAACTGCGGCCAGATCAAGACCGGCGCCCCGGCCCGCTCCGAGCGCGTCGCCAAGTACAACCAGCTGCTGCGTATCGAGGAGATCCTCGACGACGCCGCGGTGTACGCCGGCCGCTCGGCCTTCCCCCGTTTCAAGGGCTGACCCCTCTCGGGCCAATCCTCAGCCAGTCGTACGTACGTCCCCGTACTCGGTCCCGTACCGTGTGCGGGGACGTACGCGCGTGTGAAGGGGAGGCGGGGACATGGCCGTGAAGGACCGGGACCGGTTCTCCACCGCGACCAGGCTCAAGCTGCTCGGCGAGCAGACGGCGGCCCGCGTCTACCGCTCCCAGACCAAGCGGCAGGCCCGCCGCTCCCGCCTCACCGGCCGCGCGGCGCTGCTGGCGCTCGTGCTGTGCTCGCTGATCGTCGCGCTCGCCTATCCGATGCGGCAGTACGTTTCCCAGCGCGCCGAGATCGCCGACCAGCAGCGGCAGCAGGAGCAGGCCCGGGGGCGCGTGGAACAGCTGCGCGACCTCAAGGCGCGCTGGCAGGACGACGCCTATGCCGAGCAGCAGATCCGGCGCAGGCTGCACTATGTGATGCCCGGCGAGACCGGGTACGTCGTGATCGACCCGGGCACGGCCAAGCAGTCCCGCGCCGACCTCAGGGCCGCCCACCGGCCCTGGTACGCGAACGTCTGGGACGGGGTCGACAAGTCCGACGCCTCCGACCAGTGAACCGACAGAAAGACAGCTGAACACAGTCATGGAAACGCCTCCGCCGCCCACTCCGCGTACCGAGCCGACCGACGCGGACGTCGAGGCCTTCAAGCAGCAGCTCGGGCGTCCGCCGCGCGGGCTGAGGGCGATCGCGCACCGGTGCCCGTGCGGGCAGCCGGACGTCGTGGAGACCGCCCCGCGGCTGCCGGACGGCACGCCCTTCCCGACGACGTACTACCTGACGTGCCCGCGCGCCGCCTCGGCGATCGGCACGCTGGAGGCGGACGGCGTCATGAAGGAGATGACGGAGCGGCTGCAGAACGACCCCGAGCTGGCCGCCGCGTACCGGGCCGCGCACGAGGACTACATCCGGCGCCGGGACGAGATCGAGGTCCTGGCGGGCTTCCCGAGCGCGGGCGGCATGCCCGACCGGGTGAAGTGCCTGCACGTCCTCGTGGCCCACTCGCTGGCCGCCGGCCCGGGCGTGAACCCGCTCGGCGACGAGGCGATCGCCATGCTCCCGGAGTGGTGGCGCAAGGGGCCGTGCGTGCAGCCGCTGGAGGCGCCCGACCCGGCGGACGAGCACCCGGGCGAGGAGGGCGCGGTCCTCGACCCCGCCGAGGCCCGCAGCGGCTTCTTCGCCGGCAAGCCGCTGGTCGCCGAGGGTTTCTCGCGGGTCGCGGCCGTCGACTGCGGTACGAACTCGATCCGGTTGCTCGTGGCCGACGTCAATCCGGCCACCGGCGAGCTGCTGGAGCTGGACCGGCGCATGACGATCGTGCGGCTCGGCCAGGACGTGGACCGCACCGGCCGGCTGGCGCCCGAGGCGCTGGAGCGCACCTTCGCGGCCTGCCGCGAGTACGCGGACGTCATCCGTGAACTCGGCGCCGCCAAGGTGCGGTTCGTCGCCACCTCCGCCTCCCGGGACGCGGAGAACCGGGACGACTTCGTGCGCGGTGTCGTCGGCATCCTCGGTGTCGAGCCCGAGGTCATCAGCGGCGACCAGGAGGCCGAGTTCTCCTTCACCGGCGCCACGAAGGAACTGAGGGGCCGCGAGGACCTCGCCAAGCCCTACCTGGTGGTCGACATCGGCGGCGGCTCCACCGAGTTCGTCGTGGGCGAGGACCACGTACGGGCCGCGCGGTCCGTCGACGTCGGCTGCGTGCGGATGACCGAGCGGCATCTGGTGCAGGACGGCAAGGTGAGCGACCCGCCAACCGCGGAGCAGATCGCCGCGATGCGGGCCGACATCGAGGCCGCCCTGGACCTGGCCGAGGAGTCGGTCCCGCTGCGCGAGGCGCGCACCCTGGTCGGCCTGGCCGGCTCGGTGACCACCGTGTCCGCGATCGCCCAGGACCTGCCCGAGTACGACTCCGCGCGCATCCACCACTCCCGTATCTCCCGCGACCGGGTCCGCGAGATCACCGAGTGGCTGCTGCGCTCCACGCATGCCGAGCGCGCCGCGATCCCGTCCATGCACCCGGGCCGGGTCGACGTCATCGGCGCGGGCGCCCTCGTGCTGCTCGCGATCATGGAGCGGACCGGGGCCGAGGAGGTCGTCGTCAGCGAGCACGACATCCTCGACGGCATCGCGTGGTCGGTGGCGTAGCTCTCTTTTGTTACTCGTTGGTAGCTGCCGACTGAGCAGGTCGGATAACGTCTGAGCGGGACTGGGGGGCCCTCGCGGGCCCCTCGGTGACGGTCGGTCGGAAAAGTTCGTGAAGTTCTTCACAAGGAATTTCGCCTCGTGGAACCGTAAAAAGGGGCCGGTTGGCCCTTCCGTGGATGCCCAGGCCGTTTGAACATGTTCAGACGGTGGATGCAACAGGGGCTCGGAAGGGGGTGCTCCAGGGGTGTTGCGAGGTGCTCACAGCCACCCCGGTCGCACAGAGAGGCAGCTCACGCGGCCTTGACAACGGGTCAGACCGCCCAGGGGTTCGCCCTCGGCGCCATGACCTGCGTCACGCGGGTCGCGGAGTTTAGCACAGGGCCTGTCGGAGCTTGTGAAGGGGCGCACGAGCACCCCTCCTGGGGCGGGTGGATACTCGATGGCATGAGCACCACGGAGCGTCCCAGGATCCTCGTAGTAGGCGGTGGGTACGTAGGCCTGTACGCAGCTCGGCGCATCCTCAAGAAGATGCGCTACGGCGAGGCGACCGTCACGGTCGTCGACCCCCGGTCGTACATGACCTACCAGCCCTTCCTCCCCGAAGCCGCCGCCGGCAGCATCTCCCCTCGGCACGTCGTCGTCCCGCTGCGACGCGTGCTGCCGAAGGCGGAGGTCCTCACCGGCCGGGTCACCACCATCGACCAGGACCGCAAGGTCGCCACGATCGCCCCGCTGGTGGGCGAGGCGTACGAGCTGCCCTTCGACTACCTCGTCATCGCGATGGGCGCGGTCTCCCGCACCTTCCCGATCCCCGGCCTCGCCGAGCAGGGCATCGGCATGAAGGGCATCGAGGAGTCCATCGGCCTGCGCAACCACGTCCTCGAGCAGCTGGACAAGGCCGACTCCACGACCGACGAGGAGATCCGCCGCAAGGCGCTCACCTTCGTCTTCATCGGTGGTGGCTTCGCGGGTGCGGAGACCATCGGCGAGGTCGAGGACATGGCCCGGGACGCGGCCAAGTACTACAAGAACGTCTCCCGCGAGGACATGCGCTTCGTCCTCGTCGACGCCGCCGACAAGATCCTTCCCGAGGTCGGCCCCAAGCTCGGCCAGTACGGCAGGGAGCACCTGGAGAGCCGGGGCGTGGAGATCTACCTCTCCACCTCCATGGACTCCTGCGTCGACGGCCACGTGGTGCTGAAGAACGGCCTCGAGGTCGACTCCAACACCATCGTCTGGACCGCCGGCGTCAAGCCGAACCCGGCCCTGGCCCGCTTCGGCCTGCCCCTCGGCCCCCGCGGTCACGTCGACTGCGAGCCGACCCTCCAGGTCGCCGGCACCGACTACATCTGGGCCGCGGGCGACAACGCCCAGGTGCCCGACCTCGTCGGCCGCAAGGCGGGCAACGAGAACGCCTGGTGCCCGCCGAACGCCCAGCACGCGCTGCGTCAGGCGCGCGTCCTCGGCGACAACGTGATCTCCGGTATGCGGGGCTTCCCGCAGAAGGAGTACGAGCACGCCAACAAGGGTGCGGTGGCCGGTCTCGGCCTGCACAAGGGCGTGGCGATGATCGTCATGGGCAAGATGAAGATCAAGCTCAAGGGCCGCCTCGCCTGGTACATGCACCGTGGCTACCACGGTCTGGCGATGCCGACCTGGAACCGCAAGATCCGCGTCTTCGCCGACTGGACCCTCGCCATGTTCCTCAAGCGCGAGGTCGTCTCCCTCGGCGCCATGGAGAACCCGCGCGAGGAGTTCTACGAGGCTGCCAAGCCGGCGCCGGTCGCCGCCGCCAAGACCGGCGAGAAGGCCAAGGCCTCCTGACCTCCGGTCGTCCGACAGCCCGAAGGGGCCGCCCGCCATCCGTGGTGCGGGCGGCCCCTTCGTCGTGTGCGCCGTACCGTCCCAGGGAGCCGATCGGGCCGTCAGTGGGGTGATCTCTGCACACGCCGCCCCGGCATCCCGGGCGCGGGTGGTACAGGAGCCACGTGAGCACGCAACCGCCGCTCGGCCCGCCACCCGGCCCCCTGTTCGGGGTCCCCGGCTCCGGTCAGCCGCCTCCTCGGCGCCCCTGGTGGCTCAGGCCGCCCGCGCTCATCGGCGCTGCCGCCGCCGTGGTGGCGATCGTGGTGGGGCTCGTGATCCTGCTCGGCGGCGGCGAGCCGGCACACGAACGTGTCGAGACCGCCGCACAGGCCCGGGACCTCGCCGGACGCGTGGCCCTGAAGCCCGCGGACTGGGGGTCCGGCTATGTGCGCAGCACCCCCTACGAAACCGGCGACGTCACGGAGTCGTTCGCCGACGCCAGCTGCTACCTCGCGGTGCAGACACCGGTGAAGATGCTGGCCGCTCTGGAGCGCAACGCCCAGAGCCCGGACCGGAGGGTGGTCAACACGTCGACGGTCATCGTCCATCGGGACACCGCTTCCGCCGCGGCGGGCATCGCCCGGTTCCGCACGGACGCGCGGCGATGCAGGACGGAGTACGACTCCGCGAGCAAGCAGAAGTGGGTGGACGTCCGCGCGGTCGACGTTCCGGGTCTGAAGGGCTTCGACGAGGTGGCGGGCGAGGAGGGCCACCAGGTCGTCGACGAGACGGGCCTGAAGCTGGACCAGTACTACACGCAGCTCACCGGCCGCAAAGGGCAGGTCCTGATGCAGGCGACCGTCGCCCGCTCGGGCGGCCAGGGGCGCAACCGTGAGGAGGCGGTGCACGCCCTCACGCTCATGCTGAGCCGCCTGTAGCGGGCGTCGGGTCACGAGGACCGGGTGGTGGTGCCGCTCGGCAGCTGGAGGCTGCTGAGGGACTGCCGATAGTCCGCGTCCATGGTCTTCTGCGCGTCCTTGGTGCCCAGGACCTCGATCTGGACCAAGTGGTCGCCGAGATCGATGAAGCGGGTGTGGCCGGCCGTGCCGTCACCGGCGGAGAGGGCCGCGTCGAGCACGGGCTGGCCGCCGTCCGTGGTGCTTTCCCGGACGTCATGACTGGTGAGCCGGTCGTCGGCGGACCGGGAGTCCTTGTTGTAGTTGTCCAGCGCGTTCTTGAGGCTGCCCTTCAGGTCCCACTGGCCACCGCCGCGCGGCGCGTCGTAGACCACGAAGCCGATGACTCCGTAGTCGGTGCCCACCTGGTAGGTGCGGGCCTGGAAGCCGTTCACGGTGTCCTTCTGCACCTGGACGTCCCCGGGCAGCTCCGCCGTGACGCCGCTCGGGTCGTCGGTGCTCTGCGTCCACCGCGTGGCGGCGTCGGCGACGGCCGCCGCAGCGGCGGCCGGGGGCGTCGCCGGAGCGGCGAAGGCACTGGTGGGCAGCAGCACGCCGCCGGTGATCACGGTGGTCGAAGCGGCGAGCAGGGCAAGGCGCCGGAACCTGGCGAGAGGGGTCATGGGAGTTCACATCCAGAAGTAGTGAGGAAGGGGTGAACGAGATGTTCTGCCTCTATTAAGGACCTTCTGGTTCAATCGGGGCATGACCCTGGATCTCGGGACTTGACCGAACACGGTCCCCAGCGCTAACGCGGGAGTGTGACGGTTCGGCCATCGTGTCGGCAGGAGCGTGCGGAGGGGAATGACGTCGGCGTGCCGGGTCGTTTCCCTGCCAGCCGGATGGAGACGATCCAGCGGGCAGCCGATTCCTTTCACCGGAGGTGCGCCATGGCCGAAGCCGCGTCGCGGCTGAGGAGTCTTGCCGAGCAGATGCTGGGAGCCCCGCTCCCGGTGCGGCTACGAGCCTGGGACGGGTCGCAGGCGGGACCGGCGGACGCGCCGACGCTCGTCGTCCGCAACCGCCGCGCCCTGCGCCACATGTTGTTCAAACCGGGCGAGCTGGGCCTCGCCCGCGCCTGGGTCGCCGGAGACCTGGGCATCGAGGGCGACCTGTACGCCGCACTCGACGCCATGGCCGCACTGGTGTGGGAGCGCGGGGAGGACTCCCGCAGCCTCGCCCAGGCACTGCGCGACCCCGAGGTACGGGCCGCCGGGCGCGAGCTGCTCAAGCTCGTCGGGCCGCCGATCCCGCCCGCCCCGCCGCGCGAGGAGGTCCGCCGGCGCCGTCATCTGCACACGCGGCGCAGCGACAAGGAGGCCATCAGCCACCACTACGACGTCGGCAACGACTTCTACGAGATCGTCCTCGGACCGTCGATGGTCTACTCGTGCGCGTACTGGGAGGACGGCGGCACCTTGGAGTCCGCCCAGCGCGACAAGCTCGAACTCGTCTGCGCCAAGCTCGGCCTGAAGGAGGGTCAGCGGCTGCTGGACGTCGGCTGCGGCTGGGGCTCGATGGCCATCCACGCGGCCCGTGAGCACGGCGTGAGCGTCGTCGGGGTCACGCTGTCGCAGGAACAGGCCGCGTACGCCCGTAAGCGCGTCGCGGACGAGGGTCTGACCGACCGGGTGGAGATCAGGGTCCAGGACTACCGGGACGTCCTGGACGGCCCCTACGACGCCATCTCCTCCATCGGCATGGCCGAACACGTCGGCGCCGAACGCTACCTGGCGTACGCGCGCAGCCTGTACGCCCTGCTGAAGCCCGGCGGACGGCTGCTCAACCACCAGATCGCCCGTCGCCCGCAGCACGACGAATCCGCTTACGAGACCGACCGGTTCATCGACGCCTACGTCTTCCCGGACGGCGAACTCGCCCCGATCGGCACCACCGTCACCCAGCTGGAGCACGCCGGCTTCGAGGTCCGGGACGTGGAGTCGATCCGCGAGCACTACGCCCGCACCCTGCGCCGGTGGGTCGCCAACCTGGAGGCCGACTGGGACCGTGCGGTCCGCCTCACCAGCCCCGGTCGCGCCCGCGTCTGGCTGCTGTACATGGCCGCCTGCGCGCTCGCCTTCGAACGCAACCGCATCGGCGTCAACCAGGTTCTGGCGGTCCGCACCCCGGAGCCCGGCGGGTCCGGCCTGCCACTGCGCACCCGCACGTGGAACTCCTGACCGGGCATGCCAAGGGCCCCGCTCCGTCCCGGAGTGGGGCCCTCGGTCCGTCGTACGGCTACTCGGCCTTGATCGCCGTCAGCATGTTCAGCCGGGCCGCGCGCCGGGCCGGCCACAGCGCGGCCAGGATGCCGACCACCGCCGCCAGCAGCAGGAAGACCGTCATCCGGCCCCAGGGCAGGACCAGTTCGTACGTCGCCATCTTCGTGCCCAGCAGCTCACCGGCCGCCCAGCCGAAGAAGACGCCCAGACCGATGCCCAGTACACCGCCGAACAGGGAGATCACCAGGGACTCCAGGCGGACCATCCGCTTGACGGCGGCCCGGTCCAGGCCGATCGCGCGGAGCATGCCGATCTCCTGCGAGCGCTCGAAGACCGACATGGCCAGGGTGTTGATGACACCGAGGACCGCGACGATCACCGCCATGCCGAGCAGGCCGTAGAGCATGTTCAGCATCGTCGTGAACATCTTCGCGATGTCGTTGGAGATGTCCTGCTTGTCCTGGACCTTGATCGCCGGGTTGGAGCCGAGTGCCTTCTCCAGCCGGTCCTTGACCGAATCGGAGGCGCCGTCCGCCGTCTTGACCATGACCTGCATGTCCGAGGCGTCACTCAGGTGCGGGGTGAGGACACGGTTGTCGATCATGATCCCGTTGAGCATGTCGTTGCCCTCGTAGACCCCGGCGACGGTCAGCTTCTGCGCCTTGCCGTCCTCGTAGTGCACCGTGAACCGCGAACCGGCCTTCCAGCCGTAGTCCTTGGCCCGGTCCTGGTCCACGACCACCTGCGTGCCGCCGACCTTGAAGGCTCCGTCGGCCACCTTGAGGTCCGTCAGCTCGGCGATGGCCGAACCGTTGACGCCGGTCAGGAACTCGGTCTGGCCGTCGACGCGGGACACGGCGTTGCGCAGCGGGCTGCTGGCGGTGACGTCGGAGTCGGCGGCGATCTTCTTCGCCACGTCGGGGGAGAGCGGGCCGCGGTTGGCCATCGAGACGACGTAGTCGGCACGGATCGCCGAGCTGGCCATCTTGTCGATCGACGTCTGCAGGCTGCCCGCCATCACCGTCATACCGGTGATCAGGGTCAGGCCGATCATCAGCGCGGACGCCGTGGCCGCCGTACGGCGCGGGTTGCGCACCGAGTTCTGGCGGGCCAGCTTGCCCGAGACGCCGAACACGCGCAGCACCGGGGCGGCGGCCGCGATCAGCGGGCGGGACAGCAGCGGGGTCAGGATGAACACGCCGATGATGAGCAGGACCGCGCCGAGACCCATCGGACCCTCGGCGGCGTCGGCGTCCATCGTGGTGGCCGCGAGGACCACCGCGACACCGGCCGCCGAGAACAGCGCGCCGAGCGTGTTGCGCAGCACCAGCGACCTGGTGGTCGCCTTGGCGTGCACGCTGCTCATCGCCGCCACCGGCGGGATCTTCGCGGCCCGGCGGCCCGGCAGCCAGGCGGCGAGCACGGTGATGACGATGCCGACCGCCAGGGCGGCCACCACGGTGCCCGGCGTGATCACCAGCGGCCCGTCCGGCACACTCGCGCCGAAGGAGCCCAGCAGGCTCCGCAGCCCCGCGCCGATGCCGACGCCGGCGACCAGACCGGTCACACCGGCGACCGTGCCGACCGCGAACGCCTCGATCAGCACCGACCGGGTGATCTGCCGGCGAGAGGCGCCGACCGCCCGCAGCAGGGCCAGTTCCCGGGTGCGCTGGGCGACCAGCATGGTGAAGGTGTTGGCGATGATGAACGTGCCGACGAACAGGGCGATACCGGCGAAGACCAGCAGCGCTTGCTTCAGGCCGCTCATCGAGGAGGAGATCTGCTGCGCCTGGTCGTCGGCGAGCTGCTTGCCGGTGCTGGTCTCCACCAGCTTCGACGGCAGCGCCCGGTCCAGCGCTGCCCGCAGCGCGGTCTGGCTGGTTCCCGCCGCCGCCTTCACGTCGATCTCGTCGTACGCGCCCCTCTTGCCGAACAGCGCCTGGGCGGTCGGCGTGTCGAACAGGGCGAGGCTGCCGCCCGCGGCCACGTTGCCGTCGTCGGTGGTGAAGACGCCGCTGATGCGCGGGGTGAGCACCGGGCCGTCGACCGAGATGCGCACGGTGTCGCCGACCTTGTAGCCGGCGCGCTCGGCGGTCTTGGAGTCGATCAGGACCTCGCCCCTGCCGCTGGGGGCGTGACCGCTGACCAGCGGGTAGCGGGCGTCCTTGGTGCCCCAGTAGTTGCCGCCCTCGGACTGCCAGCCGCCGCCGAGCAGCTTGCCGTCCTTGTCGGCGATCGCGGTGAAGCCGGTGACGACACCGGTGGCGGAGGCGGCGCCCGGGACCTTGCCGGCCTTGTCGAGCAGCGCCTGGGTCAGCTCGGGGGTCTTGCCGACCTTGTCGCCCTCGGAGTCCTGGTACTTGGCCGTGACGGCGACGTCGACCTGGTCGAAGCCCTTGGCGGAGCTCTTCTGGTAGGCCTCGGAGATGGTGTTGGTGAAGACCAGCGTCCCGGACACGAACGCCACGCCGAGCATGACGGCGAGCACGGTCATCAGGAGCCGGGCCTTGTGCGCGAGTACGTTGCGCAGGGCGGTGCGGAACATCAGCTGGTACGGCCCTTCGCGTCGAACTGCTTCATCAGGTCGAGCACGGAGTCGGCCGTGGGGCCGTAGATCTCGTCGACGATGCGCCCGTCGGCGAGGAAGACCACGCGGTCCGCGTAGGCCGCGGCGACCGGGTCGTGGGTCACCATGACCACCGTCTGGCCCAGTTCGCGCACGGAGTTGCGCAGGAAGCCCAGCACCTCGGCGCCGGAGCGCGAGTCGAGGTTTCCGGTCGGCTCGTCACCGAAGATGATCTCGGGCTTGGAGGCGAGCGCACGGGCGACGGCGACGCGCTGCTGCTGGCCGCCGGACAGCTGCGAGGGCCGGTGGCTGAGCCGACCGGAGAGGCCGACCATCTGGATGACCTGGTCCAGCCACGCCTTGTCGGCCTTACGGCCCGCGATGTCCATCGGGAGGGTGATGTTCTCCAGCGCGGTCAGCGTGGGCAGCAGGTTGAAGGCCTGGAAGATGAAGCCGATCTTGTCCCGGCGCAACTTGGTGAGCTGCTTGTCCTTCAGGGAGCCCAGCTCGGTGTCGCCGATCCGCACGGAGCCCGAGGAGAAGTTGTCCAGGCCCGCCACGCAGTGCATCAGCGTGGACTTGCCGGAGCCGGACGGGCCCATGATCGCGGTGAACTCGGCCTGCCGGAAGTCGACGGAGACCCGGTCCAGGGCGACCACCCGGGTCTCGCCCTGCCCATAGATCTTCGACAGCTCCGTGGCGCGTGCGGCCACGGCCGTGGTCCGGCCGGCGGTGGGTGTGGTGGTCACGGGAAGGTGCTCCTGTCGGGACGACGTCGGTTCGTGGGGACGGATCCATCGTCTCGGCCGCCGGCGCCCGTGTAGTCAGTCGCTGATCCGGTTCCGAGGGGCGACTCCGGTCGGACGGAGCGGGCCCGAGTCATACCTGGGGAGGACGGTCGACCCTGACACCCGCGGGGTCCAGAACCGGACGACCGCCCTCGTTCGGTAGGTGAAATTCCGTCATTCCGTGTACGCACGCGCCCACGCCACGTCACGCTATTGGCAAGTGCGGATGGCGCGTTCCGTGGGCTGATGCACCCTCAGACGTCAATAAAATAAGACAACATCGGGCTGTCCCCTCCGCTGTTCGAGGGATGCGCACCGATAGGCTCGGAACCTCGAAGCGGAGCCCATGGCCTGCCCGGATGGTGGAATGCAGACACGGCGAGCTTAAACCTCGCTGCCCCTTCGCGGGCGTGCCGGTTCAAGTCCGGCTCCGGGCACTTTCCGTCTTCGCACCCACCTCTCACATGACAGCACAACCGTTGACAGCGGTGTGCCCACAGTCGGAGACTCACACTCGCAACTCAGTGAAGAAAATTTCACCAGACGAACAAACTGTGTGTCAGAGGACTGTGTGTCAGAGGGAAGGGAACGGCCGATGCGTACCACCGTCGGGATCATCGGAGCCGGTCCGGCCGGGCTGCTGCTGGCGCGGCTGCTGCACCGCGCCGGCATCGACTCGGTCGCCCTGGAGAGCCGCGACCGCGCCTACGTGGAGCGCCGGCAGCGCGCCGGGATCCTGGAGCAGGGCACGGTGGACGTGCTGCGCGAGGCCGGAGCCGGGCAGCGGATGGACCGCGAGGGGCTCAGGCACGACGGCATCGAGCTGCGCTTCGACCGGCGCCGCCATCGCGTCGACTTCCCCGGACTCACCGGCGGGCGGTCCGTGATGGTCTACGCCCAGACGGAGGTCTGCAAGGACCTCATAGCCCTCCAACTGGAGGAGGGCGGCCCGCTGCTGTTCGAGGCGGAGGCGCTCGCCGTCGAGGGCGCGGAGGGCGACCGGCCGCGGATCCCCTTCCGGCATCAGGGGCGCGAGGACGTGCTGGAATGCGACTACGTCGTCGGCTGCGACGGCTTCTGGGGCGTGGCCAGAAAGGCCTTCCCGGCCGCCGTCTCCCAGGTGTTCGAACGGTCGTACCCCTACGCCTGGCTGGGCATCCTCGCCGACGTCGCCCCCTCGCACGACGAACTGGTCTACGCCCGCCACGACCGAGGCTTCGCCCTGCTGTCCATGCGCTCCCCGTCGGTATCCCGCCTCTACCTCCAGGTTCCGGCGGACACGAAGGCCGAGGAGTGGGGCGACGAGGAGATCTGGGCCGAACTGGAGCGGCGCTTCGCGACCGACGACGGCTGGACGCTGAAACGCGGGCCCATCACCCAGAAGTCCGTCACCCCCATGCGCTCCTTCGTGCACGAACCGATGCGTCACGGCCGGCTCTTCCTCGCCGGCGACGCCGCCCACATCGTGCCGCCCACGGGCGCGAAGGGGCTGAACCTGGCCGTCGGGGACGTGATGACCCTCGTCCGGGCACTCGTCCACGAGAGGGAGACCGGCTCCCCCGGCCTCCTCGACGCCTACTCGGCGACCTGCCTGCGCCGCGTCTGGCAGGCCGAACGGTTCTCCTACGACATGACGACCCTGCTCCATCGCGCCCCGGACGCCACCGACTTCGGCGCCCGCCTCCAGCTGGCCCGGCTGGAACGCATCGCCTCCTCCCGCGCGGCCGAGACCGATCTGGCCGAGGCCTACACCGGCTTCCCCCTGGACTGAGCCGCCCATGGCCGGGAATGAGCCTTCCGGTTAGCGTGTTGCGCAGCACGGCAGGGGAAAGATCCTCCCCAGGTATCACGGTCGATCCTTTGCCAATCCATTACCCTTGAGGCCAAGGCCGCGCACGGTGGCCATGGAGGAGTGAAATGAGGAGCAGTAACCCGGTCTTCTCGCGACGGGGGTTCAGCCGCGACAACGGCTACGCCGGCTTCAACACCGCAGCGCAGGCCGGGTACGCACAGGGCAACCCGTACGCGCAGAACCCCTACGCCCAGAACCCGTACGGCCAGCAGAGCGTGCAGTACGGCGCCCCGCCGCAGGCCCCGGCCACCACCGGGCGGATGACGATGGACGACGTCGTCACGCGTTCGGCCCTCACGCTGGGCACGGTCGTCGTCGGCGCCGTCCTCGCCTGGGTGCTGCTGCCGGTCTCGGCGACCAGCTACGGCCTCGCCTTCGGCGCCGGCATCATCGCGATGGTCCTGGGACTGGTGCAGAGCTTCAAGCGCACCCCGTCGCCCGCGCTCATCCTGGGCTACGCCGCCTTCGAGGGTGTCTTCCTCGGCGTCATCAGCGAGATGTACAACAGCCGCTGGAGCGGCGCACCCTTCCAGGCGGTGCTCGGCACCATGGCGGTCTCGGCCGCGACCCTGCTGATCTACAAGGCCGGCTGGATCCGCGTCACGGCCCGCTACGCCCGCATCGGCACGGCCATCGCCATCGCCTTCGTCCTCGTCATGGCGGTCAACCTGCTGCTGGTCGCGTTCGGCGTCGCCGAGAACGGCGGCCTGCGCAGCATGGGCCCGCTCGGCGCGATCGTCGGCATCATCGCCATCGTGCTCGGCGCGTTCTTCCTGACCCTCGACTTCAAGCAGATCGAGGACGGCATCGCCTACGGCGCCCCGCGCAGCGAGTCCTGGCTCGCCGCGTTCGGCCTCACCATGACCCTGGTGTGGATCTACGTGGAGATGCTGCGGCTGGTGGCGATCTTCAGCAACAACGACTAAGACTTGATCCGCAGTTCACCAAAGGGTGAGCCGGGGACTGCACGCGGGGCGGGGTCCGGGCTTTCCGGCGTGGTCGCGCACGGGGCGCGGCTCATCCGGGGTCGCTCGATCCCGCCTTCCGGCGATTCGGTGAGCAGAGGTCACCCGCTGGCGGGGGACTGCCACGCGACCAGCACTTGGAAGGGTGTTCTGGCACGGTGTGGTTGACTCACGCAGGGCCTCTTCCAGCCCTTCGGAGAAGATGATCTGTGCGTGCCGCGACCGGGCGCTGTCCAGCCGGGCAGTGCTCGGGTCGGCGGCGGCCGGGTCCACGAAGGCGGCCAGAGCTGCGGACACGAGATCGCGCTTGCCGACCAGCCCGCACGCGATGCACTTGTGCTCCCGGTCCTGCAGGGCCTTGGTGACGCGCTCACCACAGAGACAGTGCTGGGACAGGGCTGTTGACCACGTGGAGGCCCGCATGAGGCGGCCACCGGCGGCTTTGCACCCGGTCTCCAGGGCGGAGATCAGCATGCCGGGTGTGGTCTGAGAGAGGCGCTTGCCCCATAGCCGGTACCAGGTGCGGATGTCGCAGTCCTCCACCGTGAGGTGGGGGCCGTGGACGGCGATGATGTCGCGGGCCACGGCGCGGGCGCGATGGCGCCGGTACTCGGCAGTGCTTGCGGCGGCTTCGGCCTGGTGGGCGCGCAGCCCCTGGTAGCCGTTGGACAGCCGGTCGCGGTGGAACGCCTGCTTCGGCACCCCGTTCGACCGGGCATCGCGGGCACCACCCGGCACCGTCACCGCCTTGGGCTTGAGGCCCTTGGCAGTCCGGCGCTCGGCGCGCTTGGCCTGCCGCTTGGAAAGGCCGTACTGGGCGGTGTTCGTGGCCCGGCGGGAGCGCTCCAACGCCCTGGCCCGGCCTCGCTGCTTCTTCGCCTCCTTCTCCAGCCGCGCCCGCTCCTCGTTCATGAGCACGATCTCTGACGACTCCGGGGCGCCCTCGACAGGGTCCAAGGAGGCGGGGAAGGAGACCACCGACAGGTTGGAGACGTTGCCGTCCACACCGCCGATCCGCTCCAGCATCGCGGAACGCTGCCGCATCTCCCGCACTGCCGGGGAAGAGTAGCCGGGGCCGAGGACCATCAGGTGCGCCTCATACACCCAGCCGCCCGGCGCGGAGGCCTTGCGGCGGCGCACGAGGTCCACTTTGTGCCAGCGGCGAGGGTCGGAAAGGAATTGTTCCACGCGCGCCCACTGCCCCGGCCCCTGCGGGATGCGCACAGGGAGCACAAGGTCACCGAGCTTGCTGTCCGGTCCCCCGGCGAACATCACGGCAAGGGGTCCGGTGTGGTCCCACCAGGACGCCTTGCGCGTACTCGGTTTCCCGGACGCGCTGAGCTTGCCGGTGGGACCTTGCCGTCCGGCACGGTCGGCTTCGGCATCCGGCGTGGCTGCATCAGGTCGTGCCGGCCGCCGTCGGTGTAGGCCATGGCGTGCCCGTGGAGGGTGCCGATCAGACGGAAGGTCTCCCACTTGTTGGCGATGGTGTGGGAGCGGGCGCGGCCCGGAATCCGGGTGAAGTCGTGCCACTTGCCGACCCTCGGGCGACCGAATCGCTCACCGGTGGCGTCCGGGAACAGATGACGGGAGACACCGTTCCACACTTCGTCAGCAATGTGCACAGCCAACGCTTTGGTGGCGTGGTGCTTGAGGTGCCCAGCGTCCTCCAGGTGTCGGTAGGCGCAGCGCTCCAGGGCCTCACGGGACAGGCCGAGGCGCTGCCGCACGGCTTTCGCCCCGTCGCGGTGGCGCTCGTGTTCGGCGGCCCAGTAGGCATCGACCTTGGCGCGGGCGTCGCGTTGGACGGCCCGCTTGATCGACCACATCACGCCGAACAGCTTCTCCAGCCGGGTGAGGTCGGCAGGGTCGGTGACGGCCAGCGGCAGCACCATCACTGACACCGTCCCGTCGTCGGGCTTGGTCCACTTCGGGGCCTTGTTCTTCCCCCGGAGCCGCCGCGTCTGGGCAGCCTGCATGACCGCCCCCTTCCCGAAGCAACAGTCAGCCTGCGCAGCACCGCGTTCCTGCTCGCGGTGCCATCACCCGATCAACGACACCCCGATGAAAAGGTCACACATTCGAGCCTCGCGTCGCTGTGCGGACGCCCAACTCGATCTCAACGGTGGCAGCGGCTGATTTCCCCGCTGTCCCGTCTCAAACGATCTGGCCCCGGCCCAGAGCTGTGACCTGGGGCGACCAGATTGGTTGAGACGTGAGGATGGCGAGGATCTCGGCTGGAGGCAAGGTTCAGGCGTCAGTGGGATCGGGGAGCCAGCCGGTGTCCTGAGCCCAGGCGTCAGCGCGTCGGATGATGTCCCACACGAAGGGATCCTTCGCTCGGACGTAGCTGGGCCGGTCGTAGCGGAACTTGGCCGCGCAGCGCCTTTTGGCTGCTGCATACTCGGTCGCGGCAGACGTGTGGCAGCGGAGATAGTCGCGAAACAGCAGCGGGAACTGCTGGGAGAAACTACCCAGCTGGCGCACGTGCACGTGTGTGCGGTGCTGACCTGGAGGTTCCCGGAAGTACCGCTTGGTTTGTTCGGGATTGTCCGCCCGGTACAAGAAGCCCATGCCTGTGAGCGGGCCCAGGAACGTGTCCGTCGGCTCCAGCGATGCCACTGAGATCTGGATGTCGATCACCGGCTTGGCCGCCAGTCCTGGCACCGAGGTGGACCCGATGTGGTCGATACGAGCTACAGCATCCCCGAGAGCCGCACGTAAGTGCTCACCCCACCTGGCGAATATCGCTGGCCAAGCTGGGTCGTATGGCACGATTTCGACTGGCTCTCCCATATCGAAAAGTGTTCCACGGCTCCCACCAGCCGTGACCTGAGGCCGTTGGCCCAGAGTGGGAAGATCTTGTGCTGCAGCTGCTGCGATCACGGCGATCCGGTCGTACGAGAGGGCTCCGGGCTCGCCCCGGGGCCCTCTCGGTGTCTCGGGGGCTTACGGGTCTCAGAGCAGCTTGCGGGCTGCCCTCCTCAGGTCGTACTCGTGGACGATCGCCTTCGCGTGGCCGTACGCGAGGTCGTACTCGTGCCGGAGCCAGCTGACCTTCTCCTCGAAGCGGAACAGTGCGGGGCCTTCTTCGACGGTGCGCAGCCAGTCGGAAACCTCACGACCGGTGCAGTGGGGGATGCGGGCGAGCAGATTGCGGTGGGTCTCCTCGGAGAAGAGCTGGGACATCGGCGCCTCCGAACGCAAAGGGGATGTAAGCCGGTCCTTCACGTCACCGTGCCTGAGCGTTCGCGTATTGGCAACAGTGCGGCGCGTTACGCTCGGCGCGTGGTTGATACGACGCCCTTGACCCGAGCAGTGGATCACTTCGCCGACCGGTTGCGGGCGGCCCCGCAGAGCCGGCTCCAACGCGGCGCCGCGGCCGAGGCCTTGGCCGTGGCCAGGGAACTTTCCCGGCGGGCGCAGCTGCTGGAGGAGCCCGCTGCGGAGCCCCGGGAGATGCCGGACGCCGGGATGTTCGCGGCCGCCGACCAAATCATGGTGGCCGGGCACGACTTGGCGGTGCTGCTGGAGAACGCGGACCAGGTCACCGAGGCCGTGGAGCTGGTGGAGGAGGCCCGCAAAAGAGCCGGAGTCTGACGTCAGAGCGACGCGATGACCCGGTCGGCCAGGATGTAGACCGTGTCCTTGCCGCAGGCGAAGGTCAGGGTGTAGGCGCCCGAGATGCCCGAGCCGCCGAGGAGGTACGGGGTCTCGCCCTCGCGGAGAGCCGCCGCCAGGCGCTCGGCCGTCTCACGGTGGCCGGGGGTCATGCACAGGGTCGTGCCGTCGGCGAAGACGTAGACGTCGAGGGTGCCGAGGGGGCCCGGGCGGACGTCGGACAGCTCGACCTGGTCGGCGGCCAGCTGCTCCAGCGTGGTCACCGTACGCTCGTGGTCGTTCACGGCCGGCGACTGCACCGGGACGAAGTCGGGGTGCGAGGGGTGACGGCGGCGGGCCGCGGCCAGCTCGGGGGAGTCCGTGGAGGTGCCTCCCTGGACAAAGTCCTTGGGGGAGAACTCGTCGGCCTCGGTGGACGGCTCGGACACCGGCTCCAGCGGCTCCAGACCCGCGAAGTCGGCCTGCCGGGGCAGGAACAGGTCGCTCTCGGGCAGGCCCAGCAGGGAGGGCGCGTCGGAGGCGTCACGAGCCTCCTGGGCGGCCCAGAACGCACGGGCCTCGGCCAGCTCGCGCTCACGCTCCTCGGCGAGCGCCTCGGCCACGGCCGCGCGTATCTCGTCCGTGTCGGCGGCGGTGCGGGCCGCGGGCAGCAGCGCGCCCAGGGCTGCGGCCTGGTTCTCGGCGAGCTGGGCCTGCAGCTCCGTGAGCTGGCGGCGCAGCTTCAGGACCGTGCGCAGGACGGCGACGCCCACGGCGCCCGTGGCGACCGTGGTGAGCAGCAGGGCGATCGGCATGGCGCTCACTGACGTACTCCCAGGTTCAAAGTCGACCCCCGACTTCCTACATCAGCTTGAAGGGCGGACTAAGCAGCTGTCAGTGCGTAACGTCACGAAACGGACAGGACTTTGGGCTTGAGGTTTCGCCCGTCACCGCGCTGACCTGCGCTGACCTGCAGTGATACCCCCAGCGAGGGAGATAGGTCACATCCTGGGGGAGATTGGATCACAAAAAGACCCAGAACCCGGGTGTTTTCCGGGTTCTGGGTCGTTTCCTGACCTTCCGTACCGGCTCGGCTACCGAGGGTGGATCAGATCAGCTGAGGCGCTCGATGACCATGGCCATGCCCTGGCCGCCGCCGACGCACATCGTCTCCAGGCCGAACTGCTTGTCGTGCCACTGCAGCGAGTTGATGAGCGTGCCGGTGATGCGGGCGCCGGTCATGCCGAAGGGGTGGCCGACGGCGATGGCGCCGCCGTTGACGTTCAGCTTGTCGAGGTCGATGCCGAGGTCGCGGTAGGAGGGGATCACCTGGGCGGCGAAGGCCTCGTTGATCTCGAACAGGTCGATGTCGTCGACGGTCAGGCCGGCGCGCTGCAGGGCCTGCTTGCTCGCCTCGACCGGGCCGAGGCCCATGATCTCGGGGGAGAGGCCGGAGACGCCGGTCGACACGATGCGGGCGAGCGGGGTCAGGCCCAGCTCGCGGGCCTTGGTGTCGCTCATGATGACCAGCGCGGCCGCGCCGTCGTTCAGCGGGCAGCAGTTGGCGGCCGTGACCAGGCCGTCCGGGCGGAAGACCGGCTTGAGGCCCGACACGCCCTCCAGGGTGACGCCGGCGCGCGGGCCGTCGTCCTTGCTGACGACCGTGCCGTCGGGGAGGGTCACCGGGGTGATCTCGCGCTCCCAGAAGCCGTTCTTGATGGCTTCCTCGGCGAGGTTCTGCGAGCGGACGCCGAACTCGTCCATCTCCTGGCGGGTGACGCCCTTCCAGCGGGCCAGGTTCTCGGCGGTCTGGCCCATCGAGATGTACGCGTCCGGGACCAGCCCGTCCTCACGCGGGTCGTGCCACGTGGTGCCCTCCTGCTCGGCGACGGCGGCGGTACGGGCCTCGGCCTCGGCGAAGAAGGGGTTGTGCGTGTCCGGGAGGCCGTCGGAGCTGCCCTTGAAGAAACGGGACACCGTCTCGACACCGGCCGAGATGAAGACGTCGCCCTCGCCGGCCTTGATGGCGTGCAGGGCCATGCGGGAGGTCTGCAGCGAGGAGGAGCAGTAACGGGTGATCGTGCAGCCCGGCAGGTGGTCCATGCCCATCTGTACGGCGACGATGCGGCCGAGGTTGTGGCCCTGCTCGCCGCCGGGGAGGCCGCAGCCGAGCATCAGGTCGTCGATGTCCCGCGGGTCCAGCTCGGGGATCTTGGCGAGCGCCGCCTGGATGATGGTGGCGGTCAGGTCGTCGGGGCGCAGGTCCTTGAGGGAACCCTTGCCGGCGCGGCCGATGGGGGAGCGGGCGGTCGAGACGATGACGGCTTCGGGCATCACGGCTCCAGTGGGCTTACGGATGTTTGGCAGGGCCGGTTGGGAAGTTACCCGTACGTATGGCCCAGGTCACCGGTGTCGCGGTGTGACACTGGCCGCAATTTACTAAGCGCTTGCTTGGCGCAACGGGGGTCTGGGGCGGAGCCCCCAGGCGGTCACGGGGACGGAGTTGCAGGCTCGGCCTCGGGTACGCGGCGCCGCCGCCTGCGCTTGAGCAGTGCCCACGGCCCCCGCGGACCAGTAGGCATCGCCGCCGTGACCTCCGTGCCCGCCTCCGACGCCGCCTCGGCCGCAGCCCGTGCAACCGGCAGGAAGCCCTCGCGACGGAACGCGTCGGGCCGTTCCTCCTCCGCCGGCCACAGCCCCAGCGCCGCACACACCGTGGGCAGTATCGCCATCGCCGCCGTCGCGTACCCCTCCGCCGAGGGGTGGTAGTTGTCCGGCCCGAACAGCTCCCGCGGATTCGCCTCGAACTCGGGCCCGAGCAGATCACCGAGCGACACGGTCCGCCCGCCCTGCTCCACCACCCCGATCGTCTGCGCCGCCGCCAGCTGCCGCGAGGCCCGCCGGGCCAGCCACCGCAGCGGCTGCTGCACCGGCTCGATGGTGCCGAGGTCGGGACACGTGCCGACCACCACCTCCGCGCCGGCCGTGCGCAGCCGTCGTACCGCCGCCGACAGGTGCCGTACCGAACGCGTCGGCGGCATCCGGTGCGTGACGTCGTTCGCGCCGATCATGATCACGCAGATGTCGGGGAGTGGATAAGGGGACGAGAGCACCAGCGCCACCTGGCGGTCCAGGTCGTCCGACTGCGCCCCCGGCAAGGCCACGTTCCGCAGCTCCACCGCGCGCTCGGCCACCGCGGACAATCCCGACGCCAGCAGCGCCCCCGGTGTCTGTCCCGCCCGGTGCACACCCTGCCCGGCCGCCGTCGAGTCGCCGAGCATGCTCAGCCTGAGCGGCGGTTCACCGGGGAGGTCGTACGAGGTGCCGTACACGCCTTCGGCCACCGGCACCCGTCCGCCGCTGCCGTTGCCCACGTGGCGCCGGGCCAGCCGCACCTCCGCCAGTAACAGGCCGACGGCGGCCGCCCCGACCAGCCCGACCCCGCCACCGCCGTACGCCGCTCCGGCCGCGATACGCCGGGCCACTCTCGCCCTCGACATGCTCGTCATGCGTCGCCGCCACCTCCTCGTAGCCGTACATCCACTCCTTGCCCCGTACAGCCCGTGCGTCAATCTCAACGGGGAGTGAACGCCCGCCCCACGTCACCCAGGGGCTTTAGGCTGGCGGAACCACAGACGACCACTGTTTTTTGCAAGCAACCGGAGACAACGGTGCAATTCCACGACTCGATGATCAGCCTCGTCGGCAACACCCCGCTGGTGAAGCTCAACAGCGTGACCAAGGGCATCCAGGCAACCGTCCTGGCCAAGGTGGAGTACTTCAACCCCGGCGGCTCCGTGAAGGACCGCATCGCCCTGCGCATGATCGAGGCCGCCGAGCAGAGCGGCGAGCTCAAGCCGGGCGGCACCATCGTGGAGCCGACCAGTGGGAACACCGGCGTCGGGCTCGCCATCGTGGCCCAGCAGAAGGGCTACAAGTGCATCTTCGTGTGCCCCGACAAGGTGAGCACCGACAAGATCAACGTGCTGCGGGCGTACGGCGCGGAGGTCGTGGTCTGCCCGACCGCCGTCGCCCCTGAGCACCCGGACTCGTACTACAACGTCTCCGACCGGCTGGTCCGCGAGACGCCGGGCGCCTGGAAGCCCGACCAGTACTCCAACCCCAACAACCCGCTCTCGCACTATCACTCGACCGGCCCCGAGCTGTGGGAGCAGACCGAGGGGAAGATCACCCACTTCGTGGCGGGCGTGGGCACCGGCGGCACCATCTCCGGCACCGGCCGCTACCTGAAGGACGTCAGCGACGGCAAGGTCAAGGTCATCGGCGCCGACCCCGAGGGCTCGGTCTACTCCGGCGGCTCCGGCCGGCCGTACCTGGTCGAGGGCGTGGGCGAGGACTTCTGGCCCACCGCCTACGACCGGACCGTGGCCGACGAGATCGTCGCCGTGTCCGACAAGGACTCCTTCCAGATGACCCGGCGCCTCGCCAAGGAGGAGGGACTGCTGGTGGGCGGCTCCTGCGGCATGGCCGTCGTGGCCGCGCTGGAGGTAGCCGAGCGGCTGGGCCCGGACGACGTCGTCGTCGTGCTGCTCCCCGACAGCGGGCGCGGCTACCTCAGCAAGATCTTCAACGACGAGTGGATGGCCGACTACGGCTTCCTGGAGGACGAGGGCCCCAGCGCCCGCGTCGCCGACGTCCTCAGCGACAAGGAGGCCGGCTCCATCCCGTCCCTGGTGCACATGCACCCGGAGGAGACCGTCGGCCAGGCCATCGAGGTGCTGCGTGAGTACGGCGTCTCGCAGATGCCGGTCGTCAAGCCGGGCGCCGGCCACCCGGACGTGATGGCCGCCGAGGTCGTCGGGTCGGTCGTGGAACGGGAGCTGCTGGACGCCCTGTTCAACAAGCGGGCCTCGCTCGACGACCCGCTGGAGAAGCACATGTCCTCCCCGCTGCCCCAGGTCGGCTCCGGCGAGCCGGTCGGCGACCTGATGTCGGTGCTGGGTTCGGCGGACGCGGCGATCGTCCTGGTCGAGGGCAAGCCGACCGGAGTGGTCAGCCGGCAGGACCTGCTGGCCTTCCTGGCCAAGGGCGGGAACAAGTAGCAAACCTGCGGTGAACTGCCCGTGGCGGCGGCGAACTTGCGGTGACCGTTCCCGATCGAGCGGCTTCGGAAGTGGTACGAGCGTGTCACGTGCGCGCAGCACCCGCTTAACACGGGTCAGGCAGATTAGTGGGTGTCGGCAGGGCGGGAGCGGCTCCCCGCCCCGGCCGGCGCCGAACGGCGCCAAGGACCTCCGGAGCGGCTCCCGGACCTCCATGGACGCCTAGGACGCGCAAGCCCGGCCCTGACCCGGCCCGCGTCCCTCGCGGGGACCGCCGTCGTCCCGCCCCCCGGTAACGGGGGTGCGGCGGTCCCCGCATTATTTTCTTCAGCATTTTCCTCAGCGGGCGTGGGCCGATTCCCAACTGCCCAGCAGCGCCAGGCGTTCCGCCGTCTCCGACCCCGGCTCGGGGGTGTACACCACGATCGTCTGCTCCGGGTCCGCCGGGACGGTCAGCGTCTCGTACGGGAGGGTGAGCAGGCCCGCCACGGGGTGCCGGACACGCTTCACGCCGTACGCGCACTCCTTGACCTCGTGGTCGGCCCACAGCCGGCGGAAGTCCTCGCTCTTGAGGGAGAGTTCGCCGACCAGGGCGCACAGCGCGGCGTCGTCGGCGTACCGGCCCGCGCCGATGCGCAGGTTGGCCACGGTCTGGGCGGCCACCGCGGCCCACTCGGGGTAGAGGTCCCGGGCGGCGGGGTCGAGGAAGACCTGGCGCGGCATGTTGCGTTCGTCCGGTGCCATGCGGCTGAAGCCGCCCACCGCGTCGCCGAGCGCGTTCCAGGCGAGCACGTCCATGCGGCGGCCCAGCACGAACGCGGGCGTCCGCTCCATGCTGTCCAACAGCAGCTGCACGCCCGGCCGTACCCGGGGCGCGGCCGGTCGGCGCTCGCGGCGCCCGCGCGGCCGGGCCACCGTACGCAGGTACGCGTGCTCGGTCTCGTCCATGCGCAGCACCCGCGCGATCGCGTCCAGCACGGCGTCCGAGACGCTCGGACCGCGGCCCTGCTCCAGGCGGATGTAGTAGTCCACGCTCACGCCCGCGAGCTGCGCCACCTCCTCGCGGCGCAGGCCCGGTACGCGGCGCCGCCCGTGCACGGGCAGCCCCACCTCCTCGGGCTGGATGCGGGCGCGGCGCGAGCGCAGGAAGTCTCCGAGGTCCCCGTCCATGGGTTCGATCGTAGGGGAGCGGCGGTCTCCCAACCTGGTACTGGCAGACCCAGGAAGAGCGCATCCCTGGGTACGGCCGCCGGACCCGGCGAGGGTGGTGTCAGCCGCCGGGGAGACGCCCCGGCACCCGACCGGGGAGAACACCCATGTCGTACGAGAACCTGTCCGGCCGTACCGCCGTCGTCACCGGAGCCGCCAGCGGCATCGGCGAGGCCGTCGCCCGGCAACTGGCCGCGCAGGGCGCCCGGGTGGCGCTGTTCGCCCGGCGCGCGGACCGGCTGGAGACCGTCGCCGGAAAGATCCGGGCCGAGGGCGGCGAGGCGCTGGTGGTGGCCGCCGACGTCACCGACGACGCGTCCGTCGAGGCCGCCCGGGACCTGGTCCACGAGACCTACGGGCCCGTCGACCTCGTCGTCAACAACGCCGGGGTGATGCTGCCGAACCCCGTCGACGACGGCCGGCTCGACGAGTGGCAGCGCATGCTCGACACCAACGTGACCGGGGTGCTGCGGGTCATCCGCGCCTTCACCGCCGACCTGGTCGCCGCGGCCGCCGAGGGCCGCACCGCCGACCTGGTGAACGTGTCGTCCATCGGCGCCCACGTCACCTTCCCCAACTACGCGGTGTACGGCGCCACGAAGGCCGCCGTCACCTACCTCTCGCAGTCCCTGCGCACCGAGTTGGGGCCGCGCGACGTACGGGTCACCAACATCGAGCCGGGGCTCACGCAGACCGAGCTGAAGGCGCACGTCGGCAACGCGGAGCTGTCCGGGCAGCTGGACGGCATGCTCCAGGCGATCGGGAGCCTCGCGGCGACGGAGGTCGCGGACGTCGTCGCCTACGCCACCAGCCGCCCCCGGCACGTCAACCTGCGCCAGATCATGGTGCTGCCGACCCGGCAGGCGTGACTCCCTCAGTCCTCCCGGGAGGCCCGGCGCCCGGTGAGGATCTCCGGGTTGTGCCGGACCGCCTGGACCGCGTTGACGCCGACGATGCCGACCCAGGTGGTCACCATCCCGGTCATCCCCGCGAAGACGCCGCCGATCGCGGACAGCGGGATCGCCAGCACCAGCGAGACGATCGCGAAGCCGAAGCGCTCGGCCCAGTTGTCGCCGCCCTTGGGCCGCCGGGCACCGCGCGCGTCCGCCATCCGCTGCTCGGCCAGGTGCCGCCGCACCCGGCGGTCCACCACGTCGTCGATCCGCTGGTCGACCTTCTCCAGGAAGGACTCGACGAGTGCGGAGTCGTACTCCTCGCCCAGTTCCCTGCGTGCCCGCACGGTGGCGTCCAGGTCCTTCTTGAGGTCCACGTCCCGTGAGTCCAGTGCGCTCATGCGCTCCACCCTAGGGAGCGGTCATGCCCGCCGCACTGGGGACAACCCCCCTCTTCGCACCGGCGCCGCCGGCCGTGAGCACCCCGCAGGACTCCAGGACCCTGAGGTGGTCCAGGTCCACCCCGCTGATCCGGACGTCGACGCCCCGCCCGCGCAGCTCGGCGACCGCCTCCTTCAGCGCCAGCGCGCCGGTCGCGTCCACCGCCGTGAGACCGGACAGACGCAGGTCGACCGCCGAGACCCCGTCGTGCAGGTCGGCGAGCCCGGACCGGAAGCGGTGGGCGGCGGCGAACAGCAGCGGGCCGTCGAACCGGTAGGTCACCGTGCCTGCCTCGCCCGGCAGTTCGTCGGCGGCGGCCGGGGTGAGCCGGGTGCCGCGCATCGCCGCGCGCAGCGCCAGCAGCACCGAGACGCCGAGGCCGATCAGCATCGCCCGCACCAGGTCCAGGGCGAGCGTGGCACCGGCGGTGAGGACCAGCACCAGCGCGTCGCCGCGGGTGGCCCGGGCCATCGCCCGTACCGCGTCCCGCTCCACCATGCGTACGGCCGTCGCCAGCAGCACCCCGGCCAGCGCGGCCAGCGGGATGCGGCCCACCAGCGGGGCGGCGACCGCCGCGATCCCGGCGAGGATCACCGCGTGCGCGAGCGCGGCCAGCCGGGAGGCGGCACCGGTGCGGACGTTGACCGCCGTGCGGGCGATGGCGCCGGTGGCCGGGACCCCGCCGAACAGCGGGGCGACGAGGTTGGCGATTCCCTGCCCGAACAGTTCCTTGGACGGGTCGTGCCGTTCGCCGGGCCGCATCCCGTCGGCGACCGACGCCGACAGCAGGGACTCCAGTGCGGCCAGTGCGGCCACCGCGGCGGCCGGGGCGAGCAGGGAGGGGAGACGGGAGAGGTCCAGGAAGGAGAGGGAGGGCGCCGGCAGGGACGCGGGGAGGGTTCCGATGCGGGTGACGGACAGGTGCAGCGCCTCGGCCGCGCCGGTGGCCGCGGCCACCGCGACGAGGGAGAAGGGCACGGCCGGCCTCCAGCGGGCGCCGGTCAGCACGATCGCCGCCGCGCCGGCCGCGAGCAGCAGCGCCAGCCAGTGCGGGACGCGCCCGAACTCCCGCGCCGCCCGGGCGGCGACCACGGCGACCTGCTCGCCGTGCGGGGCGGGCACGCCGAGCGCGGCCGGCACCTGCTGGAGGGCGATCACACAGGCGATGCCGAGGGTGAAACCGGCGGTCACCGGCGCGGGGACGTACGCCATCGCCGCGCCCGCCCGGGCGAAGGCGAGGAGCAGCAGCAGGACGCCCGCCATCAGGCCGACGGTGAGGACGCCGTCGGCGCCGTAGCGGTGCACGATCGGCACGAGGACGACGGTCATCGCGCCGGTCGGGCCGCTGACCTGGCGGGCGCTGCCGCCGCACAGCGCGGCCAGCGCACCGGCGACGACCGCCGTGGTCAGCCCGGCGGCGGCACCGAGTCCGGAGGTGACGCCGAAGCCGAGGGCCAGGGGCAGGGCGACGACGGAGACGGTCAGCCCGCACAGCAGGTCGCGGCGCGGGGACCGGGTCATGGAGCGGAGGTCGGCGGGGGAGGGCAGGACGGACAGGGCTCGGTTCAGGTTCATGGCTTCTTCGGGGGGTGGGTTCAGGGCAGCGGGGACACGAGCCCCGTGTCGAGGTCGGAGCGGGCGGCCACGACGTGGGCCGAGGCGAAGGCCGGGTCGGCGCGGATCGCGTCCCGGACCCAGACCGTGTGGGCGCGCATGGTGTGCTCGGCCCAGTCGCCGGGCAGCGCCCGGGTGCGGCGGGCGGCGGGGGCGATCTCGTCCACCAGCAGTTCCAGGTGGCCCGGCACCGGCGCCCCCGTGCGCAGATGGTCCAGCGTGGCGGCGACGGCCCCGCAGCGCTCGTGCCCGAGCACCAGCACCAGCGGGACGCCCAGCTCCTGGACGCCGTACTGGATGGAGCCGAGCACGGCCTCGTCCAGCACCTGGCCGGCGGTCCTTATGCACAGCACGTCGCCGAGCCCGAGGTCGAAGACCAGCTCCGGCGGCACCCGGGAGTCGATGCAGCCCACGATCACCGCGAACGGGTGCTGTGCGGCGGCCAGCAGGTGGCGCCGGCCGGGGCTGTCGTGCGGGTGGCGGGGGTGGCCGGCGGCGTGGCGGCGGTTGCCCGCGAGGAGTTCGTCGAGGGCGGTGTGCGCGGTGTGCTTGGTGTGCGCGGTGCTCGGAGGGAGGGGACGGGGACGGGGGGCGGCCGTCGCCGGGGCGGCGGTCAGGGCGGTGACGGCGGCGGCCGTCAGGAAGGCCCTGCGGTTGGAGGTCATGACGCTTCCTCAGGAGTCTTGCCAGTAGCGCACGTTCACCGTAAGCAGCCGTACCGTCACCCTGAGTGTCGGTTTAACGACACTTGGCTGTTTCGTCGTCGGATCATCGCCACGGCGATACCGCCCCTTGCCCGGCTGCATAACGTCATGCAGAGTTCTTGGTGTGTGAATAGCCGAGGGGAGTGCAGCCTTGCTGCCGTACGCTCGCAGCGTCGGTCTGGAGGGGGAGCACGGCATGAGCGTGGACAGGAGTACCGGTGTGACGTCCGAGGCGACGACCGAGGTGGCTTCCGAGGTCATGTCCGCTGTGGCGGACAGCCCGGCCGCCCGGCTGCAGGTGCTCTTCGAGGGGCGCCGGCTCACGCCCACCCAGCGCCGCATCGCGCACAGCATGGTGCGCCGGGCCGCCGACGTGCCCTTCCTGTCCAGCGTGGAGCTGGCCGAGCTGGCCGGGGTCAGCCAGCCATCGGTGACCCGGTTCGCGGTAGCCCTCGGCTTCGACGGCTACCCCGCGCTGCGCAAGCACCTGCGCGAGGTCGTGCCCGCCGAACCGGCCCCGGAGGCGGGCTCCTACAACGAGTACCAGCAGGCCGTCGAGGCCGAGATCGAGAACCTGAAGCACCTCGCGGAACTGCTCGCCGACCCCCGCCCGGTGCAGCGGGCCGGCCGGGTCCTGGCCGCCTCCCGCCCGCTGCCGGTGCTCGGGCTGCGCGCCGCCGCCTCCCAGGCGTACGGCTTCGCGTACTTCGCCGCCAAGGTCCACCCGGACGTCCGGCTGCTCAACGAGGGCGGCACGATGATCCACGACCGCATCGACGCGGCCGTCCGCGCGGGCGCCTCCGCCCTGCTGTGCTTCGCGCTGCCCCGGCATCCGCGCGAGGTCGTCGACACCCTCGCCTACGCCAAGGAGGCGGGCCTGACCGTCGTCACGGTCGCCGACTCCGCCTTCGCACCCGTCGCCAAGTACTCCGACCTGCTGCTGCCCGCCGCCGTCGGCACCGGGCTCGCCTTCGACACCGCGTGCGGGCCCATGCTGCTCGGGCGGGTGTTGCTGGAGGCGATCTGCGACGACCTGCCGGAGGCCCAGGCCCGGCTGGAGGAGTTCGACACGCACGCGGCGGCCCGCGGACTGTTCGTCGAATAGGCCGAAGAGGCCGAAGAGATCGAGGAGGCCGAAGAGGCTGAACGGTCAGGCGCGCTCTCAGACTCGTCTCACCTTCGCTCGTTACCGTGCCCGGCCGACAGCACTGTGCCGGGACGACGAGGAGGCGGATCGTGGCGCGTGGAGGACAGGGGCTGGCCCGGGTGGCCGTCGTCGTACGGGCCGGGGCCGCACCGCTGTGGTGGTTCGGGGTGTTCGCCGCGGGGATCGGGGTCCTGTTGCCCGGGGTGACCGGGCGCCGGATCGGTGTGCTCGCGGGGGCCGCGCTGTTCCTGATCACCGCCGCCGTCGTGGCGCTGGTCCGGCGCAGGCGGTACGCCGCCCTCGCCCGCGGGGCCGCCCGTGCGGGCAAGTTCGACGTCCTTCAGGACCGGGCGGTGACCGTGCGCACCTGGCGCCGGGGACACCGCTGGTGGCTGCTGCTCGCCTTCGCCGTCGCGTTCGGCAGCTCCTTCGCCGTGCCCGCGGCCGGGGGCATGCTGCTCGCGGGGGCCGGCACCGGGCTGCGGCTGAAGGCCGCCTGGCTCGGGCGGCGCGAGCGGGCCGAGGACACCCTGCTGTGGGTGCGGGTCGACTGGCTCGACCGGCGGGGCGGAAGCCCGGCGGGCACAGCCGTGAAGGGCCTGCGCGGCACGGGCCTCGCGGCCGGCGACGCGGCCCCGGGCGGGGCCCGCCGCCGCGCCGCAGCGCTCGTCTGACAGGGCCTAGATGTATTGATCACGAGCGTTGTTAACGCGGGCCGGTCTTGATCGTGGCGAAGGCCTCCGTGTGTGGTGGAGGTGTCGAATCTTCACCGCACGGAGG
>NZ_JBIAWE010000020.1:0-212443 GCF_042895235.1 Streptomyces sp. NPDC001410
TAACTCACCCCGGAGCCGCTCCACTTCCCCCAACCTCACACCACGAGGATGCCCACCACCAGCCGAGATCACTCGACGTAACGAAGCACTACTAGGGTCTGTCCGGCGGATCACCGCATCGTAGGCTCCAGGGCATGCACAGCACTCTGACGGAGCACGCGCGGTGTCTCTACGGAGACGAGTACCGGACGACGCCGGAGTGCGGTCGCGAGCACCAAGAGCACTACTTCGTCGAAGAGCTGACCTTCGCTGACGCGGATTCGATCCTCGCCATGCTGCATGAGCTCAGCCCGCACGTGGTCGACGGTTATCTGCCGGTTTGGGTCCGCAATCTGGCCTATCGGTTGGTGCTCCTGCAGCGCCCGGACGAGCCGGCGCTCATGCGGGAGGCTGCCGAGAACCTGTGGCTGCACGGCCCAGACTGGGACCACATCGCAGCGGATTTGACGAGAAGGGCGGACGCTCTGGAAGCGCGCTGATCCATGCGTCCGAACGGATCGAAACGGCGCATGACTCCTACCATCCCCCAGCCGTCAGAACCGCGTTGTCCAGACGGGCCTGCCCGCTCGGCGGGAAATCGAGAAGAAAGTTTCCCGCCCTGCGGGTAGTTCGGCGCTCGCCGCCGTTCCGCGCTTGTAAGTCCTGTCAGCCTCAGGAGATCAAGGACCCGGAACCGGGTCGCGAAGTGTTCACACACCCCGCGAACCGCTCTCCGACGCCCGAAACGCCACCACCCTGAGTACACAGGAGTATCAATGCACGACCTGGCTGGTCAGCCCGCTCCCGCTGTGAAACTGCAGCGCATCAACGGCGACCACAAGCCGAATCGGCTCGCCGTCCCCATCGCCGAGGCCGCTGAGCGACTCGGTGTCAGCTACCAGACACTGTGGCGAGCGATCCGCGAGGGCGATTTCCCCGGCATCAAGATCCGCGGCCGCATTCTCGTCCCGATCAAGGCCATCGAGCTGCTGATGGAGTCCGTGACTCAGTCCGGGCAGCTCGTTGACGTCGCCGAGTGGACGGCCGCTTGGCGAACCGAGACGGCCATCGCCGAGGTGAGCTGAGATGGCCACACCGCGCCGTACTGTGCGCCTCGCTGCAACCTCGACATCCCGCCGAGTCAGGCGTCGAAGTCGTACTCCAGGATGTACGAAGCCGAATCCAGGACCATCTCGTTCACTTCGACGGCGCGCCCTCCATCGGCGAAGGCCGTGCGGCAGATCTCGATCACCGGCGTCCCCATGGAGAGATCGAGCTGCGCGGCCTCGCTCTGTGCAGGCATCCGGCAGCGGATCTCTTCACGGAAGTGCACGGGCTTGTGGCCGAGTTCGGCGAGGCGCGCATATGTTCCGCCCGGCCCCGTGTCCTCTTGGAGGATGGCCGATCCCGCTACAAGCTCGGCCGACAGGTATGACGTGGCGAGCAACACGGGCTTTCCATCCAAGACGAAGCGCCGACTCCGCGCGCAAGCATCCGCGCCTTGCGGCAGATCGAGAACGGCGGCGACTACGTCGGGCGCCGGCCGCACACCGACTTCAAGCTGGTCGACCACCAGCCGCCGATCCTCGACGTCGACCGCCCAGATCGACCGCCCCGCCCCCCAGTTCTCCTTCGCGAGGCGCTGAATCCCTCTACGCCGAAGGGGTCGAAAAGCACGGACGAAGACGCCAGCCCCCTTGCGGGCCTCTGCAACGCCTTCACTCCGCAGCACCCCGAGCGCCTGCCGCGCGGTCATGCGAGCCACTTCATAAGTGGCCATGAGGTCATTCTCGCCGGGCAACCGGTCGCCGGGGGCATAGACCCCTTCCTTGATCGCCCGCTTCAGGTCATCGGCGATCCGCTGGTACTTGGGCTGGCGGCTGGCGCCCTGGGTGGCCATCGAGCGATCACTCTCCCTTCCTCTCTAGACAGCGTACGGGCGACACCCGCACGCGCGCATCGAGGGGGATCACCCCCTTTCGCCATCCGACAGAAGCCCCGTTGACATCTCTAGAGATGTTCGGTTCACTGAAGACGTCTCTAGAGATGTCAGCCAAAGTGTGGCGTCTCAGGAGAGCTCTTGTCACGGGAAAGCCCTGGTGAGTCGCGAGATCACACGGTGCCGCCAGCACCTTCTGATCCCTCACCAGGGCCCCACATCACCCCCTGAGCACACAGGAGGATCGATGCACGACCAGGTTAATGAACAGGCCGCCCACGTCGTAAAGCTGCAGCGGGCCGGCCGCGAGCGTCAGCCCGGCGCCAAGCTCGCCGTGACGATCGCCGAGGCCGCCGAGCAGCTCGGCGTGAGCTACCAGACACTGTGGCGGGCGATCCGTGAGGGCGAGTTCCCCGGCATCAAGATCCGCGGCCGCATCCTCGTCCCGATCAAGGCCATCGAGCTGTTGATGGAGTCCGTGACTCAGGCCGGGCAGCTCGTCGACGTAGCCGAGTGGACGGCCGCTTGGCGAGCCGAGACGGCCATCGCCGAGGTGAGCTGAGATGGCCACACCGCGCCGAACTGTGCGCATCGCTGCCACCTCGAAGCCCACTCCAGCCCCGCTTGACTGGCGAGCTCAGATGGCGAGGCGAACCGCACAGGCCGCTCCTCGCCTCGACGAGGACATCGAGCGCCGGGCCGCCTGCGCCGGCCGGGACACCGACATCTTCTTCCCTCACGCGTCCGACACTCGGGCCGTCGAGATGGCCAAGGTCATGTGTCGAAGCTGCCCGGTCATGCAGGCCTGCCTGATGCAAGCGCTGCGGAACGGCGACGAGTTCGCGGTCTTGGGAGGCACGACCCCCGACGAGCGGCGGCTCATCCGTCGCCGGCTCGCCACGCAAAAGCGCGAGATGGGGGCGGCGGCATGACTTCGCCCACGAAGTTCCGCAAGGAACACGGCGACCCGGTCACTTGGTGCGGTGCGGAGTTCGACGAGTACCTCGCCGTCTGCGACCGCAGCAAGGACATCACCGAGCGCCTGGAGGGCGCGGCCGCCGTCGATATGAACGGCGCCGAGGTGGAGATCGCGTGCACCCGCGGCCTGTCGGACGACGAGGCTCAGGCCTGGCCCACCAGGCAGGACCTGGCTTCCGTCGGAAAGCCCGCGGACCAGTCGGGAGGTGCCCGGTGAGCGTCACCGAGCTGCACGCGTCCGGCGACACGTACGCCGAGGGCCTGGCGCGTGCCGAGCAGCTGCAGGCCGACGCCGAAGCCAAGCGCATCAAGAACGAGGGCGAGCGCGTCCGCCAAGAGCTGGCGAGCGAGCGGGCCCGCGCGAAGGCGCAGAAGGACATCCAGCGCGACCTCGACGACGCGACCGAGGAGCGCCGGCGCCGCGAGGAGACCCGCCGAGAGGAGGCCGCCGCCAAGGCCAGGGCCGAGAAGTCGGCGACGACCTGGCGGAAGGCCGCGAAGACGATCGCGATCGTGTGCGTCGTCGTCAGCTTGCCGATGCAGGTCATGGCGTTCTGGGACCCGCACGCCTGGTTCCTCGTTGCCGCGCCCTTCGTCCTGGAGGGCGTCGCCTGGGCGCTGCTTTGCGGGGGGCAGGCTGCCATCGACGAGGGCCGCCCGTCCTGGCACTACCGGCTCGGGGCCCTGGTCCAGGCGCTCATCGCCGCCGGGATCAACTTCGCGCACGGCAGTGCCGAGTACGGCATCGCCACCGGGATCGGCGGCGCGCTGTGCTCCGTGATCGGCCCGGCAATCTGGGACCTGCACGAGCACGGCCGGATCGCCAAGCGCGAGGGCCGCACCCCCCGCTCGGTGCGCCGTGCCGAGCGTCGTACGGCCCATGCCGAGCTGCTGCGGCTGGGCGCGGTCAACGCCGCCCGGGCCGCCGGGGACCCGGAGGTGTGGGAGCGGGCGATCGACCTCGCGACCGCGCTGGGCGAGGTCCGTCCCGGCCGCCGCCGGAGCCCGTTCGGACTGCGCCGGCCGGAGGGCCCGGAGGTCGTGCCGAGCGAGAAGACCTACGCCCGCGCGTGCCTGGAAATCCACGGCGCGGAGCCTGGCTCGACGGCCGACCGGATCGCCCACATGCGGGCAGCCAAGCGCGCCGTCCGTCTCGCCCAGAACGGCCCCCTGGACGCCCCCGGGAAGGACGAAAAGCCGCAGGTCGATTCCCAAACGCCGTCTGCCGACGACGAGTCGTCCACGGCCCGCGTGAAGGCGTCGAGGAAGCCGGGCGAGGACGGCCGCAAGCGCAACGGCGGCACCCCGCCCCGCCGCCGCCCCGGCACGGTCAAGTACCACCCCGCCGCCCGCCGTCAGATGTCCCTGGCCGCCACCCGCCCCACCGACTGACACCGCCCCGTGAAGGAGAACACGACCATGGCCCGCATCATCCGCACCCTTGCCCTGACCGGTACCGCTGCGGCCGCCCTCCTGGGCATCGCCGGAACCGCCCACGCCGACACCCCCGAGAAGGCCACCACCGTCGTCCGGTCCGCCGTCGACCGCGCGGCCGGCGCCCCGGTCACCCTCCCCTCGGGCAAGGCCGTCCACATCCGCGGTCTCGACACCGCCGCCTACCGCGCCGACGCCGCCCACCGCTCGGCCGTCGTCACGGTCGCAGACGGCCAGACCGGTCAGCCGGGCATGGCGGGCATCGACTTCAGCCTGCGCCAGGGCACCACGGGCACCGGCGCCACCGTCGGCACCCCGGCCGGATACAACCAGCAGCAGGTCCAGGTGCAGTCGGCCGGAGGCACGATCAGCGTCGTCGCGATGCTCGGCATCGGCCTGGCGGTCTTCACCTTCGTCATGGTCAAGAAGGGCCGGATCAACGCCTGGCACGCCACCGCGCTGGTGATGTTCGGCGTGGTCCTCGCCCCGACCACCTTCGGCCCGCTCCTGCAGAACCTGGGCGTGTCCGCCGCCACCTCCCTCGGCAACGTCTGGTCCGGCTTCTAGGCCCCGCCGGCGAACCAGTCACCCCAACCCGCCTTCACCGAAGGAGTTCACTGATGGCACTCGAAATCTTCGCCGACGCCTTCGTCCTGAACCACGCCAACGGCCGCCAGTCGAAGTGCGTTGCCTGGGCCGAGCGGATCAACGCCAGCACCATCCGCTTCGACAAGATCACCTGCACCGAGTGCGACGGCGAGGGCCAGCCGAAGGGCGAGCCCACCCACGGCGAGATCCTCGCCCGCGTCCAGCGCCACGCCGCCGAATGCGGACAGCGCTACGAACAGCGCGCCTACCGCTGCGTCGACGCCGACCGCAAGGGCGACCGCTTCGACTGCGCCGCCGCACTCCACCACTGACCTCTCCGAAGCCAGCACGTCAGCAAGCCCACTAGCCAGCTAGCCGGGGCGCGCAAGGCGCCCCGGGAGAGGGGAAACCGGCTGATGGCCATCGACACCAACCCCCACCTGACCGGGGACGAGGACATCGTCGACGCCGAGATCATCGAGGCCGAGGAGGTCACTTGCACCGAGCGGGCCAAGGACTGGGCCACCCGCCGCCGCGTGCAGGCCGCCGCCGCGTTCGCCGAGCAGCGCGCCCGGGTCGCCCAGCGCTTGCAGGAGTGGTTCGCCACGGCGGACGTCACCGACGAGCGCCTCGCTCAGGACCTCGAGCGCAAGCGCCGCCAGGCTCAGCGCGGCCAGGAGGCCGAAGTACGGGGCCGGATCAAGGCTCTGCAGGCGAAGCTGCGAGGCGCCTCCCCTGAGGAGGCAAGCGGGATTGCCGCGCAGCTGGCGGGCGCCGAGGCCCAGCTCGCCCTCATCGCGGGCGACGCGGACGCCGACCGGATGAAGGTCGACGGCCGGGCCCTGAGCCGGGCCCGCTGGGCGAAGAAGGCTGGCCGACTGGCAAGCGCCATCGGCGTCGTCGTGGTCTATCTCAACGTGGTCGCCATGGCACCGATGTTCGCTCTCGCCGGACTGGGCGCCGCGCCGTTCGGCTGGTGGTACCTCTCCAGGCCGCTGGTCGACGAGGAGACCAAGCAGGCCGGGAAGGTCGTCCTGACCGAGACCCCGGACGGGGCGGTCATCGTGGTGGACCAGGCGACCGGCGAAGCCGTGCTGGCGGAAGACGCGCCGTTCGTGCCGGACACCCTGGCCAACCTCGGACGGGTCAGCCTGTTCAAGCGGGAGTCGGGCCGGGTCCAGGGCGAATCTGACCTGGTCACCGCCCTGGTCAAAGCGGGCATCATCACCGAGGCCCAGCGGGACGAGACCCACCTCGCCGGGGTCATCCAGCCGTCCGGCCCGGGCTGGACGGCCACCGTCGAACTGCCGCGCGGCGTGAAGGCGTCGGCCGCGATCAGCAAGGTCGAGGACCTCGCCTCCTCGATGCGGATCAAGAAGACCCGGATCGAGATGTCCGCCGACACCTCCGAGGAGGGGCACGAGGGCCGCTTCGTGCTGTGGGTCGCCGACGAGGACAATCCCTACGGCACCGGCAAGGTCCCGTCCGAGCTGATCAAGGCAGAACGGTGGGACTACTGGCAGCACGGCGTACCGCTCGGTGCCGACGCCCGCCGCGAGCGCCACACCCTCCACCTGCTGTGGTTCTCCCTGCTCATCGGCGGACTCATGGGCTACGGCAAGTCCTACCTCGCCCGCCTGGTCGCCGCGGCGGCCGCGCTGGACCCGACCGTGCGGATCATCGTCATCACCGGCAAGACCGGCCCGGACTGGGCACCGCTGCGGCACATCGCCCACAAGTGGATCGCCGGAGCCACCCCCGAGATCATCCGCGAGGTCCTGGACGTCATCGGCGGCACCATCGAGGAGATGCAGGACCGGGGCACCGAGCTGGACCGCCTCTACGAGGAGGACCCCGAGTCCGTCCCCGAAGGGAAGATCACCCCCGACCTGGCGAAGAAGGGCATGGGCCCGGTGCTCCTGGTCGTCGACGAGCTCCAGAGCTGCTCGATGGCGCCGCACTGGTCCAGGTCCCCATCGACGAGGATCGCGACCCGGAGGCCGGCGGCCGGGTCAAGATGCGCTCGGGCCGCGACCTGATGGTCGAAGGCTTCGCCCGCTACGTGCGCGTCACCCGGTTCGTCGGCGGCATGGGCGTGTTCATCACCCAGCGCCCCGACGCCGACTCCGTCCCGACCAAGCTGCGCGAGGTCTGCGCCAAGCGCGCCTCGTACCGGGTCAAGGGCGACCGCAGCGCCAAGATGGTCCTCGGTGACGACGCCGTGGCCAACGGCGCAGCCCCCCACCTGCTCACCGAGGCGAGCCGGGGCGTGGTCGTCCTGGACCAGGGCAGCGACGACGGCCACGTCACCCTCAAGGCCGATGTCATCGACCTGCCCGACTTCAAGGAGATCTGCCTGCGCGGCCGCCAGCTGCGCGAGGAGGCAGGCACCCTCACTGGCGACGCCGTCGTGTACGGCAAGACCCACGCGGCCGAGGCCACCGCCCGCGGCCTGATCGCCGACTGCATCGCCGTCATGGACGCGGACGGCGTCGACCGCATCCGCACCCAGCGCCTGGTCGAACTCCTCCAGCTCCGCTACCCCGACCGCTACGGCGACCTGACCACCACCCAGCTCCAGGCCCAGCTGCGGGACGCGGGCGCCGGCACCACCCGAAAGCTCGGCCCGCTCGACGGCATGGCCAACCCCAACGGCTACACCCGCGAGCAACTCGCCGACGCAGCACGCAAATAGGGACAGACCATCCCGGTCGAACCCCCGGTCGGCGCTCAGCCGATGCCCGGAATGCCCCAGTAAACACCCGGTCCCGCAGGGTACCGAACTGGTCGGCAGACCACCCGGACCGCCCTGACGACCGCCCGCCAAACCGGTGCATATCCGGCACCAACCGAGGGTCGACCACCCGCCCAACCACCCGTCAAACCAGGACAGAAGGGCGCTCGCTCGCCTGGACAGCACCCGGGCGCCCCACCCCAACCCTGATCACGAAGGAGCACACGCCATGGCAGGCAAGGTCTGGCAGCCGAAGGACGCGAAGAAGTTCGCCCGGCAGGCCAAGCTCAACCGGCCCTACTACGTGGTGATGCAGATCGCCACCAACCTCGCCCCGTACGAGGACTCCCAGCTCTATAGCGAGTACGTCTTCGAAGGCCACCGCCCCTTCACCGGCACCCCGTACTGCGGCTCGATGGACGCCGAATCCCTGTGCCTCCTGTACGGGCCCGTCTACGAGGAGCCCCCGGCCGACATCCGCAACATCGCCACCCCCGGCCCCCAGGTCGCCCCGCCGCTCGGCAGTAACGACTACGCGGCGTACCTCGACGAGGCAGAGATCCGTGGCCTGGAGAAGCGCGTCGCCAACGGCAGCGACCCCAAGCGCCGTCGCCCGCTCGGTGGCTGGAGGGCGTGATCCCCATGACCTCGACCCGCGAGCAGCTACTGAAGGAAGCCGCCGACCTGGTCCTGGAGCACGCCCGCAGTGGCTTCGCCACCGACCCCCAGCCCATGGCGGCCGCCATCGCCGCGGCCCGCAAGGCCGGGATTGGCGTGCAGGAGATCGCCGACTACAACGCCGCCCGGCCCGACCGCCAAGGCCTCTGACACGACCGGGGCGCCCCTTCTCGCCTGGACAGCACCAGGGGCGCCCCTCCCAACCCGCGCATCGCGCAGGAGGTAGAACGAGATGAGCACGACCACCCTGGCCAGAGCAAGCCACGCAGGTGACGTCACCGAGGCGCCCGTCGACGTCGACGGCCTGGTCGTCGAAATCGAGCGGTACCTCGCCGCCCGGACCCGCACCACCGCCCACCCGCTGGTCACCAAGACCACCCAGCAGCTCATCGACGAGGCACTCCGCGGCCTCACCTCCGCCCCGGCCGCCGACCGTTCCCCGGTCCTCGCTCCGCCGCCGGCCTGGCTGCGACGTCTGCCGGAATGGGCGCTGTCCATCTCCCTGGTCCGCAACCGGTGGGGCGCCGGCACCCGCCAGGTCACCGCCGCTGAGCACCTGGAGCTGACCGCGCTGGTCATCGAGCGGTGGGGCTGGGCCTGGGGAGCCGACCGCGACGAGGACGGCGGCCGATGCATTCGCGGCGCCCAGTTCGTTCTGCTGCGCCTGGGCTACGGGAATGCCGACACCCTTCACCGCGCCACCGACCACCTCCACCAGGTCCTCGCCCCATCGGGAGGTGGCTCGTTCGTCGCCTGGAACGACACCCCCGGCCGGACCCGCGACCAGGTCCTCGCCCTGCTGCGCGCCGCCGCCGGCGAAGCCCGCTGATTCGAAGGAGAACGCAATGAGCACCGCCCAGAACCTGGTCACCTTCACCGTCACCTGGTCCGACCGCACCGAAGACGGCGCGGGGACGTTCAGGACGACCAACGTCCGTATGCCACACCTCAACCACCGCTTCGCCGCCCGCAACATCGCCAAGCGCGTCTTCGGCGACGTCGACCAGTACGACCGGGTCCACATCCTCAGCATCCGAGAGGCGTGGTGACCATGGGCTGGAACGTCTCCCACGACACCAACCAGCACGGCGAGTTCCGCCGCTCCTACACCTCGATGTCCAACCTCGCGCAGCAGCTGGCCCACGTGCTGACAGCCAGCGACTGGCGATCGATCGCCTACCTGTTCAACCGCCCGTCCGGCGACCCGTTCACCGTGGACCCGGCAGAGGCCGGCCGCGTCGCCCAAGTCCTGCACACGGCGGCTACGCACCAGCTCATGCCCGGCGACTGGGGCGCCACGGCCAACGAACTTGCCGACGCCGCCGACCGCGCGGCGGCCGCGGGCCAGCCATGGGAGTGGAGGTGACCAGCGTGACCACCACCGTCACCATCTCCCACGGCAGCGACCTATACGGCGAGGAACGCCGCTCCGTCCAGCAGATCGCGGCCCTGGTCAAGCAGCTCTCACAGCTCTTGCCCGCCACGGACTGGGCGCACATCCGGGACCCGTTCGACGCGGCGCTGCGTGGCGAGAAGGCCGAGGTCGAGCCGGGCCACGCCCGGCAGATCGCGATCGTGCTGCGGCGCGCGGCCGCCGACTGGCTGATGCCGACCCGGTTCGAGCGGGAGGCCCTGCTGTTCGCTGAGGCCGCCGACCGCGCCGCGGGCGCCGGCGAACCGTGGGAGTGGTCGTCGTGATGCACTGCGAGTTCTGCGGCGAGGCCAAACCGGACGTCACCGTCCGGCAGGACCCGTTCGCCTGGGTCGTCCTCGATGAGGACGACCAGGTGCCTATGTGCGACAGGTGCGAGCAGACCCGCTTCGACGACTCCTGAACCCGCAGCCGTGTGCGCATCGGCACACCGCACATCAAGCGGGGCGCGACCGCTGCCTCCTACAACCCACGGATCGCGCCCCGCATTGTCCACCGAGCGAAGGAATGCATTCATCATGCCTGCCCACAAACCGAGTTGGGCGCCCTCGACACTGGTCCGCGTCGATGACTACGACGCGCGGAACGCCTCCGACGGCCGCTCTCGATACGGTGCCTATCTAGCCGCCCGCCTCGACTGGTTCCACGAGTACGGCGTGCCGGACCAGCCGCTGTCGCCCGCCGAGTTCGCGGCGGCGGCGTGGACGGTCGCGACCTCGCCCGTCATGTCACCGGGCTACGTGCGCATCCGGCCCGACCTCAGCGGTATCACCTCCGCCTTCTCTGAGGACGGAGAGGGCCGTCTGCTGTTCGAAATTCAGGTCCCGCTCGATCACTATGACCTGCGCGCCGAGTGCCGTAGCCGCATCCCGCGCGCCTGGCGCGACTGGCAGCCGGGGTCGGTCCTCGACACCGACTCATCCGGCCCGTACCGGCCCCGCCGGGAGCCGGACTCGCAGCGACCGGCCCTGCTGACCACGGCCGTCATGCGACTGGTGGCCGAGGACACCTGGGGCTTGGTCACGCCCCAGCACACCACCGGCGACGGCCTGGTCGACGACGCCAATCGGGCCATCGCGGTCCTGGCCGCGAACATCAACGAGCACGGCGGACCGATGGTCGCCGCTCTGCGGGGTGAACGCTGATGGACGCCCGCCCCGTTCCCGCACACGGAAGGCGGGCACGTCATGCCCGCGGTTGCCGCTGCGCCGCCTGCCGGGAAGCGAACACAGCCCACGACACCGAACCTGCCCCGCTGCCGACCTGGCTGGCCGCCCTGATGCCGTCTCGCAGAACCACCACCGCACCGAGAGGAGTGGCGTGAGCACGCCCCAGCACGCCCCCAGCGACAACGTCATCCCCATGACCGAGGCGCCGAACAGCATCGAGGCCGAGCAGATCGTTCTCGGCGCTGTCATGTTCGACGCCGCCGTCCTGCCCGAGATCGAAGAGGAACTCGGGCAGGACCCTGCCGTGTTCTACCGCCCTGCCCATGAGACGATCTGGCGCGCGATCCTGGAGCTCGCGGCAGGCGGCATCCAGCCGACCCCGGTCGTTCTCGCCGACGCGCTGTACAAGGCGGGCGACCTTCAGCGGGTGGGCGGGGCGACCTATCTGCACACTCTCTACGGGGCCGTGCCAACAGCCGGCATGGGCCAGTACTACGCGAAGATCGTGCGCGAGCATGCAGATCGGCGGCAGATCGCGGCGCTTGGCACCCGGCTCATCCAGGCCGCGCGCGAATCCGGCGAAGACCACGACGAGCTACTCGCCGCAGCACGTCACGCGCTCGACCGCACGACGGTCGAGGAACGCTGGCCTGCCCCAACCCCCATCGGCCAACAGGGCACACTGTCCTCTTTCCCTGTGGAGGCCCTGCCCACCTGGGTGGCTGAACAAGTAACCGCCGTTGCCGAGTTCACCCAGACACCCGCGGACATGGCCGCCACCATGGCGCTCGCCGCGCTCTCCACCGCCGCCGGCGGGCGCGTCCACGTTCAGATCCGCGACGGATGGGTCGAGCAGACGAACCTCTACCTGGTCGTCGCCATGCCCCCGGCGTCCCGCAAGTCGGACGTCTTCGCCGCCATGACCCGTCCGATCTACGACATCGAGTCGGTTCTGCAGGAGGACGCCCGCCCTTCCATCATTGAGGCCGAGGTCGCGAAGGAAGCTGCGGAGGCCCGCGCCGAAGCCATCATGACCAAGGCACGCAAGGTCGACGACTCCACCGCGGCTACTTCCCTGGTCGCCGAGGCTGCCGGCCTACGCATGGAAGCCGAGGCCATCGTCGTCCCGCCCAAGCCCCGCCTGACCGCCTCGGGTGACGTCACCCCCGAGACCCTGACCAAGCTCCTGAGCACGCACGGCCGCCTCGGCGTCCTGTCCCCGGAGGGCGACCTCTTCGACATCATCGCGGGGCGCTACAGCTCCCGCCCCAACCTCGGCGTCTTCCTCCAGGGCCACAAGGGCGAACGCCTCCAGGCCGAACGCATCACCCGTGACGCCGACTTGGGCGAGAAGCCTGCCCTCACCATCGGCATCACCCTTCAGCCCCCCGTGCTGATGGATCTCGCCCAGACCCCGGGCGCCCGCGGCCGGGGCCTCCTGGCGCGCTTCCTCTTCTCTCTCCCGGCGTCAACCCTCGGCTACCGCAAGATTGTTGTCCCGCCGGTCCCGGAGAAGACGTCCCGCACGTATGAGTCCCGCCTCACAGCTTTGGTCCACACCCTCACGGATCTCCCTGAGCCGGTCACCATCAAATGCTCAGGCCCGGCCGACCGGGCCGTCATCAAGCTGCAGGAAGCGATCGAGCCCCAGCTCCGCCCGGACGGCGCCCTGGCTCACATCGACGACTGGGCAGGCAAGTACGTCGGAGCGGTGGCCCGTATCGCAGGCCTTCTGCACCTCGCCGAACCCGCCACGGGCCGCTGGGGCGAATCGATCGAGGCGGCCACGATCAAGCGCGCCATTGCGATCGGCGAGTACTACACCGCCCACGCCCTGGCGGCCTTCGACCTCATGGAAACCGACGCTGACAGCGAGAAGGCTCAGCTGGTGCTCGACTGGATCCGCCGGACGAAGGTGACCAGCTTCAAGGCCCACGAACTCGTCACAGCCCGCCGCCGGGCCTTCCCCACCGTGAGTTCCACAGCTCCGGCACTGAGGCTCCTCGAGGAGCACGGCTACGTCCGTCGGCTCCACGAAGAACGAACCGGGACGCGTGGACGCCAACCGGCTGCGCTGTACCGAGTGCATCCTGGCCTCAAGGATGAGTAATGGCCCCATCTTCGAAGGTGGGGCTGGTTCTGTTCGCGAGTTCCGGTTCCGGCTCAACTTTTGTGAAGCGACACCGTGCGCGAGCGTCCACGCGGCTGTCGGCCGCTGACGTGCCCGTTCTCAGTCGTCATCGGACCGATCCGCTGCACGGCGGCGGTCCACCACAGAAGTTGAGCCAGAACCTGAGAACGGACGTCGTGTGTCGACGACTTCTGTCCGTTGCCATCGACGCCAGCCGTCTTGGGCCATGCGCCCTTCCAGGGGTGTGATGGCAGGTAGGTGATCTCCGCTGCGGCTGGAGAGTACGCGTCAGCAGGTGGGGATGTTTCCTCCGTCGGGCACCCCGCATGTTCGAGTACCGACCGCACGCGAGACGATGTCGTCATGAGTGAGTGGGGGGTAGCACTGATCGCGGCAGGTTCAGCGATTGCTGGCAGCGTCGTAACCGGCTGGCTCACGCGCAGCGCCGGGCTTCGCCAAGCGGCTGCAGCACAACAGGCCGGCGAGGACCAAGCTGCTGCCGCCCGGCACGCTGGGGAGAAGCAGGCCGAGGCCGTCTTGAAGACAGTGCAGCAGACCCTGGAAGCGCAGGCCAGGACGCAGCAGCTCGAAGCCAAGCGCGAGGTGTACGTGGCCTTCCTGCAAGCCGCCCAAGCGCTCGCCGAAGACCGAAAGCGCGATCAAGGCTCTCTGGACGAGGCGCTCCTCGCCGAGGCGCAACGGACGTACCAGGTCCTGCGGCTGGAGGGCCCCGACAATGTCACGGCGCAGGCGCACTTCCTGATGCAAGCCATCGACGACTCCTTGAACGACCCTTCGGTGGGCGCAGCTGAGATGGACCGTCACCTGCACCACTACGTCACCGTGGCACAGCTCCACCTGCGAGAACCGTGGAGCTGGATGGGGCGAAGCCGCAACTCCTGGATCGCAGGCGGGACGACCGAGCCCCATGCCACAGGGCCCTGAAGCAAACCAGGGACCGCAACTCAACGGGGGGCTGCCGGTTTACCAGGGAGGTCGCGCGATGGCCGCCCCATGAGCAGGGGCCAACCCAAGATCCCCACTGCACCACCCAGTGGACACGTCATCCACGGCTGTATTCAGGATCGCCCGCAGGACCTGGTACGCCCTGACCACGGTCGGCTCACCCGTCCGCTTGAGGCACTCCGTACGCCACGCCCGTACCTGAGCCGTGGTGATTGAGGAGGGCGGCCGCTCAGCGAACGTAGGCAGGAGATGCAGGCGGATCGCCTACTCATGACGCTCACGCGTGCGGTCCTCAAGCTTGCGGTCCTTCAGCCACGCCGTGGCGTACGCACCGAAGCGTGCCTTGCCTGCATCAAGGTCGGACCAGAGCAATGCTCAGAACCTGTGGATCGGCTCGGTGAGGGCGCACCCTCCCGAGTGATCGATTCGAAGGTCACTGAGTAGGCCGGCGTTGGCGCGTCGGCTGGGAGGGCACGCCCATGCTTACCGTAGTTGATGCCGCCGCCCAGGAACGCTGGCGCGCGGTCAATGCGCCGCACCTGGTCGCCCTTGTGCGAGCCGGAGCCCGCTTCAAGCGCGGCGTCCTCGTCGAACGGGAGGACGCCAGCGCGGCCTGAGCCGCGTCCCGATCGCGGGATTCGACAGCCGCACGTTCGTGCCCGGCTTCACACCGAGGGTGTACCTCGTCCGAGCAGCCTGCTGAGCTCGTGGGCCAGGGCGACCGAGGCGTCGATCTCGACCTTGCGGATGGACACGCTCTCCACGAGGAAGCCGAACGGCATGCCGAGCTTGCGGCAGAAGGCGATCAGGTCCCGGGCGTTCGCCAAGCAGTGCTGGTATGACTCGGCCAGGGTGTCGTCCGCATGGCGCAGGGAGTTCTCCAGCCAGCGCGGGACGTCGACGCCGAGCCATTGGAGGAACGCCAGCGTCTTCACCGAGCCGCACACCGAGAGCGTGAACAGGACGGGCCTCGGTTCGAGGTCCCGCTCGCGGCAGGCGTAGTAGTAGTCGGAGACCATGCTTTTCGCCGCGTCGGCGCTGTAGATGACCTGCGAGATGAAGTACGCGCATCCGGCCACCTGCTTGGCGACGAGCCGCAGATGCTCCTCGGGGCGTTCGGTGATGGCCACGCCACCGAGCAGCAGGTCTGGGCGGACATCGCGGCGCAGGTCCTGCGCCTCGGACAGGCCGGTCCGCACCGCCTTCCCCTTCGAGGACGCGCCGACGAAGACGCCGAGCAGCCGGTCGGCGTCGGCCGTCCGCAGCCAGGTCCGCAGCTCCGTCTGGGAGTACTTGCCGACGCACCGGTAGACGACCACCGGGCGGTTCCACTTGCCGAGATAGTCCGCGTGGTACACGGCAGGGTCGATGGTCGGCAGGTACGGAAACGGCCGCTGCGCCGGATTACGGTCGCTCTCATCGTCGATGTCGTACAGCGCCAGACCGTCGACATCGAGGGACTCCAACCGTGCCAGGGTGGCTGCGGTGATCTCCCGGATCCGCTCGGGAGTGTTGCTCAGGCGGGGCGGCGTGATGCCGAACAACAGGACACCGCTGTCGGCATCGGCCACCCGGCTTCGGAGATCTGTGCCGTCGCTCTGGTTCGCCATGACGCGGAAGTTAGCAGCTCATCCGCCATGCGGCAGGCGAAAACCACCCTGTGAGACCGGACTCGGTTCTGAACCAACTGACGTCCGGCCGCGCGGACCAGATCCACAGGATTTGATGCGATGAAGGGGCGTGGCCTCCGCCCCCGCGGGGCCGGGTACACACCCGGTGTTCACGTTCGTCATGGCGAAGGAGGCCCCTGATGAGCGAGTACGACGGACATCAGTACGTCGGCATCGACCTGCATCGCAGGCGCTCCGTGATCGTGCGTCAGACCGCGGACGGCACGCAGCTGAGCGCAGTGCGTATCGCCAACGACCCGGTCGCGCTGGGCCTGCAGATCGAGCAGGCCGGCAGCCGCCCGGACGTGGTCGTGGAGGCTACCTACGGCTGGTACTGGGCAGTTGACGTGCTTCAGGCCGCCGGGGCCGAGGTCCACCTGGCCCACCCGTTGGGCGTGAAGGGCTTCGCCTACCGGCGCGTCAAGAACGACATCAAGGACGCCTCGGACCTCGCCGACCTGCTGCGCATGGGGCGTCTCCCGGAGTCCTGGATCGCCCCGCCCGACCTGCGGGAGTTGCGCGAACTGGTCCGCTACCGGGCCAAACTGGTGGCCCTGCGCAGTGGACTGAAGGCCCAGGTGCACGCGGTGCTCGCGAAGGCCGGGGTCCTCATCGCCGTCTCCGACTTGTTCGGGACCGACGGCCGCCGCCAGTTGGGGCAGACCACGCTGTCCGGTGCCTACGCCCAGCGCGTGGTCTCTCTTCTGAAGCTGATCGACATCCTCGACGCCGAGGAAGCCGTCTTCAACACCCGGATCGCCGAGCGGCTTCGCGGCCACGCCGGCTGTGGGGCCATCCGGTGGCTGCCCGGCATCGGACCGGTCCTGGCCGCCGTGCTGGTCGCCGAGATCGGCGACGTGCACCGGTTCCCCTCCGCCGACCGGTTGTGCTCCTGGGCCGGACTGACCCCGCGCCACTACGAATCCGACACCGTCGTGCGCCGCGGGCACGTCACCAAGCAGGGCAGCAAGCTCGTGCGCTGGGCCGTCGTGGAGGCCATCCAACGCGCCACCACACCCAAGATCGCCGAAGACCGGGCACGGATCGAGGCCCGCCGCGGCAGGAACATCGCGAAGGTCGCCGCGGCCCGCAAACTGCTCACGCTGGTCTACTACGGGCTGCGCGACGGACACATCCGCGCCCTGGCCCGCCAGGCGGCGTGAGCAGCTCGGTGGCGGCAGGCGCGTGGCCGGGCAATTGTCTGGCCCCCTCAACGGCGCGGCCGTGGATTTGATTTGCCCCGCCTGCCCCACGTCGTATCGCTCCATGCGGCCCAGCGTCGCGAAGGAATGACCGGCAGCCGAGTACGGCCCTGCCCTCCCGCATCGCGGGCTGGAGAACAGCGACACCCACAACCGCATGCTCACGCCTACCTCGGGACCACACCCCGGCCACGAGTCGGTCAGCGCTGCCCGATACCGCCAACAACCAGCAGAAACACCACCGTTGACAGAACTCGCCCCTTCAGGAATGACAATTGCTCGTCGGACCACTGACCAGGGGTGATGTCCGACTCTATGAGGCTCAGCGCGACCTCAGCGTCGGTCTTGGTCGCGTACGTCTCCTCCGTGCTCCGGAGCTGACCCATGTTCGGATCGCGGTAACGCGCCTGCCAGCGGCCGGACTTGAGTTGCCGGACCGAGCCGAAGCGGCGACGCCTGCCCTGGTTGTTCGCCATCAGGCAACCCTCCTGAGGACACCAGGACGCACCGTGATCGGCTTCACGGTGTTCACTTCCACGTACTCTCGTACGGCGGACTCGGGGATGCGGACATTGCGCCCGACCTTGACGTGATGCGGCGCTCCTCGATGAGCCGACGCGGGAAGCGCACACCAGTGCCGAGGATCTCAGCAACTTCCTGCACCTTCAGAAGCCGGTCCATGGTCACCACTCCCCCGGCCGTCAGCAGCTCGGCACGGCTGAATGTCTTCGCGTGCGCGGTCAGCCCTGTCTCGGGGACGAACACCACGACGGCGAGGGCAACACAATGGATTTCCGGCGCAGGACACTAAGTGTCGGACCGTGGTTGCCTGCGGCGCCGTCGCTGAGGGGGAGGTTTGTCATCTTTTCGCGGGGTTGAGGTGAGGCGCAGCTCGTATTCGCCGGTATCCGGGTTGAGCAACCATGCGTCAGCCGGATCGATGTCCGCTCCTGGCCGCCTCTGAGTAGGGGTGAGGCGCAGCTCGTATTCGCCGGTATCCGGGTTGAGCAACCAATCGTCGGCCGGATCAATGTCCGCTCCTGGCCGCCCCTGGCTAGGGGCGGGCTGCAGACTCAGCAGGCCGTCGCGAGTGTCGGGCTCGAATTCCCAACTGTCCTCGTGTTCTGACGCCTTCGTGACGTCTGCGGGCGGGGTAGCCGGTTCCGCCTTGTCGGCTGTGGCCCTCCCTGCGGGCGGTGTGTCGCCCGCGTCAATGGTGTTGCGCGTGGGAGGAACCGCTTCGAGGCCGGCGACCTTCGCGTGACGCTGGAAGCGCGTTTGTGCGATCTTGGCAGCATCGGCCCGTCGAGCGTGAAAGGCGAGCCTTTCTTCAAGGAGTTTCAGCTCGTCGGAGGAGCGGTTGCGGCAGGCCGCGTCCAGGACCCAGTCGCCGTCACTGACCGTCAACTGCTCCAGGACTGCGACCACGTGGTCCGCAGGGCTGTGGCGTCCTACGGCACTGAGGACCTGATAGGCGTCGCTGTCCTGTCCGGCCGCACGGAGGGAGTTCACCGCTTCGATGGTGTCTTGCGGCGACCAGTGCCGGGCGATCCGGCTGAGCAACTGGTAAAGCTCCGCGTCGCGGGCTTGTCTGCGAAGCCCTTCTAGCAGTGCAGGCACGTCGGCAGGCAGCACGTTGCCAATTCCGTAGAAGATCAGCTGCCTCGCGTGCTGGTCCATGCCATCGTCGCGGAGCTGCGCCGCCACTGACAGGAGCGCGGCCACGGAAAGCGAGGTCCCCGCCTGCCGCAGCAGGCCCTCGATCGCCCCCTCGCTCCCGCCCTGGGAAGTGAGCGTTCGCAGCTCACGCACCAGCCGCGCCCCCGCGCCTCCGGCTCCTTGTCCGGCAGGGTTGTCCGGCCCATCACCAGAGGTAGGAGAGTTGTCCGGGTCGATGTCCGAACGCAGTTCGTCGGCGAGTTGATCAAGCCTCCCAGCGCGGTCCTCCCTGACCCGGGCAGCCTTCAGAAGAGCCACATCGATGTCGTCGGCGTCCTCGGCCAGCTTCGCAGTCGGCAGCGGATCGGCGTCCGCCAGCGGAACACCCTCCCCACGTAGCCGAGCGAGCTCCTCGCTCAGCACACGGACCCGCTCCTGCGCCTCCTCAGCCAGCTGGTCGGCTCTCTGCCGCTCCGCGCGGGCCTGTTCCAGCTCCGCTTCCGCCACACTGCGCTGCGCCTCGCTGCGAGCCAGCTGCTCACGGACCCGCTTCACTTCTGCTGCGTTGCGCAGTCGGTCCCGTTCACGGGTCAGGGAGGCCATGTCGCGCTGGAGCTTGTCCACCATCGACACCAGCACGAGAACCATGTGGTTGGCATCGTTTCGTTCGCGTTCCAGCTGGGCCGCGCGCTCCATCGCGCGTAACAACCTGTCGGAGATTTCGATCGACCGCTGCTGCACGAACATGAGCTGTGCCTGAGCGGACGTCTGTGCGGCTGCGCGTTGCTCGGCGGACAGCCGTGCCTGCTGCCGAGCGACACGGACCTGATCGATTAGCTCAAGGCGGGCGGTCTCGTCCCGTGCACAGATGCGTGCGATGGCATGAATGAAATCGCGGCGAAGCCCCACACCTGCTAGGCGCTCAGACACGGTGGTCCGGCCGGGTGCCCGGCCGTCGTCGAAGTCTTCCGGGGTCAACCTTTCGAGAATGTCGTCGACTCGCAGGCCTCCGGCTTGGTCGAGCCACTGACGCATGAGATGGGCCACGGCGTTGGTCTCGGCGGTCGGCCCTTTCAACGGGCCCCACGGACGCGTCCGTCTGCCTTGGTCCGGCATCATCTTTCCCCCTTGTCGGCGACGTAGTCGCCGGTTGTCCGGACTTGTCCGTGCCGAGCGCGGGACAACTGGACCGGCCAGCCCCGACGCACCGACCGTGGTGACTTCATCGAGCCCGCCGGTTTCGGGTTCGATCGTTCCCCGCCAGGAGGCTGGTTAATGAATGTGAACCTCCAGCAGGCTCTCGACCTTGCGGTCCATGGACTATTGACACATCTGCCCACTCAACTCATCACCGCAACCCTCGTCGCTGTCGTGACGGCTCTCCTCCGCGCATGGCGCAAGCGCCGCACCAGGCCGAGTAGCAGCAACAAGACGGAGGGGTAGCGGCGCACTGTTTGCGCGGAGGCTCGCCGAGGCGCTGGCAGGTCCGCCGAACCAGGCCAGCCGCCTACTCAAGCGAGGCAACGCCGTCATCCGGGGAGAGCGGCTATCGGCCTAGACAGCACCGGCCGGACACCGTGGTGAACGTTCTGTCGCAGCTGCTTGATGACGCCGCCGCCCCCGGTGCTTGTGTGGCGGAGCTTCGCAAAGCTCTACTGCAGCGCCTACGGCCACATCTCCGGTCAGACTGGTGCCGCGGCCTTCGCGGGCAGTGCCACGCTGTCCCTGGCGCTGCTGATCTCCGTCCTCGCGGCGCTGTGAACCGACGGATGGGTCGCCGTACTGCGGCAGGCGCGCGTTGATCCGCTATGGGCGCAGTTCATTCTCCCGAAGGGTCGTCTCCTCCCGTCCGGTGATCGGCAAGGTACCGAAGGGTCTCGGGAGGAGATCGGAACCCCTGAGGTAGCCGTGTTTCTAGCCGTGAACCACAGGCGAAACCTGCACTCACAGACACTCCAGGTGTCATCATGAAGACGAAAGATGCAGGTAGGAGCCACTGGCTACAGGCGCTGTTGCCCTCCTAAAGCGGGTGTCGCAGGTTCGAATCCTGCCGGGGGCACAAGACAAAGGGCCAGTTCAGAGGCTTGATCCTCTCGAACTGGCCCTTTGCTGTGATCACGGCCGTGCCACACGCGTGCCATGAGGTCCGCTAGGAGTCCACGTCGCCCCGTTCCTTGCGGATCATCGAGCCGAGCCGATCGGCGATCTCACGGTCACGGCCGTTGACCATGTGCTGATAGATCAGCGCGGCGCGGGGGGTGCTGTGGCCCATCCGTGTCATCAGCTCCCGCAGGCTCGCCCCGGAGGCGGCGAGGGTGTTCCCGGTGTGCCGAAGGTCATGGAAGTGGACGTCTGCCGTGATGCCCGCCTTGGTCCGCGCGTTGATCCAGTCACCCCGGAAGTTGCTCCGCCGGAGCCGACCACCCTGGGGGCCGACGAAGACGTGACCGTCACGGCCGGGCCCGGCGAAGGCCCTGAGTCGAGACCTGGACGGCAAGGCAACGGTCAGAACGATGCCTCCGGCGGGGGATCGGCCGGCACCGGGATGGGAGCTGGGTGAGTGGTGGGTTGAGCGACCTCGGCGGGCGAATAGAGCGTGATCTTCAACATCCGCTGGGCGGCTAATGGGACTTCCTCATTCCCGCGGCGAATGATGCAGCGCCCACTCCTGCAGTGATAAGCCCCGCGACCGAGGTGATGATTGCAGGGACGTCGTTTCCCGACTTGCCAGCAGATGTCTCGCCGTCACCTCCGGTCTGGATCGTTTGCGTGACTGTCACAGTCGCAACAGGGGATGGCAGCTCTGGACCAGGACTCTCGCCGGCAGTGTCACTGGGTGGGGAAGCTTCTCCGCTGGTGGGAGAAGCTTCGGGGGGCTCCTCGCTGGTGGCGCTCTCCCCCTCGCTCGGCGTGGCCGACGGCGACGTGGAACGGCCCGGCTCCTGATTGCCCAAGTTGCCGAAGACGACCACAGCGAGCAAAGCAACGCTGACACACATGAGGACAGCGCCAGCCCACAGCAGGCGTGACCGTCGCGGGTCGCCACGCCTTCGCCCATCCCGCGAGGGCCGGCGCCTCGCATCACGGTCCGTCACAACTGTCAGGTTGCAGCACGATCACAGACCATGCGACGTGACCGCGACCGGACGGGTCAAGGATCTGAGACAGCGCCCGCCTACGCGATCTTCCAAACCAGTGCTTCGGGATCCGAGCACGGCGGCGCTCGGCTGGGGCGTCGAAACTCCAGCCAACGCCGCTCAGCTGCCCGCCCGTTAAAGTCCCGCCCCCAGGATTGACTCGGTGGGCACTTCAGGATGAGTGTGGATGATCATTTCCTGGTGATGGGGAGCAACGTGTCGTTACGGCGGTTGCGGGGATGGGCCCTGGCGGTAGGCGTCCTGATCAGCTGGGGGGCGGCGGGATGCTCGTCGGGGATGCACGCCAGTACCAGGGCGGTCATCGGGGTCGATGCGCCGATAGCCCTGGCTGATCAGGCCGTTCACTTGACAGTCAGTGGTCTGGAGCCACACGACGAGATCACCGTCGGCTCTGCGGCGACCGCCTACGACGGCAAGGTGTGGCATGGCCGGGCAACGTTCACCGCGGACGATGACGGCGTCGTCGACCTCTCCACGACGCGGCCGGTGTCGGGGACGTACAACATGGTCGACGGTATGGGCCTGTTCTGGTCGATGAGGCCCTCGGCCGGCGATCCGAACAGTGACTACTTCCTCCCCCATTACCCTGAGTCTTCCCCCTCCTACGCCGTGCAGATCACCGTGACGGCGCATGGGCGGCAGTTGGCCGGTCGCACGCTAACCCGTGAATGGGCGGCCAAAGGAGTCAGCGCCCGAACGCTCACCCTGGCCCATGACAAGGTCATCGGAGAGATGTTCCTGCCCCGCCCCGGCACTCCCCGTCACCCGGCCGTGCTGGCCTTCGGCGGATCCGAAGGCGGTGTCAGCATGAAGTGGGAGGCGGCTCTGCTGGCCTCCCACGGCTACCCGACGTTGGCTCTCGGCTACTTCGGGGAGCACGGCCTGCCCGCCACCCTGCACAACGTCCCGCTGGAGTACTTCGCCACCGCCGCCCGCCTGCTGGCAGCCCAGCCCGACGTGGACCCCGCGCACATCATCGCCATGGGCTACTCCCGAGGCAGCGAACCCGCCCTGCTCCTCGCCGAGGACTATCCCCGTCTGATCCACGGCGTCGTCGTGTACTCCCCGTCGTCCAACGTCAACCCGGGATACCCGGGTAGGGGCAACGCCTGGACCAAGGACGGGCATCCCATTCCCCAGGGCAGCATCCCGCTGGACCATCTCAGCGGACCACTGCTGGCCATCGCCGGCGCAGACGACGCCCTATGGCCGTCACCGACTTACGTCAAGGCGATCACCGGGAACCTGCATGCGATCCACGACCGGCATCCATACCGGGCACTGGTCTACCCCGGCGCCGGGCACGGCGTCGGAACCTTCCCTTTCCTCGCGGAGGGCACCGTCGCCCCATCCATGGGCGGTAATCGCGTCGGCAACGCTGTCGCCAGGGAGCGGGGCTGGCCCAAGCTCCTCGACCTCCTCGCCGACACCCAGACGTGAGTGCTCCGGTGCGCAGGTCAGAACAGGCAGCCCCTGTCAAGACCACGCGCGGCGGCTGACACCAGCGGCTTCGCCGCCCAGCAGCCGGCAGCGCGTGAGCGATGCGGTCCCGCTCCTGCCGGAGGCACAGACAAACACCTGGTCAGAGACCCTTTCGTCCGTCGGGCGGGAGGGCCTTCGCTGGAGGACGACCACCCGTCGCGCAGGACACGCCTGAGCGTCCTCCCATGGCTCTGCCGCCTGTCCGGGTGAGGCGGCGCCTGCCGAACGGTCTACCTCAGTCGCTTTGAGCAGGAGTAGGCGGTCCTTGCCGCCTACTGTCGCCCGAGGAGCAACTCCCGATCTTGTTCATTCCGGGTCTGCGGGGGTCACCGGAGAAGGGGTGCCGGGTGCCAAGGAGGTCGGCAATGGCGACGCGAGAGACGCGGGTTCGCCGGACACGGAGAAGGATCCGTCACACCGTCGGGGCCTGCATGCTCACCGCGGGATGTGTCGTCGCAAGCTGCGTGCCCCCGGCCGCGGCGAGTCCGCAAGGGCGTTCATCCCTGTGCGCGACGGAGCCCTTCCCCCCATCGGAAAGCACCCCGCCCCCGATCCTCTCGGGCAGCGACGTGTGGAGCTTCGTCTCAGCGCCGGGCCTTCACCCCATGCGGGTGACCGTAACTGCGAACAAACCGGGAACGGCTCGCGGAGACATCTTCGTGGGCCCGTTCAGCGCGGACCAGATGATCGGCCAGACCGGTGCGTTGATCAACGACAACTCCGGCAATCCGGTCTGGTTCCGCCCGCTCCCCTCCACGAACCTCCAGAACGCCGACTTCAGGGTCCAGACCTACTACGACACCCACAGGGACCGGGGACAGCCGGTGCTGACCTGGTGGCAGGGGAGCCTCGCCCTGCCACCGGCGTACACGAACCTGCCGGCCGGTGCGCCCGAACCGGGCGGGTGCTACTACATCTACGACACCCACTACCGCCTGCTCAAGACGGTCTTCGCGCATCACGGCTACTACCCGGACGAGCATGAATTCACCCTGACCCGCAGGGGTACCGCGCTGTTCATCGCGTCCAAGCCCGTGCCCATGGATCTCACGCCCTACGGAGGCCCGAAGAACGGCTCCATCGAGAACAGCGAGATCCAGGAGGTCGACCTCGCCACGGGCAGACTTCTCTTCTCGTGGAACGCACTGGACCACCTGGACCCCTCGGACTCCGAGGAGCCGGCCTCCAGTGCGTCGTCGTCCGACGGGGTGTGGGATGCCTTTCACATCAACTCGGTCGACGAGGGTCCCGACGGCCGGCTGCTGATCTCGGCCCGGAACATGTGGGCGCTCTACGACGTCACCAAGAGATCCGGGAAGATCCGCTATCAGATCGGCGGAAAGAAAAGCGACTTCACCTTCGGCCCGAACGCGGACTTCTACTGGCAGCACGATGCCCGATTCCGGCCGGGGAACCGGATCAGCATGTTCGACGACGGCTGCTGCGACCTGCCCGACGGCGCACCCGAACAGGTGTCGCACGGCCTGATCCTCAGCCTCGACTTCCGCAACCGGAAGGCGACCGTGGACAGGACCTACTACCACCAGCCACCGCTGGAGTCGCCGACCCAGGGAAACACACAGGCCCTTTCCAACGGCAACGAATTCATCGGATGGGGCCAGAGCCCGTACTACTCGGAGTACGCGGGCGCGGGGAACACCCAGGGCAACGGCTCACAGAACCTGCTCTACGACGCGAAGCTGCCGGGTTCCGACATCTCGTACCGAGCGTTCCGGAACGAATGGATCGGCACCCCGTACTACCCCCCGAGTGCCGCGGCACGGCCCAACGGCGGGGGCAGCGTCCTCTACGCCTCCTGGAACGGCTCGACGCAGACCAGAGCATGGCGGGTACTCGCCGGGTCCGACCCCCACGCCCTGTCGGTCGTGGTCAGACACGCCCCACGCTCCGGATTCGAGACAGCCGTCACCACGAACGCTCCCGGACCGTACTTCCAGGTAAAGGCACTGGACGCGCGAGGCAAGGTCATTGGGACCTCCCATGTCGTAACGCTCTCCAGACAGCGGTTGACGAGGGAGACCACGGAAGCGCGGCATGGCTGAGCACAACCTGTTTTTCCCGGGTCAAGTGCCTGGGCGGGGAGCGCGCAGGTGTTGGCGCTGGGCCAGCTCTTCCTCGTCGACCAGGGTGAGCATGGGCTGACCCGGCGCACACATCATGGTGACGAGGAAGCGGCTCCAGGAGTCGGTCCGGTTGTTCCCGTCCTGGTAGTGGATGACATCGCCGCCCGGCTCCCAGAACGTCTCTCCGGCCTTGATCACCCGCTGGGGCTCGCCTTCCAGCTCGAAGAGCATCTCCCCTTCCAGCATGTAGCCGAAAGCGGGTCCCGAGTGCCGGTGCGGAGGGGTGCCGGGGTCGCCGGGAGGAAATTCGATGAGGACCGTCATCGCCTCTGCCCCCGTCGGAATGGACGGCGGTTTCGCCGACTGCAGCACGGTGAGCGCCGTCTTCCATGCTTCCGAGCGCGGTTGGCTCTCACCGCGGCCCGCCGCCGGCTCATTGTTCGACATGGTGAGGCCTCCAGTGGGTGGGCTGGGTGGCTCAGGAAAGCCAGTCGCTGTAGTGGGTGGGGGCGATGCGGGTGTCGCCCTTGGCGATGAGGGCGTCGCCGTGGACGGCGGCGAACATGCCGGCGGTGTCATCGGTGACGACTGTGCGGCCGTCGGGGTGGGCGTTCAGGGTGATGCGGCCGAGTTCGTCGAGGGGGAAGGCGTCCGGCCCAGCGACGTTGAGGGTGCCGTTCAAAGGGGTGCCGGCAGCGACATCGGCGACGGTGTCGGAGACGTCCTGGGCGGCGATCGGCTGGATCGGGGTGGTGGGCAGGCGCACGGTGTCGCCCTCGGTGGTCCAGGACAGGACGGCGTCCATGAACTCCATGAACTGGGTGGCGCGGACGATCGAGTAGGGAATCGGCCCGGCTTTGAGGATGTCTTCCTGGAGGGCCTTGGCCCGGTAGTAGACGAGGTCGGGCACCTGGTCGGTGCCGACGATCGAGAGGATGACGACGTGGCCGACCCCGCCCTTGTGACTGGCGGCCAGGAGATTGTCCATGGAGGTCCGGAAGAACGCCGGGGAGGCGTCGTCGAAGGTCGGGGAGTTCGTCACGTTGACGACGACGTCGGCGCCGGCCACCGCCTCCTCCAGGCCCTGGCCGCTGATCACGTCGGCACCTGTGGACATGGAGTGCGGCACGGCCTCGTGCCCGGCCGCGTTCAGCTTCTTCACGACCTGCGACCCGATCAGGCCGGTACCGCCGATGACTGCGAACTTCATTGATCACCCTTCGTCCCGCGCTGATGGGTCATGCGTCCAGATTGCGACTGTGCGGTGTGCGGTGTGCGCGGGCCGTGCGCTCCGGGGCATCCCGGTGGCGCTGCACGCTGACGGCATGGTCCGCCATCGTGGGGGTGGCCTCGTTCGCGACTGGTGTGATCACCGGCTCCCTGGCGGCCACGGCGCTACTCGGCCTGGCAGCGAACGATGGGCTGCGGAGCTGATGCCGAAGGCCCGGCGGACGGGGCCGGTGGTCACTCCTTGCCCCGGACCACGGCGACGGAGCAGTGCGCGTGATGGAGCAGGGCCTGGCTGACCGAGCCGAGCAGCAGGCCGGTGAAGCCACCGCGTCCGCGCGCGCCGACCACGACCAACTGCGTGTCGTGGCTTGCGTCGATCAGCGCCACGCGGATCCGGGAGCGCACCAGGCGCCGCTCCACCGCGACCTGGGCATAGCGCGTCTGCCACGGGGACAGGGTTTCGTCCAGCAGGCGCTGCTCCTCCTCGCGGAGCCGGTCGATGTCGACCACCATGTTCAGCGGGTCGCCGGGCCCTTCATAGGCCCGTTCGCTCCAGGTGTTCCACACGTGCAGGGCCAGCAGGCCCGCACCGCGCATTGACGCTTCGGCGAAGGCGAATTCGACAGCGCGTTCGCCCGCCGGAGAGCCGTCCACCGCCAGCAGTACGGGTCCGGTCGGATTCGGCCTGCCCCGTACCACCAGCACAGGGCAGCGACCGTGGGCGGCCAGATGCACGGCGGTGGAACCGAGGAGCAGGCCGCCGAACGCGCCCAGCCCGCGGCTGCCCACTACGACGAGCGAGGCGGTGCGCGACTCGATCTCCAGCACCATCAGCGGCTCGCCGACGGTGACCTCTCGTGTGATGTCCACATGCGGCGCGATCTCGCGTGCCCGTTGTTCGGCCTCGGCCAGCGTGCCGTCAACCAGCTCGCGCACCCCCGCCCTGGCAGGATTCCAAGGCGGCCCACCAGGCGGTGGATGGATCGAGGGCCACTCGAAGGCGTGCACCAGCCGCAGGCCGACCCCGCTCAGCACCGCCTCGTGTGCTGCTGTCTCGACCGCGTCCAGGCTGGACGGTGAGCCGTCGACTCCCACTACGACGGGTTTCGCCATGCCGCACCTCCTCGCCAGGCCGGCTCGGCAGCCGCCTGCCCGGCTCTCGTCCATCGTCCGCCACCGCGCCGGGCCGCGCATCGGACCCCACGGCCCTCCCGGCATCCCTTCAAGTCGGCGATGCCGCACGCGTCCCTGGACCGCCTTGGCCCAGCTGCCCTACCGGCCGGGTGGCCCGCGGAACGCCCGGCCCGGTCGACGCTGTCGCCGCCTGGTCGCCGACGACCCCGATCCGAGCGCGTTGGCGTTCACTGCACACCCGGCTCGGCCGGTGACGGCAGGGCTGCCGGCCTGGTGACCGGGGAGGCGAAGAGCCCGATCGCCGCGACGGTCAGGGCGCCTCTGCCGCCGAGCGCGCCGGTCAGGAGACCGGCGGACAGGCCGCCGAGTGCGCCGCCGTCAGCGCTCCGTCTCTGCGTCTGTGTCTGTGTCTGTGTCTGTGTCTGTGTCTGCCGGATCGGCGGCTGCCCGTGCGAGGTTGTGTTCCAGGCGTTCCAGGGTGAGCAGGGCCGCGGTCCGTTCCTCGGGAGAGAGGTCCGCGGTCACGAGGTCCTCCAGCTGGCTCCAGGTCTGCTCGACCTCTTGGCGCAGGGCCTGGCTGGCCGCTGTTGGTTCGATGAGGGACGCGCGCTTGTCGGTGGGTGAGGGGCGGCGGCGGACGAAGCCGGCCTGTTCGAGGCGCTTGATGGTGCGGGTCATGGTGGCGGCGTCGGAGTCCATCAAGCGCACCAGGTCGGCCTGGCGCTGGGGGCCGAGTTCCCACAGGTGCATCATGACCAGCTCCTGACCCGGATGCAGGCCGATGCGGCGCAGCAGCTGTCCCGCGAACATGCGGTGCAGGCGGGCCAGGCGGAAGATCGCGTGGCTGACCGGTCCGCCGCCGGCCGCGGCCGGCACCGGGACGGAGGCGGCCTCCGGCTTGGACTGCGCCATCATCTCTTCCCCTTCCCTCTTCTTCTTCCCTCTTCTTCCCTTGCTCAGCTGCCTGGCCGAGCAGCTAATTCTACCTCCGGGTGGGTAGCTCGGCCGCCCTCGGCTGCCCATTCGGGCCTGGATAGCGGGCACAGGCAGGGCAGTAGGACGTGACGCACATCACATTTGACCTCGGGAATGGGTTCAGCGGATTTACCTGTTCGGACAGGTAAATCTACATCGCATCGTCCACCCCTTCCCGAGGAAGAGCCATGACTACTGCTTTCGAACCGATCGTTCTGGGCGGCAAGCGCCTGGTGAACCGCGTCGTGATGGCGCCGATGACCCGCAGCCGTGCCTACGGGCCCGGCGCCGAGCCGACCGAGCTGATGGCGACGTACTACGCGCAGCGCGCCGGCGCCGGGCTGATCGTCACGGAGGGCATCCAGCCCTCGCCGGTCGGCCAGGGCTACCCCGACACCCCCGGCCTGCACACGGACGCGCAGGTGCGGGCCTGGCGGACGGTGACCGACGCCGTGCACCGCGAGGGCGGCGTGATCTTCGCGCAGCTGATGCACACCGGGCGGATCGGCCATCCGAAGCTCCTGCCCGACGGCCTGGTGCCGGTGGGGCCGTCGGCGGTGGCCGCCAAGGGGCAGGTCTACACCCATGAGGGTCCGCAGGACTTCGTGACGCCGAAGGAGCTGAGCGAGGCGGAGATCCGGCAGACCGTCGACGACTTCGCCGACGCGGCCCGAAACGCCGTCGAGGCCGGGTTCGACGGCGTGGAGATCCACGGCGCCAACGGCTACCTGATCCACCAGTTCCTCGCGCCCAACACCAACCGGCGCACCGACGCCTGGGGCGGTGACACCGAGGGCCGGATCCGCTTCGCCGTCGAGGTCGTCACGGCCGTGGCCGAGGCGATCGGCGGCCACCGGGTCGGCCTGCGGATCTCGCCCGGAAACCCGTTCAACGACATGTCCGAGGACAACCCGGGCGAGGTCTACCCCGCCCTGCTCGACCGGCTCGCCGGCCTGGAACTCGCCTACCTGCACCTGATGGAGGGGCCGGACCGCGACCTGACCACGGCGCTGCGCGAGGCCTGGTCCGGCACCTTCGTCCTCAACCCGTTCACGCACCCCGACGTCACCGGCCCCGACGAACTGAAGCTGCTGGAGGACGGGATCGCGGACATGGTGGCCTTCGGGGCGCTGTTCCTGGCCAACCCCGACCTGCCCCGGCGGCTGGCCGCCGGCGGTCCGTTCAACACCCCGGACCCAGCCACCTTCTACGGCGGCGACCACCGCGGTTACACCGACTACCCCGCCCTCGACTGACGGTCCCCAGGTCCTCCCCCTGTCGGCCGGGGCTCGTCCAGGTGGCCCCGGCCGGGTCTTCACATGGTGCGGCCCGGCCGGGTCTTCAGATGGTGCGGCCCCGGTACAGCCGACCCCCGACATCCGTGAACCGCAGGTCCAGGCCGACGCCGTCGCGCTCCGCGTGGAAGTGGAGGTGGGGCTCGGTGGAGTTGCCGCTGTTGCCGACCTCGCCGAGGAGGTCGCCCGGTTCGACCGTGTCACCCGGGCGCACCATCACCGAACCCGGGCGCAGGTGCGCCAGTTTCACGATCTCGTGGCCCGTGTCGAGGAAGACGTGGTTGCCGTAGGGAGGTTGGTAGCGGATCTCGCCCGGGCGCTGGTCGGCGATCGTCGTGGCCGCCGAGATCACGCGGCCGCGGCAGGGGGAGCGGACGGGGCGGCCGTATGCGGCGTAGTCGGCCAGGTCGCGGCCGGGGCGGGTGCGGGTGCCGTGCGGGCCCAGGGAGACCAGGTCCAGGGCGGCCCGCTGCTCCGGGACCCGGGCGTGGTGGTTGAGGGGGCGGCCGCCGCCCTGGATGACGTACCAGGTGCCCTCCAAGGGGAAGAGGAGGGGCTGGGAGACGGGGGTGCGCCAGTGGTGGAGGCGGGCTCTGGTCACCAGGAGCACGGCGCCTGCGAGGAGGGCCAGGGACGCGGTGAGGGCCAGGGTGAAGTGACCGGTCGGGAGGGTGGGGAGGCGGTAGGCCGAGGCGAGGGCGGTGAGGGCGGCCGCCTCGACCGTGCGGCGGTGCAGGCGCGGCTGCTGGGCGGGGGCGCCGCAGCCTTCGAGGAAGACGAAGAAGGCCGCGAGGGTGGCCAGGCCGGCGCACCAGGAGGTGCGGTCAGCGGCCGTCCAGAGCGTGAAGACGTTCCAGAGGGTGATCAGGAGGACCAGCGTCAGCCAGGGCGCGGGTAGGGGGAGCGGGCTGCGGCGGGACGGGGGGTCGTGGAGGACTCCCTCCAGGAGCAGGCCGGTGATCTTCTCGCCGTCGGGGGTCTGGTGGGCCCAGGCGCGGACGCCGCCCTGCGGGCCGGAGACGATCAGGCCGTCGGGGCTGTCCGTGACGGTGACGGGGGTTCCGGTGCGGGCGAGCGTGGCCTCGACGATCTCCTCCATGCGGGAGGCGCCGACCGCTTCCGCGACGCCCGGCGCGAGCCGGACCCTCCCTGCCGGGTCCGCCGTGAGGAAGCGGACCAGGATGTCGGCCTCCGGCGGCGGAGCAGGAGGCGGAGCAGGGGACGAGGGCGCGGCCTCGGACGTCGGATCGTCGTGCATGTGGGCTCCCGGTCGCAGATCTGGCAGCAGTGGGCCGCGCGGTCGTCTCGCGGCCGACTGGAAGACGATCAGTGGCGGCGCGGGGTTCGTCGCCCGGCCCGACGATCCCGCAGCGGTTTCTTTACGGATCCCTGACATCCAGCACGCATCCATCGACGCCCGCCGTGATGTCATCCCCGTTGTCCGGAACCGGACGGAAGTCGCGTCGGAGAATGGAGTGCCATGGAAGGCACCGTCGTCGCAGTGGTCGTCGTGGCCGCGCTCGTACTGCTCGTGCTGAAGAGCGGTATGCGGGTGGTCAACCAGGTGGAGCGCGGAGTGGTGTTCCGCTGGGGCAAGGCGCAGCCCGCCTACCGGCAGCCGGGCATCACCTTCCTCATCCCGTTCGCCGACCGGATGCGCAAGGTGAACGTGCAGGTCGTGACCATGCCGGTGCCCACCCAGGAGGGCATCACCAAGGACAACGTGTCGGTGAAGGTCGACGCCGTCGTCTACTTCCGGGTGACCGACCCGGTGCGGGCGGCCATCGAGGTGCAGGACTACCACTTCGCCGTCGGGCAGGTCGCCCAGTCCTCCCTGCGCTCCATCATCGGCAAGAGCGACCTGGACGATCTGCTGAGCGACCGGGAGCGGCTGCACGAGGGGCTGGCCCTGATGATCGACAGTCCGGCCGCCGGGTGGGGCATCCACATCGACCGCGTCGAGATCAAGGACGTACAGCTGCCCGAGTCGCTGAAGCGGTCCATGTCGCGGCAGGCCGAGGCGGAGCGGGAGCGGCGGGCCCGGGTCATCACCGCGGACGGCGAGTTCCAGGCGGCCCAGCAGCTCGCCAACGCGTCGAGGATCATGTCGGACACGCCCGAGGCCATGCAGTTGCGGCTGCTCCAGACGGTCGTCGAGGTCGCCGCCGAGAAGAACTCCACGCTCGTGATGCCGTTCCCCGTGGAGCTGCTGCGGTACTTCGACCGGGCCGCACAGCACATCGGTGCCGACCTCAACGCGAAGAGCGTCCCGGCGCAGCAGCCGCAGGAGACCATTCCGGCACAGCAGCCGCAGCAGAGCGCCGACCAGTCGTAGCAGCGGTGGAGTTAGCATCCGCTCATGACGACCAACGACCACAACGGCTCCGTACTGGACACCGAGATCGGGGCCCTCAAGGGCGGCTCCGCGAACCTGCCGCAGTACGCCGGCAAGAGCGTCCTCATCGTGAACGTGGCCTCCAAGTGCGGCCTGACCCCGCAGTACACGGGTCTTGAGCGGCTGCAGGAGCGGTACGCCGAGCAGGGCTTCACCGTGCTCGGCGTGCCCTGCAACCAGTTCCTCGGGCAGGAGCCCGGCACCGCCGAGGAGATCGCCGAGTTCTGCTCCGCGACGTACGGCGTGACCTTCCCGCTGACCGAGAAGGTCGAGGTGAACGGGGAGGGCCGGCACACGCTGTACGAGCGTCTGGTGGGCTTCGCCGACGCCGAGGGGCACAGCGGGGACATCCGCTGGAACTTCGAGAAGTTCCTCATCGGCCGCGACGGGCAGGTCGTCGCGCGCTTCTCGCCGCAGACCGAGCCGGAGGCCGCGGAGGTCGTGGCGGCCATCGAGGGCCAGCTGGGCTAGCCGGGTTGACCTTGCCCCAGGGGCAGGGCCGAGCGTCCTTGTCACCGGGCGGGAAGGACCGCCCGGTGACGGAGGATGGCATCGTGAACGAGGAGCTGCTGACCATCGGCGCGTTCGCCGCGCGGGCCCGGCTTTCGGCCAAGGCGCTGCGGCTGTACGACCGCCTCGGGCTGCTCGCCCCGGCGCATGTCGACGAGGCCAGCGGTTACCGCTACTACCGCGCCGACCAGGTGGAACGCGCGCGTCTGGTGGCCCTGCTGCGGCAGCTGGACATGCCGCTCGCCCGGATCGCCGAGGTCGTCGGGGCGCAGGGCGCCGCGGCCGCGGACCTGCTCACCACCTACTGGGCGGACGTGGAGACCCGGGTGGCCGGGCAGCGCACCCTCGCCGAGTACCTCCGTGGACGACTGTCGGGGAGGAGCTCCGAGATGTACGACAAGTTCGTGGTCGAGACGGTGGACGTGCCCACGCGGGTGGTGATCACCGAGACGCGGCACACGCTCGCGGACGAGCTGCCGGCCTGGATCAGCGCCTCGCTGGACCGGCTGCTGAAGGCCGCGCAGGAGTGCGGGGGCGTGGCGGGTGAGCCGTTCGTCGTCTACCACTCCGAGGTGTCGATGGAGAGTGACGGGCCCGCCGAGTCGTGTGTGCCGGTGGCGGACGAGGCGGCGGCCCGGGCGTGGGTGGAGGCGCACGGCCGGGCCGGGGCGACCCGGGTACGGGTGGAGCCGGCGGCCCGGCTGGCCTACACCCGGATCGCCAAGGCCCAGGTGGCCCATCCACAGATCCTCGCCGCCTTCGGGGCGGTGGAGCAGTGGATGGCCGGGGAGGGCCTGGAGATGGCCGGCCCCTGCCGAGAGGTGTACTTCGCGGACTGGGACGCGGCCGGGCCCGGGGATCCGGTGTGCGATGTGGCGTTTCCGGTGAAGTAACGCCGGGCCGGGTGTGGCCGAGCCCCCTCGGCAAGGACGGCGACTCGTCGAGAGGGCTCTGCAGTTGAACGTCGGACGTGTCTGCGAGGGAACGTCAGAGAGGGCTCCCTACGCCTTGACCGAGGCCACGAAGGCGTTCCACGCGCCGGCGGGGAACGCCAGGGTCGGGCCCTCGGTGACCTTGGAGTCGCGTACGGCGAGCTCCGCGGTGGTGGGCGACTTGACCTCGACGCAGGCGCCGTTGCCCGCGGAATAGGAGGACTTCATCCACGTCTCCGAAGCGCCCTGAATCAGTGCCATGTCCACTCCTGTTGCGAGTTGCTGGTGGTGCGGTTCACGCCAACCTTGTCGTCTGGTTGGCGTGATCGACGCTACCGGGCAACCGCCTCTGCTGGAGCAGTCGTTCACTCAAGCGGATGGCATATTCCAAGTGAGCCTTCCACTGAATCGTAACGACGGTGTACGATCCGGCACTTCCTGTGGAGCAGGCTCAATCCGCGTAGGTTTTCGCCACGTCGGAGATGCATTGCCGGGATTGCTCCACGTTGAGGGACTGTGCCCGCAGATGCTCGTACATCACGGCGTACTTCTGCACGTCCTGCGCCTTCTCCAGGTACAGGTCGCTGGTCACGCCCTCCAGGTAGACCACGCTGGAGTCGGCCGCGTCCGCGAACTCCAGGATCGCGTACTGACCGTTGAGCCCCGGGTGCGCGCCCACCTCGAAGGGCAGCACCTGCACGGTGACGTGCGGCAGCTGGGACATCTCGATCAGGTGCTCCAGCTGCTCGCGCATCACCAGCTTGCTGCCGACGACGCGCCGCAGCGCCGCCTCGTCCAGCACCACCCACAGCCGCAGCGGGTTACCCTCGGCGGTGATACGTTCCTGTCGGCGCATGCGCACCTGCACACGCTTCTCGATCTCCGCCGTCGACGTCTCCGGCAACGCGCCCTGCACCAGGGCCTCCGCGTAGGCGCGGGTCTGCAACAGACCGGTCACCAGCTGGGGTTCGTACACCCGCAGCGACTCGGCGTCGGTCTCCAGGCCGATGTACACGCTGTACGGGATGTCCCCGAACGTGTGCCACCAGCCCTGCTGCCGCGAGTCCCGGGCCATCTCCATCAGCGAGTCGACGATCCGCTGATCCTCGACCTCGTACACCCCGCACAGGTCACGCACATCGCGCTGACTGATGCTTCTGCGGCCGTTCTCCAGCCGGCTGATCTTCGACTGCGACACGAGCAGCCGCTCCGCCACCTCTTCGGCCGTCATGCCCTTGAGCTCACGGAGCCGGCGCAGCTCCTGGCCCAGTCGGCGTCGTCTGACGGTGGGATTGACACTGGACGCCACGGGACGTGCACCTCCGGCTGCCTGCCTGTACCTGACACTTTGTGTATCTGCTGTTGAGCAGACTGCCACCAAGGTGCTTTCTACCGCTGGCAAACGGTGGATATGCGGCGCGTACGCGTCAGTTCGGGCACGGATTTACGAGTGCGGACGCGGTCGAGCGGGGCGGTGGGATCACGAGGATCCCACCGCCCCGCTCGAACCAGCGGCTCCCGTACCGGGTCTTGAGGACTGACGGTGCGGCTCAGTGGGCCACGGCGCGTGCCATGGATCCGTGGCGCGGCTGCATCGGAACCCCGCGTGCGGGTTCCGCCGCGGCCCTGGCTCCGGGCCCCGCCTGCCGGCCGGCCGTGGCCGGACCGCGCCGCGGCTGGGCCGCAGCGCCGTTCTGTACGTCCATCACGGCATGCGCGACCAGCCCGCCCATGGGGTCGTGCCTGATCAGGTCCCGCAACCGGGAACGTGAGGAGCGGCCCTCGTTCCCCGGGTACAGGTGCTTGCCGAGTCCGACGGCGTGGGCCAGGGCGGCGAGCGCCGCGGTCCGCGGGTCCGGCGGTACGCCGGTGCGGATCGCGGAATCCAGCCGGGCACGGATCTCCCGGCTGATTTCGGTGTCCGTCGCCTGGTAGCGAGTCGTCGGCAGCACTCCGCACATCTGCCCCGGTACGGCGGCAACCATGCCGCACCGTTCGAGATGCGAGAGGTAGATCTGACGCAGCCCCAGCCGGGGCCCGCCGATCCAGTGGACGGCACGCACGGGAGCGCCACGCCTTCGCAGCAACTCCAACGCGCAGTCCAAAGTCGGATCTCCAGTCGGCCGTGGTACCACCACGGCGATACGATCCCCGTCTGGGGCTATCCGTCCGGCCAGCGCCAGCTCCACTAGCTGTGCTCCGGCCAGACCGAGGTCGAGCGACTGCGGCTGTGCAGTGGTACCCGTGGCCGGGTCCAGTGCCAGCAGCAGAAGCTCCTCCGGAAGTGTTCTGCGGCTCCTGCCCATCCATGCCTCCCCGCGTGGATGACAGACAGGGTGACCCCTCTCACATTGGTCTGTCGAGGGTGCGTGACCGGTTCGTGAGGGAACCGGTAGGTATGTCGTTCTCGTCTACCACAGGGGCCAAGCCCTCACACAGGACACTGGTACATGGTTCGGACAGGGCGCGCGAGTGGGCGTGCGGCGCACTAGGAGGCATCGGTGGCGGGCGAGTCCCCCGACAGGTCGAAGCAGCACGAGTCGTCGGCGGAACCGACGTCGGGGAGCGGGGGTACGGTTCCCGAAGCCCGCGATCCGCGCCTCGCGGTCTCCCGCGAAAAGGATTCCTCCGGCGCCTCGGTGGATACGGCGACGAAGGTCCTCTCCATCCGCGACGTGAAGGTCGCCGCCAACTCCGAGGACGACGACTCCGACCTCCACGAGGCGGTCTCGGCGTGGGTCCGCTCGGCCGAGGACCCGAAGACCCCGGAAGAGCCCGAGCACCAGACCGAGCCTGCCGACCCCAAGTCGAAGCCGGCCACGAAGGCTGACGCGAAGTCGGAGCCGACGGAGGACGCAGCCGAGCCCCAGGACGAGGCCGAGAACGCAAAGGCTGAGCCAGAGCCCGAGGACGAGGACGAGCAGAAGCCTGCCGCGGAGGCCGAGGACGAGCCGCAGGCCGACACCGAGCCTGAGGACGAGGACGAGGCGAAGCCTGCTGCGGACGCCGAGCCTGAGGACGCGAAGGCTGAGCCCGAGGACGAGCCGAAGGCTGTTGCCGAGGCCGACGCCGAGCCCGAGGACGAGCCGAAGGCTGCTGCCGACGAGGAGCCGCAGGCCGCCGACGGCGAGGACGCCCCACAGGGGCCACCCGCAGCCGACAACGAGACCCGCACGGGTGGTGCGGGTGGGAACGAGACCGCCGAAGGCGAAGCCGAGGCGAAGGCAGAGGACGACGCCCCGCAGGGCGCCGACGGCGAGGACGCCCCACAGGGGCCACCCGCAGCCGACAACGAAAGCCGCACGGGTGGTGCGGGTGGGAACGAGACCGCCGAAGGCGAAGCCGAGGCGAAGCCCGCCAAGGCGAAGCCCGCCGAAGCAAAGCCCGCCAAGGCGAAGGGTGTTGACCAGCCGACCACCCTCATCAAGGTCGTCAAGCCCAAGAAGCCCCAGGTCGACCAGCCCACCACCACCCTCAAGCTGGGCGGCAGCAAGTTCGTCCCGCTGAAGAACGACACCTCCGCCCCCACCACCGCCCTCCCCCAGGTCGGCCCCGAACGCACCACCCAGCAGCCCCTCCCGCCCAAGCCCCCGCTGGACCTGCTGGCCGAGCTGACGAACACGCCTCCGCCCCCGGAGACCCCGGTCCGCACCCTGCTCCGCCGGGTCAAGATCTGGACCCCCCTGGCCCTCCTCCTGGCGATCATCTTTGCGGTCGTACAGGCCTTCCGTCCGCTCCCCCAGCCCACCCTCGCCCTCACCACGAAGGACACCTTCACCTTCGAGGGCGACCTGGCCAACATCCCGTGGCCGTCCCAGGGCCAGGCCGCCCTCGACGTCCAGGGCATCGGCACGTTCGGCTCCTCCGGCACCCAGAAGCCCGTACCGATCGCGAGCGTCGCGAAGGTCATGACGGCGTACCTGATCCTGCGCGAGCACCCGCTCAAGAGCGGCGAGGACGGCCCCAAGATCAAGATCGACAAGCCCGCCGAGGAGCAGTCGGACGCCGGCCAGGAGTCCACCGTCCCGGTCACCGCCGGTGACAGCATCTCCGAGCGCGAGGCCCTGGAGGCGATCCTCCTGCCCTCCGCCAACAACGTGGCCCGCCTGCTCGCCCGCTGGGACTCGGGTTCGGAGAAGGCGTTCGTGACGAAGATGAACGCCACCGCCAAGAAGCTCGGCATGACCAACACCACGTACACCGACCCGTCGGGCCTGACGGACTCGACGGTCAGCACGGCCGTGGACCAGGTCAAGCTGGCCAAGAAGGCGATGGAGCAGCCCGCGTTCCGCGAGGTCGCCGCGATGATGTCGTACGTCGACTACAAGGGCGCCAAGCACAACAACTACAACCGGCTGGTCGGCTACAACAACGTCGTCGGCATCAAGACCGGCACCACCACCTCCGCCCTCGGCAACCTCGTCTTCGCGGCGAAGCAGCAGGTCGGCGGCGAGACCCGCACCATCATCGGCGCCGCGATGCGCCAGCCCGCCGGCGGCTCCGACAACACCATCATCAGCGGCGTCCTGGACGCGGGCGACAAACTGATCCGAGCCGCACAGGGCGCGCTGAAGTCGGCGACGATCCTGAAGAAGGGCACGGTCGTCGGGTACGTCGACGACGGCCTCGGCGGCCGTACGCCGATCGTGGCGACGAAGGACGTCACGGCGGCCGGCTGGGCCGGTCTGAAGGTGAAGCTGTCGTTCACCTCGGACGCCGTACCGCACACCGCGAAGGCCGGCACCAAGGTCGGCTCGCTCACCGTGGGTGACGGTTCGGCCGGTGCGGTGACGGTCCCGGTGGCACTGCAGAAGGACCTGACCGAACCCGGCTTCACGGACAAGCTGACCCGCCTCGGCTGACGCATAGCCCCGCTTCACCACTCCCCCACCCCGCCGACGGAGCCCGTCGGCGGGGTGCGTGCTAGCGTCACGAAACGGGGCAGCTCGCCGGTCCATGGGACGGGGCCGCGAACTGGACGAGAAGCGGCCGGTAACACCGAGGGACACGGCCGAGAACAGAAGACGGGACACGGGGAGTGCCTTCAGGTGGCCACAACGGAGCGGACACGCGCGGACGACGCCGACCCGGACCCGGGATCCGGCCCTCGAATACGCCTGTCCACGGCTGACACGGACGCTCGCGCCGACACGGACGGTCGTCACCACGACCGTACCGACAGCCACACCGACAGCCACACGGACAGCGGCGCAGGCGAGCGGACAGACGGCCGGACGGATGACCAACCGTACGGCCGTACGACCGCACCTCAGGGCCGGCTCACCCGTCTCCTCGCCGCCGCCGAGCCCCTGCGTCAGCGGCTCCTGCTGCACCCCGTGCTGTCGGTCACCGCTCTCGCCGGCCTTCTGCACATCGTCTGGTTCTTCACGTTCGCGAACAGCGGTGGCGACCTCGCGGCCCAGGACGCCTGGGCGGAGTTCGTCGGCCGGCACCCGGACTCGGCGTACAACCTCGCCTGGTACGGGGGCATGCACCCGGTGTCGTACAGCGTGGTGTCGCCGTATCTGATGTCGGTCCTCGGCGTCCGTACGACGATGATGATCGCCGGGACGGTCTCGGCGGGCCTGCTGACGCTCGTGCTGATCCGCAGCCGGGCGGTGAAGAACCCGCTGTGGGCCGCGATGGCCGGGGTCTTCGCGCTGATCTGCAACGCGGTGTCCGGGCGGGTGACCTTCGGGCTCGGCACGATGTTCGCGCTCGGCGCGGTCGCGGCCGTCTTCTGCTGGCCCTACCGGTGGCGGTTCAAACGCTGGGCGAAGGCCCTGGTCGCCGCCCCGCTGGCGGCGCTCGCCACGATGGCCTCGCCGGTCGCGGGGCTGTTCGTGGGCCTGGTCGCGGTCGCGCTGTTCCTGCAGAAGCGGCGGCCCGGCGCGTGGGCGCTGGGGCTCGCGCCCACGGCGGTGGTCGCCGTCTCGGCGTGGCTGTTCCCGTTCTCCGGCACCCAGCCGATGATCTTCGGCTCGGTGATCCTGCCGCTGGCGTACGGCCTGCTGTGCCTGTTCCTCGTCCCCAAGGAGTGGATCACGGTACGGCTGACGGCCGCCGTCTACAGCCTCGGGGTCGTCCTGGTCTGGCTGATCAACTCGCAGATCGGCTCGAACATATCGCGGCTGCCGATGCTGTTCGCAGGTGCGGCGCTGATCGCCGCCCTGCCGTACACGGTGCCGCGCTCGCGCAAGTGGTACGCGACCGTGGTGGCCTTCGTGGGCTTCGTCGGCTGGATCGGCTTCAAGACGGTCGACGACATCGTCCACACGACCCCTGCCGCGTCCTGGGCCCGGGAGCTGGCGCCGCTGGTCAACCAGCTCCAGAACGTGGGCGCGGAGAAGGGCAGGGTCGAGGTGGTCCCGGCGCGCTCGCACCGCGAGGCCTCCGCGCTCGCGCCCTACGTCAACCTGGCCCGCGGCTGGAACCGCCAGGCCGACATGGAGCGCAATCCGCTCTTCTACGACGACACACTCAACTCGGCGAACTACCACGAGTGGCTCCAGCGGTGGGCCGTGCACTTCGTCGTGCTGCCCAAGGACAACCCGGACGGGGACGGCGGCGAGCGCGAGCGGCAGCTGCTGCAGCGCGGGATGCCGTACCTGAAGCAGATCTGGGGCGACGCCAACTGGCAGCTGTTCCGGGTGACCGATCCGACGCCGCTCGCCGAGCCGAACGCGGTGGTGGACCGGGCCGAGCAGGGCGAGATGACGCTGCAGGTGCACAAGGCGGGGCGGATCCTGATCAAGATCCCGTACTCGCCCTGGCTGAGCGTTGTCGATGAGCAGGGCAAGAGTCTGAAGGCGCCGCAGAAGATCTCCGGCACGATGAGGTACGACAACGTCAACGGGTGCCTGATGGAGTCGCCCGAGGACTCCAAGGGGGACAAGTGGACGATGCTGCTCGCGCCGAAGGCCGGGACGTATCACTTGGCTGCGCCGTACCAGTTGCCGCGGGGTACTCCCTGCCCGGACGAGCTGAAGTGAGCCTCAGCTGCGAAGTTCGGTGACGTACTTGTCCGTACCCGGAATCGTAGGGATGAACGGAGCCACCAGCTCCACCCGGCCCAGCCCTGACTCCCCCACCTGCTCGTCCAACCCCGTGAAGTGCTCCTCCCAGCACTCCCGCGGATCCTTCTCCAGGAACCACAGCAGCGTCAGGCGGGTGTCGACGCCCTCGACCTGTTTCACGTAGGTCATACGGTCGCCGGGCAGGGGCGTAGGGCGGAAGACCGTCACCATGGCCGCCGGGGAGCCCGCCAGGCGCTTCGGCACATGGCGAACGCTCAGCCACTCGACGAGTCGTCCCCGCTGCTCCGCCGACTCCGCGTCGATCACCTCGACCACCAGCCCCGCGTACGGATGGTCGAGGGCGTGGAAGTCCCTGGGGCCCGCCGCGCCGTCCCGGTAGACCGTGGTCTCGTGGTCCTGGAAGGCCGTGAAGACGTGGGTGCGGGCGTGGTGGACGCGGGCGTCGCGGTTGAGGCGCTTGTTGATGGCGACGGTCCACTTCATGTGGTCGTCGTAACGGCCGTCGGTGATCCAGTACGTGGAGATGTAGCAGCCGGCGGTGACGGGCTGGGCGACGGCCGACTTCTCCGGGTAGCGCAGGAGCTGCAGATCGCGGGTGGCGACCCAGCGGCGGCCGGCGTACATCCAGGGCATGGCCATGGCGCCGGCGTAGTAGTGGTCGTCCTCGTACCAGCGGTTGTAGGCGTACTCGTGGCCGGGGTGCGGCTCGACCATGGTGATCAGGGCGTGGCCGGGGTGGACGCCGTAGGGGCCCACGGCGGCCAGTTCGGCGTACGTCTCGCTACGGGTGTCGGTCTCCTCGGACATGAACGCTCCTCCCCTTCCGTCCTCCTCCACTCGCCCATACTCTGACGCTCCGTCAGATGATGCGCCAGAGCCAGGACAGCTGGAGGTCCGCCATGTCACTGCTCGCAGGCAAGACCGTCGTCGTCTCCGGGGTCGGGGCCGGGCTCGGCCATCAGGTCGCCGCGGCCGTCGTACGGGACGGCGGGAACGCGGTGCTGGGGGCGCGCACCGAGGCGAACCTCGCCAAGAGCGCGGCCGAGATCGATCCGGCCGGCGGGCACACGGCGTACCGGGCAACCGACATCACCGACGAGGGGCAGTGCGAGGCGCTGGCCGCGCTGGCGCGGGAACGCTTCGGGGTCGTCCACGCGGTGGTGCACGTGGCCGCCTGGGACTCCTACTTCGGCGGGGTCGAGGACGCGGACTTCGCGACCTGGCAGTCGGTCATCGACGTGAACCTGCTGGGGACGCTGCGGATGACGCGGGCGTGCCTGCCGGCTCTGCGGGCGGCGGGCGGCGGATCCGTCGTGTTCATCGGGACGCAGTCGGCGGTCGCCGCGCCCTCGCAGGTGGAGCAGGCCGCGTACGCCGCCTCGAAGGGGGCGCTGACCAGCGCGATGTACTCACTGGCGCGGGAGCTGGGGCCGGACCGGATCCGGGTCAACACGGTGCTGCCGGGCTGGATGTGGGGGCCGCCGGTGCAGGCGTACGTCCAGTTCACCGCGCACACGGAAGGGGTGCCGGAGGCGGAGGTGCTCGGGCGGCTGGCGGAGCGGATGGCGCTGCCGGAGCTGGCGACGGACGGGGACGTGGCCGACGCGGCGGTGTTCCTGGCCTCGGACCGAGCAAGGGCCATCACGGGGCAGTCGTTGCTGGTCAATGCGGGGGAGCTGATGCGATAGCTGCTCATCCGGCTGTTCATATAGGTGAACGACAGTCATCTCACCGAACATTTTTACCCTGACTTGACCTTACGCTTGCTTGTCGTGTTCACGTGGCCGCACCCACGATCGAGCACATGAACAGTCTCGACTGGGCCGTGCTGATCGGCTACTTCGGAGTGATGGTCGCGATCGGAGTCTGGTCGCACAAGCGCGTGGACAACGTCAGCGACTTCTTCACGGCCGGCGGCAAGATGCCCTGGTGGCTGTCCGGCATCTCGCACCACATGTCGGGCTACAGCGCGGTGATGTTCACCGGGTACGCGGGGATCGCCTACACCTACGGCGTCACCTCCTTCATCACCTGGTCCTTCCCGATCGCGCTCGGCATCGCCATCGGCTCCAAGCTGTTCGCGCCGCGCATCAACCGGCTGCGGTCCCGGCTCCATGTGGCCTCCCCGCTGGAGTACCTGAAGAACCGCTACAACCTGCCCACGCAGCAGGCGCTCGCCTGGTCGGGCATGCTGCTGAAGATCGTGGACGTGGGCGCCAAGTGGGCCGCGATCGCGACCCTGTTGTCGGTGTTCACGGGGGTGTCACTGAACCAGGGCATCCTCATCACCGGCGCCATCACCGCCGTCTACTGCACGATCGGCGGCCTGTGGGCGGACGCGCTGACCGAACTCGGCCAGTTCGTCATCCAGTTGCTGGCCGGTGTATCGATGTTCGTCGCGGTCGTGCTGAAGCTGAACGACAAGAACATCGGCTTCTTCGGCGCCTGGGACGAGCCCGCGCTGCACGGGCACGGCAAGCCGCTGGTCGGCCCGTACGGCACGGTCTTCCTGCTCGCGTTCCTGTTCATCAAGCTCTTCGAGTACAACGGCGGCATGCTGAACCAGGCCCAGCGCTACATGGCGACGGGCAGCGCGCGCGAGGCCGAGCGCTCGGCACGCCTGTCCTCGATCCTGTGGCTGGTCTGGCCGGTCGTCCTCTTCTTCCCCATGTGGATGTCCCCGCTGCTCGTTCACGCGCAGAAGCCGGACGGCTCGGACTCCTACGCCCTGATGACCGAACAGCTCCTGCCGCACGGCCTGTTGGGCCTCGTCATCGTCGGTTTCTTCTCCCACACGATGGCCATGTGCTCCTCTGACGCGAACGCGATCGCCGCGGTGTTCACGCGAGACGTGGCGCCGGTGGTGTCGGCGAAGGCACGGTCGTGGACCGAGCGTTCGGGTCTGATCGCGGCCCGGGTGACGACCGTCGTCTTCCTCGGTCTGTCCATGGCGGTCGCGACGCAGGTCAACTCCCCTGCCTTCAAGGACATCATCACGGTCGTCATCAAGTGGGTCGCCGGTCTCATGGGCCCGATCGCGATCCCGATGATGCTGGGTCTGCTCCGCCCGTTCCGCCGCTCCGGCCCGACGGCGGCGCTCACCAGCTGGGCGGCGGGCCTGCTGGCCTTCTGGCTGGTCAACTACCCCATCAACTGGAACGTCGACGGCGGAGTCCCGCTCCAGTACCAGGTCTCGATCCCGCTGGCGGTCTCCCTGGTCCTGTACGTCCTCATCGGCTACCTGAAGCCCGAGGACACCCCCGAACGCCTGGCGATCATCGAGAAGCTCAACACGGACGGGGACGGCGTGGCTGCCGTACCGGTGCCGGCCGGAGCGGGCGACGACGTCGTGGGGGCGCCCAACCAGCCCCTGTAACCTGCCGGTTGATCTTCAACAGGCAGGAACGGGGAAACGATGAGTCTGGACGGAATACGGGCGGCCTCCCGGATGGTGGGCCGCCGTACCACCCTGCGCTATCTCGCCGTGGGCGTCGGTGCGTCGCTGCTCGCCGCGTGCAAGGGCAACGGGAACGACAAGTCCGAGACCAAGGCCAAGGGCACGGGCGACGGGAGCGGCGGCGCCAAGGGGGACTCCGGTGGTGGCTCGTCGTCCTCTCCCTCCCCCGCCCCCGGGGTGACCGGCAAGGCGTTCGCGGCCTTCGTCCGCGGCACCTGGAAGGTCACCTCCACGATGCCCGGCGGCGAGAAAGTCTCGTTCTCCGCGGTCGTCGACGACGGCGTCTGGACGCTGAAGGGCGCCGGCGGGAAGCCGGAGAAAGGTACCTGGTCGCTCCAGGGCGGGCGGCTGACGCTGGGCGTGCCCGAGGACTTCAGCGGCGGCAGCTCCGGGCAGACCGCCTTCGCGGCCGACGTTCCGGCGGCGGTCGGCGAGCGGGCGTCCCTCGTCCTTCCCTGGCAACCGCCGGGGATGTCGGGCAGCGCCTCCGGCGAGCAGCTGGAGGTCAACTACATCGAGCACACCGGGGTGCTGGAGATCCGCCACGTCGAGGACAACGGCAGTACCACGGTGCACCTGTGCCGCAGGGCCTGAGCGCGGCCTGAGCGCGCCCGCGGATCAGGCCCGCGGGTAACGGGCCAGCCACCCCGGTGACGACCCCGCAGGCCCGTGCAGTGCAGGGCCCTGGGTCATCTCCATCGCGAAATCGTCGGCGAGTTCCAGGATCGTCGGGCGGCCCTCCAGCTCGGTCAGCCAGGCCGGGGGGAGGGCCGTTTCGCCGTGGAGGGCGCCGAGGAGGCCGCCGGTGAGGGTGCCCGCCGCAGCGGAGGGGCCACTCTGGTTGACCGCGAGGCAGAGGCCGTGGCGTACGTCCTCCCCCACCAGCGCGCAGTACACGGCCGCGGCCAGCAGACCGTCCGCCGTACCGTCACCGGCCAGTTCCTCCACCCGGGACGGACCGGGCAGCCCCTGCCGTACCGCGCCGAGTGCGTGCTGGAGGGCGTCGGAGACGGGCTGGTGCCCGGGGCGGACGGCGAGCAGGGCGAGGGCCCGCTGCACGGCGCCGTCCAGGCTCTCCCCGCGGGCGAGCGCGTGCACGATGACGGCGTACGCGCCCGCCGAGAGGTAGGCGATGGGGTGGCCGTGGGTCTGGGCGGCGCACTCCACGGCCAGCTGGATGACCAGCTGGGGTTCCCAGCCGACCAGCAGGCCGAAGGGGGCGGAGCGGGCCACGGCCTCGGGGCCCAGTTCGCCGGGGTTCTTAGGGGTCTCCAGCGTGCCCATGGTCTCGTCGCCGAACCCGACGAGCAGGGCCCGGGTCGGATCCCGCCGGGCGTACAGCCACTCTTCCCGCGCCAGCCAGCCGTCGTCCTTGCGGCGCTCGTCGGGCCCCCAGTCCCGCTGGGTGGCCGCCCACCGCAGATACGCCCGGTGCAGATCGGTCGGCGGATGCCAGGCGCCGGTGTCGCGGCGCACCTGGGCGCGGATCAGCCCGTCCACCGTGAAGAGGGTGAGCTGGGTGTGGTGGGTGACGGTGCCGCGCCGCCCGTGCCCGAAGGCCAGGTCGAGCAGGCCTTCCCCGCCGTACACGGAACGGATCTCGTCCAGGGCGAGCGCGTCGGCAGGCCCGCCGAGCGCGTCGCCGACGGCCACACCGAGCAGGGTGCCGCGCACCCGGCTGCGGAAGTCCTGCTGTTCGGCGCGCCCCCAGACGGCCACGGACGTCGTACTCACTCAGACCTCCTCACGGCACCGTCCGTACGTACGACGCTCAGCACTGTAATCGACCAGGGACGGTCGGTTCACGGGGGCAAATCGTCCCCGCTCGGTCATTCCCGCACAGCCCTCCTGCGCCTCGGCGCCACCGACTTGCGGATCTCCTCGGTGGCCGCACGGAACGCGGGTGCGGCGTGCTCGAAGTAGTCGAAGAGCACGGCGCGCTGCTCAGGGGTGTAGCGGGCGAGGATCTCGGCGATGTGGCGGCGGGCGGGGCCCACGACCTCCTCGATCCGGCCGAGCGCGTCCGGGACCGGTTCGACGATCACCCGCCGGCGGTCCTTGGGGTCCGCGGTGCGGCGCGCGTACCCGGCTCGCTCCAGACGGTCGATCAGGCGCGTGGTGGCACCGGTGGTCAGCCCGGTCCTGGTGGCCAGCTCACCTGAGGTGAGCTGGCCCTGCGCCGCAATCAGGCTGAGCGCGTACCACTCCGACGTGTGCAGACCGGCGGCCTCCGCGCTGGCCAGACCCTGGAGGCACACCGCGTCCAGGTACTGGCGGAAGATCACGTGCTCGTCCCCGCCGCCCACAGGGGTTGCCATCACCGGAGTTCCCTCCTAAATTTATCTGCACGGATGCAGATACTGCTTTCGTTCAGATTCTGCATGCAGTCTAGCGAGCAGAGGAGACCTCCACCATGTCGAACGCCACCCACGACGTCGCCGCCATCACCTCGGTACTGGACGACCTGGTCGCCGCATGGGAGCGGCACGACGCCGACGCCTACGGCGAGCTGTTCACCCCGGACGCCACCTACGTCACCTACGTCGGCACCTTCTACCAGGGGCGCCAGGACATCGTGGACAGCCACCGCACCCTGTGGACGGGCTTCCTCAAGGGCACCAAACTGGCCGACGAGGTCCTCGACATCCGTTTCCAAGGACCGGACACGGCCGTGGTCAACGGGCGCGGCGACACCTACAAGGACAAGCGGCCACACAAGCTCACCAAGATCCAGACGTACACCCTGGTCCGCGGGAGCGACGGCGCGTGGCGCATCGCGGCCTTCCACAACACCAAGCGCAAGCCGCTGATGGAGTCGATCTCCTACCGGTTCGCACCGGGGCTCGTCCCGGCGGCCGAGAGGTGAGCCCCATGGAGCACTGAGGGCGTCAGGGCGAGGTCAGCCGTACCACGTGACGTTGCAGACATAGACGCATTCATGGCGAGGTACGGCAAGGAAACTGATGAAGCCGCGACCGCCGAGGATGTCGAACTCGCGCAGTCCGCCCTCACGGTCGAGAGGCCGACCCACCTTGACGGCGTCGTGACCGAGTGCGGCGAGTTCGGCCGCGAGCCGCTCCACCTCCGCCACCACCCCTGGCGGCAAACCTCCCGTGACGTACTCGGCGCTCGGGTTGTAGTCCCAAGCCCAGTCCGTCACAGCTCCGCCTCCGCCTCGGCTGTCTCGCGGATCGCGCGGATCTCCGCGATGGCCGCCGCCGGATCCTGCTCCCCAGCATCCACGATCCGCTCCAACTCCCTGAGCCGGGTGGCGCGTTCGGGATGCCGCTCGATCGCCACGAAGACGGCCCAGGAGTGTACGAAGGCGCGCAGTGGCGCCAGGCTCTGGGTCTGCTGCGCATTGGTCGTGGCTTCGAAAAGGTGCTGCGTGAGGGCCGGGACCCGACTCGGAGCGATGCGCGCGACCGCCGCCCGCAATGCGTCCGGCGTCAGCTCGGGCATGGGGATCAGCGGTCCGTACGGGCCGTCGGTCTGGGCGCTCACGATGACCTCCGGTGCGGGTGGCTCGGTCCTCGTACGGTACCGGTGGAATCGGTAGTACGCCGGGGACGTGGCGCTCATGCCACGGCCACGGTTGACGCACGACAGTCGCGGCACCGGCCCGGGTGAGGGGCCCGGAAGGCTCGCTCGCAGCCGTCGCAGGTCTGGAGCGGGGATGGGCGGTGAGGTACCGGACCGGGAGCCGGAGTGGGGAGGTGCGGTGGCAGTTGGCTGGTGAGGCGGTGTCGCAGGAAGGCCGCCGGGTGCTTGATCGGGTCCTGGGGCAGGCCGGTCGTCAGGGTGCGCAGTACAGCCGTGGGTGGCACGCCTCGCTCCAGCCACTCGGAGACGGCCGGAGCCAGGCGGATCACGTGCCGCTCGGTGAGGAGAAGGCGGGAGTCGTGAGCACGGAGGCCGGCGAGCAGTTCACTGGCCTTGCCGGATGGTGCGGGAGCCTTCGGTACAGCCGCGGGCTCAGGGGCAGCCGGGGCCGCGGCGGCCACAGCGGCCCTGGGCCTGTTGTGCGAGATCGTCCGGGTCGTCACTTGCCCCGATTGAAGACGCTCCCTGGGGCGCGCGAGTTATCCGTGTTCCTCCAGCTCGCGAAGAGCCGCCGCGATCCGGATCTCACCCTCGGGAAACTTTGCAGCCAGCGCCTTGATGCCGATCGGGGTGCCCTCCGGCAACGACTGGATGTGCAGCGCCAGGCCGATGGCCACCAGGGACAGTTCGGGATGCTGAGCCAGGTGATTGCCGACCACGGTGAAGTTGTCGTGGTGAGGTTCGTTCACGTGGGTGACGCCGGAGGAATGCCGGGTCTTCGGACGCGCGGGCGCGTTACGCTGCTTGTCAGTCATCGGGAAGCTCTCTCTTCCTCGGTGATCAGGCCCTCGCAGTGGGATGGCAGTCCCGGCGAGGGCCGATGCACGTCTGGGGGTTGCTTTCGCCGACGTTGCACGACAACTGCCCCGCCGCGCCAGTTGCGTTGGGCATATTCACTCCGGCGGGTGATCGACGGGGGCGGTGGGGGCTGGTTCGGTTCTTTCCCCGGTTCTATGGTCTTTGGCGTCGGGAGCCACCGGGTCACGCCCCGCCACGACCCGGTGTGAGTTCGGCCCAGACCGTCTTGGCGTTGGCGGGCGCCTCGTCCACGCCCCAGCGGTGGGCATAGGCCGCCACGATCAGTAATCCCCGGCCGGACTCCGCCGCCCCGTCCGCCAGGTCCGGGGTCTGCGGGATCCGGTCACCCCGGGCGTCGGTCACCTCGATACGGAGCGTGCCGTCGTCGTGCACAGCTTCAGCCCGAGCCGGAAGTCCCGTCCCCCGACCCGCCCGTGCAGTACGGCGTTGGCGGCCAGCTCCGCCACCACCTGCGCCGCCTCCTCGAACGGCACGCCCCACTCGTCCAGTTGACGCTCGGTGAGGAGACGGGCGAGACGGGCCCCCTGCGGGTGGCGGACAGCTGGACCCTGAGGTGGGTTTTCTGATTCACGTCACCCAGCGTGGCCATTCCTCCCTGCCCTGAACAGCGACAACCACGGTACGCAGGGTGACTGTCCGGGTGGTTCGCGTAGTCGTACGGCTCGTACGTCGAGGGGTGCAAGTGGAGGACGAGGAGGCCGAGGCCGTACTCAAGGCGGTCGGCCGGCAGATCAAGATGTGGCGCGAGGCCGCGGGGATGCGGCAGACCGAGCTGGGCGATGCCATCGGGTACAGCGAGGAGATGGTCTCGTCGGTGGAGCGGGGGCGCCGGATTCCCAAGCCTGACTTCCTGGACAAGTCCGATGAAGTGCTGGGCGCGGGCGGGAAGTTGTCCGCGATGAAGGAGGACGTGGAGAGGGCGCGGTACCCGAAGAACGTTCGGGACCTGGCCAAGCTGGAAGGCGAGGCAGTTGAGTTGGGGGCCTACGCCGCTCTCCACATCCATGGCCTCTTGCAGACAGAGGAGTACTCGCGGGCTTTGTATGCCATGCGGCGGCCCGTGTACACCGAGGAGGAGATCGATCGCCTCGTCTCCGCGCGCATGGCGAGGAAGTCGGTCTTCGAGCGCGTGCCCTTGGCGCAGATCACGTTCGTGCAGGAAGAGGCAACTCTCAGGCGGCCGATCGGCGGCAGAATGGTGTTACGGCAGCAGCTGGAACACCTGCTGGAAATGAGCAAGTTGCGGCATGTGGTGATCCAGGTGATGCCCACGGACTGTGAGGATCACGCAGGCATGATGGGCTCGATCCAGATGCTGAAACTCCGGAGCGGCAAGACCCTGGGACACACTGAAGGCCAGCTGTACAGCCGAGTGATCAGTGATCCGCGGGAAGCCCAGATCATGGAGATGCGCTATGGAATGGTCCGGGCGCAGGCGCTCGCGCCCCGAGAGTCACTGGCCTTCATCGAGAAAGTACTGGAGAGAGAGACATGACTGCCCTGGACTGGTTCAAGAGCAGCTACAGCGGCAACGACGGTCCTGAATGCGTGGAGGTGGCCATAACCCCCGCCACCATCCACATCCGCGACTCCAAGAACAAGGAAGGCGCCCGACTCGCCTTCAGGGACGCCACCTGGACGGAGTTCCTGGACTTCGCCGTTCACTCCGCGTAGCGCACCCGCATCGCGTCCCGGGCCGCGATCGCCCTCGCCAGCCGAGGCGCGAGCCTCGCCCGGTCGATGCCGGGGCTGTGCAGCAGGGTGGTGAGGCAGTCGGTCAGGGCCGCCAGGTCGGTCCAGTCGTGTGGGACGGCAAGGGCACGGTGCAGGCGCGTGTCCAGTTCGGGCCAGGCCTGGAGGCCCGCGCTGATCACGGTTTCGATGAGGTCGTGCACCGAGGGGGGATAGGCGTCCGGTCGCCGGGCCGCGTCGGCGAAGCTCCGCCACAAGGGCCTGGCAGCGGCTATGCCCTCTCCCCCGCCCACCGCCAGGGCCAGACCAAGTCGGCCACGAGCCCTGTCGATCATCCCTGGCCGTTCGGCCTCCTGCCGGGCGAGGGACCAGTTCCGCGTGCTCAGGTACACATCGCATCGGACGCCGGCTGTGTCCAGCTCGGCCAGCGCGTCCTCGTACCTGCCGCTGAACAGATGCACTTCGGCCAGCTGCTCATGGGCCCAGGCGAGATCGCCGCCCAGCGTGAGGTATCGCTCCAGATCCGAGCGAGCCCGTTCCAGCCGGCCCACGCTCATATCGGTCTGAATCTTGTTCGCCAGGGCCCATGCACCCTCAGGGTCCAGTTCCACCGCACGGTAGGCATCGGCCAGCGCTTTGTCGTACGCGTCCGTGCGACGGTGCACCTTGGAGCGGTGCGCAAGTGCCCAGGGATAGTCCGGTGCGAGGCTCAGTGCGTGGTCGAAGTCCGTCAGCGCCTGCTCGTCACGGCCGTGTGCGCTGTGCAGGGCGCCGCGGCTGGCATAGGCAGAGGCGTAGGTGTCGTCCAGTCCGATGGCCCGCCGGTAGTCGGCGAGTGCCTCCTCCTCGCGGTCGACGGCGCGCCGGGCGTCTCCCCGCTCGCACCACACCCACGGGGACTCGGGGGAGAGTGCCACGGCGCGGTCGAGGTCGGCCAACTGCTGCTCGCGTTCGCCGCGTGACCGCCGTACCCGGGCCCGGCGGACCAGGGCCCAGACGAAGCCTGGGTCCATCTCCAGTGCCCGGTTCAGGTCCGAAAGCGCGTGTTCGTCCTGGCCGAGTACGGCGCGCGTCGCACCTCGTGAAGCCCAGGCGAGGGTCCGCGTCGGGTCGAGTTCGATGGCCCGGTCGAGATCCCGCAGCGCGCAGTCGTAGTGACGGGCGATGCGGTGGTATTCGCCGCGGGTGGCCAGGTGCCGGGGGTTGTCGGGTTCCAGGGCGTGAGCGCGGTCCAGGTCCGCGATGGCGGCTTCGTAGTCGCCCAGTCCGGCGCGGGCACCACCCCGACCGTGGTGGGCGCGGGCCAACTCGGGGTCGTGTGCGATGGCCCGGTCGTACTCGACCAGCGCGCGCTCGTAGTCACCACCGGTCCGGAAGATCCCGCCGCGGATCGCGAGCGCGAGCGCCCGGGAGACGGTGTCGAGAGCGCCCCGGTCGACGAGCAGGGCGAGCGCGTCGGCGGTGTTCGGGTGCTGCAGGGCGTGCAGCAGGTCTCCGCCCCAGCGGGTCACCGCCTCGGCCTGGGTGTCCGCTCCCGCCTCGACCAGCATCCGGGCCCAGCGGCGGGCCTCCTCGTCGCCCCGCTGGCAGGCCCGCACAATGATCCCGAGCACGAACGGCAGCGCGGCCTGCTCCCCCGCGCACAGCCGGTGGTAGGCCTCCGCCAACCGCAGTTCCCGCCAGTCCTCGTCCGCCCATGGATCGTCCAGACCGGCCCGCCGTTCCGCCCGCCACCCTCCGAACGTCTCTGCCAGCCGCCCGTGCCGTTCCACCCACCCCCGAGGTGACCGCCTGCGCTGCAACCTCAGCATCGGGGCCCGTACGACATCGTGGTACTGCACCCGCTCCCCGCGCTCGCTGACGAACGGCATCCCCCGCAGCCAGTCGTACAGGGCCTCGGCCTCCTCCTCCGGGCCGTCCACCACCGCCCGGAACACGTCTGCGTCCAGGCGCCGGGGCAGCGCGCAGGCCAGGGCCGCCGCCCGCCGGACCGGGTCCGGCTCCCACTTCAGGAACCGTTCGACCGCCGTGGCGCTCGGGTCCCCCACGTCGTCCGGGTCGGCCGGGCGGGCCTCGGCGAGGGTGGAGACGAGGACAGGCAGGCCGCCGGAGAGGCGGAGCACCTCCCCCACCACCGACTCGGCCACGACCCCCCGGTCCGCCAGCAGGCCCCGCGCCTCCGCCTCGGTGAACGGGCCGAGCGGTACGTCCGTCATAAAGTCCGCGAAGCCGCCCCAGCGGACGGTGTCGAAGGGGTGCTGGCCGGCGGTGACGACGATGACGTCGGCGGGGAGGGCGCCGTAGCGGTCGGTGGTCATCAGCTCGTGCAGCCAGCCGTCCAGGTACGGGCCGGTGCGCTCGTAGGTGTCGAAGAACAGCACCAGCCAGGGGACCGACGAGGTGAGGTCCGACAGTTCGTCCAGCAGCCGGGGTGTCAGGACCCGCTCCGGTGCCAGCACCAGCTGCACGTCCTCCTGGTTGCGGAACCGTGCGCTCAGTCTCGCCTTCAAACGCGCGGCTCTGTCGGCGAGTTGGCCCGCGTCCACGGCTCCCACGAACGCACCGGCCCCGGGGACCAGCGCCCCGAGGCCCGCCATGCCGAGCCGTACCGCCGTCGTGGCGAGCGGGGACGGGCCCTCCGGGGCGGGCTCCAGGGTGGCGACCTCGGCCTCCGCCTCGTGGCGGCGCTCCCGGTACGCGGTGAGCAACTCCTCCAGCTTCTTCAACCGACGTCCCTGCTGGGCGAGTTGGCGGCAAATCGCCGCCATCGCCTCCGGCACACTCCCCACACCTTCGTCGACGTACGCAGTCAGCGCCCCCCGCTCCCGCGCGATCTGCTCCATCTCCCGCACCAGGAACGTCTTTCCGACACCGGCGTTGCCGTGCACATGAAAGAGGAAACGGTGGCGTTCGTCCTCCGGTGGAAAGTCCAAGTTCTCCCGGAACGCGGCCCGCTCATCGCCCCGGCCGACGAAACCCGCCCGCCTGCGCCGCCCGATCAGCTCCTGCATCGACGGCCGCGTCGACCCCATGCGCCCCACCCCCGTAGCCGGCCCGTCTGAAGTCTGACAGAGGCTTGCGTACCCGGACAGCCACCCACCGATTGACTTCGGAATACGTTCCGAAGTACCGTCGGATCATGTCCACTCCCACGGTCGCCTTCTCCGAGCTCTCGAAGAATTCGAAGCGTGTCGCCGAAACGCTCGACCGGGCTCAGCGTGTGCACATCACGCGTCGGGACGGCGAGGACCTGTACCTGACGACAGCGCGCCATGACCAGCAGCGCGAGGAGACGGCTGACATCACCGCCCGCCTTCTCGCCGCCCTCGTCCGCAGCGACGCCGGCGAGCGGGCCATACTGCGCGCGCTCCCCTCGGTCTTCCCGTGGGTCCGCCATCTGTCGGCGGACGAGCTGAAGCAGTTCGTGGCCGAGCTCATCGACGCCACGTACGACGCAGCCCAGTTGGACGTCCATGGCAATCTCCACCGAGTCGTCGTCGAGTGGCGCGCAACGGCGCGTGTCCTCGCCGACCCCGAGCTCACCGCACAGCTCACCCGGCGACTGCCGGACGAGGACCACGGCGAGGTGACCGCGCCGTGAGCCCGAAGCGTGGCGACGACGTCGCCCCACCGCCGGTGGACAGCGAATGGCGCCTGCGATTCGCAACGAACGAGGCAGCGAAAGGATGGGGTGAGCTGGGAGCAGAGGCGCCGGGGAACACGCGGCGCTGCTTCGAGGCGCTGCGCCAAGACCCTCTGTCCCGAGCGGACCCAGACCGTCAGCACCGGCTGCGCGGTCGCCTGGCCGCGGGCAGCCTCGGTGGTCTGGAGTACCCCCAGTGGGAGTACGAGGTGACGGCGGGCGGTCGCGTGCGGTACCTCGTGGACGAGGCACGCCACACCGTCCATCTCGTGTACGCGTCCACCCACCACCCCAAGGACACCGAGTAGCTCCCCGGAAGCTTCTCGGCCCCTCCTCCGGAGCCTGTGGCGGAGCCACTCTGGCGCAAAGCAGAGGCGAGTTGGAGGCCCCTGCCGCGAGAGAATCCAGCCATGACCACCACCCCCACCATCCCCACCACCGACACCAGCCGCACCTCTGGTAGCGCTGTCGCCCTGGCCGCCGGCGTGCTCACCGGCATACTCGCCCTCTACATCGCCCTGGTCGCCCTCGGGAACATCACCGACTTCGGGACGAACCAGCAGTTCGTGCGGCATGTGCTCGCGATGGACACGACCTTCAAGGACGACGACCTGATGTGGCGGGCGATCACCAGCACCGCGCTTCAGGACACCGCGTACGTCGCGATCATCGTGTGGGAGAGCGTCGCCGCGCTCGTCCTGATCTGGGGCACCTGGCTGTGGACGCGGCAGGATCACGACCGGGCCCGGCGCTGGTCCACCTACGGGCTGCTGATGCTGGTGCTGCTCTTCGGTGCCGGGTTCATCGCGATCGGCGGTGAGTGGTTCTCGATGTGGCAGTCGAAGACCTGGAACGGGCTGGACGCCGCCACCCGGGTGTTCCTGCTCAGCGGGGTCGCCTTGATCGTCAACCAGCTGCCGGGGGGTGGCCGGCGGGACGCTAGTTGACGACCGCCACCTTGGCGCCCTGCTCGCCGAAGGCCCACAGCGCGGCTCCGTCCTCCTTGTGGAGGCGGATGCCGCCCAGCTTCTGGCCGCTGGGCGCCGGCGGCGGCGAGGCGCCGTCGAGGGCGTTGGAGAAGGCTATGTTCACGCCCGACACCTTGGTGAAGTACATGACGTGCTCGATCTGGACCCCGTCCGAGCCCTTGAGGGACTGGATGCGCAGGGTGACCGAGTAGCGGCCGGGCTGCGGGTTCACCGTGCCCGGCCACACCGTGAACGTGCGGGTCGGCTTGCCGGTCGCGTCGACCAGCCAGACCCGCTTCTCACCGAGCGAGTAGACGATCCGGCGGCCCGTGCCGGACGCGTCCGGCAGGGTCGGCTCGGCCGGCGTCTTCGGTTTCGCGGGCGTGTGGGCGCCCGTCGACGCCGACGCCGACGCGCTGGGCTTGGCCGTCGCGGCCGTGGGACGCGGCCCGTGTTCCGCCTGCACGGCCAGGAAGACGACGGCCGCGGTCGCCCCGGCCGTCAGACCGGAGACCCAGGCCCACGAGGGCAGTCGGGCAGCCACGGGTACGCATCTCCTCCGCTACGGGTCCCCCTTCTCAGCACAGGGGTCGGATCATCGTACTCAGTCCAGGACGGGGAGCAGATCCGGCAGGTGCCCGTCGGAGGCCTCGGCCGCGCTCCGGCGCTCGTCCGAGACCGGCCCGTACAGCGTGGTGCGGGGCTTCGCCGGGCGGCCGGCCGCCTCGGCCACGGCCACCAGCTCCCTGATCGACTTGTACGAGCCGTACGACGAACCCGCCATGCGGGAGATCGTCTCCTCCATCAGCGTGCCGCCCAGGTCGTTCGCACCGGAGCGGAGCATCTCCGCCGCACCCTCCGCACCCAGTTTGACCCAACTTGTCTGGATATTGGGGATGTGGGGGTGGAGAAGGAGCCTTGCCATCGCCGTCACCGCGCGGTTGTCGCGCGTGGTCGGGCCGGGGCGTGCGATGCCCGCCAGGTACACCGGGGCGTTCGTGTGGATGAAGGGGAGCGTCACGAACTCCGTGAAGCCGCCCGTCCGCTGCTGGATCCCGGCCAGCGTGCGCAGATGCCCCAGCCAGTGCCGGGGCTGGTCCACGTGGCCGTACATCATCGTCGAGGAGGAGCGGATGCCCAGCTCGTGGGCCGTCGTGATCACCTCGATCCACGTGGCCGCCGGCAGCTTGCCCTTGGTCAGCACCCAGCGGACCTCGTCGTCCAGGATCTCCGCCGCAGTGCCGGGGATTGAGTCGAGACCGGCCTCCTTCGCGGCGGACAGCCACTCCCGGATCGACATGCCGGTGCGGGTCGCCCCGTTCACCACCTCCATCGGGGAGAAGGCATGCACATGCATGCCAGGGACCCGCTCCTTGACCGCCTTCGCGATGTCGAAGTACGCCGTGCCGGGCAGGTCGGGGTGGATGCCGCCCTGCATGCACACCTCGACCGCGCCCACGTCCCACGCCTGCTGGGCCCGGTCCGCCACCTGCTCCAGCGACAGCGTGTACGCGTCCGCGTCCGTCCTGCGCTGCGCGAAGGCACAGAAGCGGCAGCCCGTGTAACAGACGTTGGTGAAGTTGATGTTGCGGGTGACGATGTACGTCACGTCGTCGCCCACCGCCGACCGGCGCACGTCGTCCGCCACCCGGCACAGCGCGTCCAGCGCCGGGCCGTCCGCGTGGAACAGGGCCAGGGCCTCGGCGTCGGTCAGGCGGGTCGGGTCGTCGGCGGCCGTGCGCAGCGCCTGGCGTACGTCCGTGTCGATGCGCTCCGGCGCCATGCCGGGGACCGCCGCCTCACGCAGCGCCTCCCAGTCGCCGTACACCTCGTCGAAGTCGTCGCGCCGATCGGCCGTCCGGCCCTCGGTGTCGATCGTGCGGTGCAGCTCCGTGCGGCCGCTGGGCACGAAGACCTCCTCCGGCTCCTGCCACGGGCGCCCCTCGACCACCGCGTCCGGCAGCGCGAGGCCGGTCTCCGGGTCGGCCAGCGCGTCCACGTGCGGGCGCAGACGCGGGTCCAGCCAGGGCTCGCCGCGGCGGACGAACTCGGGGTACACACACAGGCGTTCGCGCAGCTCGAAGCCGGCGGCGCGGGAAAGCTCGGTGAGTTCCTCGATCAACGGCCAGGGGCGTTCCGGGTTGACGTGGTCGATGGTGAGCGGGGACACCCCGCCCCAGTCGTCGATCCCGGCGCCGATCAGCCGCTCGTACTCGGCGTCCACCAGGTTCGGCGGGGCCTGGAGGCAGGCGCTCGGGCCCATGATGTGCCGGGCCACCGCCACCGTGGCGACCAGCTCGTCCAGTTCGGCGTCCGGCATGCCGCGCATCGCCGTGTCCGGCTTGGCACGGAAGTTCTGGATGATCAGCTCCTGGATGCCGTGGTAGGCCCGCGACACCTTCCGCAGCGCGAACAGGGACTCCGCGCGCTCCTCGTACGTCTCGCCGATGCCGATCAGCAGGCCGGAGGTGAAGGGCACCGAGGAGCGGCCCGCGTCCTCCAGCACCCGCAGCCGTACGGCCGGTTCCTTGTCCGGGGAGCCGTAGTGCGGGCCGCCGGGCTCTGACCACAGCCGGGTCGCCGTCGTCTCCAGCATCATGCCCATGGAGGGGGCCACGGGCTTCAGCCGCTGGAAGTCCGTCCACGTCATCACGCCCGGGTTGAGGTGGGGCAGCAGGCCCGTCTCCTCCAGGATCCGGACCGAGATGGCGCGGACGTAGGCGATGGTGTCGTCGTAGCCGTGCGCGTCCAGCCACTCGCGCGCTTCCGGCCAGCGGTCCTCCGGCTTGTCGCCGAGGGTGATCAGGGCTTCCTTGCAGCCGAGGGCGGCACCCTTGCGGGCGACGTCGAGCACCTCGTCGGGGGACATGAACATCCCGTGGCCCGCCCGGCGCAGCTTGCCCGGGACGGTGACGAAGGTGCAGTAGTGACACTTGTCCCGGCACAGCCGGGTCAGGGGAATGAAGACGCTCTTCGAGTAGGTGATGACACCGGGCCGGCCCGCCGCCTGAAGGCCCGCGTCACGCACCCGGGCGGCGGACGCGGCGAGGTCGGTCAGAGCCTCGCCACGGGCCTGGAGGAGCACCGCCGCCTCGGAGACGTCGAGGGCGACGCCGTCCCGGGCACGTTTGAGGGCGCGACGCATGGAGTTCTCGGTCGGGCCGGTCCCGGAGGTCGCGGAAGTCGTCATTCCCTGAGCATACGTTCGGGCTGATCACGCCAGTGGGGACTCATCGCGGCTCCAGGAAGCTCGCGTACGCGTCGAGCACCCGCAGCACCTCCGCCTCGCCCGCCGGGGGCAGTTGGACGACCGTCTCCTCGATGCCCAGCTCCGCGTAGTGGGCGAGCTTGCCGGGGGTGGGGTGGACGGCGTACGGGACCACCTGGAGGGCGGCCGGGTCGCGGCCGGCGTCCGCCCAGACGGACCGCAGCACGGGCAGCGACTCGCTGAGCCCGCGGCCGCCGATCGGCAGCCAGCCGTCGGCGTACTCGGCGATGTGCGCGAACAGCTTGGGCCCCGCCGCCCCGCCGACGAGCGTGCGCGGGCCGACGACCGGCCCGCGCGGCTTCTGCGCCGGCTTGGGGAACGCGAAGCTCGCCCGCACGCTGCCGAACTCGCCCTCGTACCCCACCGGTTCCTCGGACCACAGCGCCCGCATCAGGCCCATCCGGTCCCGGACCAGCTCCCGGCGGCCGCGCCACTCGACACCGTGGTCGGCGGCCTCCTCGACGTTCCAGCCGAAGCCGAGGCCGAGGGTGAAGCGGCCGCCGCAGAGGTGATCGAGGGTGGCGATCTGCTTGGCCAGGCCGATCGGGTCGTGCTGGGCGACCAGCGTGATCCCCGTACCGAGGCCCAGCCGCTCGGTCACGGCCGCGGCCTGGCCCAGGGCGACGAAGGGGTCGAGGGTGCGGCCGTACTCGCGGGGGAGGTCGCCGCCGGCGGGGTAGGGGGTGGTCCGCTCTACGGGGATGTGGGTGTGCTCGGGCAGGTACAGCCCGGAGAAGCCGCGCTGCTCGAGTTCTTGGGCGAGACGGGTGGGGGTGACTGTCTCGTCGGTGAGGAAGATTGTCACGGCGATGCGCATGGGGCATCTGTATCGGGTGCTGTCCCATATGTCCATGCCGAGCGGTTGGGACTTTGGGCGCCTGTTGTGGGGGCTGGTTGGTCTTCGTTGGCGGGTGCGGGTGGGATGTGGCTTGTCGCGCCCACGCGGCGGAGCCGCAAATTGATACTGTCCCGCGCCCCTGGAGTTGGCTTACGTTGAGGGTGTGACGACGTTGCGCGGCACTATCGCTCCCGGCTCGCCTGATTACGTCTACCTTCCCTTCGAAGTGGGCCCCGGGATAAGGGAGTTGCACGTCTCCTACACCTACGATCGGCCCGCCGTTCCGGCCGGTACCCCTGGCAACGCCCTCGACATCGGCCTCTTCGACGTGCGCGGTGTCGGGCTGGGCGGGCGGGGCTTTCGGGGGTGGTCGGGCGGTGCCCGTACGGAGTTCTTCGTGCGGGCGGACGAGGCGACGCCGGGGTATCTACCCGGGCCGCTGCATCCCGGGACCTGGTACATCGCGCTCGGGCCGTACACGGTGGCGCCGCAGGGGCTGTCGTACGAGGTGACGGTCACCCAGGCGGAAGGGGAGCCCGGGGAGACGCCCCGGCCGGTCTATCCGCCGTCCCGGGCCCGGGCCCGGGGGCGGGGGCGGGGGCGGGCCTGGTATCGCGGTGACTGTCACCTTCACTCCTGGCACTCCGACGGGCGCCGCACCCCGGCCGAGATCGGGGCGCTGGCGCGGGCGGCGGGGCTGGACTTCATCAACAGTTCCGAGCACAACACGTCGTCCTCCCATGCCCATTGGGCCGACGTGGCGGGCGACGACCTGCTGGTCATGCTGGGCGAGGAGGTCACCACACGGAACGGGCACGTGCTGGCCCTCGGGACCGAGCCGGGCACGTTCGTGGACTGGCGGTACCGGGCCCGGGACGGGCGCTTCGGGCACTTCGCGCGGCAGGTCCGGGAGGCGGGCGGGCTGGTCGTACCGGCCCATCCGCACGCCACGTGCGTCGGGTGCGGCTGGCGGTTCGGGTTCGGGGAGGCGGACGCGGTCGAGGTGTGGAACGGGCCGTACACGCCCGACGACGAGGTGACCCTGGCCGCCTGGGACGCCCAGCTCGTCGCATGCGTACGGGAGGGACGGGAGGGACGGGAGTGGTTGCCGGCTATGGGCAACAGCGACGCCCACCGTGACCCGGACGCGGTCGGCATGCCCCAGACGGTCGTCCTCGCCGAGGACCTCACGCGGGCGGCGATCCAGCAGGGCCTGCGCGCGGGGCGTTCGTACGTGGCCGAGTCGCGGCACGTGACGCTCGCCTTCACCGCTGCAGGTGACGGCCGGGAGGCGGGTATCGGCGAGCGGCTCGGCGTGCCGGACGACACCCCGGTGGCCGTCCGCCTGGAGGTCTCCGGCGCCCCTCGCTGCTCCGTTCGCTTCGTCACCGACCAGGGCACGCTGTTCACCAGTGAGCCGCTGCCGGTGTCCGGGGAGGGAGTGGTCGAGTGGCGTACGACACCGGCGTACGCGGCCTACGTCCGGGCGGAGTTGCGCCACGAGACGGCGCTCGGTCCGCTGCCGGGGGCGATGGCCGCCTTCACCAACCCCGTCTTTCTCGGGGCTACTTGATCTGGGCGGCGGCCCACTCGGCCCACTCCCGGCGCATCGCGTTGAAGCGCAGGCCGTACTCCAGGGCGATGCGGCCGTAGACCGAGAGGTTGTCGTCGTCCCAGTCGATGGCCTCGTCGAGCTGTTTCAGCTGCTCGTGCTCGCGCGCGGACATCTCGACCAGCTCGGTCAGATAGGTGCGGGCCTGCTCGGGGCGCAGCACGCCGAGGAAGAAGACGCGCAGGAGCAGGTCACTGCGAGTGTTGCGCTGGGGCCTGGTCTCGGTCAGCCAGTGGCGCAGCTCGGCCAGGCCCTCGTCGGCCAGGGTGTACTCCTTGCGGCCGCGCGGCCCCTCGGCGGCCACCGTGATCAGTCCGGAGCCCGCCAGCTTGGTCAGCTCGGTGTAGATCTGGCTCTGAGTGGCCGGCCAGACGTTGGCCAGCGAGGTCTCGAACCGCTTCAGCAGGTCGTACCCGCTGGCGGGGCGCTCCGAGAGCAGGCCGAGCAGTGCGTGTTTGAGGCTCATGACCCCAGCTTACCTTCCACTCTTGACATGTCACGACCCGACCTTCTACTTTTGACATGTCGGATGAGGAAGCAAGACCGCAAGACCGCACCAGACCAAGACCACATCCCAGACCAAGACCACATCGAAAAACGGGGAACCCAATGTCGTACCTGCGCACGTTCCTGCCGTGGATCGTCTTCGCCGTCTTTCCCTCCGGGGACTGGCAGTGGGGCGCACTGGCCGCACTGTTGGTCGCCGTCGCGATCATCGCCAAGGAGAAGCAGTCCGGCACCGGATTTGACGCACTCATCATCGAATCCGGCTCGGCGGTCTTCTTCGCCGTCCTCGCAGCCATCGCCTTCGCCGACCCGCACTCGGGCGTGCACGACTACTCCGCGTCGCTCTCCTCCGGCACCCTCGCCCTCATCGCCGGCGTCTCGCTGGCCATCGGCCGGCCGTTCACCCTGGGTATCGCCAAGCGCACCACCCCGCCCGAGGTCTGGGGTCTGAAGCCGTTCATCCGGACCAACGTCGTCATCACCGCCGTCTGGACCGCCGCCTTCGCGGCCACCGCCGTCGCCCTCGCCCTGGTGGCCCACGCCGGTCATGCCCACTCCACCGCGGCCACGGTGCTCCAGATCGCCGGCTTCGCCGTCCCGATGGTCTTCACCGTCCGCTACGTCGCCCACGTCCAGGCCAAGGCCGCGCAGGTGGCCCGGTGAACCCGAAGCACCTCAGCGGCAACTACGCCCCGGTCACCGAGGAACTCACCGCGCACGACCTGCCGGTGACCGGCACGATCCCGCCCGAGCTGGCCGGCTGGTACCTGCGCAACGGCCCGAACCCGGCCGACGCCGCCTCCGGGCACTGGTTCTTCGGCGACGGCATGGTGCACGGCGTCCGCCTCGACGGCGGGCGGGCCGTCTCCTACCGCAACCGGTGGGTGCGCACGACCCGGTTCACCGACCGGGCCCGGATGTACGACGACCAGGGCCGGCGGGACCTCACCTCCGGCCCGGCCAACACCCACGTGGTCCGGCACGCCGGCCGCACCCTCGCCCTGGTCGAGACGGCCCTGCCCTACGAGCTGACCTGCGACCTCGACACCAAGGGCCCCTACGACTTCGACGGTCGGCTGGGGACCGCGATGACGGCCCACCCGAAGACCTGCCCGGTCACCGGCGAACTGCACTTCTTCGGCTACGGCATGGTGGAGTCCACCCACCTCACCTACCACCGGGCCGACGCCGCGGGCGAGTTGGTGATCAGCAGGCCCGTCGAGGTGCCGGGCCCGACGATGCTGCACGACTTCGCGCTCACCGCCGAGCACGTCGTCTTCATGGACCTGCCCGTCGTCTTCGACGTCGAACTCGCCCTGACCGGCGGAACGATGCCCTACCGGTGGGACGACGGATACGGCGCCCGGCTCGGCGTCCTGCGCCGCGACGACCCGTACGGCGAGGTCCGCTGGTTCACCGTGGACCCCTGCTACGTCTTCCACTCGCTCAACGCCTACGACGCGCCGGACGGCACCATCGTCCTGCACGTCATGCGCTACCCGGAGATGTACCGCCGCACCGCCGACGGCAGCACCGCGCCGCAGCGGGCGGTGCTGTGGAAGTGGACCGTCGACCCGGTTCGCGGGACGGTGCACGAGGAGCAGGTCGACGACCGACCGGGCGAGTTCCCGCGCGTCGACGACCGCCTCACCGGCCTCGACTCCCCCTACGGGCACGTGACCTGCGGCAGCTCACTGGTCCGCTACGACCTGACGACCGGCTCGGCCACCGCGCACGACTTCGGCCCCGGCCGCACCCCTGGCGAGGCCGCGTTCGCCCCGGCCGACGACAGGCCCGGCGGCCCCGGCTGGCTCATGACGTACGTCCACGACGCCGGCACCGACCGCAGCGACCTGGTCGTCCTGGACGCCGACGACCTTGCCGGGCCGCCGGTCGCGACGGTCCACCTGCCGACCCGGGTGCCGTTCGGCTTCCACGGCAACTGGCTGGCCGACCGAACCTAGGGGGTACCGGGGGCGCCGGGGGCGCCGGGGGTGTCCTTGCTCCGGGCGCGGGCGTCGCGGCGCAGGCCCAGGATCTCGGCGACCGTGTCCAGCCAGCGGGCGGTGCGTGCCTCGCCCTCGGGCGTGTCGGCGAGCTGCGCGGCGGCCTCCAGCCAGTCGCGCAGCAGCTCGGACGCCTCCCGGGAGGGCAGCGGCTCGGGCAGCTCTGCGGCGTAGCGCAGCCCGCCTGCACGGACGATCTTCGCGACGTACGAGACCGAGCGCGGCACCACGCCGAGCCGGTCGAGGGTGACGGCGGCCGCGACGGCGCCGTCACCGAACAGGGCGGTGCGGAAGGCGTCCTGGGTGAGGCCGTAGCGGAGCAGGACGGTCACGTCGGTGGTGGCGAGGACCTCGTCGTCGGTGCGGGGTGCGGAGGGCATGAGGAACGCTTCCGGTTCTCGGGTGGGTGGGTCAGCGGACCGTGATCGTGTAGACGAAGAACGCCGGCCTGTCGTCCGGTGTGCTCGTCGCGGTCGGGTACGGGCTCGTCGATGCCGTGCCGGAGGCGGTCGCGCTCGGGATCGGAGCCGCCGACTGGGTGCCGCTGTGACAGCTGCCCATGGGGCAGTGCAGGAGCTTCACAGTGGCCTTGCCGGGCTTGCGTGCCGTGAAGTCGAAGAACTGGGTGCCGTCGCCGCCACCGGTGTTGTCGCTGCCCTCCTCCTCTTCCCGCTTGCCCCGGTACTTCACCACGTTCGCGTCGGGCTGGGGCTCGGCCAGGTACCAGTTCTGCCCGAGCGCGGGATTCGCCGGCACCTTCAGGGTGAACTCGTCCCCGGCGTCCACCGTGATGGCACGCTTCTCGGTGCCGTACTCATCGGCTCCCCCCGAAGAACCGCAGCCGGCCAGGAGGAGGACTCCGGCCGCGGCGGCCAGCGGGGTCAGTATGGTGCGCATGTTCACGGTTGCTCAGTTCTGCTGGATGTAGACGGTGTCGACATTGCCCTTGTGCGCGGCCGAGTAGCGGTCGTCCGCGGCCGCGCTGAGGTCTCCCTTGATGAAGTCATCTTCGCTGACCCAGGTGGTGACGCCCCAGGGGTTGTAGATCTGGAGCCTGTCCCCCTCCTGGCCGACGATCATCATGCTGTGGCCGTGCCGGTCGCCGTTCTCGTCGTACCGCTCGATGTTGATGGGGACGGGCTTGCCCTCGGCGACGGACTTCTCGATGTCGGGCAGAACGTTGCGCCGGTCGTCCTCACCGCCCATGCCCTGGGCCTCGTAGTGGTCGCCGGTGTGCGGGCTCAGCTCCTTGTTGGAGATCTCCTCCTGCCCGTCCTTGTCCATGCCGTCCGGATGCTCGTCCCACCACCAGCCGGCGTTGTCGCCGTCGCCCTCCTCGTGCATGCGGAGCTGTTCGTCGGTCAGGCGCTTGCGGAAGTGCTCCGGGTCGTCGTCCGTGCCGTCGGGGCCGCCGGTCAGTTCCAGGGCGTACACGGGGTCCACGATGGCGCGCGCGGTGACCGTGGAGGAGGGCACGCAGGTCTCGCCGTCCTGGTCCCAGAGCTTGCCCTTGAAGTCCTGGTTCTCCTGGCTCGTGGCCGACGAATCGACGTTCGTCGACACCGGCGCCAGGTGCTCCCGCAGCCACACCTCGTCCTTGCCGTGGATCTTGCCCCCGAACGTGGCGATCTCGTCGACGGAGTTGCCCGCGGCGAGGGCCTTCATCAGGTACGCCTTCTCCTGCGGCGTCGAGGCGTCGGCCAGGAGCTTCTCCATGCGTGCGCGGTCGGCCGGTGAGAGCTTCTCCATGGCGCGCCCGGACCGCTCCAGGTCGTTCGCCGTGAGGATCTCGTTCAGCTCGGGATCGCCGCCCACGTTGCTGGTGTCGGCCAGCATCAGCCGGTCGACCGCGGACAGCTCGTCGGTCTTCATCTTGCCGGCGCGGGCCTCGGCCGCCCACTTGTTCAGCTCGCGGGCGGCATGGCGCGCGGCGTCGTCGGCGGTGACGGCGGCCTGGTGGACCAGCTGGACGCCGGAGGAGGCCACGGAGCGGGCCTTCAGCCGCGTCGACTCCTCCTCGTCGTCCTCGTGCCAGTCGTCGAAGAAGCCGTCCTTGCCGCCCAGCATGCCGCGCGCCTCGCGCAGCTTGGCGCGGCCGTCGCCGTCGCCCTTCTGCGCGACCTTGAGCCAGTCGGCCAGGTTCAGCAGGGCGTTGCCGCCGCCCCGGAGCGCCTCGGACATCTGCACGGCGTCCCGCGAGGCGGCGGAGATCGCGTCGGCGGCGAGGACGCTGGTGTCGCCGACCCACACGTCCGGCAGGCCCTTGCGTGCCACCTTGTCGACCCGCTCGGAGACGGCGAGGGCGTTGTCCGCCTGGCCCCGGTACTGCTTGCCCAGTGTCTCCAGCGTGGCCGGGTCGCCCACCGGGGCGGACACGGCGAGCGCGGAGTCGATCGCGTCGATCAGGTCGTTCTTGCTGCCGGCCGAGGCGATGTCGTCGCTCAGCTCAGCCAGCCGCTTGCGGCGGTCGGTGGTGGATTCCGTCATCGGGCGCTCCTCAGTAATCCGAGAGAGCCGAGGGGCGCTCGGCGTACGCGGGCATCGTGCTGACGGTGGCGTCGCCGACCCGGACATGGGCGGCCTGCGTCGAGACGAGTTGGTCGCTGCCGCCGTAGGCGCCCTTGGACGCACGGACCTTGTCCGCGAGTTCGTGCAGCGCGTCCGTGAGCGTCTTGGACTCCGCCTCCCAGGCCGCGGCGTACGCGTCGAACGCCGGCCCGGAGTCGGAACCCCCCAGCGTGTCCTGCGGGTAGCAGGCCAAGGGGCCGATCGCCTTGGCGATCTTCCCGGCGTCGTTGCCCGCGCCGTCCAGTTCGTTTGCCTGGCCGGTCATGCCGGCCTTGACCTGATAGCCGTCCGAAGACGCGCCCATCACTGACCCCCGTTGCCATCGATCGCGATCGCGAGGGAGGCTAACACGCGCCAGCCGTAAGCCTGTCCACGCACCACACGCCCTCCACAGGGCTGCCGCAGCACCCACGCGAGGCATACCGAGGCATACGGCCGGATACCGTTTTCGGGGGAGAACAGGAGAGCCCGACAGATGTCCCGCAAGGCCGCCGACCTCAAGCACCGGATCGTCACCCGCTTCCAGCGCCACGTGGCCAACCCGCTCAACCGGCGCCTGCCGTTCCAGACCGTCCTGGAGACCACCGGCCGCACCTCCGGCCTGCCCCGGCCCACGCCGGTGGGCGGACGCCGGGTCGGCGACTCCTTCTGGATCGTCTCGGAGTTCGGGTTCAAGTCGCAGTACGTGCGCAACATCCAGGCCGACCCGAGGGTCCGCGTCCGCATCGGCGGCCGCTGGTACCACGGCACCGCCCATCTCCTGCCGGAGGACGACGCCGTGGCCCGCCTGCGCGCCCTGCCCCGTTTCAACAGCGCGGCCGTACGGGCGTTCGGCACCGACCTGCTGACGGTGCGGGTGGATCTCACGGACTGAGCGCGCTCACCCCGGCCACACGATCGCCTGGACCTCGCTGTAGGCGTGCAGCGCGTAGGAGCCCACGTCCCGGCCGACCCCGCTCTTCTTGAAGCCGCCGAAGGGCGCCTCCATGTTGCGGCCGACCGTGTTGATGCCGACGCCGCCGGCCCGCAGCTGCCGGGCCACGCGGAAGGCGCGGGCCACGTCGCCCGACCAGACGTAGTCGATCAGCCCGTAGTCGGAGTCGTTGGCGAGGGCCACGCCCTCGTCCTCGTCGTCGAAGGGGACGACCGACACCACGGGCCCGAAGATCTCCTCCCGTGCCACCCGCATGTCGTTCGCGCAGTCGGCCAGCAGAGCCGGGGCGACGTAGAAACCCCGCTCCAGGGAAGGGCGTTCACCGCCGACGACCACCGTCGCGCCCTCCTTGCGGCCCAGCTCGACATACGACTCCACCCGCGCCCGGTGCTCGGCGGAGATCAGCGGCCCCACGACCGTGTCGGCCTCCCTCGGGTCACCGATCTTCAACCGACGTGCATAGGCGGCGAGTTGCTCCACCAGCCGCTCGTACACCCCCCGCTGGGCCAGCACCCGGGTCGGCGCCGTACAGATCTGCCCGCTGTAGAAGGAGAACGTCGTCCCGATCCCGGCCACCGCCGACGTGAGGTCGGCGTCGTCGAAGACGAGGGCCGCGCCCTTCCCACCCAGCTCCATCAGCTGGCGTCTCATGTCCCGCCCGCACACCTCGGCGATGCGCTGCCCGACGGCCGTGGAGCCGGTGAAGCTCACCATGTCGACGTCGGGCGACGCGACCGCGGCCGCACCGACGTCCGTGGCCCGCCCGGAGACCACGTTCACCACACCCGCCGGTGCGCCCGCCTCCTGCAGCGCCTCGGCCATCCGGTAGACGGACAGCGGGTCCTGCGGAGCCGGCTTCACGACCACCGTGTTGCCCATCGCCAGGGCCGGGGCGACCTTGCCTGCCGGGTTGGCCCACGGGTTGTTGTACGAGGTGATGCAGGTGACCACGCCGACGGGCTGCCGTACCGCCAGCGCCCCCATCACCCCCGCCCGCCCCATCGGCCCGGCCTCGTTGATCTGCGGGGCGATCGCCCACTCGGCCGGCTCCACGGTGGCGTACCGGCGGAAGCGGGCGGCGGCCACCCCGACCTGCATCGCCCGGGCCGTCCCGGTCGTCGCCCCGGTCTCGGCCCGCGCCAGCTCGGCGTACGGGCCGAGCCGGCCGCGGATGATCTCCGCGGCCCGCCCGAGCACCGCGGCCCGCTCCGCCGGGCCGGTCCGCGACCAGGTCCCGAACGCCTCCCGGGCCGCGGCACAGGCCGCCCGCACCTGCTCCACCGAGGCCTCCGGCGCCTGCCCGACGGTCTCCTCGGTGGCCGGATCGATCACCGGGTAGTACCCGGCGTCCGGCTCCGCCCACTCCCCGCCGACGAACAGCCGCTGCCCCTCGCTCACCTGGTGCTCACCGTCCCGGTGTCCCGCCCGGACCGCAGCACCCGGCCCGGCACGGCACCGCTCACCACGTCGTCCCGGATCGCCTCGACCCCGTTGACCCACACGGCCCGTATCCCGAACGCCCGGGAGTCCAGCCGCGGGCTGTCACCCGGCAGGTCGTGCACCAGGGTGGCCTGACCTGCGTCGATCCGCTCCGGGTCGAACAGCACCAGGTCCGCATGCCAGCCCTCCCGCACCCGGCCCCGCTCCCGCAGCCCGAAGAGCCGCGCCGGGTCGTCGGTCAGCATCTTCACCGCCTGCTCCAGACCGACCAGCTTCCGGCCGCGCAGACAGTCACCGAGGAACCGGGTGGTGTACGGCGCCCCGCACATCCGGTCCAGGTGCGCACCCGCGTCCGAACCGCCGAGCAGCACGTCCTCGTGCTGCCAGGTCTCGGCGCGCAGGGCCCAGGAGGCGGGGTCGTTGTCGGTGGGCATCGGCCACAGGACCGTACGGAGTTCGTCGTTGGCGCAGATCTCCACCAGGCACGTGAAGGGGTCCTGTCCGCGCTCGGCGGCGATGTCCCGCACCACCCGCCCGGTCAGCCCGCGGTTGGCCTCGCTGTACGTGTCCCCGATGACATACCGGCCGAAGTTCGCCAGCCGCCGGAAGACACCCGCCTCCTTCGACTCGGCCCGCCGCAGCATCTCCTTCCTGACCTCGGGGTCCCGCAGCCTGGCGATCCGCTCCGGCACCGGCAGACCGAGGATCGGCCCCCACCCCGGGATGAGGTTCAGGGCGCAGAACGTACCCAGGGACATGTTCATCGGCGTCAGGATCGGCATGGTGAGCGCCACGACCCGCCCGCCGGCCTTCCGTGCCCGCTCACTGGCACTGAGCTGCCGGGGCACCCGCTCCGGAACGGCCGCGTCGATGGTCAGGACGTTCCAGTTCAGGGGCCGTCCCGCCACCGCGCTCATCTCGACGAACAGATCGATCTCTTCGTCGCTGAACTGGTCCAGGCACCCGGCGACGATCGCCTCGATCTGCGTGCCCTCGTGCTCCCCGACGGCCCGCGCCAGCGCCAGCAGCTCCGCCGGCCGCGCATGCCGGGAGGCCACGGGCTGCCCGTCACCGTCGGAGTGCGTACTGGACTGGGTGGTGGACAGCCCCCAGGCCCCCGCGTCCATCGCCTCGTGGAACAGCCGCAGCATCTCCTCCAGCTGCTCCCCGCTCGGCTGCCCGCCGACCGCGTCCGGCCCCATCACATACCGCCGGAGCGCGCAATGCCCCACCATGAACCCGGCGTTGACCGCGATCCGACCCTCCAGGGCGTCCAGATACTCCCCGAAGCTGCTCCAGCTCCACGGCGCCCCGTCCTCCAGCGCCACCAGGGACATCCCCTCCACCTTGGACATCATCCGCCGGGTGTAGTCGGCGTCCTCGGGGCGATCGGGATGCAGCGGCGCCAGCGTGAACCCGCAGTTCCCCGCGGCCACGGTCGTCACCCCGTGGTTGAGCGAGGGCGTGGCGTACGGGTCCCAGAAGAGCTGGGCGTCGTAGTGGGTGTGGGGGTCCACGAAGCCGGGGGTGAGGACGAGGCCGTGCGCGTCCTCGGTGGTGCGGGCGTCCTCGGTGGCCTTGCCGACGACGGCTATCCGACCGCCGCGTATGCCGACGTCGGCGGTGAAGGCGGGGGCACCCGTGCCGTCGACAACGGTCACTGCCCTGATCAGGTGGTCCAACATGCCAGGAGCCCCCTTACACGGCCTGACGGAACCGCGACGTCCGATGCACCGGATCCGTGTCGATCTTCGGAATCACGTGCTCACCGATCAGCCGGATCGTCTGCAGCGTCTCCTCCTTCGGCACCCCCACCGGCAACCCGAAGCTCAGCTGATCCGCCCCCGCCTGCTCCCACCGCTTGCACTGCCGCAGCACCTCGTCCGGATCCCCGCAGATCAGCAGCTCCTCCTCGATGAGCAGCTCCACGAACTCCGGCGTGTACCGAGGCAGCGTCTCCGGCCACACCGGGAAGCCCTCGGGCCGCGGGAACGTGTCGTGGTACCGGAACACCAGCGAGGGCAGATAGTGCAGCCCCCCGTTCACCGCGATCTCGATCGCCTCGGCGTGCGTGGGCGCACAGATCGCCGTGGTCGTCACCATGACGTTGTCGTTGACGAAGTCCCCGACGGGCTCCGCGTTCACGACAGCCGTCTTGTACTGCTCCAGCACCCACTCCATGTCGGAGACCTTCTGGATGCTGAAGCCCAGCACGCCGAGCCCCTTCTTCGCGGCCATGGCGTACGACGGCGGCGACCCGGCCGCGTACCACATCGCCGGATGCGACTTCCCGTACGGCTTGGGGAGCACCTTCCGCGGCGGCAGCTGCCAGTGCTTGCCCTGGAAGCCGACGTACTCGTCCTGGAGCCACATCTTCGGGAACTCCGCGATGGTCTCCTCCCAGATCTCCTTCGTGTAGTTCATGTCGGTGATGCCGGGCAGGAAGCCGAGGATCTCGTGGCTGCCGGCGCCCCGCCCGCTGCCGAACTCGAAGCGGCCCTCGCTGAGGTGGTCCAGCATGGCGACCTTCTCGGCCACCTTCACCGGATGGTTGACCTGGGCCAGCGGGTTGAAGATCCCGGAGCCCAGGTGGATGCGCTCGGTCGCGTGGGCGAGGTAGCCGAGGAAGACGTCGTTGGCGGAGAGGTGCGAGTACTCCTCCAGGAAGTGGTGCTCGGAGGCCCAGGCGTACTTGAAGCCTGACTTGTCCGCCTGGATGACGTACCCGGTCTCCTCCATCAGTGCCTTGTGCTCGGCCAGCGGGTCGGTCTCGGCGCGCTTGCCCACGTATCCCTGTACAAAGAGCCCGAATTCCACGGCGGTTCACCTTCCCCGGTTCAGGTTCTTACGAGTGCTACGAACTTTCTGACGTTGCGTCAGATTCGTCAATAGGTGACGGACTGTCAGATCACGCTGACCCCCGCCAGCCAGCCCCCGTCGATCACGAACGGCTGCCCGGTGATGTAGGACGAGTCGTCCGAGGTGAGGAAGAGAGCCAGCCGGGCCACCTCCTCCGGCTGCCCGACCCGGCCGAGCGGCACGAGCCTGCGGTACAGCTCGTCCAGGGCCCGGCTCATCTCCTCCGGGTCCGCGTCCGGGTCGAGGCGGGCCGGGTTCGACATCGCGGTGTCGATGGCACCCGGGCAGATGGCGTTGACCCGGATCCGCCGGCCCGCCAGCTCCAGCGCGGCCACCCGGGTCAGCCCGAGCACCGCGTGCTTGGTGGCCGCGTACGTCCCCACGGCCGCCATCCCGGTGAGCGCGGTGTAGGAGGCGGTGTTGACGATGGTCCCGCCGTCCGTCATCTCCGGCGCGACAGCCTTCATACCCAGGAAGCAGCCGACCTGGTTGACCTGCACGACCTGCATGAACTCGTCCAGCGGGGTGTCCACCAGCGCGTTGAAGCGCAGGATGCCCGCGTTGTTGACCAGCCCGTCGATGCGCCCGTACGCCTGCTTGACCGCGGCGACGGCCTCCCGCCAGCCCTCCTCCGTGCCCACGTCGAGATGGACGTAGAGGGCCCCTATCTCCTTGGCCAGGGCCTCCCCCTGGTCGTCCAGCACATCGGCGACGACCACCCGCGCACCCTCCGCCCGGAAGAGCCGCGCCTCCTGTTCGCCCTGTCCGCGCGCCGCCCCGGTGACGATGACGACCCGCCCGTCCAGCTTGCCCATGTCTGCTCCGTCCGCTTCTCAGTCCAGCCGGGGCGCGACCTCCGCCCCGAACACGCCGATCTGGTCGATGAGTTCGCTGCGGCTCCGGCTGCGGAACCGCACCTGGATCTGGTGCACGCCCAGCGCGCGGTACGCCCGCAGCGACTCGGCGATCTCCTCAGGCGCCCCGGCGAGGGTGCGCCGCCCGACGTGCCAGTCGGCCCGGCCGATGTACAGCGGCTCGGTGATGGCGCCGATGGTGCAGGGCGCCTCGACGCCCGCTTGCTCCCGCAGTGCCTTGAGGCGGCCGATCTGCGCGGGCAGCCGGTCGCGCGGATCCCCCTGCGGCAGCCAGCCGTCACCCTTCAGCGCGGCCCGGCGGACGGCGGCGGGCGAGGAGCCCCCGATCCAGATCGGGACGTGCTCCTGCGCGGGCCGGGGCCGCTGGCCCAGATCGGCGAAGTCGTAAAGCTTGCCGTGGTGTTCGGGGAACTCCTCGGGCCCGAGGGCGGCCCGCAGCGCGTCGATCGCCTCGTCCAGCACGGCCCCGCGCCGCTCGAAGTCCACCTGGAGGACCTCGAACTCCTCGCGCACATGCCCGGCGCCCACACCGAGGATCAGCCGCCCGCCGGAGAGATGGTCGAGGGTCGCGTACTGCTTGGCGCTGAGCAGGGGATGTCTGAGGCCCACGACGGCCACATGGCTGAGCAGCCGGACGCGCTCGGTCACGGCGGCCAGATGGGCGAGGGTGGCGACCGGGTCGTACCAGACCGTGCTCATCGCCGGGGCCAGCCGGCGCGGGATGACCACGTGGTCGCAGCAGGCGAGGTAGTCGAACCCGGCCCGGTCCACGGCCCGCGCGATCTCGACCAGGTCGGCGGGCCCGCCGACGGCCTCCCAGCCCTCCGCGTAGAGGGTGCTCTGGGACTGGACGGGCAGCTGGATGCCGTACGACAGGGCTGTCACTGCCAGAGCCCTTCAGGGGTGAGCCCCAGCAACTCGATGGCGTTCCCCCGGACGATCCGCTCGACCACGTCCGCCGGCAGATGCCCCATCTGGGCCTCGCCGACCTCGCGGGACTTGGGCCAGGTGGAGTCGGAGTGCGGATAGTCGGTCTCGTACAGGACGTTGCCGACGCCTATGGAGTCGAGGTTGCGCAGCCCGAAGGCGTCGTCGAAGAAGCAGCCGTAGACGTGGTCGGCGAAGGACTCGGACGGGGGCCGGTGGACCTTGTCCGCGACCCCTCCCCACCCGCGGTTCTCCTCCCAGACCACGTCGGCGCGCTCCAGGATGTACGGGATCCAGCCGATCTGGCCCTCCGCGTACATCACCTTCAGGTTCGGGTAACGCTCGAACTTGCCGCTCATCAGCCAGTCCACCATCGAGAAGCAGCAGTTGGCGAAGGTGATGGTGGAGCCGACGGCGGGCGGGGCGTCCTCGGAGGTGGAGGGCATCCGGCTGCTGGAGCCGATGTGCATCGCGACGACCGTGCCGGTCTCGTCGCAGGCCGCGAGGAACGGGTCCCAGTCGTCGCCGTGGACCGACGGCAGGCCCAGGTACGGTGGTATCTCGGAGAAGGCGACGGCCCGGACGCCACGGGCGGCGTTGCGCCGGACCTCTTCGGCGGCGAGGCGGGCGTCCCAGAGGGGGATGAGCGTGAGCGGGATGAGCCGCCCGTGCGCCTCGGGCCCGCACCACTCCTCCACCATCCAGTCGTTGTAGGCGCGCACGCAGAGCAGGGCGAGGTCGCGGTCCCGGGCCTCGGTGAAGGTCTGGCCGCAGAAGCGCGGGAAGGTCGGGAAGCACAGGGCGGACTGGACGTGGTTGACGTCCATGTCGGCGAGCCGCTGCGTGACGTCGTACGACCCGGGCCGCATCTGCTCGTAGGTGATGACTTCGAGCTTGATCTCGTCCCGGTCGTACCCGACGGCGGTGTCCAGCCTGGTCAGGGGCCGGTGCAGATCCTCGTAGACCCACCAGTCGCCGATGGGACCGTCGTCGCCCGGCTCACCCATGACGGGCTTGAACCGCCCGCCCAGGAAGGTCATTTCCTTCAGTGGGGCGCGGACCGTCCGTGGCCCGGTGTCCAGGTACTTCTTCGGGAGCCGGTCCTGCCAGACGTGCGCAGGCTCCACGGTGTGGTCGTCGACGGAGATGATCCGCGGAAAGTCGCTCTGGATGTTCTGGGTGCTCTGGGTGCTCTGGGTCTCCATGGCGCTCACGGTAGCGCCGATCTGACGGTCCGTCAGCTATGGAGTCCGGCCTACTGTGTGCGAAGACCATGTGAGGGCCTTGTGTACTGAGGTGTATCGGTCTGTGATCGGCATCTCCCCCGGCTGACGCAACCGCCCGGAACAAGGCAAACTGACGGGGTTGTTCGTGATGCCTAGGGGGGCGAACGCATGGACGGTGGGCCGCGAGTACCTGAGCAGCGGCGTTCCGGCTCCGCGGCCAGTGCCATCGCGGAACCGGCGGCGTTGCGCTTCAGCGTGCTCGGTCCGGTGCGGGCCTGGCGCGGCGAGGAGACGCTGAACACCGGCTCCCCCCAGCAGCGCGCCCTGCTGGCCGCCCTGCTGCTGCGCGAGGGCCGTACGGCGACGGCGGCGGAGCTGATCGACGCGCTCTGGGGCGCCGAGCCGCCGTCCCAGGCGCTGGCGGCGCTGCGGACGTACGCGTCCCGGCTGCGCAAGATCCTGGACCCCGGGGTCCTGGCGAGCGAGTCCGGCGGCTACGCGGTGCGCTCGCTGGGCGAGGGTGCGCTGGACCTGGCGGTGGCGCAGGACCTGGCGGCGGAGGCGGAGAAGGCGCGCAGTGCCGGGGACCTGTGCCATGCGCGCGAGCTGCTGAACCGGGCCCTGGCCCGCTGGGACGGCGAGCCGCTGGCCGGCGTACCGGGCCCGTACGCCGACGCGCAGCGCGTCCGCCTGGAGGAGTGGCGCCTCCAACTCCTGGAGTCCCGCCTGGACATGGACCTGGAGCAGGGCTGCCACGCGGAGGCGGTCTCGGAACTCACGGCCCTGACGGCGGCACATCCGTTGCGTGAGCGCCTGCGCGAGTTGCTGATGCTGGCGCTGTACCGCAGCGGGCGACAGGCGGAAGCCCTTGCCGTCTACGCGGACACGCGGCGCCTGCTCGCGGAGGAGCTGGGCGTGGACCCGCGGCCCGGCCTGCGGGAACTGCAACAGCGCATCCTCCAGGCGGACCCCGCCCTCGCGGAACCCTCCACCCCCGCCGCCGAACCCGCCGTGGTCCCGGTCCGCCCGGCCCAGCTTCCGGCCTCCGTCCCCGACTTCACGGGCCGCTCGGCCTTCGTGTCCGAGCTGAGCGCGGTACTGGCGTCGGCGTCGGAATCGTCGGCGGAGGGCCGCGTGATGGCGGTCTCGGCGCTCGCCGGGATCGGCGGCGTGGGCAAGACCACCCTGGCGGTCCACGTCGCCCACCGGGCACGCCCGGCGTTCCCGGACGGCCAGCTGTACGTGGACCTGCAGGGGGCTGGGCCGCGGCCGGCGGAACCGGAAACGGTGCTGGGGTCGTTTTTGAGGGCCCTGGGCACGGCGGACTCGGCGCTCCCGGACTCCCTGGAGGAGCGCGCGGCCCTGTACCGCTCGGTCCTGGACGGCCGCCGGGTCCTGGTCCTGCTGGACAACGCGAAGGACGCGGCCCAGGTACGACCACTCCTGCCCGGCACGGAGGGCTGCGCGGCACTCGTGACCTCCCGAGTCCGGATGCTCGACCTGGCGGGCGCCCACCTGGTGGACCTCGACGTCATGTCCCCCGACGAGGCGCTGGCCCTGTTCACGAAGATCGTGGGCGAGGAGCGCGTGGCGGCGGAGAGGGAGGCGGCCCTGGACGTGGTGGCCGCCTGCGGCTTCCTCCCCCTGGCCATCCGCATCGCGGCCTCCCGCCTGGCGGCCCGCCGCACCTGGACGGTCTCGGTCCTGGCGGCCAAGCTCGCGGACGAACGCCGCCGACTCGACGAACTGCAGGCCGGCGACCTGGCGGTCAAGGCCACCTTCGAACTGGGCTACGGCCAACTGGAGCCGGCCCAGGCCCGCGCCTTCCGCCTGCTGGGCCTGGCCGACGGCCCGGACATGTCGCTGGCTGCGGCTGCGGCGGTCCTGGATCTGCCTGCGGAGGACACGGAGGACCTGCTGGAGTCCCTGGTGGACACGTCGCTGCTGGAGTCGGCGGCACCGGGCCGGTACCGCTTCCATGACTTGGTACGGCTCTACGCGCGCGCTTGCGCGGAGAGGGATGAGCAGCAGCCGCGTGAGCGGGAGGCTGCGATGTCGCGGTTGCTGGACTTCTATCTGGCTACGGCGACGCGGGTGTACGCCATAGAGCGTCCCGGTGACCGCACGGTGGATCACCTCGAGAGGGCGGAGCATCCCGGCCAGGAGTTCGTGGACGACACCAGAGCCCTGGACTGGCTGCATGCCGAAGCCGGTTGCATCCTCGCCTGCGTCCAGCAGTCACTCGCCGCTGCCACCCTGCGCAGGGCTGTTGATCTGCTGCTCGCGTCGAAGGACCTGGCCGAGTCCGGAGCAAGCGCCTTGCGCTACGGAGGGGCGACCCAGGCCGCTCGTGATGCCGCGGCCGGTCTGGGTGACGCATACGCGGAGGGCAGGGCTCGAACGACCCTGGCTCAAGTGCTCAGCCATGCCGGACGGTTCGAAGAGGCGGGTGTCGAGGCGGAGCGCGCCATCGAACTCGGCCGCAGCACAGGCGATCCCTGGACCTATGGCAACGCCCACAACGAGCAGGGCATCATCGCCAACTGCCGCAACCAGCGCTCCGTCAGCGAGACCCACCTGCGCGAGGCGATCAAGGCGTTCAGGACCGATGGCAATCGCCCGGGTGAGGCCAGCGCCCTGTGCAACCTCTCCCGTGTCCTGGTCTCTTTGGGCCGTGTCTCGACCGCCATCGACCTGGTCCGTAAGGGCATCGCCATCTACGACGAACTCGGGCTCACATTCCGTCTGGCCAACGCGCGGTACGCGCTGGGCATCGCGCTCGGACACGGCGGACGCCACGACGAGGCCCTGGAGGAACTCGGCGCGGCGTTGGAGACGTTCACCGTGAACCGGCAGCGCCTTTGGGAGGGCACCACCCAGTTCCGCATCGCCCAGGTCCACCTGGCCGGGGGGCACCCGGCCCGAGCCGCGACGCATGCCGAGCAGGCGCTGACGACCGGCTACATCGGAGGCGAGTGGATGCGCGCCAACATCCTGACCCTTCTGGGGCACTCGCTCGAGAGGTTGGGCCAGACAGACCGGGCCAGGGCGTGTTGGCGCGACGCACTCCCCATCTACGAAGACGCAGGCTCACCCGAGGCCGACGAGCTCCGCCGCCTGCTTCCCCCGGTCGCCCTGCTCTGACCTCGGCGGCTTCCGCGTTCATCGAACGTTTATGGCTGCCTGCCATCCTCAAGTCATCGATCCGCCGCGACCGGGGGGAACCGGTGGATCGTGTGGGACTCACGGATAAGGTGGGCGCCCCGGAACGCCCGTTCAACAGCTCGCGGGGGAGTTGCTGAACGGGCGTTCCCATCAGCTCTGGCACAGGGGAGTTTTCATGAGCAACACCGGAGAGCCCAAGATCACGGACGAGGTCACGACCCTCGACAGCCACATGCCGGCTCCGCCGAAGGACGAGACCATCACCACGATGGACAGCCACATGCCGGCTCCGCCGGAGGACGAGACCATCACCACGATGGACAGCCACATGCCGGCTCCGCCGGCTCTGGACCTGAACGGAAAGTAGCCCACACCTCGACGGGGGATCGGCCGCGGCGGCGCGGAGGGGGAGCCGCCGCGGCCGAGGTGTGTCCGGATCGTCTGGTGCTCGGTACTACCGCCGCCGCGAGCCCACTCTGGCCTACGCCCGCTGCCGCAAGCCGTACCTAACCCCGCCGCGACCGACTCGCACCACACCGTCTTGCCAACGCCAAGTCCCGTACTCCTCTTCCGGCCCCTCGCCTGGAACATCTTTCTCAACTCCCATGAGGACTGACCTCGCCCGGTTATCCACAGGGCAAGCGGCAGATCTCGGATTCTGCGATCTTGCCCGGGTGGAGCGAAGGGACTTGAGGGCGCTGGCGGACAGGGGCGTCCTGCTCACCTCACGCGCCGTCGAGGCCGGCCGGCCCCGGCGCAGTCTCACGCGTGCGCTGCGGGCAGAGGGCTGGACCCAGCTTCGGCACGGCGCCTGGGCCGAGCCGGGGCGGGACCCGGATCTGCTCACTCACCTCCGGGCCGTGCTGTTCCGCGAACCCCGGCTCATCGTGAGTCATGGCTCAGCGGCTGCCCTCTGGCGGATCGAGATGCTCGGTGGTAGCCGCAAAGCTCCGTTGGAATTCATCGACCCGCACCTCACCATCCGCCGCGTGGGCAGTGGCGTACGCGTCCACCGGATGACGCTCAGCGCGAGAGACGTGCTGGAACGACAGGGGCTGCGGCTCACCACCCCGACCCGCACGCTCGCCGACCTGCTCCGATGCAGCCCGAGGGACGAGGCGATCGTCGCCGTGGAATCGGCGCTGACCTACCGCCGGGTCGGGCGGGTTCGGCGCGCACCGCTCACCAAGCCGGACGAGATCGCCGCCGCACTGCAGCCGGCCTCGCAGGGATCGGTCCGGGCCCGGGACTGGCTGAGCCTGAGCGATCCCCTTGCCGGCTCTCCCGCGGAGACCGTTGCCCGACTGCGCATGTACGACGCCGCTCTCCATCCCGAGAGCCAAGCCGAACTACGCACCCCGGACGGCCGCCGCCGCTTCGTCGACTTCCTGTTCCGGGCGGCAGGGCTGGGGGTGGAGATCGAGGGACACGCCTATCACGGCACCCGTGACGCCCACCGCCGGGACATCACGCGCTACAACCAGCTCCTCCGATGCCCGGAGATCCGCAGCCTCCTCCGCTTCAGCGCCGAGGACGTCTTCCACCGACCCGCTTACATGGTCGAGGAGATTCGGGCCACCCTCGCTGCCCTGTCCGGCGATTCCCCGTGACCGTGGGGGCCGCCCGCTTCCTCTCAGTGTCGTGCTTCCACGAGGAAGAAGCGAGCGAACGGCCCGGAAAGGCGGGGTCCCGACCGTCGTTTCCCCGACTGTCGGCTGCGTTGCGGCCCGGTGCGGAGGAGACGCGACCGCGCCTCGCCTGCACGCCGGGCCGGTTCGGCGGCTTGCGGCCCGTGGGAGGGAGAGGGGGAAGGGAGGGGGAGGGGGGAGGGTGCGGCTGCGATCGGTGTGGAGGAGGGCGATGGCTAATTGCGGAGGTCCGCAGCCGGGAGGAGGGAGCGAATTTCCCGAGCCGCCGTTTGGGCTGGGAACGGGCGGGCCAGGAACGAGGGTTGGGCCCACTGATCGAAAGAGCGATCGGAACAGCGACCGGAAGACTTGGGCCACACCCCCTGCCACCGCCCCTACGGCAAGCCCTCCCCCTCTGGCCCAGATCTTCCAATCACCCAGCTCGTGTGACTGATGGGACGGGTGGGACTGTCTCGCGTGGCCGATGGGGCTGGTGGGACCGGTGAGGGGCGCCAACTCGCCGGCCGCAGCCGCCGTCCGCCGTCCGCCGTACGGACCGCCCCCACACCCCGCCCGCGCCCCGCCCACCGGCCGTGACCCGCTAAGCCACCCGGCTTGCCCCAACCCAGCCAGTGCGCCCCACCCACCGGCCGCAAGCCGCCAACCCCACCCGGCCTGCCCCAACCCAGCCAGTGCGCCCCACCCACCGGCCGCAAGCCGCTATGCCAGCCCGGCGTGCAGGCGAGGCGCGAACGCGCTCCTCCGCCAACGGCACAAGCGCAGCCCGCTCAAGGGCAAACAAACCCAAGCCGCCCACTGCTCCCCCAGCCGCCCGCTCGCTTCTCACCCGTGCTGGAGCGGACCGGGTCAAGGGTGGGCCGCAGGTCCATCGCCGAAGGCGACGCGCAGCGCCCTCGACGCGGGCCGTGGAAGCACGACAATCGCCGAGAAGCGGGCGGCCCCACAGCAACTTGGCAACACCGGGCCCTGAAGCACCGGCCCCACGGTCACTTCACAGCGCCGTCCCTCCTCAACTCCCCCTTCACCACCTTCCCGCTCGCATTCCTGGGCAGCTCCCCCACGAACTCCACCGCCCTCGGCACCTTGTAGTTGGCCATCTCGCGGCGGGACCAGGCGATCAGGTCGTCGGAGGTCAGCAAGGACCCCGGCCTGCGCACCACGTACGCCTTGCCGACCTCGCCCAGGCGGGTGTCCGGTACGCCGATCACCGCCACGTCGGCCACGTCCGGGTGGAGGCCCAGGAGTTGCTCGATTTCTGCCGGGTACGCGTTGAAGCCGCCGACTATGAACATGTCCTTGAGGCGGTCTGTGATGCGGAGATTGCCTGAGGGGTCGAGGATGCCGATGTCGCCCGTGCTCAGCCAGCCGTCCGGGGAGATCGTCTCCGCCGTCGCCGCCGGGTCCTCGTAGTAGCCCCGCATGACGTTGAAGCCCCGGACCTGGACCTCTCCGGGTGTGCCGGGCGGTAGCGGTGTGCCTCCCGCGTCGACCACAGTCACCTCCGTACCGGGGATCGGCCGGCCCGAGGTCGACGCGACCACCGACGGGTCGTCGCCGCGGCGGCACATCGTGACTATGCCGCTCGCCTCCGAGAGGCCGTACGCCGTCAGGACGGTCCCCACGCCGAGTTCGCCTCTCAGGCGTTCCACCAAGCGCAGCGGTACCACCGCAGCCCCGGTCACCACGAGCCTCAGTGCCGAGAGGTCGTGGGTGTTCCGGGACGGGTGGTCCAGGAGGGACTGGTGGAGGGTGGGCGGGCCCGGGAGGACCGACACCCGTTCCGCCGCGATGTTCGCCAGCGCCGTGTCCGCGTTGAACACCGGCTGGGGGATCATCGTCGCCCCGCGCATCAGGCAGGCGATCACCCCGGCCTTGTAGCCGAAGGTGTGGAAGAAGGGGTTGATGATCAGGTAGCGGTCGGTGGTGCGCAGGCCGGCCAGGTCGGCCCAGATCTCGTACGCCGTCAGCGTCTGCTCGTGGGTGATCATCGCGCCCTTGGGGCGGCCCGTGGTCCCGGAGGTGAAGATGATGTCCGACAGGGAGCCGGCTTCCAGCACATCACCGCGCGCACGCACTTCGGACTCGCTCACGCCCTCGCCCGCCGCCAGGAAGTCCTTCCAGGTGTGGAAGTCCTGGGGGGCGTCGTCCGCGAGGACCACCACCTGTTCCAGTGCCGGCAACCCCGGCAACCCCGGCAACGGAGGATGGCCCACGCCATCGCCGGGCGTCCCTGCCGCTCGCCGCAGCGACGCCACGTACGACGTGCCCAGGAAGGTCCCTGTCACGAACAGCAGCCTCGCCCCGCTGCGGCGCAGCACATCCGCCGCCTCGGTGCCCTTGAAGCGGGTGTTGAGCGGGACCAGGACCGCGCCCGCCGACACCGCGCCCAGCGCCGAGACGATCCAGTCGAGGGAGTTGGGGGCCCAGACCGCAACCCGGTCGCCGACCTGGACTCCGCTCGCCAGGCAGGCCGCCGCCGCGCGTTCCACGCGGGCGCCGAGTTGCGCGTACGTGATCCTCGTACGGCCCTCGACCACCGCCTCGGTGTCCGCGTACCGCTCGGCCGACCATCGCACCAGACCCGGGATGGTGCCCCAGTCACTCATAGCAGCCCCCTGCGCTCTAGCTGACTGACCGTCAGATTAGCTGTAACCTGACGGACTGTCAGCAGAGGAAGGGGTGGGTGCACCATGGCAGCCATGGCAGGAACGGGGCTGAAGGACGCCACCGCCATCGTCGGGATCGGGCAGACCGCCTTTGCCAAACAGCTCCCGGAGGACGAGAAGACCCTCGCCTGCCGGGCCGTGCTCGCCGCCCTGGAGGACGCCGGGATCGCGCCCGGCGAGGTCGACGCCCTCGCCTCCTACACCATGGAGGAGACCGATGAGGTGGAGCTGGCCAAGGCGGTCGGGTTCGGGGACCTCACCTTCTTCAGCAAGGTGGGGTACGGGGGCGGCGGGTCCTGCGCGACCGTCGCTCACCTCGCCGCCGCCATCGCCGCCGGGCAGGCCACCGTCGGGGTCGCCTGGCGGTCGCGGAAGCGGGGCAGCGGACCCCGGCCCTGGACCAACACCGCCGTCCAGCTGCCCACACCCGCCCAGTGGACCCGACCCTTCGGGCTGCTGCGGCCCGCCGACGAGATCGCCATGCTCGCGCGCCGTTACATGCACGAGTTCGGCGCCACCCGGGATCATCTCTTCAACGTCGCTCTCGCCTGCCGGAACCGGGCCAACCAGAACCCGGCGGCGGTGATGTACGAGCGGCCGCTCACCCGCGAGATGTACATGACCTCCCGCTGGATCAGCGAGCCCCTCTGCCTCTTCGACAACTGCCTGGAGACGGACGGCGCGCTGGCCTGTGTCGTCGTCAGCAGGGAGCGGGCCCGGGATTGCCGGCAGAAGCCCGTGTACGTCCACTCCGCCGCCCAGGGGCTGCCCGCCCAGCACCACGGCATGGTCAACTACTGGAACGACGACCCGCTCACCGGCCCGGCCTGGACCGCCGCCCGGCATCTGTGGAAGCACGCCGACTTCACGCCGGAGGATGTCGACGTGGCGCAGATCTATGACGCGTTCACGGCCCTGATACCGCTCTCGCTGGAGGGGTACGGCTTCTGCGGGCGGGGTGAGGGCGGCGCCTTCACCGAGCAGGGCGCGCTGGAGATCGGGGGGCGGCTGCCCGTCAACACCGGGGGCGGCGGGCTCTCCGAAGCCTATGTGCACGGCTTCAACCTCATCAACGAGGGGGTGAAGCAGCTGCGTGGCACCAGTACCGCGCAGGTTCCCGGGGCTGCCACCTGTCTGGTCACCGCCGGCGAGGGTGTCCCCACCTCCGCCCTTCTGCTGAGGAGTTGAGTGAGGAGTGAGCCAGCCATGCTGAACCCCGTCACCGACACCGACGGCGCTCCGTTCTGGGAGTACGCCGCCCGTGGCGAGCTGCGCGTCCAGGCCTGCGGCGAGTGCGGCGAGTTCCGGTTCCCGCCCCGGCCGTGCTGCCCGCACTGCCAGTCCTTCGCGAGCGAGTGGCGGGCGGTGTCGGGGCGCGGGCGCGTGTGGTCGTACGTCCTGCCGCATCCGCCGCTGCTGCCCGAGTACGCGGAGCAGGCGCCGTACAACGTGGTCGTCGTGGAGCTGGAGGACGCGCCCCGGATACGGCTCGTGGGGAATCTGGTGAGCCGTGCCGGTGCTCCTCTCAACTCCCTTGATCCTCGGCGCATACGGATCGGCGGCCGGGTCCAGGTCGTCTTCTCCGACGGGTTTCCGCAGTGGGTGCCGGCGTGAACACCCTCCGGTTCTCCGCGGACAAGGACACCGGCGTCGCCGTCGTCACGCTGAACCGGCCCGAGCGGCTCAACGCCGTCGACGGGGAGATGGTCGAGGAACTCGTCGGCTTGTGGGGCGAGTTGCGCTTCGATGAGTCCGTTCGGGCCGTCGTCCTCACCGGGGCCGGGGAACGCGCCTTCTGTACGGGCATCGACCGGGACTTCGTCGTGCCGCAGCCCTCGTCGCCGTACATGCAGGACGATCCGCTGCTGCGGATCGGGCCGAAGGCGAACGACCTGTGGAAGCCGGTGGTGGCCGCGGTGCGGGGCATGGCCTGCGGTGGGGCCTTCTATCTGCTGGGCGAGAGCGAGTTCGTCGTCGCGGACACGACGGCAACCTTCTTCGATCCGCACACGACGTACGGGATGGTCAGCGCCTACGAGTCCATGCTGATGGCCGCGCGGATGCCGTACGGGGAGGTGGCCCGGATGATGCTCATGGGGGCCGCCGAGCGGATCTCCGCCCGGCGGGCCCATGAGATCGGGCTCGTGTCCGAACTGACCCAGCCGGGCGGGGCGTTGCAGGCGGCCGTGCGCTGTGCCGCCGTCATCGCCGGGTATCCGACGGAGGGCGTGCAGGGGACGGTACGGGCCCTGTGGGCGGCCAGGGAGGCGGGCCGCGCGCAGGCGTTCGCGCAGGCGCCGCATCTCATCGCGCTGGGCAATCTGCCGGCCGAGCGGCAGGCGGAGCTGTTCGCGGGGCGGCCGCGGGAGTACCGGGTGCGTTAGGGCCTGACCTGGGCCTCCGGGTGCGCCTGGCAGTGGTCGACCTTCAGCCGGAGGCGCTCGCCGACCGTCACTTGGGTGGTCGCCTTGCCCTTCGCGGGCACCTTGACCGTGTAGGAGGCATTGTCGAGGATCTGGGTACCTTCGTCGTCGTAGAAGGTGACCCAGGCCTGGAACTCGGCCTCGCGGTTGTTCGGGTTCGTGATCTCGACCGTCGCATACGGCTTCTTCTCGGTCGCACAGCTGATCAGCTTCGCCGTCCCGTCCTCCAGCCGCCTGCCGCTGCCACCGGAAGGGGTGGACGTGGCCCGGTGGGTCGGGCGCCGGGTGTAGTAACCCCCGCTGGTGCTGCCGCTCGTACTCGTACCGCTGCTGCCGTAACTGTCGTCGTCCGAGTCGTCGTACGACCCGCCACCCGAGGTGGACGAGGACGAACTGTCATGGTCCTGGTGGGAGCTGCTGCACCCTCCCCCACCGCCTCCGCCGCTGTGGCGGCTGTGGTGCCTGCCGGTCGAGAAGCCGGTCAGGCTGAGGACCACGAAGGTCAGTACGGCCGTGAACTTGAGTGCGCGCCCCCGTGTTCTCATGCAATCACCCTAACGGCGGAGCGGTCACCGCGAAGCAGTGCTCCCGCACCCGGGGGCAGCGTCTCTCGTCACGTGGTCAAGCCGTTCGGGCCGTTCCCGTCCCCTTCTCCGCGTCGAGCGCGTACACGCAGCGGTCCTTGCTGCACGCGTACACCACCCCGTCCTTGACGACCGGCGAGCCGGTGATCTCGCCGCCGGTGGCGAGCTTCCACCGGAGCCGGCCGTCGTCGGCCTTCAGCGTGTACAGCAGGTGGTCGGTGGAGCCGAAGTGGATGCGGCCCTCGGCGACGGAGGGGGCGCCCACGACGTCGCCGCCGGCCTGGAAACGCCACTTGGGGGTGCCGGTGACCGCGTCCAGGGTGTACAGGCCCTTGCCGCTGCCGACGTGGACATGGCCGGCGGCGACCAGGACCGGTTCGACGGAGGAGCGGGCCTCGGTGGCGATGCGCCAGCGGTCGCGGCCGTCGGTGGCGTCCAGGGCGTAGACCGTGCCCAGGTAGTCGGCGAGGTAGATGCCGCCGCCGGTGACGGCCGGGCCCGGGGCGAAGGCGGGCGGGCAGAGGAAGACCGCCGGGGCCTCGAAGTGCCAGCGCACCATGCCGCTCGCCACCTCGATGGCGAGGACGCGGGTGCCGGCGGAAACGTAGACGTAGCCGTCGGGGGCCGGGGTGATGCGGACCGGGACGCCGCCGCAGGAGGCCGCGTCGCCGATGGGGTACGACCAGCGCTCCTCGCCGGTGCGGGCCTCCAGGGCGCGCAGCCGGGCGTCCTGCCAGACGTAGACGGTGCCGTCGTGGACGGCGGGGCCGGCCTCGGGGGACTCGAAGTCGGTCTGGCAGCCGGAGATCTCCCACAGTTTCTGGCCGCCGGAGGCCTCCCAGGCCTGGACGCCGCCGCCGCGGGTGCCGGTGACGACCGTGCCCCGGTCGGCGTGCAGGGAGTACACCCAGGCGTCCGTGGACAGCCGCCACAGGTCGGCGCCCTCGCGGGCGTCCAGGGCGAACAGGGTGGGGCCGTCGGAGGCGTGGATACGGCCGTCCGCCACAGCCATCGACCAGGCGACGTCCCGGGTCTTGAAGCGGCGGCGGCCGGTGCCCACGTCCAGGGCGTGCACCTCGAAGGAGGTGACGTAGACGAGGTCGCCGTCGACGGACGGGGTGCCCCAGACGTCGTTGGACATGCGGAACCGCCAGGGACGCCAGCCGGACGCGGTCTCCGGGGGCGCGGGCGGTACGGCGGGGTCGGCGCCGTTGACGCCGGGGCGGGGGCGGGACCAGCTGGCGACCAGGCCGGCCTCCGGCGGGGGTGCCTTGACGGCGGCGGCGCGGGCGTCGGCGACCCGGGGGCCGGGGCCGATGGGCACCTGGGCGCCGGCCAGCCGGACCGGGCCGGTGTCGGGCGCGCCCGCCGCGCCGACCGGTGCGGGGGCGCGGACGGCGGGGTCGTAGGACGGCGGCGGGGGTACGGCCCCTCGGCCGCCGCTGCGGGGGCCGGGCGGGGTGGGGGCGGGCTTGGCGGCGGGGCGGCCGCCGCTGCGGGCGCCGCGGCGGGCCTCGATGAGGGCGACGGCCTTCTCCGGCAGCCAGGCGGAGGCGGTGCCGCTGTCGTCGGAGCCGGAGCCGAAGAGGTGCGGGGCGAGCTGGGCCTGGAGGTCGGCCGGGGAGGGGCGGCCGGCTGCCTCCATCTGCATGCAGACCTCGATGAGCGGGCGCAGCTCGTCGGGCAGGCCGGTGAGGTCCGGGCCCTCGCGCAGCAGCATGAAGACGGTCTCGACCGGGTTGGCGCCGTGGAAGGGCGGGTGGCCGGTGGCCGCGAAGACCAGCATGGAGCCGAGCGAGAAGACGTCGCTGGCGCCGGTGACGCTGCGGGAGTCCTTGGCCTGCTCGGGGGACATGTAGGCGGGGGTGCCGACGGCGACGTTCGTCATCGTCAAACGGGTGTTCGAGACGCCGGAGGCGATGCCGAAGTCGATCACCCGGGGGCCGTCCTCGACCACCAGGACGTTGGACGGCTTCAGATCGCGGTGGACCAGGCCGGCGCCGTGGATGGACTGCAGGGCCTCCGCCACGCCCGCCGCCAGCCAGCGCACCGCCTGGGCCGGGAGCGGCCCGCAGTCGTTCACTATCTCTTCGAGGGAGGGCGCGGGGACGTAGGCCGTGGCGAGCCAGGGCACGGCGGCGCGCGGGTCGGCGTCGACCACGGCAGCCGTGTAGAAGCCGGAGACCGCCCGGGCCGCCTCCACCTCACGGGTGAAGCGGACCCGGAAGAGCTGGTCCTCGGCCAGCTCGGTGCGGACCGTCTTGATCGCCACGCGCCGGCCGGACGCCGAGCGTGCCAGATAGACCAGCCCCATGCCGCCGGCGCCCAGCCGGCCCAGCACCTCGAACGGCCCGATCCGCCGCGGATCGTGCTGCGTCAGCTGATCCACCACTTGCCTGCCACCTCCCCGTACGAGCCGCGCCACCCACATATGTACGCGACCGAAGTGCAGCGTCTCACCACCGCACCGCAATGGCGGCACGCACCCCGATTCTTCCTGGCCGGGCGGCTTGTTGCGAACCGGGTGACGAATCGGGGTGTCTCATGCCGAATACGGTCATTTCATCGCCTCGGCGCCTGCCTCACCGCTGCAGCACCGCGAACGACGCCCCCTGATTGTCGGTGACGACGGCCACTCGTCCGTACGACGTCTCGAAGGGTGGAGCCTGCACCCGCCCGCCGAGCCGCTGTACGGCCCCGACGGCGTCCTCCAGGTCCGTGACCCGGAAGTGGGTGAGGAAGTGCGAGGGCATCTCGGCCGGGAAGACGTCGGAGACCTCCGCACGGCCGAAGTCGGGCTCGGCGTCGGCGCCGAACAGAGCGTCGTGGAAGAGACCGCCGTAGAAGGTGTTCGCGGCGGCGGTGTCACTCGTGTACAGCTCGACCCAGACGAAGGTGTTCGGCTCGTGCCGCCGCCCGAAGCCGGGGTGGCTCGCGGACTGCCACAGGCCGAACACGGCGCCCTGGGGGTCGGCGGCGAGGGCGGCGATGCCCAGGTCGCCCACCGGGAAGGGGGCCATGACCACCTGCCCGCCCGCCGCGACGATCCGCCGGCCGAGGGCCTGGGCGTCCGGGGTGGCGAAGGACACCGTCCAGACGGTGGGCATCCGGCCGTCCATCTTGGGGGCGAGCGAGGCGACGGGCTCGCCGCCCAGCTGGGCCCACACGGAGGAGCCGAGGGCGTCCTCGAAGGTCCACCCGAAAAGTTCACCGTAGAACCGCTTGCCCGCCTCGACGTCGGAAAGCTGGGCGTCCACCCAGCAGGGGACGCCCTCTGCGTACACCGATGCCCTGTTTTCGGCCATGTCGTCAAAGTAACCGCGCCGCGCGCACCCCGCAGACCAGCCACACCACCCCCGATGCACCCGTGCACCCCATTTGCAGTCGGCCGAATAGCGCTCCGATCACCCCTCGGTAAGCTGACGGCATGACAGGACAAGTGCGTACCGTCGACGGCCGCGTGGCCGGCCGGCGTGGGCAGGCGACCCGGCAGAAGCTGCTCGACTGCCTCAGCGAGATGCTCAGCTCCTCCCCCTACCGGGACGTCAAGGTCATCGATGTCGCCCGGAAGGCGGGCACTTCGCCCGCGACCTTCTACCAGTACTTCCCGGACGTCGAAGGTGCCGTCCTGGAGATCGCCGACCAAATGGCGGCCGAGGGTGCCGGGTTGACCGAGCTGCTGGAGGGCCGGAGCTGGGCCGGCAAGGCGGGGTGGCAGACCGCGCAGGAACTCGTGGACGGGTTCCTCGAGTTCTGGCGGAGGAACGACGCGATCCTGCGCGTGGTCGACCTCGGCGCCGCCGAGGGGGACAAACGGTTCTACAAGATCCGTATGAAGATCCTGAACTCGGTGAACAACTCCCTCGTGGACTCCATCAAGGAACTCCAGTCCAAGGGCAGGGTCGACAAGGACGTGAACCCGGCCGCGGTGGCCGGCTCACTGGTCGCGATGCTCGCGGCGGTGGCCGCGCACCAGAAGGGCTTCCAGACCTGGGGCGTCAAGCAGGCCGAACTCAAGCCGAACCTGGCGCTGTTGGTGCACCTCGGCGTGACAGGCAAGAAGCCGACGAAGTAGCACCCGGCCCTTTTCCAGGTCCCAAGTCCTGTCTCGCAGGCGGTGGTTCACCCGAGTGGACCGCCGCCTGCTTTCTCTTCCGGCCCGGGTGTGCCGCCCACGGCCTCGGCGACATCCGCCCAGCTCCAGTGCCCGGGCCCGTTCCCCGCAAGCCACTCGTGCGCGTACCCGAGCACCTCGGCCCGGCGGTCCAGGGGCGGCGCCGGGTCGCGCAGCAGGGCGAGGAGCACCTCGGCCGCGATGGGCCGGGAGGCGTTCTCGGCCAGCCAGGCGAGCGCACGGGTCACGGCGGCCGCCCGCCAGGGGGCGGGTCCGGTGTGCTGGAGCAGTTCGGCCAGCGGGCGCCCCACCACCGCGCGGGTCGCCCGGTGGTCCAGCCAGGCCAGGAACAGCCCGGCCGCGCGGGCCAGTTGTTCCTCGCTGAGGTCGCGCAGGGCCAGCAGGTGCGCGTACACCGCGCTGGGGTTGCCGGTGCCGGGCGGGCCGAACTGGTCCAGCCAGGTCAGCGTGTGGTCGATCAGCGCAGCCCGCTGCCGCGCGCCGGCCGGCACCGAGTGCAGCAGACCGATGAGGTGGGAGGCGGCGGCCGTACGGCCCTTCCTCGTCCGGTTCACCACGTACGGGACCAGCCGGGCCGCGATCTCCGGGGCGGGACCCGGCCGGGCCAGCAGCGTCGCCAGCAGGGCGACGCCGCCGTCGGCCTCCGGGTGCCGTTCGAGCCACACCACCGCCAGGCCCTCGGCCACGGCCCGCAGGTCGCCCACCACGTCGGCGCGGGTCAGCAGCGGGCCCAGCACCCGGTCGGCGCCGGGGCTCGTCGCGTGGTCCCGCAGCCACCGGGTGGTCGCCCGCAGGGTGGCGGTGACCTCGTCCGGGCCGAGGGTGCGCAGGAGGAGCAGCGGCTCGATGACGAACCCCGCCTCGTCGCTCTCGGCCTGCCCCGCCAGCCAGGCCAGGGCACGGTCCACCGCCTGCCCGGCCTGGTCCTCGGGGAGGGCGTCGTGGTGCAGCAGCAGGGGCCTGAGGACGTAGCTGGCGTACGGATCGGTGCCGGGCTGGGCCAGCCAGTCCAGGGCGAGACGGGTGGTGTCCGCGCGGCCGGGCTCGGCGGTGAGGAGGTCGTCCAGCAGGAAGCTGGCCTCGGCGGCGGTGCCGTGCCGCTTCAGCCACCGTACGGCCCGCTCGGACGCCTCGGCCCAGGCCTCGCCGCCCGGCGGGAGCCGGCGCAGCAGCCAGTGCAGCAGCGCGGAGTCCGGCCCCTGGCCGTGGATCCGCAGCCAGCGCAGGGTCGCGTCGACGACCTCCTGGAGGACCGGCTGCGGCAGGTCGCCGCGCAGGAGGTCGGCCAGCAGGTGCTGCTGCGACTCGGTCACCGGCTGCTGCCTGAGCAGCGTGCCGACGCGCTCGGCGGCCGAGCCGTCCCAGCGCACCAGGGCGCCGAGGACGAACTCCTGCGCTTCTCCGGCGTTGCGGGTCAGCCACTTGTTCGCGTGCCCGACGGCCTGCTGGGCCTCCTCCTCGGTGAGGTCGAAGCGCAGCAGGGGCCGCAGGACGAAGGAGGCCTGCGGGCGCTCGCGGTGATCGCGCAGCCACTTCAGGGCCTGGCCGACCGCCCGGTCCCGGTGTCCCCCGAGGTCGGTGCGCCGCAGCAGACGCGGCAGGACGAACGAGACGCCGGGGTTGCCGTTCTGCCGGACGACCCAGGTCAGCGCGGCGTCGAGCACGGATTTGGCGTGGGGTCCGAGGTCGTCGCGGTCGAGCAGCGGGCCGAGCACCACGGAGCCGGCCGAGTGCCCCGGGTTGCGGCGTATCCACTCCCGGGCCGCCTCCACCAGCCGCCGGGCGGTCCCGGGGGTCAGCTCGGGGCGGCCGAGGGCGGCGGCCAGCAGCTGGACGGCGCGCCGTTCGCCCTGGTGGCGCCGCACCCAGGCCAGGGCGCGGTCGGCGACCACGTCCAACCGGTCCGGCGTCAGGCCCTCGGCGTACAGCAGGGCTTGCAGGAGCAGGCCCGTCTCCGGGGCGTGGCGACGGGATTCCAGGCAGGTCAGGGCGCTGCCGAGCAGCTGGGGCGGCAGCGGTCCGACGATGCTGTCCACGGCCTGGGCGAGTACAGCGGGCAGGGCGCGGGGCCGCTCGCGCTCGATCTGGTCCAGCCAGGGTCCGACCAGTTCGTCCCAGAGCCGGAGCATCCCGGCCTGCCAGGGGGTGCGGGCCATCAGGTCGAACGCGGTCTCGCCGAGCGCGTCGGCGGCGAGCAGCTTGCCGATCGGGTCGGCCCGCGCCTCCAGCCAGCGGGCGCAGGCGTCCTCGATCCTGGCCCGCCGGGCCGTGTCCTGGTCGGTGGTCCAGCGGGAGAGGTGCCGTACGGCCTGGGTGAAGGCCGGGCCCCGGTCGAGGAGCGCGTCCAGGAGTTCCTCGGCGGTGCCGCTCTGGACGGTCTGCCCGGGGACGAGTGTGGCGCCGAGCAGGCCGTCCGCGACGATGTCGTGGACCAGTTCGAGCCGGTCGGCGCCGCCCACCAGCCAGCCCTGGTCGCGCAGCAGGGCGAGCACGTCACTCCCGCGGAGCCCGAAGTCGCTGTCGGCGCGCTGGTCGAGGGCCCGGTCCACGGCCTCCCGCACGGCGGCGGAACGGTCCTGCGGGCAGGCCAGCAGGGCCACCGTGGAGGCCAGCAGCGCCACCCGCGGACGGGACAGGCCCGCCTCGCGGTCCGCGGCGGTCGGGACGCCGAAGTCGCGTTCGAGCCGCCGCCGCAGCCAGTCGAAGAGGCTGCCCCGGCGCAGGTCCGAGAGGTCGGGGGCGTCCTGCCCGGCCCGGGCCTGCTCCTCCAGCGCCCGCGCGATCAGCAGGGCGAGGACGGGCCGGTCGCTGCACGCGGCCACCAGCCGGTCCTCGCCCCAGCGCCGCCAGGCCTCCGGGGCGACCTTCTGGAAGATCGCTGCGGCCACCCGGGCCCGGTACTCCTCCCCGTCCTCCAGGGCCACCTGGCCGAAGACGCCCTGCACCTCCGCTGCGTGGAGCGCGCCGGGCCGGGCGGAGGCCAGGCAGGCCACCCGTCCCTCCGGGTCGAGGGTCTGCAGTTCCCGGCCCAGCTCCGTCAGCCCGAGCTGCGAGTAGCTGTCCAGATAGTCGAGGACGAGCAGGACCCGGGCCGCGTCGGCGACCGGCGCGTGTGCCAGGGCCGCCTGTACGAGGTGCTCGGCGGTCACGGCGGACCCGGGTGTGACGTGCAGGACGAGCCAGGCGCCCGCCGGTTCCTGTGCTGCCAGCTTCGCCACCTCGAAGCAGGTACGGGTCTTGCCGGCCCCGGCCACGCCCTCCAGCAGCACCCCGCGCCGCGGCTCCGCGTACCCGCCGGGCTCGTACTGCGCGTCGAGCCGGTCCAGCAGCCGGACCGGGGCGGCGCCGCTGCCCGGCCCGGGGCTGACGAACTCCAGCTGCTCCGCGGTGAGGTACTGCTCCTTGTCGTCGAGGTCCCGCAGCACCTGCCCGTGCGTGCGCAGGTAAGGGGAGAACCAGGACAGCTCCCGCGGGGCGAGCACGGCGAGATCCTCGGTCCTGGCCGTCCACACCGAGTCGCGCAGCCAGCCGTCGGTGCTGTTGTAGCGGGCGCTGACCACGCCGAGGACGGCGTCGTCGGAGGTACGGCGCACGGGGGCGCCGCTCATGCCGCGCAGCAGGTCCTTCGTGCTGAGGCGGCCGAGCCGGACGCCGTCGTCCCGCTCGGTCGTGTGCTCCCAGCGCCCGCCGGCCCTCAGGTACCGGTAGGTGTGCCGGTCGTCGTAGGCGGGGACCTCCCCGAAGCCCTCGATGACCAGCTCGGTGCCGGGTTCCACGCTCTCCGTCGCCATCGCGCGGGTCACGGACGCGGGGAGGGGGCTGTCGGTGCGCAGAACGGCCAGATCGTGCGCCTGGTCCACCCGTTCGACCGTGGCCGTGCCCGCCGGGCCGCCCGCCAGCGGGGCGAAGCGCACCTGCGCGCCCGGGACCGCAAGGCCGAGGCTCTCCAGGACGTGGCAGGCGGTGGCGAGGACGCCGGGCGAGAGCTGGAAGCAGGTGCCCACCGGGTCGTCGGCGGCGGGGGGCAGGACGCTGCCCAGATATCCGGGGACGCCGGAGGAGGGCGAGGGGGACGAGGGGGATGAGAAGGACGCGGAGGACTCGGAGGGCACTGGCATCAGTCAGGAGGCCTCGTCGTCGGCGTCCTCGTCGCCGGCCGCTTGGTCTCGCCTCCCGTCGTACGTCAGCTTCACCTTGAGGGTGACCTCGCCGCTCGCGCCGGCCACGATGATGTCGCCCTTGGCGGAGAACTTCACCCCGAACTCCACCTCCAGGGCGTCCGGCCTGGCCGCCCGGCCCGCCTGGCCCAGGGCCGCCGCCGTGGAGGTCGCGATCTCCACGATCGTCGACTGCGCCTGCTCGAAGGCGTCCTGGACGCGCCCGGTGAGGTTCCCCGGCCGCGTGGCCGTCGGCTCCGATCCCGGCAGCCGCACATCGGTGGCCTCCACCAGGACCTGGACACCGCCCACGTCGACCGGAATGTACATGCCGTTCATGTCCGCCCCCGTCTCCCGGATCCGCTGATCGCGTTCTCGGTGTACCACAGGTGACTCCCGCCCCACAGGGGTCAACACCCTGTCCGCACAACGCATTTGAGCCATCGGGCCATCGGGCGGGCGCCCGCCGGGCTACCCCCGTGTCGCGGGCAGCGGCCGGTCCTGCACCACGTGCTTCATCACCAGCGTCGAGGTCAGCCGCTGCACCCCCGGCAGGGTCGCGAGCCGCTCGTCGTACAGCCGCTGGAAGGCGGCGAGGTCGGCGGTGGCCACCCGCAGCAGGTAGTCGGGCTCGCCGAACAGCCGCTGGGCGTCCAGGACGTGCTCCAGCTCGCTGACCGCCCGCTCGAACTCGGCGACCGTCTCCCGGTCCTCCTGCCGCATGGAGACGAAGACCAGCGCCTCGAAGGTGAGCCCGAGCGCGGCCGCGTCCACCACCGCCCGGTAGCCCTGGATGGCTCCGGAGCGCTCCAGCTCGCGCAGCCGCCGGTGGCAGGGCGAGACGCTCAGGCGCACCCGGGCGGCCAGCTCGGTCACGGTCAGTCGCCCGTCCTGCTGCAGCTCGGCAAGGATTTTCCGGTCTACGTCGTCCATGAAGAAGATAATTGCCCAGATCTCGCGATCACGGGCAAATTTCAGGAACACTTTCGGGCCATTCACGCCTAATGTCCCCAGCATGGACTCGGGACTGCTCTTCTCCTTCCTCGCCGTGGACCTGCTGCTGGTGTGTGTGCCGGGCGCGGACTGGGCGTTCGTCATCGCGACCGCCCTGCGCGGCCGCTCGGTGCCGCGCGCGGTGGCGGGCCTGGTCTCCGGCTACGCCCTGCACACGGTCCTGGCGACGGCGGGGCTCGCGGTCCTGGTGGCGGGCTCGCCCCGGCTGCTCACGGCACTGACGGTGGCGGGCGCCGGATATCTCCTGTGGCTGGGCTGGGGGGTGCTGCGCCGCCCGGCCGTCCCGGGGGCGGCGGACGAGGCCCCCGGCGCCGACCGGCGCCTCTTCCTGCGGGGCGCCACGATCAGCGGCCTGAACCCCAAGGGTCTGCTGCTCTACCTCTCCGTGCTCCCCCAGTTCCTCACCCTCCGCGGCGCCCACCTGCCCGTACCCGCGCAGACCGCGACCCTCGGCCTGCTGCACATGGCGTGCTGCGCGGCCGTGTACCTCAGCGTCGGCGCCACGGCACGCATCCTGCTGGCGGCCCGCCCGGCGGCGGCCCGCGCGGTCACCCGCACATCGGGCGCGGCGATGCTCGGAATCGGCGCGTTCCTGCTGGTGGAACGCCTGGCCACGCTGTGACGATCACTTTCTCAGGAGCCGGAAGATCCTGATCTCCCGCTCCACCCGCGCCTGATAAGTCGCGTACGGCGGCCAGAACGCCAGCAGTGCCTTCCAGGCGGCGGCCCGTTCCTCGCCCGCCAGCAGCCGGGCCGTGACGGGGATGTCCCGGCCCTTCCAGCTGATCGAGGCGTCCGGATGGGCGAGCAGGTTGTGGGTCCAGGCGGGATGGCCGGTCCGGCCGAAGTTGGAGCCGACGAGGAGCCAGCCGTGACCGTCCTCCTCCGGCATGCAGGCCAGCGGGGTCCGGCGCGGCAGCCCGCTCCTCGCCCCGGTCGACGTGAGGATCACGCCGGGCAGGAGCTGTGCGCTGAGCAGCATCCTTCCCCGGGTGAGCCGGTGGACGGCGCGGTCGAGGGCCGGGATCACGTGCGGGGCGACCTTCGCGAAGGCCCGGGTGGCGGACACCTTCTGCACGAACCGCACGCCGACGCCGGGCATCAGACGGCCACCTCTCCGCGCGCGAACAGCCCGGCCTCCTCGGCGGCCCGGTCCCGCAGCCGGTGCACGGGCCCGAACAGCAGCTCGTCCCCGGCCGCCCGTTTGAAGTACAGGTGGGACTCGTGCTCCCAGGTGAAGCCGATCCCGCCGTGCAGCTGGATCGCCTCCCCGGCCGCACACCGCAGCGCCTCCAGCGCCTGCGCGAGCGCCAGCCTTCCCACCCGTTCCCCGTTCACCGTCGCCCAGGCGGCGTAGTACGCGGCCGAGCGGGCGGCCTGCACGCCCACGTACACATCCGCCAGCCGGTGCTTGACCGCCTGGAAGGAGCCGATGGCCCGCCCGAACTGCTCCCGCTGCCCCACGTACTCCACGGTCCGTTCCAGTGCCCGGTCGGCGGCGCCGACCGCCTCGGCGGCGAGCACGGCGGCGACGGTGTCGCCGAGTCCGGCGAGGGCGGGAAGCACGTCCTGGCCGGCCTGACCCAGCAACTCGGCCGGTACGTCCCGAAGTTGGATCCGACCCTGTGGCCGGGTGGCGTCCAGCGCGGTCTGCCGGGCCCGTACGACCCCCACGGCGTCCCCCGCGACCAGGAACAGCAGGGTCCGGGACCGCGCGTACCCGCCGGTGTGCGCGGCGACGACCAGCAGCCCGGCGCTGTGCCCGTCCAGCACCTGGTCGACCTGCCCGTACAGCCGCCAGCCGTCCCCGCCCTGCCGGGCCTGCACGCCGCCCGCCCGGCCCCCGCCGGCCCACTGGCCGCCGTTGTCGCCGGTCAGGGCCAGGGCGGCGGTGAGGGCGGGGCCGGGGACGGCGAGGGCGGCGGTGAGGGTGCCGGCGGCGAGGCGGGGCAGCAGATCCGTGCGCTGGGCCTCGGTGCCGAGGGCGAGGATCAGCGGGGCGGCGAGGACGGAGGTGGCCAGCAGCGGGGAGGGGGCGAGCGTCCGCCCCATCTCCTCGCAGGCGAGGGCGAGTTCGGTGACCGAACAGCCGACGCCGCCGTGGGCCTCGGGGAGGGCGAGCCCGGGCAGGCCGAGCCGGCCGGCGAGGGCGGACCACAGGGCGGGGTCGTACCCGGCCGGGCTGTCGACGGCGGCCCGCAGCGCTTCGGCGCCACAGTGTTTGTGGAGCAGTTCGCGCAGGGTGCGGCGGATCTCGTCCTGCTCGGCGGTGAGACGCGTGTCCATGGCTGATCCGATCCCTCCGACCTGATCTGACGGTGCGTCATATTAGGGCGGGCAGGGAGTGAAGCCCAGAGGCGCGACACCTGCCGCACCCCGCCATATCTGATGTACCGTCAGATTCATGAGACCCGGGAACCGGAAAGTCGCCGTGGCCGGGGTGGCCCTCTCGGACTGCGGCCGCGTGGACGACACGACCCCGTACGCCCTGCACGCCCAGGCGGCCCGCCGCGCCCTCGCGGACGCGGGCCTGGACCGCGCCCTGGTGGACGGCTTCGCCTCGGCCGGCCTCGGCACGCTGGCCCCGGTGGAGGTGGCCGAGTACCTGGGCCTGCGCCCCACCTGGGTGGACTCCACCTCCGTCGGCGGCTCGACCTGGGAGGTCATGGCGGCCCACGCGGTGGACGCGATAGCGGCGGGCCACGCGAACGCCGTCCTGCTGGTCTACGGCTCGACGGCGCGGGCGGACATCAGGGCGGGCCGCAGGACGGGAAACCTGTCCTTCGGCGCGCGCGGCCCGCTCCAGTTCGAGGTCCCCTACGGCCACACGCTGATCGCCAAGTACGCGATGGCGGCCCGCCGGCACATGATCGAACACGGCACGACGATCGAGCAGCTGGCCCAGGTGGCGGTCCAGGCCCGCGCCAACGCCGCCCTGAACCCCGAGGCCATGTTCCGGGACCCGATCACGGTCGACGACGTCCTGTCCGGCCCGATGATCGCCGACCCCTTCACCAAGCTGCACTGCTGCATCCGCTCGGACGGCGGGGCGGCGGTCCTGCTGGTGGCCGAGGAGTACGTACGGGACTGCCGCACCGCCCCCGTCTGGATCCTCGGCACCGGCGAGCACCTCTCCCACGCCACGATGTCCGAGTGGCCGGACTTCACGATCTCCCCGGCGGCGGTGAGCGGCAGGCTCGCCTTCGAGCGGGCCGGAGTGCGCCCCGCCGAGATCGACTTCGCCGAGATCTACGACGCCTTCACCTACATGACCCTGGTGACCCTGGAGGACCTGGGCTTCTGCGCGAAGGGCGAGGGCGGGGCGTTCGTGGAGAAGGGCCGGCTGCTGGTCTCCGGGGACCTCCCCGTGAACACGGACGGGGGCGGCCTGTCCGCCCAACATCCCGGCATGCGCGGGCTGTTCCTGCTGGTGGAGGCGGTACGGCAACTGCGCGGGGAGGCGGGCGAGCGGCAAGTGCGGCGTCCGGGCGGGGAGTTGCCACACCTCGGTGTCGCCTCCGGCACGGGGGGCTGGTTCTGCTCCTCGGGGACGGTGGTGCTGGGCCGGTGACGGAGTCGGCTCAGCGGTCGCCCATGCCCTCCTCGTCGCGCAGGCTGCGCCAGATGCGGGTGCGGTGCAGGACGTAGAGCGCGACGAACACGGCGACGACCTGCAGCCCGATGGCGAGCAGCCAGAAGACGGCCCGGCTCTCCAACTCGTCGGTCAGATAGGTGAAGTTCATGCCGAAGAACCCCGTCAGGAACGACAGCGGCAGGAAGATCACCGACACGATGGCCAGCCGGTTGATCACGGCGTTCTGCTCGCCGGAGACGAGGGTGGAGTAGCTGGCGAAGGCGCGCCGGGAGGCGTCCTGGAGGGACTCGATGTCCGTGTGCACCAGACTCGCCATGTGCTGGAACTCCTGGGTGAGCAGCTGGCGCTCCTCCGGGAAGCCGCGGTTCATCATCCTCCGGGTGAACATCTGGTCCATCACCTGGAGGTAGGGCAGGAGCGTGCGGTGCAGGAGGGCGGAGTGCCGTCGCAGCTGTGACAGCCGATAGATCTGGTCGGGGCGTCGCCCCTCGAACATCTCGTCCTCCAGGTCCTCCACCAGCAGCAGGTCCTGCACGGCGGACCGGCGGTAGGTCTCCAGGGCCTCCTGGAGCAGCAGGAAGAGCATGGCCACGGTGTCGGAAGGCTGCTCGCTCCGCAGCTGCCCGATGAGGCTCTCCCGCAGGCCGGCCTGCCCTCGGTGCACCGTGAGGAGATAGCGCGCGGTCACCAGGGCATGGACATGAACGACCTCGTTCCCCTTGGCCACGGGCACGACGAAAGCGGCCTGGTCTCCGAGGAACTCGGCCCGCGCGGGTTCGCCCATCCTGCCGAGCCAGATGAGGTCCTCCGTCTCCAGGCCGAGCTGGTGCGAGACCGGCGGCACCCCGGTGGACGGTTCCTCGGGCAGCTCGACGTCTACGAGCAGGAAACCGGCCGTGGCGAGCCGCTCACGTGCCTCCGCCACGTCCGTACGCGTGATGCCCCCCTCCGGCATCGACACCACCGTTACGATCATCGCCCCTCACCGCCGGTCCCGAAGCCCGCAGGTCCCAGCCTGCGCACACTCCGGCGGCCCCGCATGCGGAGGCAGTCCGGACGGCGTACGGGATCCGCGCGAGACTCCGCCGTCCCACCCCCCGCCGTTCCACCCCCGCCGTTCCACCCCCGGCGGCCGGAGCCGGTCGGCCCACCGCGCCAGGGGGATCCGCACGCGGGCCCATACTCGTGGACATGGAAACGGATCTTCACGGGCTGCTGCGGTCCCTGCGGGTGTGGTCACCCGAGGAGACCGAGCTACGGCCCTTCGACCCGGACAAGGCCCCTTCGGCACCGCTGCAGCTGTTCACGAGCTGGTTCGCGGAGGCGGTGGAGGCGGGTCAGCCGGAGCCGCACACCATGGCGCTGGCGACGACGGACGAGGACGGCCTCCCCGACGTACGGATCGTGATGCTGCACGGCGCGGACGCGGACGGCTGGTCCTTCGCGACGCACGTCACGAGCCGCAAGGGCCGGGCCCTGAGCGCCCACCCGTACGCGGCGCTGGCGTTCTACTGGCCGGTGCTGGGACGGCAGGTGCGGGTACGGGGTCCGGTGACGTCGGCGCCGTCGCGGGAAAGCCAGGCAGACCTGCACGCCCGCTCGACCGGGGCCCTGGCGGCTGCGCTCACCGGGCGGCAGAGCGAGCAGCTGTCCTCGCTGGACGAGCTGCGGCAGGCCTCGGAGGCCGCCTGGGAGCGGGCCCGGCAGAACCCGGCAGAGCCGTCCGAGACCTGGACGCTGTACCGCCTCCAGCCGGAGGAAGTGGAGTTCTTCCAGGGAGACGCGGCCCGCAGACACGTACGTCTGGCCTACCGTCGGACAGCGGCCTCGGACGCCTCCGGCTGGTCCAGGCACCTGCTGTGGCCGTAAGAGGCTGAGGGGCGCATGAGGGGGACGACATGACGTGGCTGATGCGGGGCCGCAGGTCGCGCGCGCAAGAGGTGCCGGGAGCGGGGCCGGTGGCGCTGAGCGGTGTGGCCAAGACGGCCGGGCCGGCCCCGGTCGCGCCCTCGGCCCCGCCGCCGCTGCTCAGGGCGGGCGGGCCGGTGGTGCAGCGGGTGTCCGGCGACGGGAGCCGGGTGGTGGAGCCGGCCACCGGCGCCGAGCCGGTGATCCTCGGCATCACGCACCACGGCCCGGGCCACTTCGTGGTGGACGCCCTGGACGGCAGGATGCGCTCCGGCAGCCAACTCGTCTACACCGACGGCCCCTTCGCCTGCCGGGCCCTGGCCAATGCCGACGGCCGTCCCGTGCGTGCGCTGCGGATCCAGGCGGACGGTCCGTGGACGGTCGAGGTGACCGGCCTCGCCGACGCCGTCGTCCTCGACGGCCACGCCGAGCGCGAGGCCTCGGACGTCCTGCGCCACGAGGGCGGCCCGGCCATCGCCCAACTGCGCTACACGGGTACTGCGCGCTCCGCCGACGGCGGCTACTTCCTCGCCGACGCCTTCGAGCCCGACGGCTCCGGCTTCCTCGACGAGCTGGCCAACCACGTGGGCCCGTGGACGGGTGAGGTCCCGCTGCCGGGGCCTTGCCTGGTGTACGCCCGGTCCGACGGGCCGTGGTCGATCACCCTTCGTCCTCTGAGGTCGTAGACCGCCCGATGCCGTAGACCGTCATCGCCCGAACTCGTAGACCGCGAAGTCCGCGACCCCCCGGTAGCCGATTCGCTGATAGAGGCCGTTGCTGGTGGGGTTCGCGAGGTCGGTGAAGAGGAGGATCTCCGCCGCGCCCCGCTCCAGGGCGGCCCGGCTCACCTCGGCCGTCACCGCGCCCGCGTAGCCCCGGCCGCGCAGGGCCGCCGGGGTGTACACCGGGGCCACGCGGACCTGGCCTGCGATCTCCGGGGTCGCGCCGGCCATGGAGACCGGGGTGCCGTCGGGGGTCTCCCAGAGGGTGATGCCGCCGTAGGCGAGGCGGGCGTCGGCCCACGCCGCCGGGTCCTGGACTCCGAGCAGCCCCGCCGCCTCGACGAACTCGACATGCCAGCGCATCATCAGCTCCCGGTCACCGGCCCCGGCAACCCGCGCACGGCCCTCCGGAACCGGCTTCGGCACGGTCAACTCATCCAGGCGGTAGAGCCTTTGACGCTCATGAAGCTTGCCCGTCGCCCCGGTACGCCGCTGCCACGCCTCCGCGACCGCCGCAGCCGTGTCCCGTTCGGCGGAGACACCGGGCATCGGATACCCCAGGCCGGCCAAGCGGTCCGCCAGGCCCTCGGCGTCCTCTGAGGTGAGCTGCGTGAGGTACACGCGGTGCGGCGGGGTGTGGACCAGGACCGCCCGCACCCCGCCCTCCGCCTCCCCGAGCGTCCCGAAGAGCGGGGCTTGGTCGCCGTACGCATACAGGCCACGCCTGCGCAGCGCGTCCGTCACCGTCAGCGGCACCGTGTGCAGCGCCGGACGGGAGCGCAGGAAGTCTCCGGCGCGGGAGAGGAAGTCGTCAAGGTCTTCGGTCAGGTGACAGGCAGCGGAATGCATGCACGCATGATCCCGTTCAACTCCTCGGCCTGAAAACCGGTTTCCCTTCCAGGAAGCTCACCTCCAGCTCCATCCCGGCGGTCGGCTCGCTCCCCTCGCACCCGACCAGCTCCGTCATCATCCGCGGGCCCTCCGCCAGGTCCACCACCGCGGCGACGTACGGGGTGCGGTCGTCGAAGGGCGGGAGGTCGTTGCGGTGGACCGTGGACCAGGTGTAGAGGGTCGCCCGACCGCTCGCCTCCTCCCAGATCACGTCCTCGCTCCAGCAGTGCGGGCAGAACTCGCGGGGGTAGTGGTGGGCCCGGCCGCAGGTGGCGCAGCGGCGGATCAGCAGCCGTCCCTCGGCCGCCGCCGTCCAGTAGGGGCGCGTGAAGGAGTCGATCTCCGGCTCGTCGAAACGCGCCGCGCTCATCAGAACCACCCCAGTGCCGCGTCCACCGACCATGCCTGCCCCGCCATCCCGAAGAAGCCGACCAGCGAGATCAGCGCCATCATCGAGTTCTGCCCCTGTTCCGCCCAGTCGTGGATCATGAGGACGAAGTAGAGGACGTTCAGGGCCAGGCCGCCCAGCAGGGCCACCGGGGTCAGGAAGCCGAGGATCAGGCCGAGTCCCAGGGCGAGTTCGGCGTAGGCCACCACGTACGCCATCGCCTTCGGCCGCGGTGTCACCACCGTCTCGAAGCCCGCCCGCACCGGGGCCCAGCGGTGCTTCTGCGCCACCCCCGCCGCCCAGGCGATACCGCCGCCCTCGAACCACGTCTTCTTGTCCTTGTGCCGCCAGCTCTCCAGCCACCACAGGCCGAGGCCTATGCGCAGCACCGCGAGCCACTCCGCGCCGTCGAGCCAGATCGCGTCCATGGATCTGACGGTACGTCAGATAGCCGGAAAAGCCGAGGGGGCGGGTTTGGAACTGCTGGCTCTCAATTGAGTTCAAGCGCGTCCTAGCGGGCATGGGTGAGTACCGCCCGCCGGCGCCGGCTGAGTTGGCAGGCATCTCCTGAAAGCGAACACACGGGAGCCCCGGCGTGCCGGCAGGCCCGGCAGAGGACCGCGCTGTCCGTCTCCCGTCATCCTTCGGGCACCGCCCCGCCACGACGCCCGGCCCCTGCGCACCGGGGCCGGGCGTCCCGGTGTCCGTGCACCACTTCCGCCCATCCGAGACACCTACGACACCTGTCCCACCCGCACCCTCCACCGATGTGATCAATCCGCAACCGATTCCGGTCTTGACCGAGACCCATCAACGGGGTGGGTGATTACGCTCGCGCTCATGGCCGTCTCCCGCCCCTCCCCCGCGCACCTCTCCGCGACCCCCGCCGACCGTCCCGTGTACGTCATCGGCGCCGGCCCCGGCGGACTCGCCGCCGCGTACGCGCTGCGGGCGCGGGGCATACGGGCCGTGGTGCTGGAGAAGGCCGACCAGGTGGGCGCCTCCTGGCGGCGCCACTACGACCGGCTCCATCTGCACACCACCCGCCGGCTGTCCGCCCTGCCCGGGCTCGCGATGCCGCGGCGGTTCGGTCGCTGGGTGTCCCGGGACAACGTGGTGCGGTACCTGGAGAAGTACGCCGAGCACCACGAGCTGGAGATCGTCACCGGTGTGGAGGTGTTCCGTGTCGAACGGTCGGCGGACGGGACGGGCTGGCTGCTGCACGCCTCCGGCGGGCGGGAGCTGACCGGCAGCGCGGTGGTCGTCGCCACCGGCTACAACCACACCCCGCGCGTGCCCGATTGGCCGGGCCTGGACGGTTACGGCGGGGAGTTCCTGCACGCCGGCCGGTACCGGAACGCCGAACCGTACACGGGCCGGGACGTGCTCGTCGTCGGCGTCGGCAACACCGGCGCCGAGATCGCCGTGGACCTGGTGGAGGGCGGAGCCGCGCGGGTGCGGCTCGCGATGCGGACCGTTCCGCACATCGTGCGCCGCACCACCCTCGGCTGGCCCGCGCAGTACTCGGGTGTGCTGGCACGGCGGCTGCCGGTGCGGTTCGTGGACCAGGCGTCCCGGATCCAGGCCAGGATCGGCGTCCCGGACCTGTCCGCCCACGGCCTGCCCCGCCCGGACACCGGCCTGTACAGCAGGGCCAGGCAGGGCGCCGTCCCGGTCCAGGACGTCGGCCTGATCGACGCCGTACGGAAGGGGAAGGTGGAGATCGTGGCCGCCGTCGAGTCCTTCGAGGACGGGAAGGTGGTCCTCGCCGACGGCAGCCGCGTCGAGCCGGACGCCGTGATCGCCGCGACGGGGTACCAGCGGGCACTGGAGGGGCTGGTCGGGCATCTCGGGGTACTGGACGACCGGGGCAGACCGACGGTGCACGGCGGCCGTACGCCCGCCCAGGCGCCGGGGCTCTACTTCACGGGGTTCACCAACCCGATCAGTGGGATGTTCCGCGAACTGGCGCTGGACGCCGAGAAGATCGCGAAGGGCGTGACCAAGGAGTTCCGCACCGGACGGTAACTTTGCCGTTCCGACCCATTCCTGACACTCCGTCAGTTCAAGTAATCTGACAGTGCGTCAGTTGATGTGGCTGTCTCACAGGAGCGGGCGGAACGATGCTTGGATCAACCCACGGCACCCTCACCACCGACTCCCGCCGGGCCCGGGTCATCGCCTGCGGTGAGCAGCGGCCCGGACCCGTCGTCCACGATCAGGTCGACGACCTCGACGTCGGCGGGCGGCCGCTGTACGCGGACGTACCGGATCTGGCGCGGTTCTTCCGGCCCGGCTCGGTCGCCGTCGTCGGCGCCTCGGACGCCGAGGGGCGGCCGAACACCGGGATCACCCGGCAACTGCTGGGCTGGGCCGAGCGGGTGGGGGCGCGGGTGCATCCGGTGCATCCGACCCGGCCGTCGGTCTTCGGCATCCCGTGCTCCGCCTCGGTCGCCGACCTGCCGGAACAGGTCGACCTGGCCGTCCTGCTGGTGGCCGATCCACTGCCGGTGATCGAGGAACTCGCCGAGGCGAAGGTGAAGTTCGCGGTCGCGTTCGCCTCCGGGTTCGCGGAGACCGGCGAGGCGGGGGCCGAGGCGCAGGAGCGGCTCACGGAGGCCGTACGGCGCTCGGGGCTGCGGCTGCTCGGACCGAACACCAACCTGAACGCCTTCGAGCGCTTCCGGGACGACCTGGAAGGGCCGGCGATAGCGCTGATCACCCAGTCGGGACACCAGGGCCGCCCCGTCTTCGCTCTCCAGCAGCTGGGCATCCGGCTCTCCCACTGGGCGCCGACCGGCAACGAGGCCGACCTGGAGACCGCCGACTTCATCTCCTACTTCGCCGAGCAGCCCGAGGTCGGCGCCATCGCCTGCTACGTCGAGGGCCTCAAGGACGGCCGCGCCTTCCTGCTGGCCGCCGACCGCGCCGCCCGCCGCCAGGTGCCGGTGGTCGCGGTGAAGGTGGGCCGCACGGAAGCGGGGGCCCGTACGGCCGCCTCGCACACCGGCAAGCTCACCGGCGCCGACGACGTGGTGGACGCGGCCATGCGGCAGTACGGCGTCATCCGCGTCGACGGCCTCGACGAACTCCAGGACACGGCCGCCCTGTTGGCCCGAGCACGGACTCCGCAGGCCGAGGGCGTCGTCATCTACTCCATCTCCGGCGGCACGGGTGCGCATGCCGCCGACCTGGCCGCCGGGGCAGGGCTCCGGCTGCCGGCGCTGTCGTCGGACAAGCAGGCCGAGCTGCACCAGTGGATCCCGGAGTACCTGAGCGTGGCCAACCCGGTGGACAACGGCGGGCATCCGGTGGGCGACTGGCGCGGCCGGAAGATCATCGACGCGATCCTCGCCGACCCGGAGGTCGGGGTGCTGATCTGCCCGGTCACCGGCCCCTTCCCGCCCCTCAGCGACAAGCTCGTACGCGATCTGGTCGAGGCGGCGGAGGAGACGGACAAGCTGGTGTGCGTGGTGTGGGGGTCGCCGGTCGGCACGGAGCCGGCGTACCGGGAGGTCCTGCTCGGCTCCTCCCGTGTGGCCACCTTCCGCACGGTCGGCAACTGCCTCACCGCCGTCCGCGCCTGGCTCGACCACCACCGCTTCGTCAGCGACTACCGCTCCCCCTTCGACGAGGCCCCGCGCATCCCCTCCCCCTCCTTCCGCAAGGCCGACGCCCTGATGCGGCCCGGGCAGCAGCTCAGCGAGCACGCGGCCAAGCAGCTGCTGCGCGCCTACGGCATCCGGGTGCCGCGCGAACAGCTGGTGACCAGCGCGGCGGCCGCCGTCCGCGCGGCCGGGCAGGTCGGCTACCCGGTGGTGATGAAGGCGTCCGGCGCCCAGATCGCCCACAAGACGGAACTCGGCCTGGTGAAGATCGGCCTCACCTCGGCCAGCCAGGTCCGGGACGCCTACCGCGAGCTGACCGACATCGCCCGCTACGAGGGCGTCTCGCTGGACGGTGTCCTGGTGTGCCAGATGGTCGAGCAGGGCGTCGAGATGGTCGTCGGGGTGACCCATGACGAGTTGTTCGGGCCGACCGTGACCGTGGGGCTCGGCGGGGTGCTGGTCGAGGTGCTGCGCGACGCCGCCGTACGGGTGCCGCCGTTCGGCGAGGAGCAGGCCCGGGACATGCTCGCCGAACTGCGCGGACGGGCCCTGCTGGACGGAGTCCGGGGCCGCCCGCCGGCCGACCTCGACGCGCTGGTGGAGGTGGTCCTGCGGGTCCAGCGCATGGCCCTCGAACTCGGCGAGCAGATATCCGAGCTGGACATCAACCCGCTGATGGTGCTGCCCCGTGGGCAGGGCGCGGTGGCGCTGGACGCGCTGGTGGTGTGCCGGTGAGCAACCTCGACCTCATACACGATGTCCGGGAGCAGGTCTCGCACATCACCCTCGCCCGCCCCGAGGCCCTCAACGCGCTCACACCCGCCATGCGGGACCGCCTGATCGCACTGCTGGACGAGGCGTCGGCGGATCCTGATCTACGAGCCGTCGTCCTGACCGGAACCGGCCGGGCATTCTGCGCGGGAGCGGACCTGCGGGGCGGCTCGGGGGGCACCGGGCAGCGGATCCCCGGCGACGTGGCCCGCGTCCTGCGCCTGGGCGCCCAGCGCCTCGTCTCGGCCGTACTGGACTGCGAGAAGCCGGTGATCGCCGCAGTGAACGGCACCGCGGCCGGGCTCGGCGCACACTTGGCCTTCGCCTGCGACCTGATCCTTGCGGCCGAATCGGCCCGCTTCATCGAGGTGTTCGTCCGGCGCGGACTCGTACCCGACGGCGGCGGCGCCTATCTCCTGCCCCGGCTGATCGGTCCACACCGGGCCAAGGAGCTGATGTTCTTCGGGGACGCGCTCTCGGCGGCGGACGCGGAACGGCTGGGTCTGGTCAACCGGGTGGTCCCGGACGGAGAGCTGGAGAAGACCGCCCGGGAGTGGGCAACCCGGCTGGCGACCGGCCCGACCCGCTCCCTCGCCCTGACCAAACAGCTGGTGAACGCCTCCCTGGACGGCGACCGTTCCTCGGCCTTCGCGGCGGAGGCAGCCGCCCAGGAGATCAACATGACGACCGAGGACGCCGGGGAGGGGCTGCGGGCGTTCGTCGAGCGCAGGAGTCCGGAGTTCCGGGGGCGATGATGCTGAGGGCAGCGTGCCCATAGGCTCTCAGAGTGATTGAGACCATCGTGTTCGACGTCGGAGAGACGATCACGCGGGACGACCGCTACTGGGCCTCGTGGGCGGACTGGTTGGACATTCCCCGTCACACCCTGTCCGCTCTCGTGGGCGCGGTGGTCGCCCAGGGTTTCGACAATGCGGAAGCCCTCCGGCTCGCCCGGCCAGGAATCGACGTGGCCGCTGAATATCATGCGCGCGAGGCCGCCGGCCGCGGTGAACACCTCGACGAGAGCGACCTGTACGACGACGTTCGCCCGGCCCTCGCCGCACTCCGGAAAGCCGGCGTGCGCGTCATCATCGCGGGCAACCAGACCTCCCGGGCGGGTGAACTCCTGCGCGGCCTGGACCTCCCGGCGGATCTCGTCGTGACATCCGGGGAGTGGGGGGTGGCGAAGCCGAGGCCGGAGTTCTACCAGCGGGTGCTGGAGGTGGCGCGATCAGCGCCGGAGGCGACGCTGTACGTCGGTGATCACCCGGCCAACGACATCTTTCCGGCGAAGGCGGCAGGGCTGCGCACGGCGCATCTCCGTCGCGGTCCGTGGGGGTACCTGTGGGCGGGCGACCCTGAGGTTGTGGCGGCGGCGGACTGGCAGGTCGACAGCCTCACCCAGCTGGTAGAGATCGTCGGCGGCTGAACAGGCCACAGCGTTACCCGCCCGAGGGCTGTTCAGCCAAGGTGTGTACACGCTGCGTCTCGGTGTGGGTACGGTTCGGATGGGATGCACCGAACTGGAGCCGGAATGCCTGCACTTGTGTACGGCCGGGTAGGGCGACGGATCGCCTACTACCGCAGGCTGAGGCGCATCACGCAGCAGCAGCTCGCCGATGCGGCCTGCGTCGCCCTGGGAACGATCCGCAAGATCGAGCGCGGTGAACGGGGTGCCAGCGATGCCACGCTCGAAGCAATCGCCGCAGCCCTCGGTGTGGACCCGACTCAACTGCGAACGGACCGCGGCCCGGCTCACACGCCGGTTCATGATGCGCTACCCGTCCTCTCGGCAGTGATCGCAGCGTACGACGTCCCGGACGAGGGCCCGGCCCCTGTGGCCGGGCAGCTCCGTACCCGGTCGAGAATCGTCAGGTTGGAACATGCGCAGGCTGTGTGCTGGAGACGCCCGGTGTGGCCGCAGTTCGAGTACTTGGACACGCCGGACGCTCGCTATGCGGCCGCGCAGACCCGCCACGGCCTCGGTGGCATCCTCCACAGCTTGAAGGACGTCAGGTGGGTCAACCAGCCGATGCGGGACGCTGCCGCTGACTACAAGCCCCGCCAACTCGCCGTCGCACAGCGGCTCGGCCTCACCATCCCGGCCACACTGGTCACCAACAGCTTCGATGACGCACGCGAGTTCATCGCATCCCACGGTCAAGTGATCCACAAAACGCTGTGCTGGACCCCGTATGAACGCGATGGCATCGGCCTGACGAGCTGGGCCGAGCCAGTCACCGCAGACGAACTGGACGAGTCGATCGCGGTGACACCACACCTGTTCCAAGCCATCGTGGACAAGACTGCCGACCTGCGTGTCCTGGTCGTCGGCGAGCAGGTGTTCGCCGTGCGGATCGAATCCGGGCTGCTGGACTGGCGCAGGGACTACTCGGCACTGTCGTACAGCGTGGTAGATCTGCCGTGCCAGGTGCACAAGCAGTTGCTCGCCTTCCTTGATCACTTCGGTCTGGTGTGGGGCAGCTTCGACCTGGCCGTCGGCCGGGACGGCGAACCGTACTTTCTGGAGCTGAACCCGAACGGCCAATGGGGCTGGCTGCAACAGGCCACCGGTCTGCCGATGGCCACCGCGTTCGCCGACCTGCTCGCCGAGGGGAGCACCCGACGATGACCCCGGACACCGCAGTCGCGCGACGAAGCCTGGCCGACCGCCTTGAAAGGGCCGGAATCCTCACACCTGCCTGGCGGTCGGCGGTCGAAGCCGTGCCGCGCGAACTGTTCCTGCACCCGGGGGTGTTCCTGCCGACCGAGGACGGCGATTGGCGACCGGTGACCGCACTTGGCACGGCCCCGCAGGAGTGGGCGCGGATCGCCTACCGGGAGGAGTCGCTGGTCACCCAGCTCGACGGGCACCTGACCGCCGACCAGGCTGGGGGAGTTGTCGACGGCAACCCCACCTCGTCGTCCACCACACCGACGACCGTCGTCGCGATGATCGAGCACCTGGATGTCGACAACGGGCACACCGTGCTGGAGATCGGCACCGGCACGGGCTACTCCACCGCCCTCATGTGCCACCGGCTCGGCGAGGACAACGTCACCACGGTCGAGGTGGACCCGGATGTTGCGGCCCGTGCCGACGCCGCCCTGGAGGCCGCCGGTTACTCGACGTGGACCGTTACCGGTGACGGGCTCCTGGGGCACCCCCTTCGGGCGCCGTACGACCGCGTCATCGCCACCTGCGCCGTGCGCCGCATCCCGTACACCTGGGTGCGGCAGACCAGGCCGGGCGGGATCATCCTGTCCACCGTCGGCTCATGGCCGTACGGCACGGGCCTGGCCAAGGTCACGGTCCGCGAGGACGGCACGGCCGAAGGCCGGATCCTCGGCCGCTCGTCCTTCATGCAGGCCCGCTCCCAGGCCGTAGGTCACGAGGGCGTCGACCTGTCGGCGCGGACGGCGTACGCGGACTCCGAGCGGCCCACCCGCATCCCGCCGTCGCTGCTGGACGAGTGGATGCCGGCCTTTCTGGCCCAGCTCACCGCCCCCGGCGCCCACCTTCTGCGCGCCTCCGCCAACGGGGTCCACAGCGTCTACCTGTTCGATGACGAACGTGAGTCCTTCGCCGCGTTCACCGGGGACGGCGTGGACTGGACCGTGCGGCAGGGCGGGCCGGTCGCTCCGTTGGACGATATCGAGGAGATGCTGATCGCCTGGCAGAACGCCGGCGAGCCAGGCATCAGTTCAGTACGGCTGCACATCACCGACCGCTCGCACAGGTACTGGGTCGGAGGCCGGCAGGTCACCGGTCCGGGCCGGACCGCGTGGATTACCGACGAGCGTGAGCTGCGATGGGAACACCGCGTTGCCTGACCTCTTCTGGTGGCCCGGAGTCCTGTGGTGTGAAACTCAGGACGCGGCGGCCCGCCCCAGCTTCCACAGGGTGCCCCCGTCCGGGTCGCCGAAGAGGACGAACAGTTCGGGGCTGTCCTCGCTGCCGGTGATCGACCAGTGGGTGTCCTCGCCGCAGTCTCCGTCGAGTTTGAGCAGCACGCCGTCCCGGTCGGTGTTGTCCGAGTCGTCGTCGGGCTCCCAGGTGCCGGATCCCTGGCACCGGACGTAGTCCCGGAAGTGGTCGTCGTCGAACGGGGGCTGTGTGGGGAGCTTGACGGCCTCGGCGCTGCCGTCGGGGTGCAGCCGCAGCTCGGCCCCGGTGTCGCCCCGCCAGACCCCGGCCAGCTGGGCGGGGGCCAGCTTCGGGGGCTCGTACTCCTGGATCAGACCGGTCTCGGTGGCGAACACCCCGCCGCCGATGGCCAGCACGAAGAGGACGACCGAGCCGAGTGCAGCCCGCCACCACACGCCCGCCGGACGCCAGTTCCGCCTGCGGACGAGGCCGACCCAGAGGGTGGGCAGGAGCCCGAGGGCTGCCAGGCAGGCGACCGTAGTGCCGAGCGGCCACCCGAAGAGCACGGCGGCCGGTACGCCCCAGATGAGGGCGGGGACGACCGGGGCCAGCAGATGCCAGACCCACCTCGGGCCGGGAAGGCGCCGGCCCGCGAGCCGCGCGAGCACCACCGAGGGCAGGGTCAGCGCGAACGCCGACACCATGCCGAGGATCGGCAGCAACAGTGGCGCGAAGAGGAGGAAGCACAGCGCGCCGAGGGCCCCGCCCAGCCCGGCCCCGTAGTCGTCCTGCGTGGTGGTCTCGTAGATCCACCACAGCAGTCCGGCCGCCGGCAGCTGGGCGCCCCCGAGGGCCGCCGCCGCGCTCAGATCATCGGGTGCCCAGGTCAGCCTGGCACTCGGCTGCGTTCCATGCGTCTTTTCCCACCCCATGGGCGCAGCGTACGGGCGCGCTTTCGGCCATCCGCCGACCCCTTCCCATCTGACACACCGTCAGCTTCAATGGAAGGGTGATGGGACACGCAGGGGCGGCGGCCGCCGCCGTCCGTTACCTCAGGTCGGCTCCGGCACCAGGGCCCGTGGAGGCGCTGCCGCGCCCGGAGTTGCGGTGCGTGCGCGAGGACGAGCGGGCGCCGGTGGACCCGGCGGAGTTCCGGCGCGTGCTGGGGCACTTCGCGACCGGGGTGACCGTGATCACGGCACCGCCGGCCGACGGTTCGGCCTCCCCCGCCGGCTTCGCCTGCCAGTCCTTCTCCTCCCTCTCCCTCGACCCGCCCCTGGTCTGCTTCATGGTCGGCCGTACGTCGACGACCTGGCCGCGCATCGCCCGCGCGGGCGTCTTCTGCGTCAACGTGCTCAGCGCCGGGCAGGGCGGACTGTGCCGCGCCTTCGCGATCAGCGGCGCGGACAAGTTCGCGGGGGTGGCGTACGACACCGCAGCCTTCTCCGGTTCTCCGCGCCTCGCCGGCGCCGCCGCCTGGATCGACTGCACGATCCACGCGGTGCACACCGGCGGCGACCACCTCATCGTCGTGGGCCGGGTGGTCGCCCTCGGGGCCGCCGAGCAAGGGGATCCGCTGCTCTTCCATCGGGGGCGGTTCGGGCGGCTGGACGGCGACTCCTCATGAGCCGGGTCAGCTGGCACTCATTCCGCGTTCCGGCCAGCTGCCCCTCTCCTTGTACAGCGAGTTGATCTTCCGCGAGGCCTTGAGGAACAGGTGGTCGACCTCACCATCGGCCGGTTCCGATGAACGAGTGGCCGTGTTCAGGGAGAGTCGGCGATCCATCTCCGCCGGGTCGGCACCGAAGGAGTAGCAAATGACTCCTTGTTCTTCGGTCTCTTTCTTGAAGTAGACCAGTGCGGCCACTACCACTCACCTTCCAAATATTTCCCTCGCCCCATTCAGGACAGCGCGGGCACGGGAGCCGACGTGCGCCTGATCACCAGGGCCATCAGGGCCGCCGCCGCGCACAGGGTGCCGGAGGCGTACCAGACCATGTCGTAGGTACCGAAGACGTCGCGGGCGACACCGCCGAGGAAGGCTATGAGGGCCGCGCCGACCTGGTGGGAGGCGAGCACCCAGCCGAAGACGATGGCGCTGTCCTCGCCGTAGTGCTCCCGGCACAGGGCCAGGGTGGGCGGGACGGTGGCCACCCAGTCGAGGCCGTAGAAGATGATGAAGAAGATCATCGGGGGGTGGACGGACGGCCCCAGCAGCATGGGGAGGAAGAGGAGCGAGATGCCGCGCAGGGCGTAGTAGACGGCCAGCAGGCGGCGCGGTTCGAAGCGGTCGGTGAACCAGCCGGAGGCGATCGTGCCGACGACGTCGAACACGCCGATGACCGCGAGCAGCGAGGCCGCCGCCGTGACGGGCATGCCGTGGTCGTGGGCTGCGGGCACGAAGTGGGTCTGGATCAGGCCGTTGGTGGAGGCACCGCAGATCGCGAACGTGCCGGCGAGCAGCCAGAACGGACCGGTGCGCACGGCCGAGCCGAGGACCTTGAGGGTGCGGCGGGCGGCCCCGGTGACCGGCGCCGGCTTCGGCACGAACTCCTGGGCGCCGTACGGCTTCAGGCCCACGTCAGCCGGGTGGTCGCGCAGCAGGAGCCACACGAACGGGACGACGGCGAGGGCGGCGAGTGCGACCGTCACTGCGGCCGGGCGCCAGTCGTAGGACTCGACCATCCACGACAGCAGCGGCAGGAAGATCAGCTGGCCGGAGGCGGAGGCGGCGGTGAGGATGCCGCTGACCAGCCCGCGCCGCTCGGTGAACCAGCGGTTGGTGACCGTCGCGGCGAAGGCCAGGGCCATCGACCCCGAGCCGAGGCCGACCAGCAGTCCCCAGCACAGCAGCAGCTGCCAGGCCGCCGTCATCCACACGGTGAGGCCGGAGCCGAGCGCGATCACCGTCAGCGCCACGGCGACCACCTTACGGATGCCGAAGCGGTCCATCAGCGCGGCGGCGAAGGGCGCGGTCAGCCCGTACAGCGCGAGGTTGATCGAGACGGCCGCGCCGATCGTGCCGCGCGACCAGCCGAAGTCCTGGTGCAGGGGGTCGATGAGCAGGCCGGGCAGGGAACGGAAGGCGGCCGCGCCGATGATCGTGACGAACGTGACGGCGGCGACGAACCAGGCCCGGTGCACACGGTGGCGCCGGCCGGGCGGGGCCTGGACGGGAGCTGCGGCTTCGGTTGTCTGAGTCACGTCATAGAGGGTCCTGTTTCGGACCCCGCACATCGAGTGGCCCGAAGGCCAGCATTCGTTAGGATCGGGCCATGACTGCCGGCCAGGAGTTCCGTCCGCATCGGATCGTCGTCCTCGCACTGGACGGCCTGCTCCCCTTCGAGCTGGGCATCCCGCACCGGATCTTCGGCCGCCCGCGGGACGCCGAGGGCCGCTACCTGTACGAGGTCGTGACCTGCTCGGTCCGCCCGCCCGGCCCGGTCGAGACGGACGCCGACTTCGCGGTGCACGTCCCGCACGGCCCGGAGGCGCTGGAGACGGCCGACACGGTGATCGTCCCGGCGTCCTACGAACTCGGCCCGGTCTACGAGGAGGGCAGGCTGACCGAGGAGCTGACCGCGGCCTTCGCCCGCATCCGCCCCGGCACCCGCCTCGCCTCCATCTGCACCGGTGTCTACGTCCTCGCCGCCGCCGGCCGTCTGGACGGCCGCCCGGCGACGACCCACTGGGCGGACGCCGAACGCTTCCAGCGCATGTTCCCTCGGATCAAGGTGGACGCGGACGTCCTGTTCATCGACGACGGGGACGTGCTGACCTCGGCCGGCGTGGCCGCCGGGATCGACCTGTGCCTCCACATGGTGCGCCGCGACCACGGCACGGCCGTCGCCAACGACGTGGCCCGCCGCACGGTCGTCCCGCCCCACCGCGACGGCGGCCAGGCCCAGTACATCCACCGCCCCGTCCCCGACCCCCAGGTCGCCACCACCACCGCGGCCCGCGCCTGGGCCCTCGGCCGCCTGCACGAGCCGATCCAGCTGCGGGACATGGCCGAGCAGGAGGCCATGTCGGTCCGCACCTTCACCCGCCGCTTCCGCGAGGAGGTCGGCATCAGCCCCGGCCAGTGGCTCACCCAGCAGCGCGTCGAACGCGCCCGCCACCTCCTGGAGTCCACCGACCTCTCGGTCGACCAGGTCGCCCGCGACGCCGGCTTCGGTACGGCCCAGTCGATGCGCCAACACCTGCAGCAGGCCCTCGGGGTGACCCCGACGGCTTACCGGCGGACGTTCCGGGCGGGGGTCGACGACACGGGGGGCAACGACGGGGCGGGGACCCCCCGATGACGGAGCCGGCCGGAAGAGACCGGAGTAGACGGAGTAGATCGGAGTAGATCGGAGCAGATCGGAGCAGATCCGAGTAGAGCCGAGTAGAGCTGTCACGGGGCCGTGGGCATCTTGCTGCGGCCGCTTCCGTCGGCCACCCCGGCCTCCCTCCAACCCCTCGACCGCTCCCTGCGTATCTCGCCCCACCAGCCGATCCCGGTGAGGACCAACGTCAGCCCCACGCCTGCCAGGACCGCCGTGGAGGGGGCCGCCAGCTGCAGCAGAGCGCCCGCCAGGGAACCCGTGGCCGCGTATCCCGCGCCCACGGCCGCGTACATGACCGAGTAGCCCGCGGCCAGCGCACTCGGCGGGAGGGCCTCGCGCAGGGACAGGTTCCGGGTGAGCATCGCTGCGGACTGGAGCAGCCCCGCCACGGTCAGGGCGGCCGCGATGCCGACTGCGCCCGGTATCAGCGCGACCCCGGTCACCGCCGCCGACATCGCGCACAGCAGCACCACACTGCGGGTGGCGAGGCGGCCCGGCCAGGACCGCAGCCCGTACAGGAACGCGCCCACACCCGCGGCCGCCGACATGCCGAGGAGCAGCGGGCCGGACCAGCCGACGGCGATGCCGCGCTGTTCGAGCAGGGCCGGCAGGACGAGTTCGGCGAGGGCGAGCAGGGACAGGCCCGCGGCGCCGGTGACGTACGCCGGCCAGGCCCCGGCCAGAACGCGGAGCTTCGACGTCCCACCGGCCGTCCCTCCGGCCCGCTCCTGAGCCTGCCAGCCCTCGGGCAGCAGCCACAGGCCCGGCAGCGAGGCCCCCATCAGGGCCGCCGCGAGCAGCAGCGGCACGCCCGGGGCGACGCCGAGCGCGAGTCCGGTGACCGCGGCCGGGGAGAGCGCCCAGATGCCGGACGTCAGCATCGACTCCACCGAGAGCGCCTGCGCGGCCGCGAGCCCGGGCACCAACGAGGTGAGCAGGGCCCGCAGGCCCCCGGCGGCCGCCGCCGGGGCGGCACCGGCGAGGATTGCGAACATCCCGAGTATCACGGGGTGTGCGCCCGGCAGCGCGCCGAGCCCGGCGAAGCCGACTGCACCCGCGGCGAGGCCCACCGCCAGATGGGGACGGGCCCGCCGCGGGTCCAGACGCATGCCGAGGACGGGAGCGCCGAGGATCTCGCCGAGGACGTAGACCGCGGCGAGCGCGGCGCCCAACGAGTAGCCGCCCGGGCGTTCGCGGACCAGGAAGACCAGGGCGAGCGGCGCCATGGCCACCGGCATGCGGGCGCCGACGGCCACCAAGGCCCAGGTCAGGACCGGTCGGGAGACGACATCGCGGTAGCTCATGCGACGACGGTAGGGGGCGGCACGGACAATCGCCGCCGGATTTCCCGCCGCCTGTGGACAACTCGCGGAAGCACAGCCCGCGCAGCACTCACGAGGCTCGGACAAGCGAGCTCAGAACGTCAGCACCCCGCGCGCCACCCGACCCGCCTCCGCGTCCGCCCGCGCCTTCTCGAAGTCCTCCACCGGATAGGTCGCCGTCACCAACTCATCGAGAAGCAGGCGGCCTTGGCGGTACAGCTCGGCGTACAGGGGGATGTCCCGCTGGGGGCGCGAGGAGCCGTAGCGGCAGCCCAGGATGGCCTTGTCGAGGAACATCGAGGAGACGACGAAGGACGCCTCCGCGGTCGCCCGGGGCATGCCGAGCAGGACGGCCTGGCCGTGGCGGTCGAGGAGGTCGATGGCCTGGCGGATCAGCTCGACGCGGCCCACGCACTCGAAGACGTGGTCGGCGCCCGTCGGCAGGAGGTCCCGCACGCCCTCGGCCGTGGTGAGGAAGTCGGTCGCGCCGAACTGCCGGGCCACCGCCTCCTTCGCCGGGTTGGCGTCCACGGCCACGATCCTCAGGGCCCCGGCAAGACGCGCTCCCTGCAGGACGTTCAGGCCGATACCGCCCGTGCCGATGACGACCACGGTGTCCCCCCGGTCCACCCGGGCCCGGTTCAGGACCGCACCGACCCCGGTCAGCACCCCGCAGCCGATCAGCGCGGCCGACGACAACGGAATGTCCTTCGGGATGCGGACCGCCTGCACCGCCTTCACGACCGTACGTTCCGCGAAGGCCGAGTTGCAGGCGAACTGGTGGACCGGCCGGTCCCCGCGGCTGAAGGGCCGGCCCGGGCGGCCGATCGCCTGGCGGCACATGGTCGGGCGCCCCCGGTCGCACTCCGGGCAGGTCCCACAGTTGGCCAGCGTGGACAGGGCCACATGGTCACCGGGCGCGACATGCGAGACGCCCGCACCGACCGCCTCCACCACGCCCGCGCCCTCATGGCCCAGCACCACCGGCACCGGGAAGGGGATGGTGCCGTCCACCACCGAAAGGTCGCTGTGGCACAGCCCGGCCGCCGAGATCGCCACCAGCACCTCGCCGGGCCCGGGCTCCCGTACCGTCAGATCGTCCACCACCTGCACCTGCTTGCCGTCGAACACCACACCGCGCATCACACGACCCCCTTCGGCTCTCTCGGCAGACCGAGCACCCGCTCGGCGATGATCGTGCGCTGGACCTGGTCCGAGCCGCCGTAGATGGTGTCGGCCCGGGAGAAGAGGAACAGATGCTGGTCGGGGTCGAGTTCGTACGGCGAAGCCGGCGCCCAGTCGCAAGGCCCCGCGGAGGCCTCCGCACCGCGCACCTGCACCGCCAACTCCCCAAGGCGCTGGTGCCAGTTCGCCCACAGCAGCTTGGCCACACTGGGCGCGCCCGCGTCACCGGAGCCGCCGAGGGTGCGCAGGGCGTTCCAGCGCATGGCGCGCAGCTCGGCCCACTGCCGCACGAGCCGGGCCCGTACGACCGGGTCGTCGACGGCACCGGTACGCACGGCCGCCCGCACGACCCGCCCCAACTCCTGTGCGAATCCGATCTGTTGGGCCAGCGTCGACACCCCGCGCTCGAAGCCCAGCAGGCTCATCGCCACCCGCCAGCCCTGGCCCTCTCCGCCGACGACGTGCTCCGCGCGCGCCTGTGCCCCGTCGAAGAAGACCTCGTTGAACTCGCTCGTGCCGGTCATCTGGCGTATCGGCCGCACCTCGACACGCCCCGGCTGGTCCATGGGGACGAGCAGAAAACTGAGGCCCTGGTGACGACGGGACCCGGCATCGGTCCGGGCCAGCACGAAGCACCAGTCGGCCTCATGGGCGAGAGAGGTCCAGATCTTCTGGCCGGTGATCCGGTAGGACGCCCCGTCACGCACCGCCGACGTCCGCACCCCGGCCAGGTCGGACCCCGCACCCGGCTCGCTGTACCCCTGACACCACAGCTCCTCCCCGGCGGCGACCGGCGGCAGGAAACGGCTCTTCTGCTCCTCGGAGCCATGGATGATCAGGGTGGGGGCAAGCAGGTTCTCCCCGATGTGCCCCGAGCGCGGGGGCGCACCCGACCGCGCGTACTCCTCGGCCCAGGCGACCTGCTGGGTGAGGGTGGCGGTCCGATTGCCGTAGCCGTCCTCGGGCCAGCCGATCCCGATCCAGCCGGCTTTCCCGAGCGTACGTTCCCAGGTTCGACGGTCCTGCGCGCCGTCGGCATGCGCCGCGAGCCAGCCGCGAGCCTCGGTACGGAACGCCTCGTCCTCGGAGGTGAATTCAAAGTCCATGGGGCCTCCTCATCACGCCGGTCGCTGCAACTCCCTCAGGGGCGCTACTGGGCGTTGGGCCGAGCCCCACCCCGCGCCGCTTCTTCCATCGCCAGAAGCTGGGACAGCATCGGCATCGGATCCACCCCCACCGACCCCGGCAGAACCTCCGCGATCTTCTCCGGTGTCCAGGCGCCCTCCCCGTAAGCCGAACGGAGTTCCCGGGGCTGCGCCCACACCGCGATCTTCGGCCCGGCGATCGTGTACACCTGCCCGGTGACCCCCTGCTCCTTCGCCGCGTCGGACAGCAGGTACACCACCAGCGCGGCGACGTCCTCCGGCTCCCCGATCTCCTTCAGCTCCATCGGAACGTTCGCGGACATCCGCGTACGCGCCACAGGGGCCACCGCGTTCGCCGTCACCCCGTACTTGTGCAGCCCGAGTGCCGCGCTGCGGACGAGCGAGATGATGCCGCCCTTGGCCGCGCTGTAGTTGGCCTGGGAGACGGAGCCCTGGTGGTTGCCGCTGGTGAACCCGATCAAGGTCCCCGCCCGCTGCTTGCGCATCACGGCGGAGGCGGCTCGGAACAGCGTGAACGTGCCCTTGAGGTGGGTGGCGATCACCGGGTCCCACTCCTGCTCGGACATGTTGAACAGCATCCGCTCACGCAGGATCCCGGCCACACACACAACCCCGTCGATGCGGCCGTACGACGCCAGCGCCGCGTCCACGACCCGCTGCCCGCCCGCCATCGTGGAGATGTCGTCGGCCACGGCGATCGCCTCGCCCCCGGCCGCCTCGATCTCCTTGACGACGGCCTCGGCGACCTCGCTGGTCGGCGAGGTCCCGTCCATGGAGACGCCGTAGTCGTTGACGACGACCTTCGCGCCCTCGGCCGCGGCCGCGCGTGCGACCGCTCGCCCGATGCCCCGTCCGGCGCCCGTCACGGCGACCACCTTGCCTGCCAAGAAGTTCCCCACGTCCGGCCCCTTCCCGCGGTTTCTGACGGACCGTTAGATTTTATGGCGCGTCGGATGTGCGGACACAAGCCCCGGGGAGGCATCGGATGTCACTGCCCGCCGAGTTCCACGAGATCGCCAAGCGCGTGAACAACTGGGGGCGTTGGGGGGCGGACGACGAGATCGGCACCCTGAACCTGATCACCGACGAGGTCGTCCGCGAGGCCGCCGCCTGCGCCCGAACGGGCCGGCGCGTCCCCCTCGCCCTCCCGCTCCAGCAGGACGGCGTGCAGACCGGGATGATCCCGGGGCGGGTCAATCCGCTGCACGCGATGGTGCAGATCAACCAGGAGCTGTTCGGTCCTGGCACGGTGGCCTGCAGCGACGACGCGGTGACCATGGGTCTGCAGGCGGGCACCCACTGGGACGCGCTGACCCATGTCTCGCACTCCGGGAAGCTCTACAACGGCCGCCCGGCACACACGGTCACCCCGCACGCCGGCGCAGAGTTCAGCGGCATCGACAAGGCGCGGCACGTCGTCTCGCGCGGGGTGCTGCTGGACGTGGCACGCGCGCGTGGCGTGGACCGGCTGGCGGGAGGGCACGCGGTCACGCCGGAAGACCTGGAGGCGGCCGAGGAGTTCGGCGGGGTGCGCGTGCGGGCCGGGGACGTGGTCCTGGTGCGGACCGGGCAGGTGCAGGTGTATCTGGCCGGGGACAAGCACGGGTACGGCTATCCGTCGCCGGGCCTCTCGGTGCGCTGCCCGGAGTGGTTCCACGCGCGCGATGTGGCCGCGGTCGCGAACGACACGCTCACTTTTGAGATCTTTCCGCCCGAGATCGAGAATCTGTGGTTGCCGGTGCACGCGCTGGACCTGGTGGAGATGGGGATGCTCCAGGGCCAGAACTGGAATCTCGAAGAGTTGTCCACAGCCTGTGGAGAAACGAACGGGTACGCGTTCCTGCTGTCGGCGATGCCGGAGCCGTTCGTCGGCGCGACGGGGACACCCGTGGCACCGATCGCTGTTCTCTGAAGCCCGGTTGGCGGCGCGCCCCCCTGCGTCGATCACGCGCCGCCACCCGGCGCGACCCACACTCGACGAGGACCGCCATCACCCGGATCCTCGCCGTCCCCTCACGGCGAATCGTTGACCACAAGCGTGTTCAAACGGTCACAAGCCGTCAACGCCGATACGGCGATTCATGACGTACGCCCGATTCACGGTGGCCGCGCACGGATGCGCCCCCGGCGCACGCCACACGGGGACCTACACCGCTTCGAACGCGAGGTCCTCGTACGCGGACCGCCCGCCCCCGTACGCCACGGCTGCGCCCTCCCGGGGCTGCGAGCAGCGGTCCAGCTCGCACCAGATGCTCTTGCCGGCACCCTCGGGGCTCCAGCCCCAGCGGTCGGCGAGGCAGTCGACGAGCGCCAGGCCCCGGCCGCCGGTTGCGTTGCTGCCGGCGCAGCGCGGGACGGGTGCGCGGGGGCTGGTGTCGGCCACCTCGAGACGGACGGTGGCGGATTCGGCCGTGCCCGGGGGCAGGGACAGCCGCAGCACGGCCGGACGGCCGGTGTGCACCACGGCGTTGGTGACCAGTTCGGAGACGAGCAGGATCAGCGTTTCAGCGAGCGGCTCGTCGGCTTCTATACCGGACCCGAGCAGGCGTGAACGGGCCCATCTCCGGGCTCGCCCCACCTCCATGGGGTCGGGTCGGACTTCCAGTTGCACCTGAAGCACCTGCACCGCTCACACCATCCGAACCGGCGGACACATGACCCCGCGCCACGCACACGCCGCGACGAGGGCCACGATCGTAGCCATTCTCTGCATGGCCAGGACAACGGCCAGAGCAAGGGTCACGGAACGTGACTCCCTTACGAGACAGCATGGTTGACGTACAGTCACCCCAACAAGCGCTTCGGGCATATTCCAGCGCGAAGGATTACCCGTGCGGCATACTGTGCGACGCTCGCAGCGGGGAGTCGAACAGGCCTGTTCCGGCGTCACCCCGGGGGCATCACCGGCACGGCTCGGGCTCGCAGCCACTCGCATCCCACAGAAGGTACCGGAGTGAGGCGCCGACTCCAGGACGTGACGGGTCACGCGATGGACACAACCCGATATCGACGCTCCGTGATTCCGGTATGCCACGATCCGCGACATCTTGGGCCATGGCTTTGCGCACCGCCCAGACCAGCGCGTCGCCGTACGGTCAGGCCACCAGATCGACGGCCAACACTTCCTCACTCTCCGTACTCCCCCCGCCGCGCTGGGCCCGCGCCCAGGCCCGTTTGAGATGCAGATGGACCTCTGCTTCCCAGGTGAAGCCCATGCCGCCGTGCACCTGGAGGCAGTCGCGGGCCCCGCGCACGGCGGCCTCGTCGGCGAGCAGCCGGGCGGCGGCGATGTCCGCGGGGTCGGCGGTCACGGCGGCCGCGTAGACCGCCACCCGGGCCGTCTCGGCGCGCACCAGCAGGTCGGCGCACAGGTGTTTGACGGCTTGGAAGGCCCCGATCGGCTGCCCGAACTGCTTTCGCGCCCGGGCGTGTTGCACGGCCAGCTCGCACGCCCGCGTGGCCGTGCCGAGCTGCTCGGCGGCGGTGAGGAGCACGGCCTCCGGGTCCGGCCCGCCTGCGTCGTGCCCGGGGACGCGGTGCAGGGGCGTCAGCGGGTCGACCGACCGCAGGGGTACGGCACCGGAGGCGTCCCCGGTCACGGTGTCCGCCGCGTCCAGCCACTCCACCAGGGGGCCGTCCACGCGGGCCACCACGGTCTCCCCGGTGGCCGCCCCGGGTACGGTCCCGGCGGCGAGGTGGGTGGCCAGCACCGGCCCCGGCAGCAGTGCGCGACCGGTCTCCTCGAAGACCAGCACGGCCTCCGGCAGCCCGAGGCCGACCCCGCCCGCGGCCTCCGGCACCCGCAGCGCGAACAGGCCGGCAGCGCCCAGCTCCCGCCACAGGTCCCGGTCCAGGTGCCCGGGCCGGGCCACGGCCACCCGCAGCGCGTCCGCGCCGAACCGGCGCTCCAGCAGCTGCCGTACCCCGGCCCGCAACGCCCGTTGCTCCTCGGTGAGTCGGAAGCGCACGGTCACCGTCCCTTCGGCAGGCCGAGGATGCGCTCGGCGACGATGTTGCGCTGGATCTGCGAAGTGCCGGCGGCGATCGTGTACGACAGCGAGGAGAGCCGGTCGAGGACCCAGGGCCGGTCCAGGTCGAGACAGTCCGGGCCGAGCACCTCGGCGGCGGTGTCGTACAGCTCCTGACGGGCGTGCGAATACCTCAGTTTGAAAACCGAACCCCCGACGCCCGGTACTCCGCCGCCGGCCTCCGCCTCGCTCACGTTCCACTGGGTCAGCCGCCACAGCGCCCGGAATTCGGCATTGAGCCGCCCGAGCCGCCGGCGCAGTACGGGGTCGTCCCAGCGGCCGTTCTCCCGTGCGGTGCGGGCGAGTTCGCCGAGCACCCGGCGGCAGGCGACGACCTCGCCCACGAAGGCCGTGCCGCGCTCGAAGGAGAGCGTCACCATGGTCACGCGCCAGCCGTCGTTCTCCGCCCCGACCCGGTTGCCGACCGGCACCCGGACCTCGTCCAGGAACACCTCGGCGAACTCCGCCGACCCGGCGAGCGTGCGCAGCGGCCGTACGGTGACGCCCTCGGCGTCCATCGGCATGGCCAGCCAGGTGATGCCCTTGTGCCTGGGCGCCTCCGGGTCCGTACGGACCAGCAGTTCGCACCAGTTCGCGACCTCGGCGTGCGAGGTCCAGATCTTGGACCCGCTCACCACGTAGTCGTCGCCGTCCCTACGCGCGCGCGTGCGCAGCGCGGCGAGGTCGGACCCGGCGTCCGGTTCGCTGAACCCCTGGCACCACACCTCGTCCCCGCGCAGGATCGGCGGCAGCCAGCGGGCCTTCTGCTCGGTCGTGCCCTCGGCGGCGATCGTCGGCCCGGCATGCAGCAACCCGACGAAGTTCGCCCCCACATAGGGCGCGCCCGCCTTCTCCGTCTCCTCCAGGAAGATCAGGCGAACGCTCGGTGATCCGTCCCAGTGGACGTCGGCGTACCCGGCGTCGTACAGCATCCGCTGCCAGCCGAGGTCGTAGGCGCGGCGGCCGGGCCAGTCGTCCGGGGACGGCTTGGCGGGCAGGGTGGGCAGCACCTTGGCGAGCCACTCCCGCAGCCGGGCCCGGAACTCCTCCTCCTCGGGCGTGTACGAGACGTCCATCACTGGTCGAAGTCCAGGCCCAGCATGCGGATGGCGTTGCCCCGCATCAGCTTGTACACGGTTTCGTCGTCGAGGCCCTTCACATGGTCGAGGGCGACCTCCTTGGTGTGCGGGAAGGTCGAGTCGACGTGCGGGTAGTCGGTCTCGAAGGTGGCGTTGTCGCGGCCGACGACGTCCAGGGACGCGACCCCGTGCTTGTCGCGGAAGAAGCAGCAGAAGATCTGCCGGTAGTAGTACGTCGAGGGCGGCTCCGGGATCAGATCGCGCACCCCGCCCCAGGCGCGGTGCTCCTCCCACACGTCGTCGGCGCGCTCCAGGGCGTACGGGATCCAGCCCATCTGCCCTTCGGAGTAGGCGAGTTTCAGGGTCGGGAACTTCACCAGCACCCCGCTGAAGAGGTAGTCCATCATCGAGGCCATCGCGTTGTTGAAGCTGAGCGAGGCCTGGACGGCGGGCGGCGCGTCCGGGGAGGCGGCGGGCATCTGCGAGCTGCTGCCGATGTGCATGTTGACGACGGTCCCGGTCTCCTGGCACACCGCGAAGAACGGGTCCCAGTAGCCGGAGTGGATGGACGGCAGCCCGAGATAGGTGGGGATCTCGGAGAAGGTCACCGCCCGCACCCCCCGCGCGGCGTTGCGCCGGATCTCCGCGACGGCCAACTCCACGTCCCACAGCGGAATGAGGCACAGCGGGATCAGCCGTCCCCCGCTGCCCCCGCACCACTCCTCCACCATCCAGTCGTTGTAGGCGCGGACGCACGCGAGCGCGACCTCCTTGTCGTGCGCCTCGGCGAAGGTCTGACCGCAAAAGCGCGGGAAGGTCGGGAAGCAGAGGCTGGCCTCGACGTGGTTGAGGTCCATGTCCTCCAGCCGCGCCTTGGGGTCCCAGCAGCCACGGCGCATCTGCTCCCGTGTGATCCCCTCCAGGGTCATCTCGTCCCGGTCGAAGCCGACGGCGGCGATGTTGCGCTTGTACGGGAACTTCAGGTCCTCGTAGATCCACCAGTCCGTCGGCTGGCCCTCCGGGTCCATGGTGATCTGGTACTTCCCGCCGACGTACGCCAGCTCCCCGATCCCGGCGGTCAGCGGCTTGGGACCCCGGTCCCGGTACTTCGCCGGCAGCCAGGTCTCGAAGAGGTGGGCGGGCTCGATCACGTGGTCGTCGACGCTGATGATGCGGGGCAGTTCGGTCACGATGGTCCCCTCCGCCGGACAGCACTTATCTGATGGTCCGTCAGATAGCATGGCACCTGACGAGTCGTCAGCCAAGCAGGGGGCATACGTGAACGAGACCCCGCACTCCCTGAGTTCCTCCCGCACGCTGTGGGAGCTGGTCGCACGCCGCGCCGACCTCACCCCCGACCGCCCCGTCCTCCTCCAGGACGACCGCCGGCTGACCTTCGGCGAGCTGCGCGAGCGGGCCGAGCGGGTGGCTGCGGGCCTGTACGGCATGGGCGTCCGCCCCGGCACGGTGGTCGCCTGGCAGCTGCCCACGCGCATCGAGACAGCCCTGCTCTCCTTCGCCCTGGCCCGCCTGGGCGCCGTCCAGTCCCCGATCATCCCCTTCTACCGGGACCGCGAGGTCGGCTTCGCGCTGCGCGAGTCCAGGGCCGAGTTCTTCGCCGTACCGGGCGTCTGGCGCAGCCACGACCACACGGAGATGGCCCGCCGCCTCGGCGCGAAGGGCGTCTTCGAGGCGTACGACACCCTGCCCGAGGCCGACCCGTCCGCCCTGCCCGCACCGCCCGCCGAGGGCACTTCGGTCCGCTGGATCTACTGGACCTCGGGCACGACCTCAGACCCCAAGGGCGTCCTGCACACGGACCGTTCCCTGATCGCGGGCGGCTCCTGCCTGGCCCACGCCCTGCGCCTCACCCCGGACGACGTGGGCTCGATGGCGTTCCCGTACGCGCACATAGCCGGCCCGGACTACACGGTCATGCTGCTGCTGTACGGCTTCCCGGCGGTGATGTTCGAGCAGTTCGCCCTGCCGGACGCGCTGGAGGGGTACCGGCGGCACGGGGTCACGGTGGCCGGCGGTTCGACGGCGTTCTACTCGATGTTCCTGAACGAGCAGCGCAAACAGCCGGACACGAAGGTGATCCCCTCCCTCCGCCTCCTCGCGGGCGGCGGCGCCCCCAAACCCCCGGAGGTCTACCACTGCGTCGTCCGGGAGATGGGCGTACAGCTCACCCACGGCTACGGCATGACCGAGGTCCCGATGATCACCATGGGCGACCCCGAGGACACCCCCGAGAACCTCGCGACGACCGAGGGCCGCCCACCTCAGGGCATGGAGATACGGATCGTCGACGGCGAGGTCCGCCTGCGCGGCGAGGCCGTCTGCCAGGGCTACCTGGACCCGGGCCAGACGGCCGCGGCCTTCGACCCGGAGGGCTTCCTGCGCACCGGCGACCTCGGCCACGTCACCGACTCCGGGCACCTCGTGCTCACCGGTCGCCTGAAGGACGTGATCATCCGCAAGGGCGAGAACATCTCGGCCAAGGAGATCGAGGACCTGCTGGCCGCACATCCGGCGGTGGGAGACGTCGCGGTCATCGGCCTGCCGGACGCGGAACGAGGGGAACTGGTCTGCGCGGTGATCGAACAGCCGCCCGGCACCGAAGAGTTGACGCTGCCATCGGTCGTCTCGTACCTGCGCACGGAAGGGCTGTCCGTCCACAAGCTGCCGGAGCGGCTGGAGGTGGTGGACGCCCTTCCACGGAACGAGACGCTGCGGAAAGTGCTGAAGTACAGGCTGCGGGAGCGGTTCTCGCAGCCGCCGGACGCTACTCCGGGACGGTGAAGTAGCGCGCGAACGCCGGGATGATCTCCGCCTCGCCGACCCTGCCGTCGCCGTCCGTGTCGAGGGCGGTGGCGGTGGTGCGGGCGATGTCGGCCGGTACGTGGAAGACGCGCAGGACGCGGGCCGCGTCGGTGAGGGTGGCGTGGCCGTCCGAGTCCGGGTCGGCCACGGCCAGGGCCGCGTGCAGGAAGGGGCGGGCGATCTCGGCGAAGCGATCGGGGTTGTCGCGCAGGCGCTTGACCGCGCCGGTGACGAACTCCTCGCGGGTGATGCGCTGGTCGCCGTCCCGGTCGGCGATGCCCGCCATGCCCTGCCAGAAGGCCTCCGCACCGGCGTACAGCGCCTGGCCCTTGTCGGAGCGGGCGGCGACGGCGAACTCGGCGAGCAGCGCCTTGGCCGCCGCGTTGAAGTCCTCGCGGTCGATGTAGCCGTTGCCGTCCTGGTCGAAGGTGGCGAACCGGGCGGCGATCCTGCGCTCGTACTCGGTGCTGACCATGTCTGTTCGAGCCGCCTTACGTTGACGTGGGGGTGGATCTGGCAGGGAGCGTACGTCGCGGGAGGCGGTGAGGTGACGGAAAAGCGGGGGATGTGCCAAGACCGGGGGAATTCTGCGACAACCTTGTGGCATCGGCGCGGCGCGGCTCAGGCCGAGAGGGGTCCCGCCTCGTCGGTGGTGGCGGACTCGACGTCGGGGCGGACGTCGAAGAGGCGGCGGACGCCGAGCGCGCCGAGGACCCGGTTGACGTGCGAGCCCTCGTCGGCACCCCGGTCCGGCAGGATCAGCCGCAGCCTGCCCTGGCAGGAGCGGATCAGCCGGCGGGCGGCGATCAGGACGCCGACCCCGCTGGAGTCGCAGAAGAAGACCTCGGAGAGGTCCAGGATCAGGCTGTGGTGACCCTCGGCCACCACGTCATGGACCCGCTGGCGCAGCACCGGCGAGGTCATCAGGTCCAGCTCCCCGGACACCCGGAGCACGGCCCACTCGCCCTGTGCACCCTGTTCGGTGCTGGTCACCTTGAACGCCACGGCCACGCCCCTCCGCTCGCCGGATCTCCCGGAACCGCCCGGAAACGGAAGCAGTTCCTACGTTTCTCTCCGCGCGGCTGCCCAGCGGCGGTTCCCTGAAACTTCGGGCAACAAACCGCGAGCGATCGACAAGGGGCTTGTTTCAGTCACTACCGATCCTGTTCGATCGGAGTTGGACACGTTTTGAGTGAAGATTGTGTGAAGAGGGCACTATCACCTGCGGCGCCTCGGGGGGCGCACATTGACACAAAGGGGCGTGCGTAGTCAGGGGTGCCGACTACATTCGAGACGAGGGTGCAGAGACGCTGGACACGTCGGACGACGAGGGGAGGGGCAACATGGCGCAGAAGGACGTACCGCCCCGCTGGGACCGCAAGATGCAGCAGCGGCTCGCGCGCGGTGAGGCCGCCGCGCTCGGCGAGCTGTACGACCGGTTCGCCTCCCTCGTGCACAGCCTCGCCCACCGCGTCCTCGGCGACGAGCGGGCCGCCGACGGCGTCACCCGCGAGGTCTTCGCCCACGTCTGGGAACACCCCGACAGCTACGACCCCAAGGAGGGTCCGCTGCGCTCCTGGGTCGCCGCGGTGACCCACCGGCTGGCCGTGCAGCGGCTGCGCGCCACCGAGACCGCCGCGCTGACCGGGGGCGAGAGCGGCTCCGCGGAGGAGCTGGAGGGCCTGGAGAGCAAGGTGCACCGCGCCTCGGTCGCCGCCCGCGCCGACTACATCGTCCACTCCATGCCCGCTCCGCTGCGCGCCGCGCTGGAACTGGCCTATTTCCAGCGCCGCGACTACCGCCAGACCGCCACCGACCTCGGCGTCACCGAGGACGAGGCCCGCCGCCGGCTCCGCCTCGGCCTGCAACTGCTGTCCACCGCCCATGACGTCGGCACTCCGCCGGGATACGGGGGTGCGGTGTGAACTGGCCGGGAGGGTTCGAGGCGCACGACGGGGACGACAGGGACGACAAGTACGACGGTGGCGGCGGGGACGACGGGCACGACGCGTACGAGGGCGCCGCGGGGGCGGGCCCCGGTGACGGTTCGGCTTCGGGTTCTGGCTCGGGTTCCGGCCAAGGTTCCAGTTCGGGTTACGGCTCCGGCTTCGGTTCCGGTTCCGGTGACGGGCCGCCGGGTGGCGGTGGGTCCGGAACCGGCCGGTCGCCCCGGATACCGCTGCCCCGCGCCTCCGTCGAGGACAGCGGGTTGCCGCTGCCCGACCTCGCCGACCTGGGGGACCTTCCGCCCGTGCCGCTCGACCTGTCGCACGACGTCCTGAAGTCACTTCTCGGCGCCTGGGCCCTGGCCGCCTGCTCGGCGGCCGAGACGGCGGCCGTGGAGGAACACCTCGGCAGCTGCGGGTCCTGCGCCGAGGAGGCGCTGCGGCTGCGCGAGGCGGTCGGCCTGCTGCACCAGCCCGAGAGCCTCGACCTGGACCCCGCCCTGCGCACCCGCGTCCTGGACAGCTGCCTGGACCGCCGGCCGCCGCGCATCCCGGTGCCCGAGTGGGCGGCTCCCTACGACGCCGAGAGCGCGCGACTGGACGCGCTGCTGCAGGACTTCGGCGACGCGGAGTGGCATGCGCCGGTGCGGCTGCGGTGGTTCAGGGGCGACGCGCCGACGAGTCGTCGTACCACCGTGGCCGGTGTGATCGCGCATCTGCTGTCGGTGGACGGGCTGGTCGCGGTGGCGCTAGGTCTGGAGGATCCGCTGGCGGAGGTCTTCGCGAAGGGCGAGAAGAGCGAGGTCGGCGGGCAGGGTGCTGTGGGGCCGGCCGGGCGTACCGAGGCGTTCTGGCGGGCGTCCCACTTTCCGCCGACGCGGTCGGTGCGGGGGCCGTGGCGGGAGCAGAGCCACAACGTCGTACGGACGGTGTCCTTCACGGGCAGCACCGCCGGCGGGCTCGCGGTGCCGTACGGCCCCTTCGAACTGCCGTTGCACGACGCCATGCTGGACCGCGCCTTCGAGTGCTGGGTGCACGCGGAGGACATCGCGGAGGCGGTGGACTATCCGTACGAGCCGCCCGCGCCGCGTCACCTGAACAAGATGATCGACCTCGCGGCGCGGATGCTGCCGCTGGCGCTGGCCGGGCGGCGCCGGGCGGGGTTGTCCGCGCCCGGGCAGACCCCGCACCTCGTTCCCGCGGGCGCGCCCGGGCGCAGCCTGCGGCTGGAGATCGAGGGGGCGGCCGGCGGGGAGTGGCTGATCCCGCTGGACTCGCCCGGGGCGGTGGGCTCCGCGGAGTTCGAGGTGGCCCATGTCGCCCTGGACGGCGTGGAGTTCTGCCGGCTGGCCGCGGGGCACGTGCCTCCGGAGGAGGCTGCGGCGGGACAGGTCGGCGACCGCGAGGCGATCAGGGATGTGCTGTTCGCCGCGGCGGGGCTCAGCCGGATGTGAACTTGGCTGTGCAGCTTGCCGGTGTTGTTGCCGGGCGGGGGTGGGTTTCGCTTACCGGCGCTAGCAGAGTGCCGCTGCGCCCACCCTCCCCCAAGCTCTCGGCTTCGCTCGAGCAGGGGGGACCCCCATCGCCCCAGCGGCACGACTGCCCGCAGCTACGTGGGGACAGCCGGGGCCGCGGCTGTCTGCGGCTGCGTGGCTACGGCACCTATGCGGCCGACGGCACGGCAACTTCCTAGGGGCGCGGGGAACTGCGCGACCAGCCCCCACGCACCCGCAGCCGAAGAACGACCCAAACCGGCCCCCCGGCTCAGTGGACCGAGAACCCACCGTCCACGAAGATCGACTGCCCGGTGACATAAGCAGACGCACCGCTCGCCAGAAACACCACCGCCCCCGCGAAGTCCTCCGCCAGCCCGTTCCGGCCGATCATCGTGCGTGCGGCCAGTGCCGCCACCCGCTCCGGGTCGGAGGACAGCCGCGTGTTCAACGGGGTCATCACGAAGCCCGGGACAAGGGTGTTGGCGGTGACGCCGTGTGGGGACCACGCCTCGGCCTGGGAGCGGGCCAGTGACTCCAGTGCGCCCTTGGAGACGCCGTAGGCACCGCTGTGCACGAAGGCCCGGTGCGCCTGCTGGGAGGTGATGTGGATGATCCGGCCGTAGCCCCGCTCGGCCATGCCGGGACCGAACCGCTGCCCCAGCAGGTAGGGCGCCTCCAGGTTCACGGCCATGGTGGTGTCCCACACCTCCTCGCCCAGCTCCCCCATCGGCGGCCGCAGGTTGATCCCGGCGCAGTTGACGAGGATGTCGGGCTCCCCGAACTTCCCGGCCGCTTCCTCGGCCGCCGCGCGCACGCCCTCGCGGGTGCTCAGGTCGGCGCTGACCCAGGCGGCCCGGCAGCCGTCGGCGGTCAGCTCGTCGACCGTGGCGGCCAGCTGCTCCTTCTTGCGCGCCACGACCACCACGCTCGCCCCGGCCCGCGCCAGTGCCCCGGTGATGGCCCGGCCGATGCCGGAGCTGCCGCCGGTGACCACGGCGACGCGGCCGTCCAGCGAGAACAGTTCGGAGAGGTACGCCTGTGAGGTCATGCCGGAAGCCTAGAGGGCACGGCTCAGGCGAAGATCACCGTGCGGCGCCCGTTGAGCAGGATCCTGCGCTCGGCGTGCCACTTCACCGCGCGCGCCAGCGCCTGGCACTCCACGTCCCGGCCGATGGCGACGAGTTGGTCCGGCGTCACGCCGTGGCTCACCCGCTCGACCTCCTGCTCGATGATCGGGCCCTCGTCGAGGTCGGCGGTCACGTAGTGGGCGGTGGCGCCGATCAGCTTGACGCCCCGCGCGTGCGCCTGGTGGTACGGCTTGGCGCCCTTGAAGCTCGGCAGGAAGGAGTGGTGGATGTTGATGATCCGGCCGCTGAGCTGCTTGCACAGGTCGTCCGAGAGGACCTGCATATAGCGGGCGAGGACGACCAGTTCGACGTTCTGCTCGCGCACGATCTCCAGCAGCTGCGCCTCGGCCTGCGCCTTGTTCTCCTTCGTCACCGGGATGTGGTGGAAGGGGACGTGGTACGAGCCCACCAGCTCCTGGAAATCGGTGTGGTTGGAGACCACGGCCGCGATCTCCACCGGCAGGGCGCCGATGCTGGCGCGGAAGAGCAGGTCGTTGAGGCAGTGGCCGAACTTGCTGACCATCAGCACGATGCGCATCTTCTCGTCGGCCCGGTTGAGCTGCCAGTCCATGTGGAAGGTGTCACCGATCGCCGCGAAGCTCGCCCGCAGCTTGTCCACCGTCAGCGGCGCGTCCGCGGAGAAGTGGACGCGCATGAAGAACAGTCCCGTGTCGTGGTCGCCGAACTGCTGGCTGTCCTCGATGTTGCAGCCGGTCATGAACAGGTAGCTCGACACGGCGTGCACGATGCCCTGCTTGTCCGGGCAGGAGAGGGTGAGGACGTACTGGTCGGCCGGGGCGGCGGCCGGGGCGGACTGCTCGTTCATGCACCACAGGGTCCCATACGGCCACGCGCCGTGGGCAATCGTCCCGCGGGTCGGGACGGCCGGGACGGCCTGCCGTGCGGGCGCCGCCCCGGGAGGGTCCGGCCCCCGCCTACGCGGCCCTCGTCATGATCCGCAGTACCTCCAGGCTCCGCGGGGGCGCGTCGGGATCGTCGCCGTCACTCGCCGCGAGGCGTATGTGCGCGTCCCGGGCCGCCCGCACCGCCTCCGGCCACCCGTGGTGGTCGACGTAGGCGGAGACCGGCGCGTCCGGGCCGACCTGGTGCATGATCCGCAGCACCCGCAGGACGGCGGTGTCGACGAGCGCCGCCTCCTGCGAGTCCCGGAATATCGTGCCGACGTACTTCTCGGCGGACCAGTTGTCCAGCCAGGTGTCCTCCACCAGGCGGTACACGGCGTCGGTGACGTCGCCGTACCCGTCGACGCCGGCCAGCCAGACGTCGCGTTGGAACTCCGTATCGGAGAGCATGTGCAGCGCGGAGCGCACATTGCTGCGCCAGCGCCACCACGGCATGTCGTTCAGTGGCATGCCGCCCATGGTGGAGGAGCGACGGCCGCGACGGGAAGAGTTCTCCGAACCTTGCACGGTCATCGATCGTACGTTCCTCGCCACACGAGTCTCACCAGCCCCTGTAATTCACCTCAGTGTCACCTTTCGTTGACCAAGGGTCACTCCCGGGTTAGTGATGTGACGGAATCGTGCTTGTCATGACCGGCAGGCCACGCATCCGCAGCACCTTCCTCCCCTTCCTCTCCCGGCCCGTCAGAGCCACCGCCCTGTCGGCGGGTGCACTGGCCGCGTGTGCGTCGCTCACCGCCGGATGCGGGGCCATCCCCGGTGCCACGGGGGGCTCCGGGGATGGCCCGATCAAGGTGATGACCTGGGCGCCCCAGAAGACCGACTCCACCAACAAGCCCGGCATGCCCGCGATGGCCCACGCCTACGGCGAGTGGATCAACGCCCACGGCGGCATCAACGGCCGCAAGCTCGAGGTCCTGACCTGCAACGACCACAACGACAGCGTGGGCGCGGCGAAGTGCGCCCGGCGCGCGGCGGCCGAGGACGTGGTCGCGGTGGTCGGCTCCTACAGCCAGTTCGGCGACTCCTTCCTCGCCCCGCTGGAGAGCGCCGGCATCCCCTACATAGGCGGCTACGGCGTCACCAGCGAGGAGTTCACCGGCCCCATGGTGTACCCGGTCAACGGGGGCCAGCCCGCCCTCCTGGCCGGTCTCGGCAGGGCGCTGGCCGCCTCCTGCGGCCCGGTCTCCCTGGTCCGCCCCGACAGCATCGCCGGCGACCAGCTGCCCGCGCTGCTCAACTCGGGTCTGAAGGCGGGCGGGCACGCTCCGGCCGGCGACCAGCTCGCCGCCGAGAACGCCACCGAGTACGACGGCCAGGTCGACCAGGCGCTGGGGTACGCGAGCAAGGACACGCTCCGGAAGGGGTGCGTGGTGCCCGCGCTCGGGGACCGCACCGACACCTTCATGGACTCCTTCCGGCGGGCCCGCGCGGGCTACCCCGCAGTGCGGACGGCGACCGTGCTCGGCAGCGTCGACCAGACGGTGATCAACTCGACGGGCGGGGCGTCAGGGCCGTACGAGGGGTCGTACATCACCGGCTGGTACCCGGTGTCGTCCGACCCGCGCTGGGACCGGATGAAGAAGGTGATCAACGAGGAGGCCTTCGGCGACAACCGCATCGACCCCGCGGACGCCGGAGTGCAGACCACCTGGATCGCCTACACCGTGCTGAAGGCCGTCCTGGAGAAGATCGGCGGCGGCGAGGTCAGCTCCGACACCGTGCGGCGCACCCTCGACGACGGCCTGAAGGTGTCCACGGGCGGCCTCACCCCGCCCCTGCACTGGCCCTACGAGAGCAAGCTCGCCGGGGTCGGCTTCCCGCGGCTCGTCAACGCCGACGTGACCCTCCAGGTCGTCAAGGACGGCCGGCTGGTCGCGGCGAAGAAGACCGCGGGCTCGGGCTTCGACGGGATCACCGACATGACGGGCACGCTGGAGAACGCCGACCTGGGCTGACCCGGCCGCCGGGGCAGGCCCCGGCGGCCACCCGGCTCACAGCTGGGTCGGCTGGCGCTGGGTCAGGCCGTACTTCTGCGCGATGGTGTTCCACAGCCCCGCGGCCTTCACCTTCTCCGCGCTGGCGATACCGCTCTCCCGGTTGCCGGCCTGGGTCTGGGCGTTGCCGCGGGCCTGGCCCTTGTGGCAGCCCTTCCGGCCGCCGCCCACCTGGTCGGCCCAGGCCGCGTAGTGGTTGTCGGCGGCCGCGGACGCCTGCCAGGCCTTGGTGAGGGCGGCGGTCAGCGCAGCGTTGTTCGGCAGCTTGTCGACGGACAGCTTGCCGAGCCGGGTGACCAGGTCGGTGCGCTGCTTGGCCGCGTCGCGCAGGTTGGCGGCGGACTGGCCGAGGTTGTTGCACTGCCTGACGTTCGCCACCGCCTGGATCACCGAGGCGCGGCTGCTGCCGCTGTCGGCGAGCAGCTTGTCCAGGGCGGCCGCCTGCTGCTGGGCGGGGTCGGCGCCGGACGAGGCGGAGTCCTGAGTGGCCGGGGAGGCCGCGGCGACCGGCTTGTTGTCGCTGCCGTTGTCCCCGCCGCCACCGCTGAACATCGCACCGACCGCGACACCGACGACGACGATGCCGATGCCGACGGCGGCGATCAGCGGCACCCGCGAGCCGGTACGGCCGCCCCGGCGCCCGCCGTCGTCCTCGTCCATGTCGATGGGCTGGATGTACGACGGCTGCGCCGGGCCCGGGTAGCCGTTCGGCTGGATGCGCGGCATCTGCTGCGTGGCGCCGGCCGGGCTCTCCCCGCCCGCCGGCCCACCGCGGAAGAGGTTGTCGAACTCGGCGGGCGGCTGCCGCTCCCCGCCCGGCGCCTGGCCGGTGAACGGCGGGATGTACTGGGTGGCGTCGGCGTCGGAGGGGGCGGCCGGCTGGGGCACGCGCCCCAGGTACCGCGTCTCCTCGCCGGCGGACTCGGGCGGCAGCGCGCCGGGCGCCACCGGCGGTATGTACTGCGTGGCGCCCTCGTCGACGCCGGCCGCCGGGACCGGCGGTATGTACTGGGTCGCACCCTCGTCCACGGACGCGGGAGGCAGGGACCCGGCCGGGTACGCGTCCGGCACGGCAGGCGGCAGGGTCGCGCCTTGGGCGGCGGCACCGTGCGCCGCGTACGCGTCCGCGGGCGGCAGGGGCGCCGAGGGGGCGGGCGAGGCCGGGTACTGCTGCTGGTACGGGTCCGGGGCGCCGTAGGCGGGCGGCCGGCCCGCACCGTCCTGAGGCTGCTGGCCGCCGCCGTACTGGGACTGCTGCCCGGCGCCGTACTGCTGCTGATCACCGCCGTACGCCTGTGCCTGACCCGCGGAACCGTAGGCCGGGTCCTGGCCGGCGGAGCCGTAGGCCTGGTCGCCGTACGACGGAGCCGGTGCGCCCTCGGGAGGCAGCGGGCCGGGGCCGTTGCCCGTGGGCTGCTGGTCCGGGGTGCCCCACTGCTGGGCGGGCGCCGGGGGCCAGCCCTGGTCCGGCTGGGGTGCCTGCCGGCCGCCGGGGCCCCACGCGTCGCCCCAGGCCTGGCCACCGGTCGGGGCCGCCGGGGCGGGCGTGGGGGCGCTTGCCATGCCCGGCAGCACGGGCTCGCCTCCGTCGGAGGGCAGCACGATGCCTTCGTGCGCGGGTCGCGCCGAGGGCTCCTCGCCCTGTCCACTCTGCGTCACCGGGACTCCTACGAATGGGGGACCTTCGGAATCGTCGGCTCACGCTACCGGGTCCCCCGAGCCGGGTGCCACGCAGCTCAGGACGCGATCTTCCTCCCTGTGACACCAGTAACAAAACAGCCCCGCAGTTCGCTGTATATGGCAACCACTCCGGGTCCCGGTGTCGTTTCCCGTGCGTTCACGCAACCGCGGGGCCGTTGTTCAGGCGGCCTGCTGCAGGTCGAGACGGGCCCCGAACTCCCGCACGACCGCCTCGTCCCGGAAGGGCTCCAGACGCTGCTGGAGGTCCTCCAGATACTCGGCGCCCCGGTTGGAACGGAGCGTCTCCAGCAGCTCCACCGCCTTCATCCCGGTGCTGCAGGCCTGCTCGATCTCGCGCTGCTGCACCTGGGCCGTGGCGAGCAGCACATAGCCGATGGCGCGGCGCCGGGCCCGGGTCCCCGGGTGTCCGGCCAGCGACTGCTCGGCGTACCGCGCAGCCGCCTCGGCCTGTCCCAGGTCACGGTGGCAGTGCGCCAGCTCGTCCGCCAGATAGGCCTCGTCGAAGTGTGCGATCCACACCGGGTCGTCCCCGGAGGCCGCGTCCGCCTGTTCCATCGCCGAGACCGCCCGCCCGGAGGCCGCCTGCGCGGCCCGGACGTCACCGAGCAGGGCGTGCCCGCGGGCCTCGGCCGCGTGGAACATCGCCTCCGCGCGCGGGGTGACCCGCCCGCGCGCCCCTTCCTGCGCGGCCCGCGCCAGCTGGGCGATCTCGCGCGGGTTGCCGAGCTGCGCGGCGAGGTGGCTCATGGAGGCGGCCAGGATGTAACCGCCGTAGCCGCGGTCGCCGGCCGCCTGCGCCAGGCGCAGCGACTGGATGTAGTACCGCTGGGCCAGGCCCGGCTGCCCGGTGTCCACCGCCATGTACCCCGCAAGCTCGGTCAGCCGGGCCACGGTCGCGAAGAGGTCGCGGCCGACCGCCTCGCGGTACGACCCCGCGAGCAGCCCGGAGACGACGCTGTTGAGGTAGTGCACGACGACCGGGCGCACATGACCGCTGCCGTACTGGTGGTCGAGATCCACCAGCGCCTGGGTCATGGAGCGTACGGCGGCCACGTCGGACTGGCCCACGCGCGGGCCCGCCTGCCGGGCCACCTGGGCGTCCGGCGCGGAGATCAGCCAGTCACGGCTGGGCTCGACCAGCGCGGAGGCGGCGACGGAGGAGCCGGACAGGAAGTCCCGCCGCCCCACGTCGCTGCGCCACAGCTCGCAGACCTGCTCGATGGCCCCCAGTACCGTCGGCGAGAACTGGAGACCGACCCCCGAGGCGAGGTTCTTGCCGTTGGCCATGCCGATCTCGTCGATCGTGACCGTACGGCCGAGCTTGCGCCCGAGCGCCTCCGCGATGATCGCCGGGGCCCGGCCCCGCGGCTGCTGACCGCGCAGCCAGCGGGCCACGGACGTCTTGTCGTAGCGCAGGTCGAGACCGTGCTCGGCGCCGCACATGTTGACCCGCCGGGCCAGCCCGGCGTTCGAGCACCCCGCTTCCTGGATGAGTGCCTGCAGCCGTTCGTTCGGCTGCCTCGCAACGAGAGGCCTTGCGGCCATGAGCTACCCCCTGCGAACCCCTGGAGCGTGAAGATCCGGCCGGAAGGATCCGGTCCTGAAGATCACTGCCCAGCTGACATACCGTCAATGCGTGACATGTGCGGTTTGCCGGGGTAAAGGCTGTTGGCCACCCCCATCCCTGGCTACCCATCCCACGCCCCGCTTCCTCCCGCGCGCCCCCACTCGTGCACCCGTGCGCCCCGGCCGAGGAGTCGATGCTCCTCCCCTGCCCGCGCCCCGGCCGTAACTCCAGGTGAATGCGGGAGTTGAGTGAAACGTGGAAGAGACGATCGCCGGCACGCAAGCCGCTCAGATTCCGCAGCAGCGCGGGGAATCGCTGCTGGAAACCGCCGTACGCTACGCCGAGGAGCGCCACTGGGACGTGTTCCCGGGCGCCTGGCTGGAAGCCGTCGACGGGGTGCAGCGCTGCGCGTGCGGTGATGCCTCCTGCCCCGCGCCGGGTGCGCACCCCACGCGCCCCGACTGGGCGACACAGGCGACCGGCAGTGCGACCGTCGCGCGCCGGATGTGGCAGAAACAGCCGACGGCGTCGATCCTGCTGCCCACGGGGCGTACGTTCGACGCGTTGTCCGTGCCGGAGACTGCGGGGTTCCTGGCGCTGGCCCGCATGGAGCGGATGGAGTTGACCCTGGGCCCGGTGACGCTCACTCCTGACCGCCGTATGCAGTTCTTCGTGCTGCCGGGGGGCTCGGTGAAGGTTCCCGACCTGGTGCGGAAGTTGGGGTGGTCGCTGGCTTCGCTGGACCTCATGCCGCTCGGCGAGGGGAGCTACGTGGCCGCCCCGCCGACTCGCTTCGGCTCGCGTGGCGCCGTGCAGTGGGCCTGCCGGCCCACGCCGGCGAATCGATGGCTGCCGGACGCGGAGGAGTTGATCTCGCCGCTGGCCTATGCGTGCGGCCGGGATCGCTGACGTGCGCCCACGCGACGGAGCCGCATATCAGGCACAGTCCCCGCACCCCTGAAGGCGTTTGCCCACCGTAGGGTTTTGGCATGACCGAGGCTGCGGTTCGTGTGCGAGGGCTCGGGAAGCGGTTCGGGCAGCAGGTTGCCGTGGGCGGGATCGATCTCGATCTTCCCTCCGGGAAGTTCATCGGGCTGATCGGGCCCAACGGAGCCGGGAAGACCACCACGTTGTCCATGGTGACCGGGCTGCTGCGGCCCGATCATGGGTCCGTCGAGGTCGCCGGGCGCGACGTGTGGCGGGACCCGGTGGCCGTGAAGGCACGGATCGGCGTGCTGCCCGAGGGGCTGCGGTTGTTCGAACGGCTGTCGGGGCGGGAGCTGCTGGGGTACTCGGGGCGGCTGCGGGGGCTGCCCGGCGCCGAGGTCGACAAGCGGGCCGCACAGTTGCTCTGCTCCCCCGTGATCACGCTGGCAATCTGGCTGAACGTGACCGCGGACGGGGATGCGTGGAGGTGGCTGCTGCTGCCGGCGGGGGCGGGTTACGGCGCGACGCTGACCCTGATGAGCCTGAGACTGGCGGCCCCACGAACGGCGACCCGCCTACCGGAGATCCTGACGGCAGTGAGCAAAGGCTGACGGAATCTTTTCGACAAGGGGCCCCTGCAACCCCCAAGGGGCGCGGGGAACTGCGCGACCAGCCCCCACGAACCCGCACCCGCCAACGCACACAACCCACGCAGACGAGAAGGCGCTCACCCCGCCAGCACAGCCTCAAGAAACGGCTCCACAGCCAACCGCCAAGCCACCGGCTGGTCATAGTGGACAAGGTGCCCGGCGTCAGCCACCTCCGCATACTCCCCGCGAGGAAGAACCCGCACCATCTCCTGCGCCTCGGCCCGCCCCAACTCACCGTCGAGGCCACGAACGACCAGCGCCGGACACCGGACCTGGGCCAGCTCCTCCCAGTGCGCGTCGTACACCCAGCTCTCCCGGGTCGCAAGCATCTGCTCCGGCTCGAAGACGGGCCGCCAGCCGTCGGCGGACTCATGCATGACCTCGGCGTAGAAGGCACCGCGGGCGGGCTGGGGACGCTCCACCCAGGGATCGTCCTCGCCGAACCACTTGCGGACGTCGGCGAGGGTGGCGAAGGGGACGGGCCAGGACCGGAACCAGTCGGCCCACTCGCGCTGCGAGGCCGAGCCCAGCGCGGAGGCCCGCATGTCGCAGATGATCAGGCCGCGCACCAGGTCGGGGCGTTTCGCGGCGAGCTGCCAGGCGGTCAGGGCGCCCATGGCGTGGCCGATGAGGACGGCAGGGGCGAGGCCGAGCTGTTCGAGGGCGGCCTCGGCGTCCTCGACGTAGGCGTCCCGGGTGTACGCGGCCTGCGGCAGCTTGTCGCTCTGGCCGTGGCCGCGCTGGTCGAGCGCGACGGCGCGGTGGCGCTCGGCGAGCCAGCGGGCGGTGGACGCCCAGTGCGAGGCGCGGCCCATCAGGCCGTGGAGTAACAACACACCCGGAGCCCCGGGCTCCGCCCCCGGTTTGGGCGGGTCCGCGAACTCCCACGCGGCCAGGCGCACCCCGCCCGCTCCCGCCACATCGATACGCCGTGCCATCGGCCTGGCACCCCCCAGCTCCGCCTGCTTCGTACCGGTGTACTGCCGTGTCGCAGTCGTACTGTCGCTCGTACTGTCGCTCGTAATGCCGCCGCAGACTATCGAATACCTATTCGAAAATACTGCCTCTGCGGACAACACCCCTCATTCGAGTGACACCTCGCAATGAATGATCGCCGCCGCCGAGGGGATCTTTCTGGCGGGAGGCGGACCGCTCGGGGAAAAACGGTCCGAGGGGGATGACCCTGAGAGCTCGGGGCTCCGGGTCAGCACAGGGGAGGACAGGCCCCGGCGCCACACAGCGCCGGGGCCCTCCCATGCTCAGCGCTTGGCCACGAACACATGCGAGGCGACGTCCGCCTCCAGCTCGGCCGCCTCACCGCCACTGCCCACCAGCACACCGCCGGCCGACTCCGTCACGCTCACCACCGAACCGGGCTGCACGCCCGCACGACGCAGCGTGTACATCAGCTGGGCGTCCGTCTGGATCGGCTCACCGATACGGCGCACGACGACCGTCTTGCCGTCACTGCCCGGGTCCAGATCGGCCAGCGACACCATGCCCTCGTCCAGGAACGGGTCGGCCCCGTCCTTCTCGCCCAGCTCCTCCAGGCCCGGGATCGGGTTGCCGTACGGCGACTCGGTCGGGTGCCGCAGCAGCTCCAGCACCCGGCGCTCCACGGCCTCGCTCATCACGTGCTCCCAGCGACACGCCTCCGCGTGCACCTGCTCCCACTCCAGGCCGATGACATCGACCAGCAGACACTCCGCGAGACGGTGCTTGCGCATCACACGCGTGGCCAGTCTGCGGCCCTCGTCGGTCAGCTCCAGGTGCCGGTCGCTGGCCACCGAGACCAGACCGTCGCGCTCCATGCGCGCCACCGTCTGGCTCACCGTCGGCCCGCTCTGGTCCAGCCGCTCCGCGATGCGGGCGCGCATGGGGACGACGCCTTCCTCTTCGAGTTCGAGGATGGTGCGGAGATACATCTCCGTGGTGTCGATCAGTCCGGACATACGTGCCCCTCGATTACCTCTGCCGGAAGCTCGCCGCTCTCCGGCGCGTGCGCTGGCCCTGGATTCAATTCTGCCGGATACCACTGACAACCGTGCCGCACCGCGGAAACCACGCGGTGAAGACTGCCCCGGCGCATGGCCCGTCCGCGCACCCCCGTATTGACACCGCACTGGTCCAGACCGCACGGTGATCCGCGACACAGACGCTTGCGAAGGGGCACCGCATGAGCGACGGCACGCCTGCCGACCTGTTCTTCGACGCCGCCATCGGCCTGCTGCAACGGGTCCGGGAGGAGGAGGCCGAGGCGATCACCGCGGCCGGCACCCTGCTCGCCGACACCGTCGCCGCCGGCGGCCGCCTGTTCACCTTCGGCGCCGGACACTCCTCCCTGGCCGCCCAGGACGTCGTATACCGCGCCGGCGGACTCGCCCTCATGAACCTGCTCGCCGTCCCCGGAGTCGTCGGCGTCGACGTCACCCCGGCCACCCTCGGCTCCGCCCTGGAACGCGTCGACGGACTCGCGAGCGCCGTCCTGGACTCCTCCCCGCTCCGCGCCGGCGACGCCCTCGTGATCATCTCCCTGTCCGGCCGCAACGCCCTGCCCGTCGAGATGGCCCAGGGCGCCCGCACCCGCGGCGTGCACGTCATCGGCGTCACCTCCGTGGCCTATGCCGCGCAGACCGAGTCCCGGCACAGCTCCGGCACCTTCCTCAAGGACCACTGCGACATCGTCCTGGACTCGAAGATCGCCGTCGGCGACGCCGAACTCACCCTCGACACCATCCCGGCCCCCTTCGCCCCCGCCTCCACCGTGGTCACCACCGCCCTCCTGCAGGCCGTCATGGCCACCACGGCCGCCACCCTCGCCGACCGCGGCATCGAACCCCCGCTGCTGCGCTCGGGCAACGTCGACGGCGGCCACGACTGGAACGCACGCGTCATGACGGAGTACGGGGACCGGATCTTCTACCAGCACTGAGCACCGCCTACTGCCCCCGGCACCAGGCACCGGCTACTGCTCCGCCGGCTTCTCCCGCACCGCCTCCGCCAGGTCCAGCGCCGCCGCGATCCGTACGGCCACATCCTCCGCGTAGGCCGCGTCCGCACGCTCGAAACGGCTGCGGCCGGCCCCGCGCAGAAACGTGACCACGCCCAACGTCCGCCCCCGGCTGCGCAGCACCACGCACAGCGCGTGCACCGCGTCCTCCGGCCACTGACGAGCCAGCGCCCACTCACGCGCCCGCTCGGCCGGAATCGACCCGGCATCCGCACGCACGGTCCCGGCCCGCTCGACACTGGTCAACGCCGGATGCCCCTCCTCGTACCGCAGCGGCAGCCCGGCCGCCCCCGAGAGCAGACTCGGCCCCGGCGCACCCGCGGGCGTGGCCGCCAACCGCACCAGCCGCACCGGAACCGCCTCGTCCCCCTCCGCGCGCGGAGCACCCGCCACACGGTCGAGCAGGGCATGGTCGGCGAAACCCGCGAGCGCGAAATCGAGATGGACGGTGGCCGCCTCCGCCGCGTCCTCGCACTCGGCGGCGGCACGGGCCGCCCGGTGCAGCTGATTCGTACGGAACCGCAGCAGGGCCGCCTCCTGCTCGCCCTGCTTGGCCTCCGTGACGTCCTGGAACAGCCAGCCGACCCCGAGCGGCACGGGCTCCTCCGCCAGCGGCGAGGCCAACCGCACGAACCCACTGCGCCAGCAGCGCCGCTCCTCGCCCTCGGGCACCCGCACGGTCACCCACATCTCCGCGGGCGCGGGCGGCGCACCCTCGGCCAGAACATGGGTCAGCGCACTCTCCAGCTCCTCCACACCCTGCGCCAGCAACTCGCCGAGCGGCCGCCCGAGCGCGGACGTACGCCCGATACCGAGCGCCCGAGCCGCATGCGCGTTGACGACAGCGGGACGCAGATCGGCGTCGACCAGCACGACACCCCAGGACGCGTCCTCGAACAGCGCCTCGCTCAGCGCGATGGACCGCTCCAGATCGATCTGCGCATGCACCTCACTGAACGCGCAGTACAGACCCGCCGGCTTCCCGTCCGGCCCCCGGACGGCAGCGGACTGAGTCCGCACCAGAACCCGCCCGCCGTCCTTCGTGACCAGGGCGAACTCATGAACCTGCCGGCCAGGCGCATGCATGGCCGACATCAGCCGCGCCTGCACATCCTCGGCGTCCGCGCTGCGCACCGCCCACCCGGCGAACCCGTGCCGCCCGACCGCCTCCGCCGCGGTCCAGCCCAGAATCCGCTCGGCCTCCCGGTTCCAGTGCGTGACCACCCCGTCCGCGTCGAAAGCACACAGCGCCGCGTCCATGCCGTCCAGCAGCGCGGCGAGCAGATCGGAGCCCCCCGAATCGTCCGGCCCGTCGGGCCCGTCATGGCTCTGCGGACCATCGCGCTCGGGCTCGTCCGGCCCCAGCTCGTCGGTGGTCCCACTCCGCCGGGAAGCACTCACCTGGACCCCCTGGAGGCTGCGTCGGCGCATCTGTGGCGCTCGGTTCGCTCACTGGCCTTCATTCAACTGGAACGTGACGCAGCCCACATCCTGTTCCCGCAGATTGAAGGAATCAATGCCCGGCACCGGGCTCCGGCTCCAGCCGCAGGTCGACCCACTCATCGGTCTCCCCGTCCAGCACGTACCGCTCGATCTCCACGAACCCGCGCCGCTCGGCGAACCGCAGCCCGTCCTCGTTCACGGCCAGCACACACGTCTCGACCACCCCCGCACCCAGCACACGAGCACGGGCGAGCCCACTCTCGTACAGCGCCGTACCGAAGCCACGCCGCCGGAACTCGGGCAGCACACGCGCGATGACCGTCGCAACGCCCTCCTCCCCGACCGGCGGCCGCACGGTGGAACACCCGACGAGCACATCACCCAGATACGCGTTCTCCAGCCGGTACCGCTCACGACGCACCCGGGCGTCGTCCAGGGACATGGCGGCGGGCGGCACGATGACGTTGTGGAGGTGGCGCCATTGTTCGAGCTTGGGGTCGCTGTCTACGGCTTCGATTCGAAGATCGGTCACACTGGCAGCCAACCGGCCCTGCCTGCATCCGGTCAACCGCATAACTGATCGTCCAAGAATGACGTTCTGGGCCGGCTGTCCTGGACACCACCATGCACCCGTGGAAACCGGTGGCTGCACGGGACACCCCCCATAGGCTCAGCGCGTGTCAGATCATGATCACGCCAAGCAGCCCCGAGCTGTGGGCCCTGTGACGGGAGCTGCTGGAAGACCGCCGAGCACCTGGCCGACGGCCTCTTCTCCTACGCTGCCCAGCTGAGCCCGCAGACGCCCTCGGCCGCCACTCACGTGCCCGTCGTATGGTGACAGAAGGCGCCGGGCAAGCCCGCGAACGTGATCTTCACCGAGCGCGAGGGCGGCCCGGAGGGCATGGCACAGGTCCGACCAACACCGAACCCTGGGCATCTCTGCTCTGGGTGACCGGCCGAGGTGAGCTGCCGGGACGAGAGCGACTCACCCGGTGGAGGTGGGACAGCGCCCCTCGTTCACAACGTCGAGGCCGCCACCCAGGGCGGCTGGGCGTGCCGGCGGCTGCGCCGTGGAGAGGTCACGCGTCCGGGCCCTCAGAGGGGGACCACCTCGGCGCATTTCCTGTTGACCGCGGCGCCGGCATCCGCATCGGCCGGGCAAGCCAGTACCACCCTCACCGCTTACGCGTTCGGGAAAATCGACAGGTTCGCAAATCCGAGCGACTTACGCCTGATCTTCCCAGCCTCTCGGTCCTCGTTCATTAGCGTCGCCTGTGTACCGAAGAGGGGAGGCCGCTCGCTCCCCGGCCGCAAGGCTGTGGAGTGGCCAGCCCCAGTCATCAGGATCGGGCGATCAGGGAGGTGCCCCGATGACTACGTTTCCTGCAGGCGAGCAGACCCACCAGGCTGTGCTTCCTCAGCAGCCTGCTCTGGAACCCGTGAGAGCAGACACCCCCGGGAGCAGGGACGAAACGGCTCACGGACACCCCGCCACCGCGCGGGGCACCGGCAGGGAACATGGGCGAGGGGAGACCGACGGGTACGGCACCAGAACCCATCGGCGTCACGCCAAGCGCGCTGCCCAGGCAGCGCAGGCGGCAGAGAACGGGAGCGGTGACGCTCCCACGCACAACCCGTCGTACGCGGGCGGGACCGGCGCGAGCAGGGTCTTCGTCCTCTCCAAGGACGGACACCCGCTCATGCCCTGTCACCCTGCACGAGCACGAGAACTCCTCCGCAAGGGGCGAGCGGCAGTCGCACGTCAGGCGCCTTTCGTCATCCGCCTGAAAGACCGCACGCTGGCCGACTCAGAAGTCGACGGCGTGCAGTTACGCATCGACCCCGGCTCCAAGGGCACCGGTCTCGTCCTCACCGACGAGAAGAAGGAACCCGCCGAAGACGGCGCCACCGCGACTGTCCGACGCGGGCTCGTCTCGATCGAGCTCCACCATCGAGGCGCACAGATCTACAGCTGCATGCAACAGCGCGCGGGCTACCGACACAGGCGACGCTCGGCCAACTGCCGTTACCGGACTCCACGCTCACAGAACAGAGTCCGCCCCGACGGATGGCTGCCGCCCTCTCTACGCCACCGCGTCGACACCACCTTCTCCCTCGCCAACCGCCTGTGCCGTTACGCGCCCGTCACCCACATCCATCTGGAACACACAGCCTTCGACACCCACTCCATGAGCGCGGGCAGACCGCTCTACGGTGCGGAGTACGCGCAAGGCCCCCTGGCGGGAACCACTGCACGTTCCTACCTGCACGCCAGGCGGGACAGCGCCTGCGCCTACTGCGGGGCTACCGGCGTACCCCTGAACATCGAGCACGTACGCCCTCGCAGCCGACAAGGATCCAGCCGCATCTCGAACCTCGTCCTCTCCTGCATCCCGTGCAACAAAGCCAAGGGCAGCCGGTCCATCGAGTCCTTCCTCGCCCACCGGCCCGACCTCCTGGCCCGGATCCTCGAACAGACCAAAGCCCCGCTCCGCGACGCCGCTGCCATGAATGCGATCCAGTGGCAGCTCACGGAGGCGCTGGAGACGCTCGGGAGGCCCGTACACGCCTGGCCAGGCCATCTCACCAAGGCCAACCGCGACGCCATGGGCCTCGCCAAGACACACACCCTGGACGCCCTGTCCGTCGGTCACCGTGATCACGAGAGCGGAGACGTGATCGCTCGTTTCCCTGATCAGGTACTGGTTGTCAAAGCCACCGGTCGCGGCTCGTACGCCCGCACCACGCCGGATCGGTATGGATTCCCCCGGCTGCGGCGGGCCCGTAAGAAGCAGCACTTCGGGTACATCACCGGCGACCTTGTACGCGCTGTCGTGCCCTCCGGCAAGTGGGCAGGTACTTGGACCGGCCGTATCTCCGTCCGAGCCAGAGGCCAGCACAGCCTCACCACCTCGGTCGGCCGGATCAACGTCTCTCACTGGAATCTACGGCTGCTCCAGCGGGGCGAGGCTACAGCCTCCGCCCGGAAGCCGTTCCATCAGCATTTCCAAAAAACAGTTGAGCCCGTCTCGGCAGCTTCTTAGGGTGGGCGTTACGTAGGAAGGGAGGTGATCGGGTAAATGAGTGAAACCCGGACGCGCGAGGTGGCTGCGGGCTAGCGGCCCGCCACCACACCATGTGCGGTGCCGGACCAGCGTGTGAGAAACACGTAGCCGGCCTAATCCAACGCAGTCACCCGACCCGCGAGCTCGCCGGTACGTCCGGCCGGCTCCTCCGCCGACCAGGCGGAGGAACCCGAGCTCGCGGGTCGTCTGCGTTCAGGGAGGGTCCAGCGCCTTCAGGGGCTGAGCCGCTCCACATCCCACGCCCCGTCCCGCCGAGCCACATACCGCAGCCGGTCATGCAGCCGGCTCTCGCGCCCCTGCCAGAACTCGACCGTCTCCGGTGCGATCCGGAACCCGCCCCAGTGCGGCGGAACCGGCACCCGCTCCCCCTCCGGGTAGCGCGCGCCCAGCTCCTCGTACGCGGCATCCAGCTCGTCCCGGGACGAGAGCACCGAGGACTGCGCGCTGGCCCAGGCGCCCAGCTGCGAGCCGTGCGGGCGGGTACGGAAATACGCCGCGGTCTCGTCCCGGCCCGTGCGGCGCGCGACACCCGTGACGATCACCTGACGGGCGATCGGATGCCACGGAAAGAGCAACGAGACGTACGGGTTGTCGGCCAGCTCACGCGCCTTGCGGGAGTCGTAGTTCGTGTAGAAGACGAAGCCGTCGGTGTCGTACCCCTTCATCAGGACCGTGCGGGAACTGGGCCGGCCCGCCGCGTCCGCCGTGGAGACCACCATCGCGTTGGGCTCGTACAGCGTCCCGTGCAGGGCGGCCCTGGCGGCGTCCTCGAACCAGCGGGAGAACTGGTCCATGGGGTGCGCGGCGAGGTCCTTCTCGTCGAGGCCGGCGGCCCGGTACTGCTTGCGCATGGCGGCGGGATCGACGAGGGGGTCGGGGCTGAGGTCGCTGTCGGTCACGCGGTCATCCTGCCGTATCGAACGCGCGTGGCACTCAGTGTCGCGTGGTCTCCCCAACTATGGCACTCGGGGTTATCGTGCTGGTCTCCCTTGCGGTTTGGGTGACCACCGGCTGATCGGGGCATCACCGGGGTGACCGCCGCCGACACTTTCACGAGGAGCCGCCTGATGTCCGATTTCGTACCCGGGCTCGAAGGAGTCGTCGCGTTCGAGACGGAGATCGCCGAACCCGACAAGGAGGGCGGCGCCCTGCGCTACCGCGGCGTCGACATCGAGGACCTGGTCGGACACGTCTCCTTCGGGAACGTGTGGGGGCTGCTGGTCGACGGCGCCTTCAACCCCGGACTGCCGCCCGCCGAGCCGTTCCCGATCCCGGTCCACTCCGGTGACATCCGTGTGGACGTACAGTCCGCGCTGGCCATGCTCGCCCCGGTCTGGGGCCTGAAACCCCTCCTCGACATCGACGCCGACCAGGCCCGCGACGACCTCGCGCGCGCCGCCGTCATGGCGCTGTCGTACGTCGCCCAGTCCGCGCGCGGGCAGGGTCTGCCGATGGTGCCGCAGCGAGAGATCGACAAGGCGCACTCGGTCGTCGAGCGCTTCATGATCCGCTGGCGCGGCGAGCCGGACCCCAAGCACGTCGCGGCCGTCGACGCCTACTGGACGTCCGCCGCCGAACACGGCATGAACGCCTCCACCTTCACCGCGCGCGTCATCGCCTCGACCGGCGCGGACGTCGCCGCGGCCCTCTCGGGGGCGGTCGGCGCCATGTCCGGACCGCTGCACGGCGGCGCCCCCTCCCGAGTGCTCGGCATGATCGAGGAGATCGAGCGGACGGGTGACGCCGAGGCGTACGTCAAGAAGGCCCTGGACCGCGGGGAGCGGCTGATGGGCTTCGGCCACCGCGTGTACCGGGCCGAGGACCCCCGCGCGCGCGTGCTGCGCCGTACCGCCAAGGAACTGGGCGCGCCGCGCTTCGAGATCGCGGAGGCGCTGGAGAAGGCGGCCCTGGAGGAGCTGCACAGCCGCCGGCCGGACCGGGTGCTGGCCACCAACGTCGAGTTCTGGGCCGCGATCATGCTGGACTTCGCGGAGGTGCCGGCGCATATGTTCACGTCGATGTTCACCTGCGCCCGGACTGCCGGGTGGTCTGCGCACATTCTTGAGCAGAAGCGGACTGGGAGGTTGGTGCGGCCTTCTGCTCGGTATGTAGGACCGGGGGCGCGTAGCCCGCGGGAGATCGAAGGGTACGCGGACATCGCCCACTGAAGGGGTGCATAGGGGGCGCAGGCGGCTGCGGGCCGGTTGTGGCTGGTCGCGCAGTTCCCCGCGCCCCTGCGCCAAGCCTCCCTGCGTTCCTATACGGAGGCGTTCAATCGATTCCGTACGGTGGCGATCAGATCCTCTTCGAAGGAGGGGTCGACCCACTCCACGGACACATTGCACGGCCTGTCATCGACCCTGCGGAACGTAACGGAAGGCGGTCTTTCCCCGAAGCGCACCCTTGTGCTGTGTTCGTCCGCGTCCCACTTCGAGCCGCTGCTCAGAGTGAAGGACGTCGGAGAGCCATCCCCGAGCGAAAGGGTCACCTCGACGGCGGCCCCGTCGCAGCCGTCGGCGGATACGATCCCATTCCAGGAGACAACGGACTGTTCGTCCCGCGAGGATTCCAGAACCGCGTGCCGAGAGGAGCCCGCTGGAAGGCTCCACGTGTATCTCACCAAAGGCGGACAGGAGGTGAAGTCACCACTACAGACTGCCGGTTCCGACCGGGCACGGGGTTCCTCACCTTCGGCAACGTGCCAGGGGTTTCCGACCTGGCTGGCGATGTACATCACATACACGATCGCGACGCTTAAAGCCGGCACGATGAACTGCGCGAAGCTGGGGACGAAGGGGAGCAGGGAGGCGGTCCTCCGCCCTACCGAAAGCTTGGGCGTGTAGGCGGACCTGGCGCCTTGCATCGGGGAATCCGAGAGATGGTCCTCGAGGCGGGCGTGCCGGAACTGGTAGACCGTGCCAGCCTCACGCAGGACGCCGAGTCGGTGGGCGTCTCGCAGGAAGGCTGTCAGGCTCCGTGGGAGACGGCCCGTCACCCAGAACCAGAGATGCGACAGGAAGTACACGCCCCACGCGGAACTGAGCAGCGTCGCGCTTCCGCTAACCAGCCCGAAGATGCGGGCGTAGTACCAGGCCACGGTGGGATCGGCTCCCACCCAGACCAGGAGTGCACCTGTTGCCAGTGCGGTTGCGCCAGCGGCCGTGGCGCCGGAGAGGCAACCGATCCGGAAATAGCGGAACAGGCTTGAGCCCGGCCGATGCAGCCCGTCTTCCGTGATGTAGACCTGCTCGAGGTCCTTCCTGATCCCTCTGTGGAAGACAAAACCGACCATGCCGGTCGTCACCCCGATCAGCGCAGCCATGAAAGAACCCTGCAGTACGTGGAAAAGCCACCCCCACGCCGCGCCGAAGAGAAGACCGACGAGCACAGCGACCCCGGGAAAGCTCAGCTGCCACCACCCGAAGTCGCGGGTCTCGTCCCGGCGGACCTGGTCGGCGATCAGCGACAGATAGCGCTTCGCCTTCACCGGACTGAAGCGAGGGTGGTCGTCATAGATCGCAGGAAGGTATTTCTTGAGCAGGTGCGTCTCGATCTCGGCAACGGACTGAACGGTCAGCAGCTCTCCAGGGGTGCTGGAGGGAGGCCGGTACACCTCGCGGGCAAGGTAGAGCATGAGCGGGGAACGAAAAGCCCGTGACACGGCAGCGTCCGGTTGCGTGCTCAGCGCGGCGAACACCTTCTTCCAGCGGCCGACATCCTTGTTCGGCCCCTTCAGGTAGGTGATTGCCTGATCGACGTTCACCTCTTCGAGCTTCACCACTGCAGCGGAGGTGAACTCATGCCCGCTGCCTTTGCCCGCGTCATACTCGGTGGCACGACACGTCACGACCAGCGGAATGCGTTTCCCGATGGCCCTGTCGATGGCCTTGGTCGCGAGAACACGCAGCGCTTCCGGTAATTCGTCCAGACCGTCGAGAATCGGCATGATCAGCCCGTCACTGATCATATTGCCGGCGAGATTTCTTCGCATTCGGCGCCTGAGCCTCCCGAGAGCGGGGACGAGCGACACGGCGCGTTGCGCCATCCAGTCCTGCAGCTCGACCGTCGGTCTCCACGAGGACAGCGAGAGCACGATGGGTACCGGGTGGCCCGGCCGCCACGCCGAGAGCAACTCCCACGCCAGCAACCGGGCCAGGATGCTCTTGCCCGCCCCTGGCGCTCCCAGCACCACGAGCTGTCGTCGGTCACGGGGAAACGTCCTGAGAAGCTCCGGCAGCTGGGTCACGCTGCCTCGGGCCGGAAAGCGTGCGTCGTCCGCTGACACCGCTGATGGTCGGTAGGGAGGCTTGACGCATGACCAGGACACCGGGATGGGTGCGGGTTGGCCGAGCTTGTGCCGGTCGAAGTCCTCATCCAAATGGGCTTTCGCGGCTCTGCGGAGCGCGTCCAGGGCTCTGGACTCCGGCTTTGACGGCGGGGTGGCAGGTGCAGGGAACTGACTGTTGTGCAGGCCCTGACTCCTGTGCACGCCGTGACTTTTGTGGCTGTTGTCCACGTCGCCGGGGTCGCCGTTGCCGCTCTCGTTGCTCCGGCCGGGCGGCGGCAGCTGGGCGATCGTTGCGATGGTTGCCGCCGCCGCGTGCCTGGCGGCAAGCGGCTGGGTGTGCCTGTCGGAGTCGGGGCCCTTGGTGCCGTCGGCCCTGTCGCTGATGCCACGGATGATCAGGATGGGCAGTCTTTCAGAGAGGTGGGCGGCGTGAGCTGCGCCGGAACCCTCCATCTCGATCGCTGCCGCGTCCTGGTAGTGCTTGCGTAGACGACGGGCAGTGGGCGAGTCCGACGCGTTGAGGACAACGTTCCCGGCTGCGATGGGTTTGAAGTGGACGTTCGGTGCCGTCGCGGGCCGGTGGCCGGCCGGGACGCGTTGCATCCAGTCATCGGTGAGCAGGGCGAAATGGGCGGTCTGCTGAAGGCGCAAGGCGGTGTCCCATGTGTGGGCATGTCCGTGGAACCCTTCCGTGGATTCCTTACCGCCGGAGTAGTCGACCACCTTGGTGGCGACGACGACGTCACCGATGTCGATGTCGTCCTTGAGTCCCCCCGCGACGCCCGTAACGAACAGAGCATCGGGTTTGAGCCAGCTGTTGATCCGTTCGGTGAGCGCGGCGGCGCCAAGCGTGCCGGGACCGATCCATGCGACAGCGATCCGCCAGGGAACCCCCTCCACCGCTCCCACTTCGACGATCATCCCGCCGCCGTCGTCGTGGTCCAGCCGCTCCGGATCGGTGAGGTGCGCTCGTACGGCCATGTACTCCAACCGCAGCGCGGTCAGCACGACAGCGGTCCCCGTTGATGTCCGCATAGCCAAACTCTAGCGACTTCAGGGGCGTTGACAGCTGTCCACGCCCCTCAGGCTGTTGATCACGCCGGGCTCAGGAGGCTCGCGTGGTGCCGTTCCGCCACCAGCGGATGCGCCCTCAGCTTGCCCTTCAGCTCGTTGTAGCCGTACTCGGCGAACAGGGGGTTCGTCGGGTCGTCGGTGATGCCCGGGGCCTTCGACGCGTGAGGGAAGGGCAGGGGCTCCACCCTCGCATCCAGCCGGGGGTTGTAGAAGAAGGGCACGGAGAAGCGTTCCGTTGCGCCGGGCGGGCTGATGACGCGGTGGTTGGTGGCCAGCAGGTAGCCGTTGGTCGCCACCTCCAGGAGTTCGCCGAGGTTGACGACGAAGGCTCCCTCGATCGGCGGTACGTCGTGGAAGAGGCCGTCCTCGCGATGGACCTGGAGGCCGCCGACCGTGTCCTGGAGCAGGAGGGTCAGGAAGCCGTAGTCCTTGTGGGCGCCGACGCCCTGGTCCGCGCCGTCGGCCGCGCTGCCGGGGTAGCGGACGAGCTTGAGGTGCGGGTGGGCGTGGTCGCCGAAGACCGGGTCGTAGAAGTCGGCGGGGGCGCCGATGGCGGTGAGGAGTTCGTGCAGCAGTTTCCCGGCGACTCCGCTGAGCCTGTCGATCCAGGCGAGGGCGGCGGTGCGCAGCTCGGGGAGGGCAGCGGGCCACTGGTTGGGGCCCTGCAGCCACCAGTACGGGGGCTCGCCGGGGCCGGGGACGTGGGCGGGGCGTTCGGCGCCTATGTCGAGCTGGTCGCGCCAGTCGCGGGCGCCGCCGGTGCGTTCGTCGCCGGTACGGGTGTAGCCGCGGAAGTGCGGGGAGTTGACGTTGTCGAGGGCGAGGCGGTCGGCCTCGGGGAGGGCGAAGAAGGCGCGCATGGCGGTGAGCAGGGCGTCGGTCTCGGCCCGGGTCACGCCGTGTCCGACGAGCTGGAAGAAGCCGACGTCGTGGGCGGCGCTGTGCAGCTGGGCGTGGAGGAGGGCGCGGGCCTGGGGGCCGCGGTCGGCGGCGGACAGGTCGATGATCGGGAGCTGGTCGTACGACGGGGTCGTCGCGGAATGCGTCGTCATGGGAGCGTCCACAGGGTGTGTGGGCCACGGGCAGGGCCGCCGAGAGTGGGGCGGCGCCCGGAATGCCGTAAAAGGAAGAAAGGGGGCTGGGTCAGGCAGAAAGCCGACAGCCCATGCTCGTGACGCGCACGTAGTCCACGTGGCGACGGCGAACGAGCATCAGAGGCATGGGCCCAAGGGTAACGCGCTCCCGCGGTAACGCCCTCGGCCCGGTGTTTCCTCAGCCCAGGGATTCCTCCAGCAGCAGCGCCCACTGGGCGACCACGCGTTCACGGCGCGCGGTGTCGTCGGTGAGGAGGTTGGCGAGGCCCAGGCCGCGGGCCATGTCGAGCAGGCCCTGGACGGTTTCCCGGACGCCGGGGCGGGACTCGTCGGCGCCGAGCAGGTCGACGGCGATGCGGTGGGTCTCGCGGCCCACGCGGGCCTCCAGCTCGGTCACGCGCGGGCGCAGCTGCTCTTCGTCGGAGGCGGCGACCCACAGGTGGAGGGCGGCGCGGAAGAGGGGGCCGGTGTAGAGGTCGACGAGGGCGAAGACGACGGCGCGGCGGTCTGCGGGGCCGTCCGGGAAGAGTGCGCGCAGGGCGGTGGAGCGTTCTTCGGCGACGTACTCGACGGCGGCCGTGAACAGGTCCTCGCGGGTCGGGAAGTGGTGCTGGGCGGCGCCCCGGGAGACGCCGGCGCGTTCGGCGACGACGGCGACGGTGGAGCCTGCCCAGCCGTGCTCGGCCAGGCAGGCCACGGCGGCCTCCAGGAGCCGCTGCCGGGTGGCCCGGCTGCGGTCCTGCTTGGGTACGCGGTCGCGTTCCGCCGTACTCACACCACCCATGCCGCATCCCGTCTTTCCAGGAAGGCCGTCATCCCCTCCCGGGCGTGGGCGGTGGAGAACAGCCGGGCCGAGAGCGCGGTCAGCTGGGCCGCGTCCCGGTCGAACGTCTCCAGCACCCTAGCCGTGAGCAGCTGTTTCGTCTCGGCCAGGGCCTGTGGGGAGGAGCGGCGCAGGCCGTCGAGGACGGGGGCAAGGGCTTCGTCGACGTCGTCGGCGGTGGTGGTGAGCAGGCCCAGGCGTACGGCTTCGGCGGGGGCGAAGCGTTCGCCGGTGAGGTAGTAGCGGGCGAGGGCGCGGGGGTCGGTGCGCGGGATCACCGGGAGGGAGATCACCGCGGGGGCGACGCCGATGCGGACCTCGGTGAAGGCGAAGGTGGCCTGGGTGGAGGCGGCGGCGATGTCGCAGGCGGCGAGGAGGCCGAGGCCGCCCGCGCGGACGTGTCCGGTGATCCGGGCGAGCACGGGTCTGGGCAGTTCCACGATCTGCCGGAGCAGGCCCACCAGTGCGTCCGGGTCGGGTGGGTCGCGCAGGTCGGCGCCGGCGCAGAAGGTGGTGCCGGTGTGGGTGAGGACGACCGCCCGGACGTCCGGGTCCTTGCCGCAGCCGGTGAGGGCCTCGGCGAGTTCGGCGACGAGGGCGGCCGAGAGGGCGTTGCGGGTGTCGGTGGAGTCCAGGCTGAGGGTTTCGACGCCACGCGCGCGCGTGCGTCCGATCAGTGCGCTCACGTGTGCTCCCTGAGCTGTCGGCGCAGGATCTTCCCGCTGGCCGCGCGGGGGACGGTGTCGATGAAGGTGATCCGGCGGACGCGTTTGTAGGGGGCGACGCGTTCGGCGACGTAGAGCATGATCTCGTTCTCGCTGAGGTCGGCGGCGGTGGGCTGGCGGACGACGAAGGCGTGCGGGATCTCGTTGCCGTCCTCGTTGTAGGCGCCGACGACGGCGGCGTCGGCGATGCCGGGGTGGGTGAGCAGGAGGGCCTCCAGCTCGGCGGGGGCCACCTGGAAGCCCTTGTACTTGATGAGTTCCTTGACGCGGTCGACGACGAAGAGCCAGCCGTCGTCGTCGACGTGCCCGATGTCGCCGGTGTGCACCCAGCCGTCGGCGTCGATCATGTCGGCGGTGGCGTCGGGGCGGCCGAGGTAGCCCTTCATCACCTGCGGGCCGCGGATGAGGATCTCGCCGGGCTCGCCGGGGCCGAGGTCCTTGCCGGGGTCGTCCAGGGAGACGATCCGCATCCCGGTGCCGGCGATGAGCTTGCCGACCGTGCCGGGGGGCGCCTGGTGCAGGGCGTCGAGCGGGACGACGTGGGTGCCGGGCGACAGTTCGGTCATGCCGTAGGCCTGGCCGATCGGGGGCAGGCCGAGGCGTTCGGCGCAGGCGGCGGCGAGGGCGGCGTCCAGGGGGGCGGCGGCGCTGATGACGTACTTCAGGGACGAGAGGTCGTAGCGGGCGACCGCCGGGTGCTTGGCGAGGGCGAGGACGATCGGCGGGGCCACGTACAGGCCGGTAATGCGGTGGTTCTCGATGGCGGCGAGGAAGGTCTCCAGGTCGAAGCGGGGCAGGACGACGACCGTGGCGCCCTTGCGTAGGGGCGCGTTCATCAGGGCGGTGAGGCCGTAGATGTGGAAGAACGGCAGGACGGCGAGGATGCGGTCGCCGGGGCCGGTCGGGACGGGGGGTTCCAGCTGGGCGAGGTTGGTGGCGATCTGTCGGTGGGTGAGCATCACGCCCTTGGGGACGCCGGTGGTGCCGGAGGAGTACGGCAGCGCGGCGACGTCCTCGGCCGGGTCGAAGTCGATCTCCGGTTCGGGTGCGGCACAGGCGAGCATGTCGATCAGCGAGCGGTGTCCGGGTGCGTTGTCGCACACGAATATCTCCCGTATGCCGCCCGCGAGTTCGGCGGCCCGGCGGGCGGACTCCAGCAGCGGGGAGACGGTGACGATCCAGCGGGCGCCGCTGTCGCCGAGCTGTTTGGCGAACTCCTCGGGTGTGGCGAGCGGGTGCACGGTGGTGACGGAGGCGCCCGCGCGTGTGGCCGCGTAGAAGGCGGTCGGGAAGGCGATCGTGTTGGGGCTGTGCAGGGCGAGGACGTCGCCCTTGCGTACGCCGGCGTCGGCGAGCGCGGCGGCCAGCCGCCGGTGGAACCGGTCCACTTGTTCGTACGTGAGGGTCGTGCCGTCCGTGCCGTCGATGAGGGCGGGCTGGTCGCCGAAGTCGGCGGCGTGGCCCAGGACGGCCTCGTGGATGGGGAGTTCTACGGGCGGGACGTCTGCGTACTCGCTGCGGAACACGGTTCCTCCAAGCGGCTGCTGCGGCTGCGGCCTAGTACGACTTGGGCAGGCCCAGGGTCTGGTGGGAGACGTAGTTGAGAATCATCTCCCGGCTCACCGGAGCAATACGAGCCACGCGCGCGGCCGTTATCAACGAGGCGAGCCCGAATTCGCGCGTGAGGCCGTTGCCGCCGAGGGTGTGCACGGCCTGGTCGACGGCCTTCACGCAGGCCTCCCCGGCCGCGTACTTGGCCATGTTGGCGGCCTCGCCCGCGCCGATGTCGTCGCCGGCGTCGTACAGATGGGCCGCCTTCTGCATCATCAGCCGGGCCAGTTCCAGGTCGATGTGCGCCTGCGCCAGGGGGTGGGCGATCGCCTGGTGGGCGCCGATGGGGGCCTTCCAGACGGTACGGTCGCGGGCGTACTCGATGGCCTTGGAGAGCGCGTAGCGGCCCATGCCGATCGCGAAGGCGGCGGTCATGATGCGCTCGGGGTTGAGCCCGGCGAACAGTTGGAGCAGGCCGGCGTCCTCGTCGCCGACGAGTGCGTCGGCGGGGAGCCGTACGTCGTCCAGGACCAGCTCGAACTGCTTCTCGGCGGCGTTGAGTTCCATGTCGATGGGGTGTTTCTGGAAACCCTCGGCGTCCGTCGGGACGATGAACAGGCAGGGCTTGAGGCGTCCGGTGCGGGCGTCTTCGGTGCGGCCGACGATGAGGACCGCGTCGGCCATGTCGACGCCGGAGATGAAGACCTTCCGGCCGCTGAGGAGCCAGTCGGTTCCGTCTCGGCGCGCTGTGGTGGTGATGCGGTGGGAGTTCGAGCCGGCGTCCGGCTCGGTGATGCCGAAGGCCATGAGGCGGGTGCCGTCCGCTAGCGCGGGCAGCCAACGGCTCTTCTGGTCCTCGGTGCCGAAGCGGGAGATGATGGTGCCGCAGATGGCCGGGGATACGACGAGCATGAGCAGGGGGGAGCCTGCTGCACCCAGCTCTTCGAGGACGATGGAGAGTTCGGCTATACCGCCGCCTCCGCCTCCGTACTCCTCGGGGAGGTTGACGCCCAGGTAGCCGAGCTTTCCTGCCTCGGACCAGAGTTCGGCGAGGGGCTTTCCTTCGGCGATGGTGCGGGTGAGGTATTCGCGGCCGTAGCGCTTACCCAGAGCGGCCACTGCGGACCGTAGGGCCTTGTGCTCTTCGGATTCGATGTGGGTGGTCATGGGTCTCCTTCGGGCTGCGGGTGATCCGTGGCTGGTCGCGCAGTTCCCCGCGCCCCTAGGTTGGCTGCACTACCGCCAGCAACATGCCTGGCTCCACCTGTTGTCCCGGCTTCACCTGCAAGGCCGTGAGCGTGCCTGCGGCCGGCGCCGAGATCTGGTGCTGCATCTTCATCGCCTCCAGCCAGATCAGGGGCCGGCCCGCCTGTACGGTCGCGCCCTCCGACAGGCCCTCGGCGATGCGTACGACCGTGCCGGGCATCGGAGCCAGCAGGGAGCCGGGGGCGAGCTGGGCGGTGGGATCGGGGAAGCGGGGCAGGGCGGTGAGGCGGGACCCGTTGACGTACACCTGGTCGCCGTAGCGTGTGACGTCGAACTTGCGCTGTAAGCCGTCCACTTCGAGTACGACTCTGCGCGCGTCGGCGTGTGCGACCCGCACTCCGTCGGCCGCGAGGCCGTCCCTGGTGTGCCGGTAGTGGACCTCGTGCTCCTCGCCCGCCATCTCGTACCGCTTGACCTGCGGCTGGGAGGCCACGTTGCGCCAGCCGCCGAAGCGGGAGCGGCCGTGGGCGTCGGCGAGGGCGGCGGCGAGGGGGGCGTACGGGTCGGGTGCGGGCTCGGTCAGGTCGGTGAGGTGGCGGTCGTAGAAGCCGGTGTCCATGCGGGCGCTCACGAACTCGGCGTGCCGCAGGGAGCGCACCAGCAGGTCCCTGTTGGTGACCGGGCCGTGCAGTTCCGCTCGCTCCAGCGCGCCCGCGAGCCTGCGGATCGCCTCCGCGCGTGTGGGGGCGTGTGCGACGACCTTGGCGAGCATCGGGTCGTAGTGCACGCCGATGGTGTCGCCGTCGGTGTAGCCCGTGTCGAGACGGACGCCGGCGGGTACGGCGAGGCGGTGCAGGGTGCCGGTCTGCGGGGCCCAGTCGCGGGCGGGGTCCTCGGCGTACAGGCGGGCTTCGACGGCGTGGCCCTGTGCGCGGGGCGGTTCGGCGGGCAGGGGGTGGCCCTCGGCGACGCGGAGCTGTTCGGCGACCAGGTCGAGGCCGAAGACCGCCTCCGTGACGGGGTGTTCGACCTGGAGGCGGGTGTTCATCTCCAGGAAGTGGGCCCGGCCGTCGGCGACCAGGAACTCGACCGTGCCGGCGCCCACGTAGGACACGGAACGGGCCGCGCGCACGGCCAGCGCGTGCAGATCCGCCGTGAGCCCCTCGGAGAGGCCGGCTGCCGGGGCCTCCTCGATCACCTTCTGGTGGCGGCGCTGCAGGGAGCAGTCGCGGGTGCCGAGCGTCCAGACGGTGCCGTAGGTGTCGGCGAGGATCTGCACCTCGACGTGGCGGCCGCCCTCGACGTACGGCTCGACGAAGACCTCGCCGTCACCGAAGGCGCTCGCGGCCTCGGCGCGCGCGCCCTCCAGTGCGGACGGCAGCTCCTCCAGGCGGCGCACGATCCGCATCCCGCGCCCCCCGCCGCCGGCGGCCGCCTTCACGAGCACCGGCAGGTCGGCCTCGGTGACCTCGCCGAGGGGCGCGATCCCCATCAGCTCCTTGGCGCGCGTCTTGGACGCCATCGCCTCGATCGCCTCCGGCGGCGGCCCGATCCAGACCAGGCCGGCGTCGAGGACGGCACGGGCGAACTCGGGGTTCTCGGAGAGGAAGCCGTACCCGGGGTGCACGGCGTCCGCGCCGGCGGCCAGCGCCGCCTTCACGATCAGGTCGCCGCGCAGGTACGTCTCGGCGGGCGTCGCCCCCGGCAGCCGTACCGCCGTGTCGGCCACGCGCGCGTGGAGCGCGTTCTCGTCGGCGTCCGAGTGCACGGCGACCGTCCGGATTCCCAACTCACCGCAGGTGCGGAAGATCCGGCAGGCGATCTCGCCCCGGTTGGCGACCAGTAGAGTCGAAATCAAGGGACCCCTCACATCGGTCATGGCCGTCACATCCGGAAGACGCCGAAGCCGCCGCGCGCGCCCTCGTAGGGGGCGGTGTGGATCGCGGACAGGCACAGGCCGAGGACGGTGCGGGTGTCGCGCGGGTCGATGACGCCGTCGTCGTACAACCGCCCGGACAGGAACATCGGCAGCGACTCGGACTCGATCTGCTGCTCCACCATGGCGCGCAGGGCGGCGTCCGCGTCCTCGTCGTACGGCTGCCCCTTCGCCGCCGCCGACTGCCGGGCGACGATCGACAGCACGCCCGCGAGCTGCTGCGGGCCCATGACGGCCGACTTGGCGCTGGGCCAGGCGAACAGGAAGCGGGGGTCGTAGGCCCGCCCGCACATGCCGTAGTGGCCGGCGCCGTACGACGCGCCCATCAGCACCGACAGATGCGGGACCCTGCTGTTGCTGACCGCGTTGATCATCATCGCGCCGTGCTTGATGATCCCGCCCTGCTCGTACTCCTTGCCGACCATGTAGCCGGTGGTGTTGTGGAGGAACAGGAGTGGGATGTCGCGCTGGTTGGCGAGCTGGATGAACTGGGCGGCCTTCTGCGACTCCTCGCTGAACAGGACGCCCTGGGCGTTCGCCAGGATGCCGACCGGATAGCCGTGCAGGCTTGCCCAGCCGGTCGCGAGGCTCGTCCCGTACAGCGGCTTGAACTCGTCGAAGTCGGAGGCGTCGACCAGGCGGGCGACGACCTCGCGCGGGTCGAAGGGGATCTTCAGGTCGCCGGGGACGATGCCGAGCAGTTCGTCCTCGTCGTACTTCGGCGGGGCCGCCGGGCCCGGATCGCCGTGCGCCTTGCGGTGGTTGAGGCGCGCGACGACCCGGCGGGCCTGGCGCAGGGCGTCCTGCTCGTCCACGGCGAAGTAGTCGGCGAGGCCCGACACGCGCGCGTGCATCTCGGCACCGCCGAGCGACTCGTCGTCGCTCTCCTCCCCGGTCGCCATCTTCACCAGCGGCGGCCCGCCGAGGAACACCTTCGCCCGCTCCTTGACCATGATCACGTGGTCGGACATGCCGGGGATGTACGCCCCGCCGGCGGTGGAGTTGCCGAAGACGACGGCGACGGTCGGGATACCGGCGGCGGACAGCCGGGTCAGATCCCGGAAGATGGCCCCACCGGGGATGAAGATCTCCTTCTGGGACGGCAGATCGGCTCCCCCGGACTCCACCAGGCTGATGCAGGGCAGCCGGTTGGCGAGCGCGATGTCGTTGGCGCGCAGGGCCTTCTTCAGGCTCCAGGGGTTGCTGGCGCCGCCGCGCACGGTCGGGTCGTTGGCGGTGATCAGGCACTCCACGCCCTCGACCACGCCGATCCCGGTGACCAGGGAGGCGCCGACCGTGTAGTCACTCCCCCAGGCGGCCAGCGGGGACAGCTCCAGGAAGGGCGTGTCCGGGTCCAGGAGCAGCTCGATGCGTTCCCGGGCGAGCAGCTTGCCCCGCTTCCGGTGCCGCTGGACGTACTTCTCACCGCCGCCCGCGAGCGCCTTGGCGTGCTCGGCCTCCAGGTCGGCGAGCTTGGCGAGCATGGCCTCGCGGTTGGCCTGGTAGTCGGGGTGCTGGGTGTCCAGGGCCGTCTCGAGAACGGTCACAGCAGGGCCTCCGGAATGTCCAGGTGGCGGGAGCGCAGCCATTCGCCGAGGGCCTTGGCCTGCGGGTCGAAGCGGTGCTGGGCGGCGACGCCGGCACCGAGGATGCCGGTCACGACGAAGTTGACGGCGCGGAGGTTCGGAAGCACGTGCCGGCTGACGGGCAGCCCCTCGCTCTCGGGGATCAGCTGCCGGAACCTGTCCACGGTCAGCTCGTGCACGAGCCACCGCCAGGCCTCCTCCGACCGCACCCACACCCCCACGTTGGCGTTCCCGCCCTTGTCCCCGCTGCGGGCTCCGGCGACGAGCCCGAGGGGGGCACGGCGGACGGGCCCGGACGGAAGCGGCTCAGGCAACGGTGGCTGGGGCAGTTCGTCGGTTACGAGGGTGTCCTGGGCCGGTACCGCCGCCACGATCACCCGGCGCCCGTCATGGAGGACCGCCACATGGTCGACGGCACCATGGGGGACGTACACATCCTCGAAGACCCCATAAGGTGCGCCCTTTCCAGGTGGCGCCAGCACATGGAACCCGGGGTAGCTGGCCAGCGCCAGCTCGATGGCGGCTCCGCTCAGCGCACGCCCGACGACCTGCTGGTCCGGGTCCCGTACGACGAGCCGCAGTAGCGCGCTGCCCGTCTCCTCGGAGTCGGCATCGGCCCGGTCGGTACGGACGAGATCCCAACGGACCTCATTGGGCGGAGACTTGGCGAGCGCGTCACCCAGCTGCTCCCGCACAAGATCCGCCTTGGCCTCGATGTCGAGCCCGGTGAGTACGAAGGCGACCTCGTTGCGGAAGCCGCCGAGCCGATTGAGTCCGGCCTTGAGCGTCGGCGGGGGCGCCTCCCCGCGCACACCCTCGATCCGCACCCGGTCCGCCCCGTCCTGGCTCAGCCGTACGGTGTCCAGCCGGGCGGTGACGTCGGGGCCGAGGTACCGGGCGCCACCGGTCTCGTAGAGCAGCTGCGCGGTGACCGTGCCGACGTCCACGAAGCCGCCGGTGCCGGGGTGCTTGGTGATGACGCTGCTGCCGTCCGCGTGGATCTCGGCGAGCGGGAAGCCGGGACGGCGTACGTCACCCTCGCGGAAGAAGGAGTAGTTCCCGCCGGTCGCCTGCGTCCCGCACTCCAGCACATGCCCGGCGACGACGGCCCCGGCGAGGCGGTCGTACTCCCCCGGCTGCCAGCCGAAGTGGGCGGCGGCGGGCCCGGTGACGAGCGCCGCGTCGGTCACCCGCCCGGTGATCACGACGTCGGCACCGTCCCGCAGGCACTCGGCGATCCCGAAACCACCGAGGTAGGCGTGGGCGGCTAGGGCGCCGGGATGCTGGGCGGTGAGGTCATCACCCTCGACGTGGGCGACCCGCACGGGGATACCGAGCCGCTCGGCCAACTGCCGCACGGCGACAGCAAGTCCGGCCGGATTCAGACCACCCGCGTTGGTGACGATCCGCACCCCGCGCTCGTGGGCGAGGCCGAGGCAGTCCTCCAGCTGCCGCAGGAAGGTACGGGCGTACCCGGCGGCCGGGTCCTTCAGCCGGTCCCGGCCGAGGATCAGCATGGTCAGCTCGGCGAGATAGTCGCCGGTGAGGACGTCGACCTCGCCGCCGGTGAGCATCTCGCGCAGGGCGTCGGCGCGGTCGCCGTAGAAGCCGGAGAAGTTGCCGATGCGGAGCACCGTCACGCCGGTTCCTCCTTCGCCTTGCGGCCGGTGCCGGGCGGGCCCGCGAAGGCCTGCGCGATGTCGAGCCAGCGGTCGGCGTCCGAGCCCTCGGCATGGAGGGCTAGGTCGGCACGGTGGGCGCGCTGGGTGACCAGAAGGCAGAAGTCGAGGGCGGGGCCGGTGACGCGTTGCGGGGCGTCTTCGGGGCCGTACGTCCACAGGGCGCCGGAGGGCGCGCGAACCTCGACGCGGAACTCCTCCGCCGGCACGGGCAGCCCCCGTACCCCGAAGGCGAAGTCCCGGGCGCGCACCCCGATGCGGACCACATGCCGGAGCCGGTCGGTGGGTGCGCGCACCACACCCAGAGCGTCCGCCACGTCCTGGCCATGGGCCCAGGTCTCCATAAGACGCCCGGTGGCCATTGAGGCGGCCGACATGGGCGGCCCGAACCAGGGGAAGCGGGCTCCCTGTGGTGCCGCCCGCAGTGCCCTGTCCAGTGCGGCCCGTCCCTCCCGCCAGCGGGACAGCAGCTCGGCGGGTGCGAGCCGGGCGCCTTCCTCGGCGGCCTCGTCGACGAAGGAGTCGGGGGACTTCAGCGCCTTCTGGACGACCTCCCCGAACCCGTCCTCGTCCGTGACGGCGAGCAGGGCGGCCCGGTCCGTCCAGTGCAGATGGGCGATCTGGTGGGCGATGCTCCAGCGCGGCGCGGGCGTGGCGAGCGCCCACCGCTCCTCGGTCAACTCAGCCACCAGGTGGTCGAGTTCTTCACTTTCCTCGCGCAGGTCGTCAAAGACGGGCGTCGGCTCGGACATGGCAGGGAGCATGGCAGTGGCACGAGAAACAATCAAGCACGCTTGCATGACTTTGTTTTCCACAGGCTGACTCCTGTGCGCACGCAAGTCGCTACCCTCGGTTAACGGAGGTGGTGACGGTGAACATCCGCAAACTCGATCCCAGTGCATCACCGTTGGACTACTACGGTTATGAGCTGCGCAGGGCACGGGAAGCGGCCGGCCTGACCTTGGCCCAACTCGGCTCGATCGTCTTCTGCACGGGGTCTTTGATCGGGCAGATCGAGACGGCGGCGAAGGTTCCGCAACGGGAGTTTTCCGAGCGGGTGGATGCGGCGCTGGGGACGGATGGGTTGTTCTCCAGGCTGGTCGGGCTGGTGTTACGGAGCCAGCTGCCTAGTTGGTTTCAGCCGTATGCGGAGATGGAGGCGAAGGCGGCATACATCTCCACGCACCAGGCGCAGTTGGTCTACGGGCTTCTCCAGACAAAGGCTTACGCAAGAGCGGTGCTCGGCATCCGGGACGACGGCAATCTCGACGGCAAGGTGGCCGCTCGCCTGGATCGCCAGCGCATCCTGGACCGTGATCAACCTCCGGTCGCGTGGGTGGTACTGAGCGAGGCGGCGTTGCATCAGGAGGTCGGCGGCCGGGAGGTCATGCGGGAACAACTGACGTACCTGCTGGATACGCAGAAGCGCACCTGGCTGGACATCCAAGTGCTCCCGTTCGAGGCCGGGGCGCACACAGGGTTGATGGGTTCGTTCAATCTTCTGCGCTTCGAGAAGGACCCCGACATCGTCTACACCGAGGACTTCGTCCAAGGCCACATGACGGCCAATCCGCAAGCTTTCAAGGAGGGTTCGGTCCGTTACGATCACCTGCAGGCGGCCGCTCTCTCCGTGGACGACTCGGCGGCCCTGATCGCCCGCGTGATGGAGGAACGGTATGGGAACGACCCTGAACCTGACGGGCATAGCGTGGCGTAAGTCGTCGTACAGCGGCGACACCGGCGGTGACTGTGTGGAGGTGGCCGATCTCACCCCCTGCACAGCCGTCCGCGACTCCAAGAATCCGCAGAGCCCCGCTCTCGTGTTCCCGGCCGGTGCCTGGTCGGCGTTCGTGGAGTCGGTGAAGGACTGACCTACGGCTGACGGCGCTACTCGGAGCCGGCCACCCGCCACCTGCGCACCAGGTCCGCCTCCGTGGTCAGCCAGGTGCCGTGGCCGAGGGCAAGAGGATCGGGGCAAGTGGTGCCCGGGTGGTCGAGTACGAAGACCGGCTGGAGCGTGCAGCCGTCCAGGATCAGGTGACGGTTGTCCTCCCCGCCCTCCTCCTCGGCGACGGCCACGACGATGCGGTCCCGGTCGAGGAAGCCGGGGCGTTGGCCGACGAAGCGCAGGCCCTCGGGCAGGACGTCCTCGGCTTCGACCAGGACCTCGTCCGAGCCGGCCTCGCAGCGACTCATCCACTCGCCTCCGACGTCCAGCTGGAGGACCGCGCCGCCGAGGCTCACTCCGGCGAACGGCTCGTCGTCGCCGAAGGGGTCGGCGCGGACGGTGTCGCCCTCCAAGGTCAGCACGCGGGAGTAGAACGTGTCGCCCTGCAGGGCGTCGAGGAAGATCTGCGCGGGATCCGTGAGCGACTGCTGGAAGATGTAGCCCGCGCTCGCGGAGGGCAGGGTCGTGTGCGTGACGGTCCGGCCGTCGCTCAGCTCCAGGACGACACACCGGTCACCGGGATAGGGGCGGTCCGTCATGCCGGGCCCGGTGGTCGTGACGAGCAGGCGGCTGCCCCCGCCGTCGGTGACGCATGCGGGGCCTCCGGTCTTCGCGTAGGACCACGGCTCGAACTCGTGCGTCCACCGCACCCGCGCATCGGCGTCGTACACCGTGACACGCCCGCCCGCGGCCACCGCTAGCCCGCCGTCGGGCAGCGGCGACACGAATCCCCGTGACGCGCCGGCTTCGGTGGAGGGGAGGCGGCGGCGCTCGGCGAAGACCCGGGAGCTGTCCGCGGCCACCCGGCCCGCCACGATCTCGCCCCCGTGCTCCGCGACCAGCCAGCAGGCCTGGTGGCGCACCAGGAAGGCGTCGAGGTTCTCGCGGGCGCGGGCGGTCAGCCCCGGGAGTTCTTCCTCCGCGAGGAGTTCGGCGTTGGTATGGGCGTAGTCCATGGTGGTGGTGAGGGGGCCCGCGTGGCTCGATCAGGTTGCGCTGTCTCCCGTGACCCGTTCCCAGGCGTCACGGACCGCTGCGGGGATGCGGCCCCGGAGAGGAACGTCGTAGCCGTTGGCCCTGGCCCATGCGCGGATGTCGTCAGGGTTGACGGGCGGACGAACGCGAGGCATGGGCGGCACTCCTTCGCTCGGAACGGAAGCCGTGAAGCCGATGTCTCCCTGAAGGAGGTCCTTCGGGAACATGGGTACGGCCGTCTCTCCGCTCAGAACGGCCACGAGGAATGCGGTCAGTGTGCCGGCGAAGGTGAACCAGCGGGGCCCTCGGGCTTCGTTGACGGCGATCTGCCAGGCATCTGGGGAGTCCGGCGGAGCGGTGACCCAGAAGAGTTCCTCGCCGTTGTCGGTGCCGCCCATGGGAAACAGGAGCTGCGAGTCATATGGCACGGGATGCGTGCCCTGGTCGTAGTCCTTCTTCAGTTGTTCCCGGATACGGGCAGACATGGGGCCGGTGAGGTCGACGTACTGGGTGTATCCGTGTGGATGGTGGATGTGGATGAAATCGGCGAAGCGTCCAGGGCCGTATGCGGTCGCAAGCTGCTTGTAGTCCTCGGGCAGCCGAAATCCGAGCGTGGCCTCGACAGCGCGCCAGTCGACCAGGGGCGGATCGGCCGGGGGCGGGCACAGACGAGTCAGATGGTCGATGCTGGTCACAGGTGGTGTAAGGCATGAATCACGCCCCACCGTTGGCCTCGATCCAGGCGTCGATGATCGCCGCGGGGACGCGCCCACGAGGAGGGATGTCGTAGCCATTGGCCCGGGCCCACTCGCGGATGACGTTGGTGTCAGCCGGGAGCCGGGCTGGGCTGGCAGAGGGAACTGACCTTTGAGGGGGAGAGGGGATGAAGGTGGTGGCCTCTCGCCGTAGGCTTTCAGGGAACTGCGGTACGGCGGTCTCTCCGCTCAAGACGGAGACGAGCAACTCGGTCAGGGTTCCGTTGAAGGTGAACCAGAGCGGGCCGCGCGCTTCATTGATGGCGATGCGCCAGGCGTCCGGGTCGTCCCGCGGGTCCATGATCCAGAAGAGGTGCTCACCGTTGTCGGTCACGCCCATGGCGAGCAGGCTCCGGGGATCGTACGGGACGGGCCGGCCTCGATCCCGGTCGCTCTGCAGTTGCTCCTGCATGGCTGCGGGCACCGGTCCGGTGAGGTCGACCCATTCAGTGAGCCCGCGCGGGTGGAAGACACGGATGAACCCGGCGAAGGCACCCGGGCCGTAGGCGGCGGCGAGCTGCTTGTAGTCCTCGGGCAGCCGGAATCCGAGCGTGGCCTCGACTGCGCCCCAGTCGACCGTGGGCGGGTCGGCGGGGGGCGGGCAGAGTCGAGTGAGCTGGTCGATGCTGGTCACAGGAATCCTTGGCGGTGTAGCTGTTATCTCGGGGCTGTTCGTCGGGTTCTGAGTGATGGTGAACAGGTCAGAAAACCACGCGCGTGGCGGGCCGTCGCCGCAGTACCGTCGGCCGGTGCTCGATGAAGACGGTTACTTCGGAGAAGCGGTCGCGGCGCGGTACGACGAGTCGTCGGGGGAGATGTTCGACCCGGAGGTCGTGGACCCAGCCGTCGACTTCCTGGCGGAGCTGGCGGGTGAGGGCGGCCGGGCCCTGGAACTCGGCATCGGTACCGGGCGGATCGCGCTGCCGCTGGCGCGACGCGGGATCGAGGTGCACGGTATCGACCTGTCCCGGGCGATGGTGGAGCGGCTGCGGGACAAGCCCGGCGGTGACGCGATCGGGGTGACGATCGGGGACTTCGCGACGACGCGGGTGGACGGGGGCTTCTCCGTCGCCTACCTGGTCTTCAACACGATCATGAATCTGACGTCACAGGACGCCCAGGTGGACTGCTTCCGCAACGCCGCGAACCATCTCGAGCCCGGCGGCTGCTTCGTCGTCGAGGTCACGGTGCCCGACCTGCGCCGGCTGCCGCCCGGGCAGAACGCGGTGCCGTTCCGCGTGGAGGAAGGGCGGCTGGGCTTCGACCTGTACGACGTGGTGACGCAGTCGATGAGTTCGCACCATGTGCGGGTGGTGGACGGCGACGCCACGTACCTGTCCGTTCCGTTCCGGTACGTGTGGCCGGCGGAGCTGGATCTGATGGCCCGGCTCGCGGGGCTGCGGCTGCGCGAGCGGTGGGACGGCTGGAGCAGGGAGCCGTTCACGAGCGAGAGCCGGCAGCACGTGTCGGTGTGGGAGAAAGCTGACAACTGAGCGCGGTGCGGGAAAAGCCGGGTGACTGAGCCCGGCGGGAGAGTGGCCAGGCGGCTCAACCCGGCCCGGGAGCCCCGGGCGACTGAGCCCGCCCCGGCAGCGGAGTGAGTGTCAGGCCTCCGGGGTCTGCGCCCGCGCCTTCCCCCGGCCCACCTGAGTCCGCACCGCGCCGATGCTCGCCGCGATGACCAGGGCGATCGCGGCGGCCTCCGTGGCGGACAGGGCCTGGCCGAGGATCAGGAAGCCGGCTGTGGCCGCGATGGCCGGTTCCAGGCTCATGAGGATGGCGAAGGTGGAGGCGGGCAGGCGGCGCAGGGCCAGGAGTTCGAGGGTGTAGGGCAGCACCGAGGAGAGCAGGGCCACCGCCGAGCCGAGGGCGACGGTGGTGGGGTCGAGGAGACGGGTGCCCGCCTCGGCGATGCCCAGGGGTAGGAAGAGCAGGGCCGCCACGGCCATCGCAAGGGCCAGTCCGTCCGCCTGCGGGAAGCGGCGGCCCGTACGGGCGCTGAAGACGATGTAGGCCGCCCACATGGCGCCGGCACCCAGGGCGAAGGCCACACCGGTGGGGTCGAGGTCGCTGAAGCCTCCGCCGCCGAGCAGGAAGACGCCCGCGAGGGCCAGACCCGCCCACACCGCGTTGATCGCACGGCGGGACGCCAGGACGGACAGGGCGAGGGGGCCGAGGACCTCGAGGGTGACCGCGGGGCCCAGCGGGATGCGGGCCACCGCCTCGTAGAAGAGGCCGTTCATCGCGCCCATGGTGATGCCGAAGACGACCACCGTGCCCCAGTCGGTGCGCGAGTGGCCGCGCAGCCGGGGCCGGCAGACCACCAGGAGGAGCACGGCCGCCGCGAGCAGCCGCAGGGTGACGACGCCGAGCGCGCCGGCCCTCGGCATCAGGGTCACCGCGAGCGCCCCGCCGAACTGGACCGAGATCCCGCCGGCCAGCACCAGCCCGACGGGTCCGAGCGAGCTGAGGCGGCGCGGGGCACCACCCGAGGGTGCGGGCGCTTGCTGCGTCGAGGGTGCGGTGGCGCTGGGGGTGCTCACGGGCGGTCCTGGGGCTGGCTCGGATCAGATCTTGTTCATCTCGATGTACTACCGAGTCCAGGGTAATAGACTCCGTCAGGAGTGTGAACCCTTTATGTAGCTGTCCTGGATGCTGAGATGCGTCGGGGTCAGATGCCGGACCAGGGGTCCTCATGCGCAGGTTGGGGCCACGATGCGGGTTGGGCAGGGTACGGGTCGTAGCCGTTGCCGTAGCCGTAGCCGTGCGGGTACTGCTGGACCTGCGCGTACTCGTACACCGGCGCCGGCGCGGGCGGCTGTGCCTCCTCGAACAGCGGCAGTCGCAGCTCGGCCGTGTCCATCACCGCGTTGTTCTGCGAGCGGTGCAGCCGTGCGTAGGCCCCGCCCCGTGCGAGCAGTTCCTCGTGGCGGCCCGTCTCGACGATGCGGCCGCGGTCCACGACGAGGATGCGGTCGGCGTCGGGGGCCAGGTTGAGGTCGTGGGTGATCATGATCGTCGTACGGCCGGTCATCAGGCGGCGCAGCGGCTTGACCACCCGGCGGGCGGCCATCGCGTCCAGGCCGGTGGTCGGCTCGTCCAGGACCAGGACCGGGGCATCGCGCAGGATCGCGCGGGCGATGGCCAGGCGCTGGAGCTGGCCGCCGGACAGCCGGGCCGAGTTGGGGTCGACCCTGGTGTCGTAGCCGTCGGGGAGCCGGACGATGAAGTCGTGTGCGTCGGCCGCCCGCGCCGCCTCCTCGATGGCCTGGTCACTGGCGCCGGGCCGGCCGCAGGCGATGTTGGCGCGGACCGTGTCGTGCAGCACGAGGGTCTCCTGCGGGAGGAGGGTGACGTACTCGCGCAGGCGGGCCAGCGGGAAGTCGCGCAGGGGTACGCCGTCCAGCAGGACCTGGCCGGAGTCCGGGTCGTAGAAGCGGAGCAGGAGCTTGGAGACGGTGGACTTTCCGGCGCCGCTCGGGCCGGTGACGATCACCAGTTCGCCGGGGCTGACCGTGAAGGACAGGTCTTCGAGGGCCGTGCGGTCGGCGCCCGGGTAGCGGAAGGAGACGTCGCGGACTTCGATCGTGCCGTCCGGGCGGCCGGTCTCGGTGCCCCGCCGGGGGTCGGTGACCGAGGGCCGCACGTCCAGGATCTCGATCAGCCGCTCGGCGCCCGCCGTGGCCGCGGTGACCGTGAGCCCGAGCTGGGCCAGGCCCCGCACGGGCGGGTAGAGGTAGCCGAGGAACGCTGCGAAGGCGAGGAGCTGGCCGAGGGTCATCCGGCAGGTGGAGATCTCCCAGGCGCCGATGCCGATCACCGCCAGGACGCAGATCGTCTCTATGACCTGGACGAGTTGTTCGTAGGCCTCGTTGAGGCGGGTGGCGCGGACCGAGGCGCGGAACCAGGCGTTCGCCTCCTCGCTCAGCCGCCGCCGCTCGGCGTCCCGGCGGTCGTACGCCTGCGTCAGCACGATGTTGCCGAGGGACTCCTCGACGACGGAGGTGATCGCGCCGTCGGCGACCCTGCCCTCGCGGGAGACGTCCTTGATGGAGCCGGAGAAGCGGCGGGCCGCCAGCCAGAACAGCGGGGCGAGGACGAAGGTGGCGGCGGCCAGGTCCCAGCGCAGCCAGAACGCGGCGGCCGCGTAGAAGAGGGCGGAGAAGGCGGCCGAGGCGGCGCCGACCAGGCCGGACACGACCATCGTCTCGATCGCCTCGACGTCACTGGTCAGCCGGGAGAGCAGGTCGCCCTGGCGGTGGCGCTGGAAGAAGTGCGGGGGCAGCTGCTGCACATGGTCGAAGACGTGCTCGCGCAGCCGCATCACGAAGCGCTCGGTCGCCCACGCGGCAAGGGAGTTGCCGGCGTACGCGACCAGCGCGCCGACCACGGCGACGCCCAGCCACTTGACGGCCGGACTCCAGAACGCGGCCAGCGAGCCCTTCTGGAGGGCGTGGTCGGTGAGGTCGCTGAAGAGCAGGATGGCCTCGGTCTCGGCGAGCGCGGCGAGCACCGTGCACACCCAGACGAGAAGCAGCCATTTCCTGAGCCCCTTTGTCAGCGGCCAGAATCGGCGGAACGCCGTCTTGGCGGGAATGGCAGGCGTCTCGTACTCGAATTCTTCGATCTCGTCAGTCACCGGAATCCCTTTCCGAATCACCTTCCCGAATCATCTTCCCGAATCGCCTTCCCAAATGAAGGCGAAAAGGGGTCGACGGTGCACCATCGACCCCTTTCGGATCAGCGTCGGATCAGTGGTCCCGGCCGGGCAGCGGCTTGGGGAGCGGCTTGTGGGCGTGCTTCTTGGGCTTCGGCTTCGGCGGCGGCGGGAGCTGCTTCGACTTGGGCTTCGGGGGCAGCGGGGCAAGCTTCTTGAAGCTCATTCCGACTCCTAGTGTTTTCGCAGTTCTATGGTCCGGGAATTCCGCGTCCGGAACCCGACACCGAAGAAGCTACACAGGCGCTCTGTGATTCCCCTTGGAACACCTTGGAATTGCTTGAGGGGCTCAGCGCCGGGACATGTAGACGTCGAGCGCCTTGTGCAGCAGCCGGTTGAGCGGGAAGTCCCACTCCCCCACGTACTCCACCGCCTCGCCGCCCGCGCCCACCTTGAAGCGGAGCAGCCCGAGCAGGTGGTTGGACTCCTCCAGGGTGTCGGTGATGCCCCTGAAGTCGTAGACGTGGGCACCGAGTTCGTGTGCGTCGGCCATCATCCGCCACTGCATGGCGTTGTTGGGCTGGACCTCGCGCTTGCGGCTGGTGGAGGCGCCGTAGGAGTACCAGACGTGGCCGCCGACGATCAGCATGGTGGCCGCGGCGAGCACCTCGCCCTCGTGGTGTGCGAGGTACAGCCGCATCCGGTCGGGGTGTTCGGCGGCGAGCGCCGTCCACATGCGCTGGAAGTACGGCAGCGGGCGCGGGATGAACCGGTCGCGCTCGGCGGTCTCCGTGTAGAGGCCGTAGAAGACCGGCAGGTCCTCGTATCCCCCGCGCACGACCTGCACGCCGGCCTTCTCGGCCTTCTTGATGTTGCGCCGCCACTGCTGGTTGAGCCCACGGTGGACCTCCTCCAACGACTTCCCTGCGTACGGCACTTGGCATACATACCGGGGCTGCCCGGCGGCGAACCCCTCCTCGCTGCCCGCCTCGGCCTGCCGCCAGCCCATGCGCCGCAGCCGCTCCGTCAGCTCCACGGCACGCGGCTCGGTCGACGTCGCCTCCGCGTCCCGCAGCCGGTGCGCGCCCGGGTCGGCGATCGCGGCCTTGACCGCCTCGGGACTCCACCGCCGCACGACCACGGGCGGCCCCATCTTCACGGAGAAGGCACCGCGCCCCTTGAGATAGGCCAGCATCGGCTCCAGCCAGCGCTCCAGGTCGGGCACGTGCCAGTCGATGACGGGCCCTTCGGGCAGGTATGCCAGATACCGCTTCACCTTCGGCAACGGCCGCAACAACACCAGCCCGGCACCCACCAGCCGCCCGTCCCCGTCGAACCATCCCAGGCTCTCCGCCCGCCAGTCGGGCTTCACATCGCCCCAGGACGGGAGCTGCATGTGGCTGACCGAGGGCAGAGAGGCCACGAAGGACAGGTGCTCGGCGCGGCTGATGGGTTGAAGGCGGAGGGACGTCATGCGGACTGTGCTCCTTCAGGGTTGCTTGGTTCCGTCAGCTTATGAACCCGCCGCTACGAAACCTCAGAAGCCTCCCTGCCGTCCTTCGGCCCCCAGGCCGCCAGCACCTCCGTGTCCGAAGCCCGCGCGTGAAGGAAGTAGTCGGCCCACTCGGCGATCTCCGGGTACGCGCACTCGGCGGTGAGCCGGGCCGCCGCCCCCGGTATGTCGTACGACGTCACGCGCAGGTCGGCTCCGGGGCCCAGGAGGCACCAGTGGGCGCCGGGACGGCCGTACGGCATGCCGATGCTGCCCGGGTTGACCACCAGGCGGCCGTGGGCCAGGCGGACGTAGGGCATGTGGGTGTGGCCGCAGACGACCGTGCCGATGTCGGGGGCGAGGCCGGAGAAGACCTCGGCCCAGCGCTCAGGGCGGGAGTCCACCAGCACCACCTCCTCGTCGTCACGCGGGGTGGCGTGGCAGAAGAGCACCTTGCCGAGGCCGCGGACGCGCAGGGTGAGGGTTCCGGGCAGTGCGGCCAGGAAGTCCACCTGGTCCTCGCGGAGTGCCCGCGCCGCGAACGGGCCGATCGGGTCCGGGATCTCCGTGCGCTTGCCCCGCCGGTACTCCACCAGTTCCCGGTCCGCGTTCCCGCCGACCCACAGCACCCGGTCACCCAGCGACCGCAGCAGGTCCAGCGCCTCGGACGGCTGGGGGCCCGCCGTGATGTCCCCGGTGAGGACGATCCGGTCGGCGGCGGCCACTTCGGGCTCTGCCAGGACGGCCTCCAGGGCGGGGAGTACGCCGTGGATGTCGGAGAGGACTGCCAGCCGGGTGTGTTCCTCGGTCATTTCTCCACTCCCGATACTCCCGATACTTTCGATTCCTTCTCCAGGCCCTCTGCCAGTACCTCCGCCAGGTGTCGGCCCCGCACCCCCGCCAGCTGCTCCAGCTGGGTGCGGCACGAGAAGCCGTCCGCCAGGATCAGCGTGCCCTCGGCCACGCCCCGTACCGACGGCAGCAGCTGCTCCTGCGCGCATGCCTTCGACACCTCGAAGTGGCCTTTCTCGAAGCCGAAGTTGCCCGCAAGTCCGCAGCATCCGCCGCTCAGCTCGCCGGTCAGGCCCGCGGACTCGCGCAGGCTGCGGTCGGCGGTGTCGCCGAGGATCGCGTGTTGGTGGCAGTGGGTCTGGCCGGCGACCGGGCGGTCGACGGCGGGCGGGGTCCAGTCGGGGGCGTGGCGTTCGAGTGCCTCGGCGAAGGTGAGGATCGATGACGCGAGCCGGGGGGCGCGTGGGTCGTCGTGCAGGAGTTCGGGGAGGTCGCCGCGGAGGGCCGCCGCACAGCTCGGTTCCAGGACGACGACCGGGGCGCCGCGGCGCAGCACCGGTTCCATCAGGTCCAGGGTGCGGCGCAGCACCGCGCGGGCCCGGTCGAGCTGGCCGGTGGAGACGTAGGTCAGGCCACAGCAGACCCCGCCGCCGAGCGGGCGGGACGGTGGCAGGACCACCCTGAGGCCGGCGGCCTCCAGCACCCGGACGGCCGCCTGTCCGACCGAGGGCGAGAGGTGCTCGGTGAAGGTGTCGGGCCACAGGACGACCAGGTCTCCCGCGGTGCGCCGCTGCCGCCGTCGCCACCAGTGGGTGAACGGCTCCTTCGCGATCCTCGGGATCTGCCGTTCCGGTGCGATTCCGCCCAGGCGTTTCCCCAGCCGGGCCAACAGCCGTACGGACGCGAGTCTGTTGAGCAGCGCGGCCGTGCGGGTTCGTGCCACCCAGCGCAGCCATACCGGCAGCCATCCCATCGTGTAGTGGGCGGCGGGACGGCGTCGGCCCTCGTAGTGGTGATGCAGGAACTCGGCCTTGTAGGTGGCCATGTCGACGCCCACCGGGCAGTCCGAGCGGCAGCCCTTGCAGGACAGGCACAGGTCCAGGGCGTCCCGGACCTCCGTGGAGCGCCAGCCCGTCGTGACCAGTTCGCCCGCGAGCATCTCGTGCAGCAGCCGGGCCCGCCCACGGGTGGAGTGCTCCTCCTCGCCGGTCGCCCGGAAGGAGGGGCACATCACGGCGGACCCGGCAGCCGTGGTCGTACGGCACTTGGCGACGCCGACGCAGCGGCGGACGGCCGCGCCGAAGTCGCCGCCGTCGGCCGGGTAGCCGAAGGTCACGTCCACCGGGCGGCGGGGCAGGACGGAGAAGCGGAGGTCGCTGTCGAGCGGGGCCGGACGGACCAGCATGCCGGGGTTGAGCAGGTCGTCGGGATCCCAGATCGCCTTGGCCCGCTCGAAGAGCCGTACCGTCTCCTCGCCGTACATCCGCGGCAGCAGTTCCGCGCGGGCCTGGCCGTCGCCGTGCTCCCCGGACAGTGAGCCGCCGTGGGCGACGACCAGGTCGGCCAGCTCCTCGGAGAAGCGCCGGAAGCGGCCGACGCCCGCCTCGGTGAGCAGGTCGAAGTCGATGCGGACGTGGATGCAGCCGTCGCCGAAGTGGCCGTACGGAGTGCCGCGCAGGCCGTGGGCGGCGAGCAGGGCGCGGAAGTCCCTGAGGTAGGGGCCGAGCCGGGTGGGGGGTACCGCGCAGTCCTCCCAGCCCGGCCAGGCCTCGCTGCCGTCCGGCATCCGGGTCGCCGTACCGCTCGCGTCCTCGCGGATGCGCCACAGGGTCCGCTGGGCCGCCGGGTCCGTCACCACCAGGGAGTCGACGACGTCGGCCGCGCGGACGATCGCCTCCGCACGCGCGCGTGTCTCGGCCGGTGTCTGTCCGCCGGTCTCCACGAAGAGCCAGGCGCCGCCCCCCGGCAGCCCGGCCGGCGAGCGCACCAGGTCGGCCGACATGCCCTCCACCGTCAGCGGACCGAGAGGCAGGAGTCCGGCGGCGGCCTCGGCGGCGCCTGACTCGTCGCCGTACGCCAGCACCGCGAGGGCTCGTGCGCGTGGGGCCTCCACCAGCCCTACGACCGCCTCGGTGAGGATGCCGAGGGTGCCCTCGGAGCCGCAGAAGGAGCGGGCGACGTCGGCGCCCTTTTCGGGGAGCAGGGCGTCCAGGGCGTATCCGGAGATGCGGCGGGGCAGGTCGGGGAAGCCGGTGCGCAGGCGGGCCAGGTCGGCCTCCACCAGGGCTCGCAGTCCGTCCGGCGCTCCGGCCCAGTCCCGGCCCGGCCGCAGCCGCTGCCCGCGCGCGGTGATGACGGACAGCTCCCGGACGCTGTCCGCGGTCGTCCCCCAGGCGACCGAGTGGGAGCCGCAGGAGTTGTTGCCGATCATTCCGCCGAGCGTGCAGCGGCTGTGGGTGGACGGGTCGGGGCCGAAGCGCAGGCCGTGCGGGGCGGCGGCCTCCTGGAGGCGGTCGAGGACCAGGCCCGGCTGGACGACGGCCGTACGGGTGGCCGGGTCCAGCTCCAGCAGGCCGTTCATGTGCCGGGTGAAGTCCAGCACCACGCCCGTGCCGGTCGCCTGCCCCGCGATCGACGTGCCCCCGCCGCGCGCCACCACCGGCACTCCGCGTGCCCGGCACACCTCCAGCACCGCCGCCACGTCCTCGGCGTCCCGCGGGGCCACCACGCCCGCCGGGACCCGCCGGTAGTTGGACGCGTCCATGGTCACGAGCGCCCGGGCGGTGACGTCGAAGCCGACCTCACCCCGGACGACCCCACGCAGCTCCGCCTCAAGGCCCGAGAGATCCGTCATGCGTCCAGGATGCATCCGATCACGCACAGTCACCGTGACTTTTCCACAGCCCCGCAGGTTTCGTCGTACAACCTCACAAGTCCACAGTTCAGCGATCTTGTCTCATCGGACGGACACGGTTCCGTCCCGTTTCACGTGGGCGATACCCTCCGACTCGTGGCCGACATCCAGATTCCCGCTGACATCAAGCCCGCCGACGGACGCTTCGGCGCGGGCCCCTCCAAGGTGCGTACCGAGGCCCTCGAGGCGCTCGCCGCCACCGGAAGCTCTCTGCTCGGCACCTCCCACCGCCAGGCCCCGGTCAAGAACCTGGTGGGCCAGGTCCGCGAAGGCATCAGCTCCCTGTTCTCCCTCCCCGAGGGCTACGAGGTCATCCTCGGCAACGGCGGGTCCACCGCCTTCTGGGACATCGCCACCCACGGACTGATCGAGAACAAGTCCCAGCACCTCAGCTTCGGTGAGTTCTCCTCCAAGTTCGCCAAGGCCGCGGGGCTCGCCCCGTGGCTGGCCGAGCCCACCGTCATCGCCACCGACCCGGGCACCCACCCCGAGGCGCAGGCCGAGGCGGGCGTCGACGTGTACGCCTTCACGCACAACGAGACCTCGACCGGTGTCGCCATGCCGATCAAGCGCGTGGCCGGCGCCGACGAGGGCTCGCTCGTCCTCGTGGACGCCACCTCCGGCGCGGGCGGCCTCCCGGTCGACATCGCCGAGACGGACGTCTACTACTTCGCCCCGCAGAAGTCCTTCGCCTCCGACGGCGGCCTGTGGATCGGCATCTTCTCCCCGGCCGCGATCGAGCGCGCCGAGCGCGTCCACGCCTCCGGCCGCCACGTCCCGGAGTTCTTCTCGCTCCCCACGGCGATCGACAACTCCCGCAAGAACCAGACGTACAACACCCCGGCCCTCGCCACCCTCTTCCTGCTGAACCAGCAGCTGGAGTGGCTCAACGGCCAGGGCGGTCTGGCCTTCTCCACGGGCCGCACGAAGGACTCCTCGACCCGCCTGTACAACTGGGCGGAGGAGTCCAAGTACGCCACCCCGTTCGTCTCGGAGCCGGCCAAGCGCTCGCAGGTCATCGGCACGATCGACTTCTCCGACGAGATCGACGCGGCCGCCGTCGCCAAGGTGCTGCGCGCCAACGGCATCGTGGACACCGAGCCCTACCGCAAGCTCGGCCGCAACCAGCTGCGCATCGCGATGTTCCCGGCGATCGACCCGGCGGACGTCGAGGCGCTGACGAAGTGCATCGACTACGTGATCGAGAAGCTCTGACCTCCTTCCCGCGTACGTCCACGAGGGGCGCCCCGGTGTCTGCCGGGGCGCCCCTCGTCGTACGACGGCCACCGCCGCCTACGCCTTCACCACCCGGCCCGTCATGAGTGCGGACGCTCGATGGACAGGCGGCCGGAGTCGCAGATGGTGAACAGGTGTGCCGTGGCGGGGGGCAGCTGCCCGCCCTCATGGTCGACGTGGCCGGCGTACGGCTGCTCCGGAACGAACTCCCTGGCGTCGACGGGCAGCATGACCAGCGCGGTCGTACCACCGGTGTCGGACGGGCGCAGCTGGACCCGGATGCCGTGGCGATGGGACAGAGCCCCGACCACGAACAGACCCATGCGGCGGGCGACCGACATGTCCAGGACCGGCGGCGCGGCGAGCAGTTCGTTGGCCTCGGCGAGGTCCTCGGCGAGGAGGCCGATGCCGGTGTCGTGGATCTCGATCAGCACACGGCCCTCGGGCAGTGCGTGACCGGTGACCTTGACCCTGGTCTGCGGCGAGGAGAAAGCCGTCGCGTTCTCCAGCAGCTCGGCGAGCAGGTGAACGAGGTCGGTGACCACACGGCCGGCGATCTCGACGCCGGGCACGTCGGCCAGCTCGACGCGCTCGTACTGCTCCACCTCGGACGCGGCCGCACGGAGCACGTCGACCACCGGGACCGGCCGGGTCCAGCTGCGGCCGGGCTCCTCACCGGCGAGCACGAGGAGGTTCTCGCAGTTGCGGCGCATCCGGGTGGCGAGGTGGTCCAGTCTGAACAACGACGACAGCCGGTCCGGGTCCGTCTCGGACTCCTCCAGGTCGGAGATCAGGGACAACTGGCCCATGACCAGGCCCTGGGAGCGACGCGAGAGGTTGATGAACATCGCGTTGACGTTGCTCCGCAGGAGGGCCTGGTCAACGGCCAGTTGTACGTATGCGCGGTGGACGGTGTCGAGTGCCTGGGCCGTCTGCCCGATGTCGTCCAGGCTGTGGATGCCGATGGGCCGCACCACGATGTCCACATCCTCCGGGTGCGCCTGGGACAGCTGCTTGGCCAGCTCGGGCAACCGGACCTCGGCCATCTGCTGCGCGGCCTCCTTCAACTGGCGCAACGCGGCCGATCTCCTGAGCACCGGAGGCCGGACCTTCGTGGCCCTGAGCGTTGCCTCCTGCAGCAACTCGTCGGCCTTGGTCTTGGCCTCCTCCAACTGGGTCGCGGCCTCCCGGGCGGCTGCCAGGCGTACCTGTTCGGCTTCCAGATGAACGCGCTCCAGGTCCGCCAGACGGTGCTCGGCCACCTCGGCGGCCTTGGCCAGACGCAGCCGCTCCTCCCTCGCCCGCCGCTCCAGCTCCGCTCGCTCGGCGGCCTCCTGCGCCACGACCAGTTCGGCTTCCAGCTCCTGGCAACGCGTCCGTGCGGCCTCCCGCTCCCGCTCCGCCTCCTGGAGCGCCCTCTCCAGACGAGCGACCTTGTCCCGCAGACGCGCGCACGCCCCCTCCAGCTCCTCCTTGCGCATCCGGTGCCGTTCCAGGTCCGCCCGTAACGCGCCCCGCTCCTGCTGCTCCGCCGCCGCCAGCTGAAGGAGCTGGGACTCCAGCGCCCACAACTGCTGCTTCTGCCCCTTCGCGGCCTTCCTCAGCTCCCGGATCTCCAACTGCGCCTCCTCCTCGCGCAGAACGGCGTCCTCCAGCCGGTCGCTGGCCATCTGCTCCCGGTACCGGGCCGGGTCCTCGGCCAGCAACGCCTCTCGATGCAGCCGGTACATCAGGCCCTGCAGCGCCTCACTGACCTCCTTGCCGTGAGCCTTGCAGGCCGACTTCATCAACCCGTCGAGAAAGTGCTTGTCCGGGATGCGCTCACCGCTCAGATAGCGCGAGACCGTGGAGACGCCGATGTGGTGATAGACCGCGAACTGCCGCTGCGACTTCCCCGAACCCTTCAGCAGGCGGCGCAACGCCTCGGCCAGCTCCCGCACTTCAGGACGCAGCTCTCCCGACAGCGGTTTGAAGCCCTCCGCATCGCCGAAGGCCGCATCACCGAAGGCCGCGTCATCGAAGGCCGCGTCATCGAAGGCCGCGTCATCGCGGTCATCGTCCCCCACCACCGTCTCCTCTCCCCGGATGCATCCGGGATCTATCCACCGGAAAACGACAGGCCACCTGGCCCACACGTCATGTCAACGACGACAACCGGTCTCGGTCAGTGCGTCCGAGCGGCCAATAGGCCTAATCGATGATGGAGTTGAAGAACGCGACGGCGGCCGCGAAGGCGGTCGCGCCCACCATCACCGACTTCGCTTCGCCGCCGGCGTCGGCACAGGCGGTCAGCACTCCCGCTCCCACGCCGACGAGAACACCCAGCAACAGAATCAGCGCCGAGCGCATGGTCAGCAGTGATCGGTTCACTTGAGTCCTCCTGGATACGGCGGCACTCCGTATCACGACGAACGAGAGCACCGGAGCCGGCGTACGGCCCTCTCAGTCTGCCGGGACGGGAGCGCGTTCCCGGCCGGGAACAGGGTGTTCCCATGCAGGTGGGAACACATATCGAGGGGCGCCCGGTGGCGGCACCGGGCGCCCCTCGGCCATGCGGCCGTCAGGCCGCCGTACAGGTTCGCGCGTCAAGACATCCGGCGCCCGCCGGTTCAGCTCCTGCGCCGCAGCAACCGCAAACCGAACAGGGCGGCCGCGCCCACGGCCACGACGACGGCGCCGACCTTGATGCTCCCGCTGTTGCCGGCACCGGTCCCGGCGGCGCCGTCGGAGGCGGAACTCCCGCTGCCGGAAGGCTTCTTGCTCGCCGCCCCGGCCGGCGCCTCCTGCGCCTCCACCGAACTGTCGGCCCCCTCGCTGCCGTACATCAGCCTGGTGCCGTCGGCGGAGTACGTGACGGACTCCCCCTGCCCCTGCAGGGGCACGTCGAGCCGCCCCGCCCGCTTGATCTTCCCGCCGTTCCAGTCGTAGTAGATGCCGCCGAAGTACCCCCGGACGGCGAGCTGTCGGCCGTTCGGCGAGAACGCGGCATCGGTGGCCCACAGGTCGACGGCGGCGACGGGCTCGAAGATGTTCGCGCCGGTGGTGGAGAGCTGCGCGGGCCCCTCGTAGAGATGCCCGCCGTTCTCCTTCTTGTCGATGATGTAGACCCGCCCGGTCTTGGGATGCACGACCATCGACTCGGCGTTCCTCGCCCCGTCGGAGTACTTCACGACGTACTGCGTGGCCCGGACCGTCTGGTCCTTGAGCACCTTCGGCTCGGGCAGCCGGTAGATCCAGACGTACGGCCACGTGCCGTCGAGGTTGTCACCGATGTCGCCGACGTAGATCTGGTTGTCCGGCCCGATGGAGATGGCCTCGACATCGCGCGGGGAGCCGATGCCGCGCAGGGTCAGCGTGGCGACGGTCTTCCCGGTCGCGCTGTCCACGGCGTAGATGTACGGCCCGTCGTCGCTGTCGTTGTGCGTCCAGTAGATGCCGGGGTGCAGGTGGGAGGCGGCCAGGCCGCTGGACTCGGCGATCCGGGGGTCCTTGATGGTGAACCCCTGATCACCGGTACTGTCACCGTCGGCGGCGGAGGCGGGCAGCGCGCAGGCACCCGCGAGCAGGACCCCGGCGAGCAGGGCGAACGGTCGGCGCATGACACCAAGCCTGCCATCCCCTCCGGGGGTTCAGGAGGCGTGGTAGGCCTCACACCCCACAGGCTGCCGTGATCGTCCATTATGAGCGGATGCTTAGGTTCATGCCCGTGGGCGACTCCATGACGATCGGGAGCGCGGGCGAGCACACGTGGCGTTACCGGCTGTGGCGTCACCTGTGCGAGTCGTACGGCGGACCGTTCACCTTCGTCGGCCCGCGCGAGGAGCTGTACGACAAGACGACCGAGGCACCGACGTCGTACGCGTACGCCGAACCCGGCTTCCCCCGCACCCACCTGGCCGGCTGGGGCGAGGGCTGGCTGCACATGGCTCCGCTGATCGGGGAGGCGGTACGGGAGCACCGGCCCGATGTGCTGCTGGTCTCCCTCGGCCTGATCGACCTGGGCTTCTACACGAACGCCGAGCAGACGGCGGAGAACGTACGGGCCTTCGTCGCGGGCGCCCGCGAAGCCCGCCCGCGCATCCGCATGGTCCTGCTCCCGGTGATCCCGAACATCCGCGCCCACGCGGACGCACCCTTCGCCGAGCAGGTGGACCGGTTCAACGTCCTGCTCGCCAAGGCGGTCGCCGACCTGGACGAGCCCCGGTCGCCGATCCTGCTGGCCTCGCCGCCGGAGTCGTACGACATCCACGCAGACACCTACGACGGGACGCATCCCAACGCGAGCGGGGAGCACCGGATCGCGGGGGCGTTCGCGGGGGCGATGTGGGAGGCCTGGGGAATCGGACAGGCGTACGCGGCCGGAACAGATTGACCTGATTCCGGCGTCTCCCGGTCACCGTGCGTATCGTTGAAATGCGCGGCTGCACCTGTCCGTGGGGCAGCCGGGGAGGAGCGCCACGATGACCGTCCTTGAAGACAGGATCGCGATGGCCGAGAGCGACAACACGCGCGAACTCGACGAGATGTTCGAGCGGCTCGAAAAGATGCCCGTCCCCGAGGGATACAAGGTCGAGATCGTCGAGGGGTTCGTCTACATGTCGCCGCAGCGGGACACCCACTGGGAGATCATCCTGGACATCGTCGAGCAGTTGCGACCCAAGTACCCCCGGAAGCGGTTGAAGTCCGACGTCCGGATCGACTACCCGGGTCACCTCAACGGCTTCGCCACGGACGTGACTGCGATGGTCGAGGGCGCCAAGAAGACGGAAGCCGGCCACTGGCGCTACGAGGACGTCGAGTTCGTCGCCGAGGTCATCTCCAAGGGCACCGCCGCGAACGACTACGGGCCCAAGAAGACCGCCTACGCCACAGCAGAGGTCCCCGTCTACCTCATCGCCGACCCCTACCAGGGCCGATGCTTCGTCTACACCGACCCCAAGGACGGCGACTACGAGAACCGGACACCGGTGGACTTCGGCACCGACATCGACCTGACCGGCACAGTGGTCGACCTCGTCCTCAAGACCGACGACTTCCCCCGCGACTGACACCCCGCCGTCACACTCAGGGCCCACTTCCCCCCACCTACGCAGTTCAGCGCACCGCCCCGCCCCAGCGTCACACTCCCCGGCGCCCAGCGGGGCTGCGTTCGTTCGGGGCACACTCACGACTTCGCGTCTGGCTAGACTCGCCGCCCATGCCAGAGCGCGACCTGGAGACAAACCGCCAGAAAAAGCATGGCCGTCCGCTGTGCGTCGACCCTGTCGACCGGCGCGCCAGGGGTGCGCGGGCCACGGCCGCCGTCGCAGGCTCTGCCGCCGGACCGGCACCCTCCAGTGGTCCGCGCGGCCTTGCCCGCGCCGGGCGAATACCGCGGACGGGAGGCGTCGGATCCGTCCCGGCCGGCCCGCAGCCGACCCTGCCTCATGTGACTAACGTCACTACACGCGTGGCCACCGGGACGGCCGCACGAGCCGGTCGGCGAGGCGGCGGCACCGCCGCTCCCGAGAGCCCCGCGTGTCGGCCGTCGCCTGGACCGAAGTGCCCACCACTCTGCGTCAGTTGTGGCGGCAGCGGTACCGGTGGTGCTACGGCACCCTGCAGGCGATGTGGAAGCACCGGCGGGCGCTCGGCGAAGTCGGTCCGGCCGGACGTTTCGCCCGCCGTGGGCTGACCTACCTCACCCTGTTCCAGGTCGTCCTGCCACTGATCGCGCCGATCGTCGACCTGTTCGCGCTGAACGGAACGTTCTTCCTCGATCCCGTGCAGTCGGTGGGCGTGTGGCTGGGCTTCCTCCTCCTCCAGCTGGCCTGCGCCGCTTACGCGCTGCGGTTGGACGGCGAACGCCTGCGGACGCTCTGGGCGATGCCCTTCCAGCTCTTCGTCTACCGGCAGTTGATGTACCTGGTCGTCATCCAGTCCGTCGTGGCCCTGCTGCTCGGCACCCGGCTCAAGTGGCACCGCATGCAGCGTTCGGGTACGGCCGCCGCCGAACAGCTCAGACAGCCCGTGGCCGCACGCCAGCTGGAGTCGAGGTGATCAGGAGTGGTGGAATCCATGAGTCACCGCAGGAGTGGCCGGCGGCTGCCTGCGGCAGGCCGCGTCATCGCGGGAGCGGTGTGGCAGCGCAGTGACCGTCCGTACGAGGCGGCCCCCGGACCGGCTCCGCGGCCGCAGCCGCACCCGCAGCCGGAAGCGAAGCCGGAGCCACGCCCTGCGAGCGCGGGGCACGCTTCCGGACCCGGGCCGTCCGGGCCCGCCGCAGCCGGCCCCGCCGGATCGCCCGCCTGCTGGCGTTCCTGCTCTGCGCGCTGGTCCTCACCGCGGCCGGCACCTACGCCTGGGCCGACGTCGAACTCGACCGGCACGTCGACCTCGGCAAGGTCGCGGACCGTCCGCCGCGGGGAAAGGGGACCACGTACCTCATCGTGGGCTCCGACAGCCGTGACGGCCTGTCCGAACAGGCCCAGCAGGATCTGCACGCCGGCGGGGGCGGCGGCGGCCGTACCGACTCGATGATCCTGCTGCACACCGGCGCGCACGGCACCACGATGGTCAGCCTGCCGCGCGACTCCTGGGTGACGATCCCCGCGTACCTCGACCCCGACACCGGCAAGCATCACCGGGCGGCGAAGAACAAGCTCAACGCGGCCTACTCCCTGGGCGGTCCCCGACTGCTCGTGCAGACCATCGAGTCGAACACCGGGCTGCACGTCGACCACTACGCGGAGATCGGCTTCGGGGGCTTCGTCGGCGTGGTGGACGCGGTGGGCGGCGTCGAGATGTGCGTGGACCGGAGCATCAAGGACGAGAAGTCCGGCCTGGACCTGAGCAAGGGCTGCCACAACCTGGACGGCGCCCGGGCGCTCGCGTTCGTCCGCCAACGGCATCAGGAGGCGCAGGGCGACCTGGGCCGCAGCTGGAACCAGCAGAAGTTCCTGGCCGCGCTCGCCCACAAGGCCGCCGAACCGGGCACGGCGCTCGATCCGCTGCGCGCCTATCCGCTGCTGAACGCCGCGCTGCACACGCTCGTCGTCGACAAGGGAACGGACCTGCAGACCCTCGTGTCACTGTTCCAGGCCATGCGGAGCGTCTCGGTCGGTACCGGCAGGCAGCTGGGCGTCCCCGTGTCCGACCGGGGCCTGCGCACGTCCGAAGGCAGCGCCATCCGCGGGGACGCGGCGAAGGCGCGGCGGCTGTTCGCCGAGCTGAGGGAGGACCGGCCAGTGTGACCGGAGTGACCGGCCCTGTGACTGGAGTGACGGGTGTGACAGATGTGACGCACCATCCGATCCCTGATGTGTAGGGACCGTAAGTAAATGATGTGCACCCAAGGAGGATTCGAATGCGACCGTTCACGCTCAACTACACCGCGGCCAAAGGGATTCCGGCCCAGCTGCCGCCGTACCGGTTCGACGCGTCGCTCCAGCTGAACCTGCTCCCCGACGGCCGCCCGGCCGTCAGCGACCCGGACCTCCTCCTGGCGGTCGGCACGACCACCTCGACCGCCGGGTCCGCGACACACTTCGACGACTGACGACCCGTCACCGTCACCACACCCACAGCCGAGATTCCGAATGGACGCCCCCGCAAGCCCATGACCGTACTGATCCTCACCTCCGAGGAGGACGTGACCGCCGACATGGTGGTGGCCAGGCTGCACCGGACGGGTACCCCCGTGATGCGGCTGGACCCCGCCGATCTGCCGGGGAAGGCCGTGCTGTCCGCCGACTACGCGCACGGCGACTTCGACGGCCACCTGTCGGTCAACGGGCACGTGCTCAGCATGAGGGGCCTGCGCTCGATATGGATGCGCCGGCCCGGGGAGCCGGGCGCACACGCGGCGCACCCCTCGCCGTGGCTGACCGCCGAGACCCGCCAGGCGCTGTACGGCATGCTGCACTGCGCCGCTGCCCGGTGGATGAACCATCCCCGCAGCGCCGACCAGGCCCGGCTGAAACCCTGGCAGTTGAGGGTCGCCCACCTCAGCGGCTTCGCCGTACCGCCGACCGTCTTCACCACCTCACCGCGCCTGGCACGGCAGTTCGCCGAGCAGCACGAGGACGTCGTGGTGAAGTCCGCCTCGGGGCCGCCGCGCGGTGATCCCGCGCTGGCCCTGCCCACGACCCTGATCGGGCCCGACGCGGACTTCTCCGGCGTCGCGGCCGGTCCGGCTCTGCTGCAACGGTACGTACCCAAGCGTGCCGACATCCGGCTGACCTGCGTCGGCACCCGGCTGTTCGCCGCCCGCAAGACGGCCGAGCCCGGCCAGGTCGACGGACGCTACGGCGACACCGAACACGCCTGGCGGGCGGTACCGGTGCCCGCGCGGATCGGCAGGTCGGTGCACGAGTACCTGCGCGTCGCCGAACTGGCCTACGCCGCCTTCGACTTCGCGGAGGACGAGGACGGCGTCTGGTGGTTCCTGGAGTGCAACCAGGGCGGCCAGTTCGGCTTCGTGGAGCTGGAGACCGGGCAGCCGATCTCGGAGGCGGTCGCCCTGTGGCTGTCCCGGCGCGCGGGGGATCGCCTTCCCGCGCAGCGCCCCGGGTGAGAGCCGCCTGCGGGTGGCCCGTTCGCAGGAAGGGACGGCCACCCCGCCCGGCAGCCCTTGCCTGGAGCGCACTCCAAGCCGTTGGCTAGGACACCATGAAGTACACGCAGCTAGGACGCACGGGACTCAAGGTCAGCCGACTCGTCCTCGGCACCATGAACTTCGGCCCGCAGACCGACGAAGCCGGCAGCCACGCGATCATGGACGCGGCGCTGGACGCGGGCATCAACTTCTTCGACACCGCCAACGTGTACGGCTGGGGCGAGAACAAGGGCCGTACCGAGGAGATCATCGGCAACTGGTTCGCCAAGGGCGGGGACCGGCGCGACAAGGTCGTGCTGGCCACCAAGGTGTACGGCAACATGGCCGCCGACGGCGACGCCTGGCCCAACCACGACAAGCTGTCCGCCCTCAACATCCGGCGGGCCGTGGACGCCAGCCTGAAGCGGCTGCAGACCGACCACATCGACGTCTACCAGTTCCACCACATCGACCGCCGGACCCCCTTCGAGGAGATCTGGCAGGCGATCGACGTACTCGTGCAGCAGGGCAAGATCCTGTACGTCGGCTCCTCCAACTTCCCCGGCTACAAGATCGCCCAGGCCAACGAGATCGCCGCCCGGCGCGGCGGCACCATCGGACTGGTCAGCGAGCAGTGCCTGTACAACCTCGCCGAGCGGCGCGCCGAGATGGAGGTCATCCCGGCGGCGCAGGAGTACGGCCTCGGGGTCATCCCGTGGTCGCCGCTGCACGGCGGTCTGCTCGGCGGTGTGATCAAGAAGGAGGTGCAGGGCGGACGCCGTGCCTCCGGCCGGGCCGCCGACTCGCTCGCCAACACCACCATCCGCGCGCAGATCCAGTCGTACGAGGACCTGCTCGACAAGCACGGTGTGGAGCCCGGCGAGGCCGCCCTGGCCTGGCTGCTCACCCGGCCCGGCGTGACCGGCCCGATCGTCGGCCCGCGCACGCCGCAGCAGCTGGAGTCGGCCCTGCGGGCCGTCGAGCTGGAGCTGAGCGAGGAACTGCTGGCGGGCCTGGACGAGGTCTTCCCGGGTCCGGGACCGTCCCCGGAGGCCTTCGCCTGGTAGCCGTGGCCGTACGCCGCAGCGGCGGTACGGCGAAGCGGCGGCGGTCTACTTCCCGACCGCCGCCGACACGGCAACCACCACGAACATCAGCACAAGCACACCGGCCATGATCCGGTTCCGGGTTTTCGGGTCCACGTACCCGAGCCTAACCGGCCCCGCCGAGCGCCCAGTGGGCGACCGTCTCGTAGCGGGGCTGCTCCCCGGGCACCCCGGACTTCGGCAGGTTGCTGCGCACCAGGGCCAGCTCGGACATGGTCCAGGTACGGCTGGTGAAGGTGTTCAGTGCCTGGACGTACGGCCGTACGTTCACCGAGTACCGGCTGCGCGCCACCGTCAGATGGGCCAGATAGCGACGGTGCTCCCCCATCGGCACCCCGGACTTCACCGCCGCCGCCTCCGTACGGTCGGCCAGCAACCGCAGGGCCGGCAGGTCTCCGTCCGCGCCCACCCACAGCACCTGCCCGCGCCCGAACTGCCCGCCGCCGCGCAGGGACAGCGGGAAGGGGGACGTACGGCGAGCCGCGCGGCCCAGGCGGGCCGACAGGTCCGGTACTACGGCGTCGTCGACCTCGCCGTAGAAGGCGAGCGTGAAGTGCCAGCCGGGTCGGTTGGTCCAGCGCAGGCCCTCCGCGCCAGGCAGCCTCTTCAACTTCGCGACCTCGGTGGCAAGCTCACGGATGACGTCCTCCGGGGGCAGCACGGCGGCGAAGAGTCTCATGACGTCACCCTCCCAGGGAACGGATCACCGGGCCAGGCGGCTGACCCGACGCCCTCGGACGGGCATGATCAGGTGCATGGAGAAGAACGGGAAGATCAGCATCAGAGCAGGCGGGCCTGACGACATCCCCGTGATCCTCGGCATGTTCGACAGTGCCGTGGAGTGGCTGGTGGCCCAGGGCCGCACCCAGCAGTGGGGCACGACACCCTGGTCGAAGAACCCGAGGGCGGTGGCCATGATCACCCGGTACGTCACCGAGGGCGCCCCGTACATCGCCGAGTACGACGGTGTCCCGGCGGCCACGCTCACCCTCACCGACGCGCCCGGCGAGTATCTGCGGCCCGCCGACGAGCCCGAGCGCTATATCCACACCTTCGCCTCGGACCGCCGCTTCAAGGGCCACGGCGTCGGTGCCGCCCTGCTCGCCCACGCGGCCGAGGAGACCCGCCGGGCCGGGGTCTCGCTGCTGCGGGTGGACTGCTACGCGGGCGACGACCGCAAGCTGGTCTCCTTCTACGAGCGCAACGGCTTCGTGCCGACCGAGTCCTTCAGCGTCACCATGCTCGACGCGGACGACTGGCCGGGGCAGGTGCTGGCCCGGAGGGTCCGGTAGGGACCCCCCCGGGGGCGGGGACCGCTCAGGCCGCCGTCGCCAGCTGCTCGCGCTCTCTCGGCACGAACCGCACCCGCGGGTGGCCGTGGTGCCAGCCCACGGCCAGGCGCAGACCGCCGATGCGGGCGAGGACCAGGCCGACGGTGGCGGCCGCGGCGGCGGAGATGACGCCGCCGAGGACGAAGCCGACGCGGGGGCCGCAGGTGTCGGTGATCCAGCCGACGACCGGCGCGCCCAGCGGCGTACCGCCCATGAACACCATCATGAACAGGGCCATCACCCGGCCGCGCATGGCCGGGTGAGTGCCCATCTGGACCGCGGTGTTCGCGGTGACGTTGACCGTCAGGCCGAAGACGCCTATCGGCACCATGAGCAGCGCGAAGAGCCAGTACGACGGGGCCAGCGCGGCCACGATCTCCAGCGTGCCGAAGGCCACCGCGGCGGCGATCAGGACGCGCAGCCGGGCCGTGCCGCGGCGGGCCGCCAGCAGGGCGCCGCCCAGCGAGCCGACGGCCATCAGCGTGTTGAAGAGGCTGTACGCTCCGGCGCCGGCGTGGAAGACGTCGTCGGCGTAGGCCGACAGCCACACCGGGAAGTTGAAGCCGAAGGTGCCGATGAAGCCGACGAGGACGATCGGCCAGATCAGCTCCGGGCGCTTCGCCACGTAGCGCAGGCCCTCGCGCAGCTGGCCCTTGCCTCTCGGCGCCCGCTCGACCACGTGCAGCTCACGGGCGCGCATCAGCAGCAGACCGGCGATGGGCGCGACGAAGGACAGGCCGTTGAAGAGGAACGCCCAGCCGGTGCCCACACCGGTGATCATCAGGCCGGCGACGGCCGGGCCGACCAGCCGGGCGGACTGGAAGTTCGCGGAGTTCAGGCTGACCGCGTTCTGCAGCTGCTCGGGGCCGACCATCTCGGAGACGAAGGACTGCCGGGCCGGGTTGTCGAGCACCGTGGCGAGGCCGACGGCGAAGGCGGCGACGTAGACGTGCCAGACCTGGACGTGCCCGGTGAGGGTGAGCGCGGCGAGCGCGAGACCCGTGACAGCCATGGCGGTCTGGGTGACGAGCAGCGTGGGGCGCTTGGGGAGGCGGTCGACCAGGACGCCGCCGTAGAGGCCGAACAGCAGCATCGGCAGGAACTGCAGGGCCGTCGTGATGCCGACGGCCGCGGAGGAACCGGTGAGGCTGAGCACGAGCCAGTCCTGGGCGATGCGCTGCATCCAGGTGCCCGTGTTGGAGACGACCTGGCCGATGAAGAAGAGGCGGTAGTTCCTGATCCTCAGCGAGCTGAACATCGAGGATCCACGGGGGCCAGGGGTAGTAGGAGTGGTCGGTGCGGGGGCGGAAGGTGCTCCGGATCCCGAACTCAAAAGGGTTCGCCTCCTTTTTTGACTGCTCGTTCGCCTACGGGGCGCGCCCCTCCGGCTCACTCACGGAGCGATACGTCCTTACAGATGTGCGAGCTTCTCCAGCACGGGGGCGGCGGCGCGCAGTTTGGCCCACTCGTCCTCGTCGAGGCCCTCGACCAGGCCGGCCAGGAACGCGTTGCGCTTGCGGCGGCTCTCCTCGAGCATCGCCTCGGCCTGCTCGGTCTGGCTGACGACCTTCTGGCGCCGGTCCTCGGGGTGCGGCTCCAGCCGGACCAGCCCCTTGGCTTCGAGCAGCGCGACGATGCGGGTCATCGACGGCGGCTGGACGTGCTCCTTGCGGGCCAGCTCGCCCGGCGTGGCCGAGCCGCAGCGGGCCAGGGTGCCGAGCACCGACATCTCGGTGGGGCTCAGCGACTCGTCGACCCGCTGGTGCTTGAGCCGACGGGACAGCCGCATCACGGCGGAGCGGAGAGCGTTCACGGCGGCAGCGTCGTCGCCATGGGTTAGGTCCGGCATGTTCTTTAGCGTAACTCATTACCCTCGCTAAAGACCACCGCAACACGCCCGAATACCCGTGACGCCCGCCACTGAACCCCGTCCGATCACTCATATGAGTGATCCGGTTCCGGAAAGTGACGCGAACGGCCGCCCGATGTGGCGACCCTCGTACGCATGGGGACCACTGTGCTCAGCCTGCGCATAGACGGGGAGCTGCTCGAAAGGCTCCGGCATCACGCGGCCAGAAGAGGAATGAGCGTGCAGGACTATGTGATCCGCACGCTCATCCGGGACGACTTCGACGAGCGGTTCCAGGCCGCCGTCGAGGAGACGGAGAAGTTCTACGGGGTCACCTGACCCCGGGTGATCAGGTCAGGCCCAGGGCCGGCATCAGGTAGTAGAAGAGGAAGACGGCCGAGACGACATACATCGGCACCGGGATGTCCTTCGCGCGGCCGGCCGCCAGGCGCAGCACCACGAAGCTGATGAAGCCCATGCCGATGCCGTTGGTGATCGAGTAGGTGAACGGCATCATCAGCATGGTCACGAAGGCCGGGATCGCGATCGTGTAGTCGGCCCAGTCGATCTCCTTGACGGAGTTCGACAGGATCAGGAAGCCCACCGCGATCAGGGCCGGCGTGGCCGCCTGGGCCGGGACCATCGTGGCGACCGGGGTGAGGAACAGAGCCACCGCGAAGAGGCCGCCCGTGACGACGTTCGCGAGACCCGTGCGCGCACCCTCGCCGACACCCGCCGTGGACTCCACGAACGCGGTGGTGGCCGAGGAGGAGCTGGCGCCGCCCGCGGAGACCGCGAGGCCGTCGATGAAGAGGACCTTGTTGATGCCCGGCATGTAGCCCTGGGCGTCGGTCAGCTTGGCTTCGTCGCTGACGCCCATGATCGTGCCCATGGCGTCGAAGAAGGACGACAGCAGGACCGTGAAGACGAAGAGGGTCCCGGTCAGCACGCCGACCTTGGAGAAGCCGCCGAACAGGCTGAACTGGCCGATCAGGCCGAAGTCGGGGGTGGACACCGGGTTGCCCGGCCACTTCGGGACCGTCAGCCCCCAGGTCGTCACATGGGCGACCGAGTTGATGATCAGCGCGAGGACGGTCATGCCGACGATGGAGATCAGGATCGCGCCCGGCACCTTGCGCACGATGAGGGCGAAGGTGAGCAGCGCGCCCAGGATGAAGACCAGCACCGGCCAGCCGTTGAGGTGACCGTTGCTGCCGAGCTGGAGCGGCACGGTGGTCTGGGCGGCGTCCGGGATACGGGTGACGAAACCGGCGTCGACCAGGCCGATCAGCATGATGAACAGGCCGATACCGATGGAGATCGCCTTGCGCAGGCCGAACGGCACCGCGTTCATCACGCGCTCGCGCAGACCCGTGGCGACCAGCAGCATGACCACGAAACCGGCCAGCACGACCATGCCCATGGCATCCGGCCAGGACATCCGCGGCGCCAGCTGGAGCGCGACGACCGAGTTCACGCCGAGACCGGCGGCGAGCGCGATCGGGACGTTGCCGATGACACCCATGAGGAGGGTGGAGAACGCCGCCGTGAGGGCCGTTGCCGTGACCAGCTGGCCGTTGTTCAGGTGGTGCCCGTACATGTCCTTCGCGCTGCCGAGGATGATCGGGTTCAGCACGATGATGTACGCCATCGCGAAGAAGGTGGCGAGACCGCCGCGGATCTCGCGGGCGACGGAGCTGCCGCGCTCGGAGATGCGGAAGTAGCGGTCGAGGGCGCCGAAGGCGGGGGTGCCACCCGGCTGTTCGGGGGCGGGGACCTTGGCGGGTGCCGAGGTGGACATGCGGGACCTCATCACCTACGGGGTTCCCCCGAGCCCCATTGGAGTTTCATACGAGCAGAAATGGACAAAGACAAACGGTTTCAGTATGAACGTATGAGTCTCACATCGCCATCTCCGCGCGTAGACAGTTCAGCCTCGGCATCGCCTCGTAAGCTGTGCCCCATGACCAAGTGGACCCCCAAGCACGAGGCGCCGGAGCCCCTGGAGGGCCCCGTGGTCGCCACCATCACCGGCGGCACGATCGTGTGGTTCGTCCTCTTCCTGGTCCAGCTCCCCTTCTACCGCTGGTTCGCCGACCACGACCACACCTGGTGGCTGTGGACCTGCCTGACCGGCGGCGGGCTGGGCCTGATCGGCATCTGGTACGTCCGCAGGCGCGACGCGGCCATCAAGCGGGACGCGGCGCTGAAGGCGGCGGCCGCGGCGGAGTAGCCGGCGGCCCGGCTCTACGACCTGCGCACGACTCGGGTCCTCCCCAGGTCGGAACTTCCCCCCACTCGGCAGGTGAAGGCGCAAAAGCGCACGTACCGTCGAATGCATGACCCATACCGACGCGGGCGCCGAACTCGACCCCGTGCACCCGGTGTCCCCGCCGGGCGCACCCTCGGCCGGTCTGACCGGCGCCCAGGTCGCGGAGCGCGTCGCGCGCGGGCAGGTCAACGACGTGCCGGTGCGCAGCAGCCGCTCCCTGGGCGAGATCGTCCGGGCGAACGTCTTCACCCGGTTCAACGCGATCATCGGCGTGCTGTGGCTGATCATGCTGTTCGTCGCGCCGATCCAGGACAGCCTCTTCGGCTTCGTCATCCTCGCCAACACCGGGATCGGCATCGTCCAGGAGTGGCGGGCCAAGCAGACCCTGGACTCGCTCGCCGTGATCGGCGAGGCCCGGCCGACCGTGCGCCGCGACGGGACCGCCGTCGAGGTGGCCACGAACGAGATCGTCCTGGACGACCTCATGGAGATAGGTCCGGGCGACAAGATCGTCGTGGACGGGGTGTGCGCGGAGGCCGACGGTCTCGAGATCGACGAGTCGCTGCTCACCGGTGAGGCCGACCCGGTCGTCAAACACCCCGGCGACCGGGTGATGTCCGGCAGTTTCGTGGTCGCGGGCGGCGGCGCCTTCACGGCGACCAAGGTGGGCCGGGAGGCGTACGCGGCCCAGCTCGCCGAGGAGGCCTCCCGCTTCACCCTCGTCCACTCCGAGCTGCGCTCCGGCATCTCCACGATCCTCAAGTACGTGACGTGGATGATGATCCCGGCCGCGATCGGGCTCGTCGTCACCCAGCTGGTCGTCAAGAACAACGGCCTGAAGGACGCGGTCGCCCGCACGGTCGGCGGCATCGTCCCGATGGTCCCGGAGGGGCTGGTGCTGCTCACCTCCGTGGCCTTCGCCATCGGGGTCATCCGGCTGGGCCGGAAACAGTGCCTGGTGCAGGAGCTGCCCGCCATCGAGGGCCTCGCCCGCGTCGACACCGTCTGCCTGGACAAGACCGGCACCCTCACCGAGGGCGGCATGGACGTCACCGAGCTGAGGGCCCTCGACGGCTACGACGAGACGTACGTACGCAAGGTCCTCGGCGCCCTCGGCGAGTCCGACCCGCGCCCCAACGCCTCCCTCCAGGCGATCATCGACGCCTACCCGGACAGCGAGGAGTGGCGCTGCATCGAGTCGCTCCCGTTCTCCTCCGCCCGCAAGTACAGCGGCGCCGCCTTCAGCGAGGGCGACGGCGAGGCCAGTACCTGGCTGCTGGGCGCCCCCGACGTGCTGCTCGCCCCGGGCGACCCGGCCCTGGCCGAGACCGAGCGCCTCAACGAGCAGGGCCTGCGGATCCTGCTGCTCGCCCGCGCCACCCGCGACCTGGACGACCCCGAGCCGGCCCGGGGCGCCCGCCCCACCGCCCTCGTGGTGCTGGAGCAGCGGCTGCGGCCCGACGCCGCCGACACCCTGCGCTACTTCGCGGAACAGAAGGTCCGCGCCAAGGTCATCTCCGGCGACAACGCGGTGTCGGTCGGCGCGGTCGCCGCCAAGCTGGGCCTGTCCGGGTCGGCGGTGGACGCCCGCCGGATGCCGCCCGACCCGCAGGGCATGGCGCGGGCGCTGGACGAGGGCACCGTGTTCGGCCGGGTCACCCCGCAGCAGAAGCGGGACATGGTCGGCGCGCTCCAGTCGCACGGGCACACGGTCGCGATGACCGGCGACGGCGTGAACGACGTGCTCGCGCTCAAGGACGCCGACATCGGCGTCTCGATGGGCTCGGGTTCGGAGGCGACCCGGGCGGTCGCGCAGATCGTCCTGCTGAACAACAGCTTCTCGACGCTGCCGTCGGTGGTCGCCGAGGGCCGTCGCGTCATCGGCAACATCACCCGCGTGGCGACCCTGTTCCTGGTCAAGACGGTCTACTCGGTGCTGCTCGCGGTGCTGGTGGTGCTCTGGCAGGTCGAGTACCCCTTCCTGCCCCGCCATCTGACCCTGCTCTCCACCCTCACCATCGGCATCCCGGCCTTCTTCCTGGCCCTGGCCCCCAACAAGGAACGGGCCCGCCCCCACTTCGTCCGCATGGTCATGCGCTACTCGATCCCGGGCGGGGTGCTGGCCGGAGCGGCGACCTTCGTGACGTATCTGATCGCCCGCCACTACTACACCGGCCCGGGCGCCCTGGACGCGGAGACCAGCGCGGCGACCCTGACCCTGTTCCTGATCTCCATGTGGGTGCTGGCGATCATCGCCCGCCCCTACACCTGGTGGCGTGTCGCCCTGGTGGCGTCGATGGGCGTGGCGTTCCTGTTCGTCCTCGTCGTCCCGGCCCTGCAGAGCTTCTTCGCCCTGAAGCTGGTGGGCGTGGCGATGCCGTGGACGGCTGTCGCGGTGGCGGTGGTGGCGGCGGCCGCCCTGGAGTTCCTGTGGAAGTGGGTCGACCGCCGCTTTCCGGTGTGAGCGTCAGACCGTGGGCCACATGCTCTTGCCGGGGGCCAGCCCGCCCTTGCCGTTGCCGGCGAACCAGCTCAGCTGGCCGTTGACCTCCATGTAGGCGATGTCGTCCTTGCCGTCGCCGTTGAAGTCGCCGGCCAGCAGGGGACGGAAGCTCGTCCAGTCCTTGCCGGACCACATCGAGCGGGCCTTGTCGAAGGTGCCGTCGGCCTTGGCCGGGTAGAGGCTCAGGGACCCGTCCGCGGCGGCAGCGGCGATGTCGTCGCGGCCGTCGCCGGTGAAGTCACCAGTCGCGATGTGCTCCTTCTTCCAGGTCTTGTCCGGCCACATCGACTTCTTCTGGTTGACCAGGTTGCCGTCGGCGTCCCTCTTGTAGGTGTAGAGGGAGCCGTCGGCCCACTGGAAGATCGGGGTGTCGCGGCCCGGGGTGGCGCTGTGCAGGACTGCGGCCGGCAACGGCTCCTTCCAGGCGGCGTCCGTCCAGAGCTTCTTCCTGGTCCAGTGGGACAGCGGCAGAACCTTCTGCCCCATGAACAGGTCACCGCTCTCCCAGACGGTGATCACCTCGGGTCCCGGCGTCGGTTCGAAGTCACCCGCGAGGATCACATGTGTTCCCGGGCGGCCGAGCGCGCTCAGGTAGGTGCCGAACTCCAGGGTGCCGTCGGGGCGGCTGTAGAAGACCTGGAGCGAGCCGTCCGCCATCATCGCCGCGATGTCCGTGCGGCCGTCGCCGTTGAAGTCCGCGGTCGACATGGCGTCCTGGACGGCCTTCTGACGGGTGATCATGCGTACGCGCTGCACCCAGTCCGCGATGTCGTCCACGCGGGTGGCGACGGCCCCGGTACGGGTCTCGTCGGAGTTGAGGCAGCCGCCGCCCCAGGACGCGGTGACCACGGCGGTCAGGTTGCCGCGGGCGTTGAGCACCGGGCCGCCGGCGTCTCCGGCGCACAGGGCGCCGCCTGAGGTGGGCGAGATCGCCAGCGTCGTGGCGGCGACGGAGTCCACGCCGAACGCACCGGTGTGCGCCTTGCCCGGAGCCCACTCGGTCTTGGTGCGGCCGTAGCCGACGGCCCGGAGCTGGTCGCCCTGGGCGGGTGCCGTCGAGTCGAGCTTGGCCGCGGCGATGTCCGGGAACGGACCGTCCAGCGGGTTCTCGACGCTCGGGTCGTCGATGCGCGCCATGACCAGGTCGCGGTCGGGGTGCGGGACCAGTTGCAGCACCGTCAGCTTCTCCGGCGCCGTGGCGGGCCGGTTGCCGTCGGCGGTGACGACGGTCGGGAACTGCGGCTTGCCCGCCGGGATCTTCGTGGCGTGCTGGGGGTCGGCCGCGAAGCAGCTGGCCGAGGTGAGCACCCACTGGGGGTCGACCAGGGTGCCGGAGCAGGCGCGTTCGTTGTCCTTGCCGAAGGCGATGTGCAGCTTCACGGTGAACTGGTCGGCGTCGGTGGCGACCTGGTCGCCGACGACGGACTGCGCCGGCGCCGCGCCCATGAGTCCGGCCGCGAGACCGGCCGCCAGGACCCCGGCGGTCCACGCCGTGCGCTTCCCGCGCGAACGGGGGTGTGTCACGTTTCCTCGCATCACAAGACGTGCTCTGCTGACGCAGAGGCCATTCGGGTCCGTGCGGGGTGTCGCGCACGGACGGGGAGGTAGGCGGATCAGCCGGTCACGCGGAGTTCGACGAGCACCGACCGGGCGCCGCCGACGGTGCCCTCACCGACGGACTCGAAGCCGCCCTGGGGCACGTTGACCGTCGTGGTCCTGCCGTCGGCGGTGAGGTCTGCGCTGACCGGATGGTCGGCGGCCTCCACCGCGAAGACACGCGGGAGTTCGAGCGTGAGGCGGCCGGTCTTGGCCGTGGCCCGGAAGCAGTACGTGCCCTGACGGCCGACGGAGTCGTCCTTGACGGTGAGCACGCGGATCTGCTGGGCGGCCTGGTCGCAGTCGGCGAGCAGGATGTGGCCGTCGCCCTTCTTCAGCTTGATCCCCTTCTCGGCCAGGATGCGGTCGGCTCCGGGATACCCGTAGTCCTCGACCGCGACGGGCGGCGCCGAGGGGGACGGAGCGGGGGGCGGGTCGTCGGCCGAGGCCACGGAAACGCCCGCGAGTGTGGCGACCCCGGCCACGAATACGGACACCGCTATTTTTCGGGCATGGAAAGGCACTGAGGAGTCCCTTCAGGAAGGAATTCTCGAAAGAGAGATGACCTCAATTGCAGGCATGCCGACAGCACTGGAGACGTCGCAAAATAACCCCCGCAATTAAAAAGAAATGGGGCAGAAGAGGGCCCCGACAAGAGACACTGCTGGTCAGGCAGCGGCAAAGACAGGCCATAGGCTAGTCAAAGATCAGCCACACGTCAACGCGCAACCTTCACACCTTCACCAAGCAACTCCCATGAATCATGGGCGAGTTGACGCCATAGAGTGACAAAGGGGGCATCGCGGAGGCCGGTGCTCCGCCGCACCGATTCGGCGAGGAAATCCGATTCGATTTGCAAAGATGATGGGCGCTACGCTGCCTTCTCCATTATTCGGCGACTCGCGTTCGGGGGCGTCGCCGATGACCGAGACAGGTGTTCAGTGAATCGAAGAACTGACCAGCTCGATTACGCTGGAAAAACGGCGCGCCTGATACGCCGTACAGCACTGGGACTATTGCCTCTCGCTCTCGCCGCCGGCCTGCTGGGCGCGGCGCCTGCTGCGGGAGCCGCGCCGGCCGGGAAGAGCGTCCAGGCCGCCGCACAGGCGCAGACCACCGCCGAACAGCGCGGTCTGGTCGTCGACTACTGGGAGAAGGGCGGCCCCGGTGTCAAGGCGGCGGCCGAGGCGGCACTCACCGGCAGCGACGCCGACGTCCGGGCCTTCCTGGCCGCGGTCGACGACATCTCCTTCCAGGACGAACGGGTCAGCGCCGCCCAACTCGCCTCCGTCGGGGGCCCGGAGCTGCTGACCGCCGCCCGCCAGGCACTCGCCGGAACACCGGACGAGCTGCACGAGTTCCTGGACGACGGCTGGGAAGACCCGATGGAGCAGGACAACCGCGTCCGGGTCGCCCAGATCATCGACACGTCCGGCCCCAACGTGCAGAGCGCCGGCCGGGCCGCGCTCGCCGGCAGCGCCGATGACGTCCGGAAGTTCCTCACCGAAGGCCGGCAGACCCAGCAGGAGGAGGACGAGCGGGTCCAGCTCGTCCAGATCGTCAGCGTGGGCGGCACCAACGTGAAGGCCGCCGGGCGCCTCGCGCTGAGCGGCAGCGCCGCGGACATCCACGAGTTCCTGCAGGTCGGCCAGTTCGTCGCCCGGGACAAGGACGAGGAGCACGCCTCGGTCGCCGAACTCGCCGAGCAGGCGAAGGAAGCGGGCCGGCAGGCCGCCAAGGAGACCGCGGCCGCCAAGACCGAGTCCACCAAGGCGGTCAAGGCCGCCGAGCTGGCCAAGGACGCCGCCCTGGAGGCCCAGGCGGAGGCGAAGGCCGCCAAGGACGACACGGACCGGGCCGCGCGCGCCGCCAAGCGAGCCGCCACGGCCGCGTCCGAGGCCGCGTCCGCCGCACAGCGGGCGATCGACGCGGCCAACGCCGCGAACAACTCCGCGCGCGTCGCGGCCAACGCGGCCGCGCAGGCGGCCGCCGCTGCGGCCGGTGCCTCGCAGGCCGCCTCCCGCGCCCGCAACTCCGCCGCCGACGCCGCGGTCGACGCCAAGAAGGCGGACGCGGCGCGCAAGGCGGCCGAGGACGCCGACAAGGCCGCGAAGGGAGCCGAGCTGGCCGCCGACGCCGCCGACCAGGCGGCCAAGGCCGCCGACGCGGCCGGGGACGCCGCCCACTCGGCGGCCAGCGCGGGCGCCAACGCCAAGGCCGCCGCCGACGCGGCCGCCGAGGCCGGCAACTACGCGGGCCAGTCGAGCGCCGAAGCCGCCGAGGCCCGGTCCGCCGCGGCCGCCGCGAGGCGTCACGCCGGCGAGGCCAACCGTGCCGCCGGCGAGGCCGAGTCACTGGCGCGCAAGGCGGGCAAGGCCGCCCGCGAGGCCCGGGACGCCGCGACGTCCGCGGCCACCCACGCCCGCAACGCCGGCAAGGCGGCCCGGGAAGCGGCCGAGCACGCCGGCGAGTCCGCGAAGGCCGCGACGAAGTCCACGGAACACGCCAACGCCGCGACCGAGGCCGCAAACGCGGCCACGGCCGCCGTGACCAAGGCCCAGGAGATCTACGCCCTCGCCCGCCAGGTCGAGGCCGAGGAGCTGCAGGGCCGTACCAACGCCGGCATCGAACGCGCCCGGGACGACAAGGAGCAGGACGACGCCCGTACGGCCGCGCAGGCCGCACTGGAGAAGGCCGCGAAGGACCGGCAGGCCGAGCGGGATCGGCTGGTGGCCGAGGCGGCCAAGCCCGACGCCGACCTCGCCGCCGTCGCCAAACAGGGCCGCACCCTGGCCGTGCGCGTGATGAAGGGCGGCACGGCCTGGGGACGCGGCGCGGCCGAGGCCGCGCTCGGCGGAACCGACGAGGTCGTCGTCGACTACCTGCGCAACGGCTGGAAGACCGCCGAGCAGCAGGACCAGCGGTCCTACGTGGAGCGCCTCGCCGAGGAGAGCGAGGACAAGACCGTACGGGACGCGGCCGAGACCGCCCTCGACGGAGACGCCGCCACCATCGGCGAGTTCGTGACCAATGGCCAGTACCGGGTGGGCGCCGAGAGCATGCGCGTCGCCATCGCCCAGGTGCTCGACGGGGCCGGTCCCGTGCTCACCGACGCGGGCCGCAAGGCCCTCGCCACCGGGGACCCGAAGAAGTTCAGCGAGTTCCTGCTCACCACGCAGCACACCGCGCGGACGCAGGACGAGCGGGTCCGGGCGGCGCAGCTGATCGACAGCGGCACCCCCGAGGTGAAGTCCGCCGCGCGGATCGCCCTGGAGGGCTCACCGCAGGCCCTGCACGCCTTCATCGTCTCCGGCCAGTACAAGGCGCTGCGCAAGGACTACCTGTCCGCCACCCACGTGGCCCAGGTGCAGAAGCTGATCGCGGACGCGTCGAAGGTCGCCGCCACCGCACGGCAGAACGCCGCCACGGCGCAGAAGGTGGCCGCGACCGCCCGCAAGGCGGCCGACACGGCCAACGACTGGGCGAAGAAGGCGAACGCGGCGTACGCCGACGCGCAGGAGTACGCCAAGAAGGCCGACCAGTACGCCAAGGACGCCGAGACGTCCGCGGCGCAGGCCGCCGCCTCCGCCAGGACCGCCCGTGACGCGGCCAAGCGCGCCGACGCCGACGCAGCCGACGCCGCCAGGTCGGCGGCGGACGCCACGCTCTCCTCGGAGACCGCCCAGGCGGCCGCGTCGAGCGCCTCGTACTACGCCGACCAGGCGTGGAAGTCCGCGGTCGCGGCGGGCAAGGACGCCGACGCCGCGATGAAGGCGGCGACGGACGCGTTCAAGGTGTCGGTGAAGAAGTACCGGGAGGAGGCGGAAGCACGGCGCAAGGCCGCCGTGGAGGCCAAGGAGAAGGCCAAGAACGACGGTGGGGCGCGCGCCCGTGAGCTGTACCGCTGCCAGCAGGGCCTGATCCCCTGCGACCCGCAGGGCTTCGCCCGCTGGTGCCAGCACCAGCAGGTCTACTGCAGCATCCTGGCGCACGGCAAGGAGTTCGGCGACGCCGCCGAGATGCTGTGGAACGTGGAGAAGGAGCTGCTGGGCCTCGGCAAGTACGAGGAGTGCATGGAGAAGAAGGACTTCGACTCCTGCGGCAGCCTCGCGGTGGACGCCCTGCTCAGCAGCAAGTTCAAGGTCCTGGACCGGGTCTTCGAGGAACTGAAGCTGCTGAAGCGGGGCTGCAAGCTGGTCTCCAAGGCCTCCTTCGCCCGCCCCGCCTCGTTCCGGACCCAGGCACGGGCCGCTGCCGGGAACAACCCCGTCAAGTGTCTCGAAGGCCTGAAGGACCACGACGTCTACGACCCCGTCACCGGGAACCGGATCACCGACATCGACCTCTTCGAGAACGGTGTGATGTGGGAACTGAAGACCGCGATCTACGCTGACGACAAGTGGCTCGACGACAAGGTCAACAAGAAGCTCGCCGCCTATCTCAGGTGCCGCGAGCTGCTCCCCGGCTACGAGGGCGCGCCCATCGGGTTCCGCTTCACCAAGTCAGGGATGGACCCGCGGTTCCGGACCGCCCTGCAGGAGCGGTTCAAGCAGCTCAGGCAGAAGTACCCGGACCTCGACCTCAGACTGGAGATCGCAGAGTGAGTTACCCCTTCGAGTACGGCGACGAGACGCTCTGGGACGCGGGGTATCACAGCGGCCAGCTGTACTGCGCGCTCGCCCGGGGAGCGGCCGAGTTCTTCGACGTGGCGCCGGGGCTGACCCCCACGCCGCAGGGGAGCTGCGCGGTGGACGGCGAGGTGTTCCAGGTCTTCGTCCAGCGCCTGTACAAGCAGTACGCCTCGACTAACAACGAGGTCCTGCGGGGACTGGTCCACCCCCTGCTCGTCACCTCGCTCGTCCTGCTGGACCGGACGGGCGGACGGATCGCCGTACGGCCTCAGGACGCGGCGGCCCTCGATGAGGCGAAGGCGGCTCTCGCCCGGACCATGGCGTCGTAGGAGCCGCACGACCACCACGTGACCGGGGGCCGCCATGACAGGCGGCCCCCGGTCTCATGTGTGCGGCGAGGGCTTACTGCACGTCGACGTAGTCGCCCGTCGCGCTGACCGCCGAGGTGGTCGTGGTGCCCGCGAAGCTGTAGCGGTAGTAGCCGTCGGAGCCGGCCGTGACCGTGGTCTTCAGGGCGCCCGTCGAGGACGAGGTGATGGTCTTGACCGTGCTGTAGGTGGTGGTGCCCGCCTTGCGGAACTGGAGCTTGACCGACTGGCCGCCGAAGCCGGCGTACGTGCCGGTCTCCCAGTTGGCGCGGGTCAGCTTGCCGGTGACGGTGAGGGTCGCGCCCTTCTTGACCGGCTCGGGGGTGGCGTCGGCGGTGAGCTTGGCGGCGCGGCGGACCGGGATGGTGCCGAGGTCGCTCTGCCACTTCATGGCGTGGGTCGTCCTGTCGACGGCGAGCCCGCCCTCCTTCCAGGTGCCGGCGTCCGAGTTGTACAGCTCGGCGGCGGGGAGGGTGATCGTGGCCGAGCAGTTCAGGGTGGTGGAGTCGACCTTGGTGCAGCTGCCCGGCTCGTCGCTGATGACCTCCGCGTCGGCGCTCTGCGCCGAGGTGCCGCGGTAGAGCAGCGGGCCGGAGTCGATGTTGCTGACGGAGACGGTGGAGGGGTGCGTCAGGGTGTAGGTCGCCTTGACCTGGACCGTGGACGTCGCGCCGATGGTGATGGCCTTGCCGCCGTTGACCTTCATGTTGGAGAAGGTGACGTTCGGCGCCGTGGCCGCGTGCGCGGCAGGGACGGCGAAGGCGGAGAGGGCCAGGGCGCCGGAGACGGCGGCCACGGTGGCACGTATGCGCATGTGCGTTCCCCTGGGGGAGAAGTGATCGTGGAGTCGGTTGACTCGCGCGATCAGATCCGCGAGGGGCGCAACTGGTTGTACGTCAAGAGCGGCTCCCGGCCAGATTTTGGCCCCGCATTGCCAGCCCATGGCGCAAGCGAGAAGAAACGTTCCAGCTCCGGAAACGGCAGGTGTCCGGAGCTGGAACTCGGTGCCTACTGCACGTCGACGAAGTCACCCGTGGCGCTGACCGCCGGAGTGGTCGTGGTGCCCGCGAACGAGTAGCGGTAGTAGCCGTCCACCGACGCGGTGGTCGTCGTCTTCAGGTTGCCGTACGAGTCCGACTTGATGGTCTTCAGCGTGGTGTAGGTGGTGGTGCCCTTTTTGCGGAACTGCAGCTTCACGTACTGGTTCGTGTAGCCGTGGTACTTGTGGTCCTCCCAGTTGGCCCGGGACAGCTTGCCCGTGACCGTGATGGTCTTGCCCTTCGTCACCGGCTCGGGCGAGGCGTTGACCGTCAGCTTGGAGTAGCGCTGGACCAGCGTCGTACCGAGGTCACCCTGGTCGGCGTAACCGACCTTGGTGACGTCGAAGGTGTCGCTGCTCGGGTCCTGGCCGTTGAAGGCGATGGCCAGGGCGCCGCCGTGCCAGGTGCCGGCGTCGGAGTTGATCAGCTCGTCGTCACCCGGGTAGATGTCGATGAGGCCCGTACAGGTCTCGGTGGTCGACGAGGTGGCGGTGCAGGTGGCCGGCGCGTCGCCGAGCAGCATGTTGTCCGGCGTGTTGTAGGAGCCCTTGTAGATGTAGGGCCCGGTGAGGAAGTCATCGGCGGTGACGTCGACGTCGGCGCCGTGGGTCAGCGTGTAGGTGACCGTGGTGGAGACGTGGTTGGTCGTACCGACCTTGACGGCCTTGGCGATCTTGAAGTTGGAGAAGGTGACGTCCATGGCGTACGGGGCGCCGTCGGCCGCGGTGGAGCTGCTGAACGCGGTCTTGCCGGACGTGGCGGCGTGTGCCGCCTGGAGGACCTTCGCGGCCTCCGCCCTGAAGGACGAACCGTTGTCGGCGGCCTGCGCGGCCGGCACGGCGAAGGCGGAGAGAGCCATGGCGCCGGAGACGGCGGCCACGGTGGCACGAATGCGCATGCGTTCCCCTGTATGGAGAGTTGGGCCCGACGGCGGTCGCACCGCACGGGTGCGCCATCGCCGCCGGACCCAAGTGATCTTGGGAGCCTGCTGGCTCACGTGATCAGATCCGCGACGCGGGGGAATGGTTGTACGTGATTTGAAGATTTCGCTTTGAACCAGTTAAGCGGCAAACCAGTCGAACCACGGCTCAGTCGAACCACCGGTCCCGCGCCAGCTCCTCGGTCCGCGACGGGTCCTCCAGCAGGGCCGCCACCTCGAAGCGGCGCGGCCACTGGCCCGCCGCCCAGGCGAGGCCCGCGGCGACGCCCTCCAAGGTGGCCGCGTGCAGGACGCCGTCGCCGGTCACCCGCCAGTCGATCTCCACGCCGTCCACGACCAGCTCCTCGTGCTCGACGTAGGTGCCGGGCGTGCGCGGCCCGAGCAGCACCCGCACCGGGTCCGGTACGTCGTGCTCGGCGCCCTCGGAGGTCACCTCGCCGGTGACGGACTCGCTCAGCCGCCGCACCTGGAACAGCTCGGCCAGCTCGGCGGCCCGGGACGGACGCACCGGCAGCAGCGGGACACCGGAGGCGAAGGGCAGCAGGTCAGGCGAGTCGACCACGACCGCGTCGGCCGCGTCCACCACCGTCACCCGCCCGTCGGTCACGGCCCGCAGCTCGTCCGGCAGGGTCACCTGCTCCGGGTCCAGCTCGGCCAACGCGCCGTACAGGGCGTGCAGTTGGGATGCGGTGACCGGTCGCTCCGGGTCGGCGAGGCGGTCCAGCAGTTCGGCGGCGCCGCCGGGCTCCTCCAGCAGGGCGGCCACGGAGGTCCGCACGCCCAGCGCACGCAGCACCTGCTCGTCGTCGAAGCCGGTCGCGTCGGCCTCGTCGTACAGGCCGCGCAGCAGCGGGTCTCCGCCGGCCGCGAGCAGACCGGCGGGCCGGCGCCCGTCGAGGACGGGGTGCCCGCGCAGCCACCATGCCGCGTAGGGGCGTACGACCTCGTGGGTGCCGTCGGGCAGCAGGATCCGCACCGGCTGCGTGAGGGCGTCACGCAGCGGCGGCCGGGCGAGCAGGGAGAGGGCCTCGGGCCAGTGGTCGTCGTCGACCAGGTCGAGGTCGCGTACGGCGACGAGTTCGGTGGCGACCGGGGGCACCGGGCTGTCGGGGAAGCGGTCGAGGATGTCCTCGCACCACACGTCGACGGCGTCCAGCAGGCCCGCGTCGTCCGGCTCGGCGAAGTCGCTCTCCCGGGGCTCCAGTTCGTCCGGGTCGAGGACCACGTCCGTGGCGCGCACCAGCGCGAAGTCCGCGAGGACACCGCAGGCGGTGAGGGGCTGTTCACCCCACTTCGCGGCCAACTCGGCGTCCACGGCGGCCAGTTCGTCCTCGCGGATCACGCGGGCGAAGGGGCTGCCGGGGAAGACGAGTTCGCCCGCCGGGGCGAGTTCGCCGTCCTCGTCGGGCAGCGCGAGGGCACCCAGCCAGGGCTCGTCACCGGGCTCCAGACCCGCGTCGCGCACCAGGGCGAGGACGGTGTCGGCCAGCTCCTCGGCGTCGGGAGCGTCCTCCTCCCACAGCGCCCCGCCCTCGTCGTCCAGGGAGTTCGCCACGGCGGCCCGCACCTGCGGGGTGGTCAGCACCGCGCGCGGGGAGGCGGGCAGCGCGCCCAGCTTCTCCAGCAGCGGGTGCGCGGCGTCCTCGTGGGCGACCTTGAGCCCCAGCCGGCCGAGGATGTCCGGGTCGAGGCGCGCGGCGTCCGGGGCGGGGAGCAGGACCTGCCGGGGACCGATGGTCGTACGGCCGTCCGCGAGGGGCACCGGAAGTCCCGAGAGCCGGTCGGGGTCGACCCCGGCGAGGCTGTCGTAGAGCCGCCACCACCAGTCGGGGTCCTTCTCCAGACCGGCGAGCCGGTCGATGGCGTCGGCGAGCGGGAGCCGGGCGACCCCGAGGGTGCGCAGCTCGACGCGGCGCTCCAGACCCGCGGGAAGGAGCGTCGGCAGCACCTCCGCGAGGACCCGTACGGTGTCCGCCCCGGCGCCCTCCACCACCTCGGCGTCCCGCGGCCGCAGCGCCTCCGGAAGCTCGTCGTCACTCCTGGAGTCGACGGCCGGCGGCAGGAACGCGGTGCGCGGCAGCCGCTCCAGGACCGCCTGCCGCAGCGCGCCGTCCAGCTCGCCCTTGCCCAGCGGCCCGGGTACGAGGTCGATCACGCCCTCCGTCACCGGCCGCCACTCGGCGAGCAGTTCGGTGTAGGAGTCCGCCGCCCGCTGCACCAGGAAGTCGGTCAGCGGGCCGGGGGCCGCGTGCCGGCGGGTGGTGTCCAGCGGGAAGGAGGCGATGAGCAGGGCGGGGACGCCGAGGGGCTCGTCGCTGGGGGTGGGGGCGTGCACGACCGGGGTGGTGCGCGGCCGGACCGGGCGGCCGTCGGCGTCCGTCGGCACGGCCCAGGTCAGCGACCAGTGCGGGCGCAGGCGCTCCTCCACCGGGCGGTCGGCGAGGAGGTCCGGGGTGAGCGGCCCGTGCGCGGAGACGGTACGCCAGCTGGTGGTGCCCTCCCGCGAGTCCTCCACGACGGTGACGGCGCCCTCGGTGCGGCGGCGCAGGGTGCGCGGGGCACTCCCGTCGACCTCCACCACCACTTCCTCCAGCCCGGGCAGGGCGAGGAGCAGGGCGTCGTCGACGGCGCCGAGGAGGCGTTCGGCGAGGTCGGCGGCGGCGGTGTCCCGCAGGGGCAGGATGACGGCGGTGTCGTACGGCTCCGGGGCGGAGCCCTCGGCGGCGAACGGGAGGCGGAGGAGCGGGACATGTCCGTCGCGGCGGCGGACCTCGTCACCGAGGCCGGGGCTGTGCCGGGCCGTGTCGGCGGCCAGCTCGCGCGCCTCGGCCAGGGCCCAGCGGACACCGCCGTGCCGGCCGACGATCGCGGGCTCGTCGGTGACGGAGAGCACGGCGGCGAAGCCGACACCGAACCGGCCGACGGCGCCGTGGGTGTCCTGCGCGTCGCGCTTGGCGGAGGCCCGCAGGGTGGACAGCGACTCGACACCGGTCGCGTCCAGGGGGGCGCCGGTGTTCGCCGCGACCAGGACGCCGTCGCGAAGGGTGAGGCGCAGCCGGCCCGGTGTCCGCGCGCGGGCGGCGGCGTCGGCGGCGTTCTGGGCCAGCTCCACCACGAGCCGGTCCCGGTAGCCGCCGAGGACCAGGTCCTCCTCGGCGTTGGCGTCCTCACGGAACCGGGCGGGGCTGGTGGCCCAGGCGTCGAGCACACCGCGGCGCAGACGGGCGGTGCCGAAGGGGTCGGCGCCCTCGGCCGCCGGCCGCACGAACTTGCTCACGTTCACTCTCCTCGTCGACGTGAGGACGAAGGTACAGCGAGTGCGGCAGGGAGACCGAAGGCACAGGTCAGGCCCCGGAGACGGACGAAAGCGGGCGCCAGGGCCGCTCGGGCCGGGTCCTGTCGGCCTACGAGTGGCCGAGTTCCGCCGTCTCCGCGTCGCCCGCCTCCGGGACCGAGCCCGAGTCGCGGGCCGGGCGGAGCGGGAAGACGTCGACCTTCATCTCGTCGATCACCGGAGCGGGGGGCTGGGGCGCCTTCGGCATGACCGCCGCCTCCGAGTGGCCGCCGCAGCCGTACGCCAGCGAGACCACACGGCCGTCGGCCGGGGAGAACTCGTTCGCGCAGACGCCGAAGGCCTGGCCCAGGGAGCCGCCGATCGGGCTGAGGAAGCCACAGGTCAGACAGGTCGCCGGGGCCGCCTGGGCCATCGGGGTCTTGGGGCCGAAGCCCTCCTCCCAGCGGTCGGCCGCGGTGTGCAGGCCGTAGCGGGACAGGACGCGGGCGCGGCGCAGGCCCAGTTCCTCGGCCACCGCGGCGATCGAGCCGCGGGTGGGAGTCGTGGGCTGGGTGGCGGGGGTGCCGGGCGTGAGGGCGGCGTCCTCGGCGTCCGCCAGTTCCGCCATCTCGTGGGACACCAGGGAGTTCGGCGGGGGCTGCTCCTCGCCCGTGTAGCCGGGCTCCAGGCGGAGGTCCTCCTGGTCGGTCGGCAGCAGGTCGCCGGGGCCGAGGTCGCCCGGGCGCAGGCGCTCGCTCCACGGGACCCACTCGGGGGCGAGCAGGGCGTCGGGGCCGGGGAGGAGGACCACCTCGTCCAGGGTCACGATCTTCGCGCGGGAGGCACGGGCCACCGTCGCCGCCCAGCGCCAGCCGCGGTAGCCCAGTTCCTTGCACTCGAAGAAGTGCGTGACGACCCGGTCACCCTCCGACACCAGGCCGACGTGCTCACCGACAACTCCGGGCGCGGCTGCCTCCTCGGCGGCGGCGCGGGCGAGGTCCACGGCCTCGGCGCACAGACGGTCGGGGGTGCGGCTTCGCGTTGTCGCTGCGCTCACAGGTATCGCTTCTCTCCTACGCCGTCTGCAATGAGTGCGGCTGCCTCCGGCGGTCAGGCGGACGGAGCGGACCGGGGGACCGCATCGACGTCTGCATCCGACGCGCACTCGGGCGCACCTCTGCCATCCATTCTGCGTTATGGCTGAGATACGCACGCTACCCCGTTGTCGGTGGTCGGGGACAGTCCGCCGCTTCGCGGCGATGTTTCCCACCCACCCACCCGTCTCGCCCGGCTGCGAAGCGGCCCACCACTTTCCGCCTCGATCGGCTGCGAGGTCACCCCTCGCGTTCCGCCTCGGTCGGCTGCGACGCGACCCCGGCGGTGCGCCTCGACCGGCCCGCGAAGTCGCCCCGGCATCCCGCCACGCGGGGTGGGGCGAGGTGGGGTGTGGGGGTGGGTTCGGGGTGGGGCGAGGTGGGGTTCGGGGTCGGGTTCGTGGCGGGACGTGGGGGCGGTTTCGTGGTGGGCCTGGGTGGGACGTGGGGGCGGTTTCGTGGTGGGCCGAGGTGGGATGCGGGGGCGGCTCCGCAGCGGGCACACCCGACTCGCTTGGGTTCAAACCGCACTATCGGGCGGCGTCTCGGGGCACTATGAAGCACGTGGCAGCCGCGGACAGTAGGGGCGTTCGAGGTGGCGGTTCGGGCCGGGTCGGTGGTGCCGTCCGCGCGGTGGGGCGTGCCCTGCACTTCCCGGTGACCGGTACTGCGCGCGGGATCCGGAAGGCCACGCACGCCCATGGTGCGGGCGAGTCGGGGCTGGGCAAGCTGATCGAGCTGCACGCGGTGAACGGCGCCGGTGATGTCATGATCACCATCGCGCTGGCCTCGACGGTGTTCTTCTCCGTGCCGACCGACGAGGCGCGCGGGCGCGTCGCGCTGTATCTCGCCATCACCATGGCCCCCTTCACCGTCCTCGCCCCTGTCATCGGGCCGCTCCTCGACCGGCTGCCGCACGGGCGGCGGGCCGCGATGGCCGCGGCGATGCTGGCCCGGGCGCTGCTCGCGCTGATCATCTCGGGGGCCGTGGCCAGCGGGAGTCTGGAGCTGTATCCCGCCGCGCTGGGGGTGCTCGTGGCCTCCAAGGCGTACGGGGTGGTCCGCAGCGCCGTCGTGCCGCGGCTGCTGCCGCCCGCCTTCTCGCTGGTGAAGGCCAACTCCCGGGTCACTCTCGCCGGCCTCCTGGCCACCGGCGTGGCCGCGCCGATCGGGGCGGGGCTGCATGCCATCGGGGACCCCTGGCCGCTGTACGGCGCGTTCGTGATCTTCGTTGCAGGGACGTTCCTGTCGTTCTCCCTGCCGCCCAAGGTGGACTCCGCCAAGGGCGAGGACGTGGCCCTGCTCGCCGCCGACGAGGAGCATCTGCACGGGCCGCACCGCAAGCAGACGATCAAGCGACGGCCGGGGCTGCGGACGGTCGGGCCCGCCGTCACCCATGCCCTCGGCGCCAACGCCTCCCTGCGCTGCCTGTCCGGCTTCCTGATCTTCTTCCTCGCGTTCCTGCTGCGCGAGCAGCCGCTGGCCGGGGAGAGCGCGGCGGTCTCGCTGGGGATCGTGGGCGTCGCGGCGGGGGCGGGGAACGCGCTGGGTACGGCTGTGGGGGCCTGGCTGCGGTCCAGGGCCCCCGAGATCATCATCGTGACCGTCGTCGCCGTGGTACTGGGGACGGCGATCGTGGCCGCCGTGTTCTTCGGGGCCTTCCTGGTGACCTGTCTGGCCGCCGTCGCCGGGTTCGCGCAGGCGCTGGCCAAGCTGTCCCTGGACGCGCTGATCCAGCGGGACGTGCCCGAGCTGGTGCGGACGTCGGCGTTCGCGCGCTCGGAGACACTGCTCCAGGTGGCCTGGGTCTTCGGCGGCGCCATAGGCATCGTGATGCCCCTCAACGGCACTCTCGGCCTCATGGTCGCCGCCGCCATCGTGGCCGCCGGATGGCTGACCACGCTGCGCGGACTGCTCTCCTCGGCACGCCACGGCAGCAGGCCGCGGGCGCGAGTGGCGTAACGAACCGGGCACGCCGCACCCCACGTGGGCGGCGGGCTCCGGTGGCCGATAGCCTTCGCCCATGACCACGCTGCCCCGCGGCGAAGCCGCTGATGTAACACGCGTTGTGCGACGCCGCCGCGCCGTCGCCGCCGCCGGCGCCGTTTCCGCCGGACTGCTCGTCCTGTCCGCCTGCGAGAAGCCGACTCCCGTCGCGACGGTCACCGTAGGCCGGGACTCGGTCAACTCCGAGGCCCTCTGCTACAACGACGGCAAGGCCCTGGACGCCAAGTCGCTGGCGAAGTGCGCCAAGAACGCCGGGGACATCGAGTCGATCAAGGTGGACCCGGACCAGACCGTCCGCTTCGGCGTCGACCCGAAGATCGCGGACGCCGGCTGGATCCTCCTGGTGAACGGCCGCCAGTTCACCGACGTGAGCAAGAAGACCTACACCGCCATCCCGGGCAGCGCGTTCTTCAACGCCCAGTACGGCACCCAGGGCACGAGCAACACCGTCTCCATCCAGATGGGCCAGCAGCCGGCCAAGGGCCTGTGGTCCTTCAAGCTGAAGAAGGCCTGACCACGCCCTCCGTACGCGTTCTCGTAGCCACCGCGGTCCCGGCCGAACGGGATGCGGTGGCCCGGGCGTTCCCCGAGGCGGGTGCGCAGGTACGGCTGCCGGGGGTCTGCCTCGTGCGGACCGGTGCCGGGTGCGACCTGCTGGCCGGCGGTGTCGGGCCCGCGCTCGCCGCCGCCTCCACCGCCACCGCGCTCACCGCCGCCGCCCTCGACGGCAGCCCCTACGGTCTCGTCGTCTCGGCCGGGATCGGCGGAGGCTTCCCGCCCGAGGCCCCGGTCGGCTCGCTCGTCGTCGCCGACGCGATCACCGTGGCCGATCTGGGCGCCGAGACCGCCGACGGCTTCGTCCCGGTCACCGAGCTGGGCTTCGGGACCGTCACCCACCGGCCGCCGCCCTCGCTCGTGCGAGGCGTGTCCGAGGCCACCGGTGCCCGTCCCGGCACCGTCCTCACCGTCTCCACCGTCACCGGCACCGCCGCCCGCGCCGCCGAACTGCGCGCCCGCCACCCGCGGGCCCTGGCCGAGGGCATGGAGGGGTTCGGCGTGGCCGAGGCGGCCGCGACGCACGGGGTGCCCGTGCTGGAGATCCGGGCGGTGTCCAACCCGGTCGGCCCGCGCGACCGCGCCGCCTGGCGCATCGGCGACGCGCTCGCCGCCCTCACCGAAGGCTTCGGGAAGCTCGCGCCCGCATGGGAGAGTTGGAACACGCATGACCAGTGATGCGATGCAGATCGCGTACTCGCCCTGTCCGAACGACACCTTCGTCTTCGACGCCCTCGCGCACGGCCGCGTCCCCGGCGCCCCCGCGCTGGACGTGACCTTCGCCGACATCGACATCACCAACGGCATGGCCGAGCGCGGCGAGTTCGACGTGCTGAAGGTGTCGTACGCCGTGCTGCCCTACGTCCTTCACGAGTACGCGCTGCTGCCCTGCGGCGGTGCGCTGGGGCGGGGCTGCGGGCCGCTGGTGCTGACCCGGGAGGCGGGCAGCGACCTGACGGGCCGTACGGTCGCGGTGCCGAGCGAGAAGTCGACCGCCTACCTGCTGTTCCGGCTCTGGGCGGCGGACACGCTGCCGGGAGGGGTGGGCGAGATCGTCGTCCTGCCGTTCCACGAGATCATGCCGGCCGTCCGGGACGGGAAGGTGGACGCCGGACTCGTCATCCACGAGGCACGCTTCACCTACCGGAACTACGGGCTGCACAAGCTCGCCGACATGGGCGAGCACTGGGAGCGCAGCACCGGGCTGCCGATCCCGCTCGGCGCGATCATCGCCAAGCGCTCGCTGGGCGCCGAGGCCCTCGGCCGGCTCGCCGACTCCGTCAAGGCGTCCGTCCGGGCCGCCTGGGACGACCCCGAGGCCTCCCGGCCGTACGTCATGGAGCACGCCCAGGAGATGGACCCGGCCGTCGCCGACCAGCACATCGGGCTGTACGTCAACGAGTTCACCGCCGACCTCGGCGAGGACGGCTACGCGGCGATCCGCGGGCTGCTCACCCGCGCGGCGGCCGAGGGGCTGCTGCCGCCCCTCGGTCCGGATGCGCTCGCTTTCCCCTGAGGGTCACACGTCCAACTGGTCGGCGACCGCGCGCAGAAGGCCGGCGATCTTCTTTCCGGCGGCCTTCTCCGGGTAACGGCCCCTCTCCAACTGCGGCGTGATGTTCTCGAGGAGGGTCGTCAGGTCCTGCACGATCGAGGCCAGCTCGTCCGGCTTCTTGCGCTGCGCGGCCGCGACGGACGGCGTCGGGTCGAGCACGGTCACGGAGAGGGCCTGGTCACCGCGCTGACCGGCGACGACGCCGAACTCCACACGCTGTCCCGGCTTGAGCGCATCGACCCCGTCGGGGAGAACCGAGGAATGGACGAAGACGTCACCGCCGTCGTCGCGGGAGAGAAAGCCGAAGCCCTTCTCGCTGTTGAACCACTTGACCTTGCCGGTAGGCACGTCTGTCCTCGTCCTCGTACTTGTCGGGAAAACTACTTCGGAAACGGCTCTTGATAGCACTAGAGCGGGTCGACCATGACCCGCCGACACCAAGGCTAATGGTCTTCGGGCGGGTGACAAGACGTCCCCGGGTTGTTCTCTTGCGCTGGGAACTACCCTGGTCCGGTGCGTGACAAAACCCAAACGAATTCCGCCGGGCCCGGTGACCGACTGATCCGGGCCGGTGCCGTGGTGTTCTTCATCGGGGCCGTGGCCACCCTTGTCACGGTGGCCCCGCTGTTCCTCGGTGCGAAGCCTTTTCCGACGTACATGTTCGGTCTGAGCATGCTCATGGCCGTCGGCTTCCTGGTGGCCGGGGCGGGGGTGCTGCGCTCCGTCGCGGCCGGGCGGCGTCAGGCGCGGGGCGCCTCGCGGTAGGCGGCCAGCCAGGCCGGGAAGGCCGAGAGGTCGTCGAGCACGACGTCCGCCCCCGCGGCGCGCAGTTCGTCGCCGTCGCACGGCCCGGTGACCACGGCGACGGACAGCGCACCCGCCGTACGGGCCCCGAGGACGTCTCCGACGTGGTCACCGACGTACACGGCCGCGCCGTACTCGCGCAGGGCCGCCGCCTTCTGCTCGGCCCACAGGTCGCCCACGACCACGTCGGGTGCGATGCCCAGGTGGTCCAGGTGCAGCTTGGCGTTCGGCTCGTACTTCGCCGTGACCACCATCGTCCGGCCGCCGACCGACCGCACCGCGGCTATCGCCTCCCGGGCGCCCGCCATCGCGGGCGTCGCGGCGATGGCGATCGAGGGGTACATCTCGCGATACAGATCGGCCATGGCGGCGACCTCCTCCGCGGGGAACCAGTTGACCAGTTCCTCCCGGAGCGGCGGCCCCAGCCGGGTCACCGCCAGGTCGGCGTCGATGAACGTCCCGGTCCGCTCCGCCAGCGCCCGGTAGCAGGCGTGGATGCCCGGCCGGGAGTCGATGAGCGTCATGTCGAGGTCGAAGCCGACGGTGAGGGCGGGGGCCGGGGTGACGGTCATGGGGGACATTGTGCCGGGTACGGGTGCGGGCGCGTCGGCGGGCACCCGGCCTCGGGCCGGGCCTGGATTTCCACCCGCACCACCCGTGCGGCTCGTGCGGTCGGGTGCGGGTGGCCCCTGTGGGGCGGATCCGCCGTCGGCGACTGTCTCCGGGTCCCGTCGGGCTAGCTGTATTGACCCGCAGCGTTGTTCACGCGGCTGATCGGTGGCTGGCCGCCGAGTGCGGTGTGGCAGCGGTGGTGGTTGTAGGTGTGGAGGA
>NZ_JBIAWE010000021.1:0-207238 GCF_042895235.1 Streptomyces sp. NPDC001410
CACACCCGACAACGACTGAACCACCACCCACCGACCACCAACCGGGTCACATTTCAACCGCCCAAAGCGGGTCCGAGTTCAGCCGACGCCGACAGCAGTTCCACCGAGCGATGCCGCCCGTTCCCAGGAGCTCATCCCGAGCTTGCATCTGCTCTTCCAGGATCGAGCAGTTCGAGAGACTCAGATTCTCGCTGCCCTCCAGCGTTTCCAGCAGCTCGTCAGCTATGGACCCGCTGTCGCCCTGGACTTGCCGCGCACTACGTGGGCGACCCTGCAGTCGACGCAAACTGGCTAAACCTCTTCACCGCACACTGGGCGGCTCTCCCACAGCCCACGCGCGAACTTGTGCTCGCTGCGGCTGAGCGCACCGAGCTGACCTCCATCCCCGGTCTGCGGGACAACTTGGTGCAGCATCTACTCGAAAGCGAGGAGGTCGAGCCGTGGCGTTACGCGACTCAGCTGTGGCACCTGGCCTCAGCGGACCAGCAGAGCAGCCTGCTGGCATACGCCCGCACTCATTGTCCTGCGCTCGACGAGTGCGCCGCCCACGCCGACCTCTTGGCCGCACTCGTCGAACGCGCCTCGGAATCTCTGCCTGCCGGAGCGGTCGTCCGGCTTACTCCCGTGCTTATGAGTGCCGAACCCGAGCTAGCCAGGGCACTGGGCCGAGCTCTGCGGCCCCTGCCCCGAACGGCCAGGAAACTTCGCAAGGCCATGGACGGCCACAGCAGTACGCCGGGGCAGCGTGCACGGAACGCTGCATTCAAGGAAGGCAGCGCGATCTGATCGGCAGCGCTCTGGCAGCGGAATGGCCCATTCCGTCACGGGGCCAGCGACCGCGTGTGCCAGTGTGTTGTTGCGGGCGGCCGAGCGGGCGACGGCCTTCTCCACGCGCCCCCTGGGGCGGGGCGGACAGCGACGCGGTGGTCGTCGCGCCCGCCCCGAGCACGTACGTCGCCGTTTACGCGGCGGGGGTGAGTTCGGCGCGGCCGAACAGCAGGGCGTAGCCGGTGGGGAGCTGGTGGAGGATGCGGGTGATCAGGTCGGGGCCGGCGTAGGCGGCGATGGTGGAGAAGGCGGAGCTGGTGTCCCAGCGGGTGGTGGCCAGGGAGGCACCGGTGCGGGCGGCGAGGTCCTTGACGAAGGCCCAGCCGGTCAGTGGCTGGGTGTCTGGGATCTGCGCGGTCAGCACGCGTGCGGCTTCCAGGGGCAGGCAGGCGGCCAGGTCGACGCGTTCGTCGCCGGTCAGCTGGCGTCCCAGTCCGGCGAGGACCAGGCGGACGGCTTCGTCAGCCTTCTCGCGGGTGGGGTAGGCGCCCTCGTAGCGGACCTTCTCCAGCATCTGCTCGTATGCCGTCCCGTACGGCTGCTGGAGCGGCGCGCTCTGGTCGGAGATCACTGGGGTAGTTGCCTTTCTTGCTGTGGCCGGTGTTCGGGCACCGGGGTGCGGGATGGTCAGGTGGGCTGGGGGCGGCCGAAGAGCAGGTCGTAGCCGACGGGGAGCTGGAGCAGGATCTGACCCAGCAGGTCCTCGCCGGCGGCGTCGGCGACGGCGGACAGGACGGCGCTGACGTCCCAGGCCGCGGTCTGCTCGGTGGCGCCTTCGATCCACGCGGCGGTTGCGCGGACGAACCGCTCCGGGGGTAGCGGTTCGGCGCTCTGCAGCGGGTTGAGCAGGATCAGGGCGAACTCCTCTGGCAGGCGCGCCGCGAGTTGGGCGCGGACGTCGCCGACCAGGTGCGCGCCGAGCAGGGCGAGCACCACGCGGGCCGCGCGCTCGGATTCCTCCCGAGTGTCGTACTCGCCGCGTTCGGTCACGTGGGCGAGAAACGCTTCGCGTCGCAGAGTCATCTCGGCCGCCCCGTTCTTCTGTGGACTACCCACGGGGTGCGGAGGGCGGGGTGAGGGGGAGATCAGGTGCCCGCCCTCCGCGCCTGCCCGGCTGGTGTCACCCGGAGATCTCCTTGCGGCCGGAGCCGACGCCGATGGAGATCTTGCGGGGCTTGGCGCGCTCGGCGATCGGGATACGCAGGGTGAGCACGCCCGCGTCGTAGTCGGCCTGGATGTGCTCGGTGTCGAGGGTGTCGGCGAGCACGATCTGGCGGGAGAAGACGCCCAGCGGCCGCTCGGACAGCTCCATCTGCACGTCGTCGGCCTTCGCCACCGGCCGCCGCTCGGCCTTGACGGTGAGCATGTTCCGCTCGACGTCGATGTCGATCGCGTCCGCGGTGACGCCGGGAAGGTCGAAGGCCACCACGTACTCGTCGCCCTCGCGGTAGGCGTCCATCGGCATCGCCGACGGCCGCGACCAAGTGCCCGGGCCCATCAGCTGCTGCGCCAGCCGGTCCAGCTCACGGAAGGGGTCAGTGCGCATCAACATCGTGAAAACACCTCCAGCAGGTTCAGGCAGTTGCTGCCAATGCGCCTCACTGACACCGTTGTAACATGTCATCCAATGGATGACAAACACGATGTCGTCCACATGATGACAGCAGAGGGGGTGCCCGTGACCGCAGCCGACCAGCCGCCCACGACCAGCACGAACGCCCACAGCCCGGCGTCGTTCCTCGCCGCCGCGGCGGCCCTTAACGCCATAGACAGCGCCCTACGCGACGCCCAGCAAGACTCCCCGGACACCCCCGACGCTCCAGACCCCGGGCCGGAGCAGGCGCTGGCCTCCCTGATGCTGCTGCGGCAGGTCCGTGAGCAGCTCGCCGGATGGGAAACCGGCCTGATCGAAACCGCCCGCGACGCGGGAGCCAGCTGGGCCGATCTTGCCCACCCCCTCGGCGTCGCCAGCCGCCAGGCGGCCGAACGCCGCTACCTGCGCGGCCGTCCCGGCCCCGCCGGAACCACCGGCGAACAACGCGTCCAGGCCACCCGCGAACGCCGCGCCGCCGAACGCACCACCGCCCATTGGGCCCGCCACAACGCAGCCGACCTGCGCCGCATCGCCGGCCAGATCACCGCCCTCACCGACCTGCCCGCCACGGCCCGCCTCCCGCTCAGCCAGCTCCACGCGGCCCTCGCCTACGACGACCCCGCCGAACTCATCCGCCCTCTCAACGCCACCCGCCCCCACCTGACCACCACCCACCCCGACCTCGTGGCACAACTCGACACCCTCACACCCCCCTGAACCCACCCCCTGCCCCAACGCGTGCGCGACATCACCTGCCGTCACGTGACATACCTCTGTGCCACTTAACCGAGGACCTGGACGAGGGACAGCTCACCGGGTCCTTCCTGGTGGACCAGACCGCACGGCGCCGGGCGACGGCCGCCCGTGGCGCGCGCAACAGGATCGGCGGGGCCGTCCAGCTCGGCACCACCCGCTACCCGGGCACCTTCCTCACCGCCCTGGATCGCCTGGCCGAACTCGCTTCCCTACGTGGATGACATCACTACTCATCGACATTGATCACGCAGATGCGCCCAAAGCGACTCCCGAAGCCACGTCGAAACGACATCCGTGAAAAGTGACACAGCCACGCGACCATCCGTCCGCGTGACCGGACGCGCAGCCCAGGGCAGACGTGAAGGTATGAGGCTGGACAGCGGAGTAACGGCAACACCCGACGGAACGGACGCTGGTGGCTGCGCTATGGCGTGGCCACGGCGGCCGTGACGGTGACGGCCGTAGCAGTTGCCAAGACCGCTTGATCGGGCAGCACCTAGTACAAAGCCTTGCTCAAGACTCCGTGACAGCGGCTGTGCTGCGCGATGGAGGCCCCGCAGACCTCACGAGAGCGCTGAAGAAGCCAACCCGCCCTTGGCATGTCCCGCAGGCCGGCCGACGAGGTGGTGGAACTCGGCGCCTCTGTGCACATGCCCCGCATAGGATGCGGGCTGGCGGGCGGGCAGTGGTCCCGGGTCGAGCCGCTGATCCAGGAGCGGCTGGTCGGGCGGGGGATCGCGGTCATGGTGTACGACCGTGGGAAGGACGTGAGCTGAGCACGGACACCGCGGTGTCCACGCCCGCGGCGGCCCGGGTGCCGCCGGTCCGGAAGAAGCGTGCCGTGGTCACCAGGACCATGGCGAGTGCGGCGGGTATCGCGTATGCGATGCGGAAGTGGCCCGTCGCCCCCAGGCCTCCGCTCGCGCCGGCTCCGACGAGAACGCCGACGTAGTTGAAGACGTTGAGCCGGGCCAGCACCGTCTCGGGGGCACCGGGCCGCAGTCGGCCGGCCGCAGCGACGCACAGCGGGGTGAGGGCGGCGACTCCTAGGCCCGCACACCCTGCCGCGACGACCGCGTACGGCCAGGTCGGGGCCACTGCCAGAGCGGCCAGGGCGACGGCCGCGAGCAGGGCGGCTACGCGGACCACCGCCACCGGCCCGACCCGGCGGACCATGAGGTCGGCGCTCGCCCGGCCGGTCACCGTGCCTGCCTGGTAGGCCGCGTACGCGAGCGGCGCGGCCGCCAGGGACGCGGCGAGGGTCTGATGAAGGTAGGCGGTCGACCATGCCGAGACCGTGGAGTCCACGACGTAGGCGACGAGGAGAACGACACCGAAGGGGACGAGCCGTGCCCACACCCGCCGCCCCAGGACCTCCTCGACCGGCGCCGGTCTGCCGCCGGACGAGGAGAGCGCGGGCGGGAGGACATGGGGCCGGACGGTCAGGGCCAGGAGGGCCACGAGCGCGGCGTGCGCGGTCAGGACGTACTCGACCGGCCAGCCCAGCCGGGAGACGCCCGCCGTCAGCAGCGCGGCGGCCACGCCTGCGGCGCTCCAGGCGGCGTAGAAGGAGGAGAGGATGCTGCGCCCGTAGTGGCGTTCGACGGTGGCCGCGCGGGTGTTGACGGACACGTCGATGGCGCCCAGCGCCAGCCCGAAGAGGACGTAGGCCGCCGAGGCGGCGAGCCGGCCCGGCGCCCAGGCCACGGACAGCAGGGCCACCGCCGCGGTCAGCACCGCCGCGCGCATGACGGTGACGGGACCCGAGCGGCGTACGGCGGCCAGGCCCGCGAAGCTGCCGGCACCCGCGGCCAGCGTCAGGGCGATCGTGAGCGCGGTCATCGCCAGGGACGACAGCCGCAGATGGCTCTCCACGGCGGGCACGGTGGTGGACACGGCGGCCACTGCCGCCCCTTGGGCGGCGAACACGGTGGCTGTGACCCGGCGGGATCCCGCGAGCAGGCCACTTCTCACGGGCAGAGGCGGAGCCGTCGCTCCGAGGGACGCGGTCATGGGGGCCTCTTCCTGTCACGGACCGTGGGCGGGCCGGAGTGCGCGCGAATTGGAGCAACCGTAGGAATGCGGACCGACCCGGCGGAGGACACCGGCGGCCACACTGAGGACCCTGGCGGCCAGGAGCTGACGGTCCGAGCGGTGCCTCAGGAGACCGGCACACCACCAGGGCGGAGAGATCCACCGGCCGTCGCCGCGCCGGGCCGGTCAACGGGTTGGCCGCTGCGGCCCCCTTTGTGGCCGCACAGGCCAGTCCGCCGGGGCTTGCACGCTGCCTAAGTTCCTCCCACGCCGAACGTGGCGACGAGAGGAGGTGGACTCGTGAAGGAGTCCGAATTCGATACGTGTGTGATTGGGGCCGGTCCCGCGGGGCTGGCAGTGGCACGGGCGCTCGGTGAGCGGGGGCTTCCCTATGCGCACATCGAGCGTCACACGGGTCCGGGAGGTCTGTGGGACATCGATAATCCGGGCAGCCCAATGTACGAGTCGGCGCATTTCATCTCCAGCAAGACCGTCTCGGGCTTCGGCGGCTGGCCGATGCCCGACCACTTCGCCGACTACCCCTCGCGCCGGCAGATCCTGTCGTACCTGACGTCCTTCGCCGACGCGTACGGGCTGACGGAGCGGATCGAGTTCGGCACCGAGGTCCGTGACGTGACGAAGAACCCGGACGGCACCTGGACGGTGACCCGGTCCGACGGACGGGCCAGCCGACACGGACAGATCGTGGTCTGTACCGGCTCGCAGTGGCACCCCAACATCCCCGAGATCCCGGGTCACTTCAGCGGCGAGATCCGGCATACGGTCGGCTATCGCAGCAGCGACGAACTGCGCGGCAAGCGGGTCCTCGTGGTCGGCGCGGGCAACTCGGGCTGCGACATCGCCTGTGACGCCGCCCGCGCCGCCGACCGTGCGGAGATCAGCATGCGCCGCGGCTACTGGTTCATCCCCAAGCATGTGTTCGGAAGGCCCGTGGACACCCTGGAAGGTGTCGGCCCCCGGTTGCCCAAGTGGCTGGAACAGAAGCTGTTCGGCGCGCTCCTGCGGATCATCAACGGCGATCCGCGCCGCCTCGGCCTGCAGAAACCCGACCACAAGCTCTTCGAGACCCATCCGACGGTCAACTCGATGCTGCTCCACCACCTGCAGCACGGCGACATCACCGCGCGACCCGGCATCGTCCGCGCCGAGGGCAACAGCGTCCACTTCACCGACGGCAGCAGCAACAACTTCGACCTGATCCTGCTGGCGACCGGGTATGTCCACAAAGTGCCCGTCGCACAGCGCTACTTCGGCGACGAGCAGCACCCCGACCTGTACCTGTCGTCGTTCTCCCGCGAGCACGAGGGGCTGTTCGGCGTCGGCTTCATCGAGACCAACTCCGGTGCCTACAAGCTCTTCGACGCCCAGGCACAGCTGATCGCCGGCTTCGTCCACGACACGCGCCGGGGCATGCCGAACGCCGAGCGGTTCGCCCGCATGATCCGCGGCGACCGCCCGGACCTGTCCGGCGGCCTGAGGTTCGTGGACTCCCCGCGCCACACCGGCTACGTCGACAGCGCCGCGTACACCAGGTACCTCACCAAGGTCGCCGCCGCCATGGGCTGGCCCACCGAGGGACGCCCGCCGGCCGTGGCGGCCGTCCGCAGCAAGGAAACGGTGGCATGAGCGGCTACGACTACACCGGCAAGGTGATGCTGGTGACCGGCGGCGCGGGCGGCATCGGCAGCGCGCTGTGCCGGCGGTTCGCGGCCGGCGGCGCCGTGTGCGTCGTTGTCGACATCGACGGTGAACGCGCGCAGCGGGTCGCGGACACCCTTCCCGGAGCCGGTCACCTGGGCCTCGGCTGCGACCTGCTGGACCGGGCAGGGGTGGCGGACCTCTTCGAACAGGTCGCCTTCGCCTTCGGCCGCCTTGATGTGCTGGTCAACAACGTCGGCATGACCAGCACCGAGCGATTCGACGTGCGCGCTGTGGAGAGCATCGAGCGGGAGATCGACCTCAACCTGCTCTCCCCGCTCGTCGCGACCCGGCTTGCCATCCCCCTGCTGAGGGCTTCCGGCGATCCCCGCGTCATCACGACGGTGTCCCTGGCCGGCATCTTTCCGCAGGGCGAGACCCCCATCTACGCGGCGTCGAAGTTCGGGCTGCGCGGCGCCATGCTGTCCATCGCCCTCGACCTGGGCGACAAGGGCATCCGCGTCGGCTCCGTCCTGCCGTCGGCCACCGACACCCCGATGCTGCGCCAGGAGGCCGTCGACGGCGGCAACTCCCTGCAGTTCCAGGACCCGCCGCAGCAGCCGTCCGACGTCGTCGCCGCGGTGGTGAGCCTGCTCGACAGGCCGCGACTCGAAGCGTATCCGCGCGCAGGCGAATCCCGCCTGGTCCGCTTCTCTATGCTGGTACCGAACCTCCTGCCCAGACTCCTCCCGCTCTTCCGCAGGCGCGGCGAGCACGGCCTGGCCAGATACCTGGAGGACCTGCGCCGCAGAGGACTGGCGCGTCAGGTCGACGGCCGCTGGGAACTGGTGAAGGAGGCATGACCGTGACCACAGAAACGAACGCCCGCCTGCTCAGGGTCGTCAACCCGGCGACCGGAGAAACCCTTGACACCCTGTCCGCCACCACCGCGGACGAGGTGGACACGGCCGTGGACCGGGCCCGCCGAGTCTTCGACAGCGGGGCGTGGTCGGGCCGGCCGCCCCGGCAGCGGGCCGCGGCACTCCTGCGCCTCGCGGACCTGATGGAACGCGACGCCGAGATCCTGGCCCGCCTGGACTGCGAGGACGCGGGCAAACCCATCACGGACTGCCGCACCGGAGACGTGCCCGCCGCGATCGAGTCGATCCGCTGGTTCGCGGAGGCGGCCGACAAGGTCTTCGGGCGCGTCGCGCCCACCGGCCGCGACCACCTCGGCCTGATGCGCCGGGAACCCGTCGGAGTGGCTGCGGCCGTCCTTCCGTGGAACTACCCGCTCGCCATGGCCGCCTGGAAGATCGGCCCCGCCCTCGCCGCGGGCAACAGCCTGCTGCTCAAGCCGGCCGAAGCGACCCCCCGCTCGGCCCTCCACATGGCCCGGCTGGCTATGGAAGCGGGTCTGCCGGACGGGGCGCTCACCGTCCTGCCCGGCCACGGGGCGGAAGCCGGCCGGGCGCTCGCCCGCCACCCCGGGGTGGACGCCCTGTCCTTCACCGGCTCGACGGCCACTGGACGGCGGATCCTGCGGGATGCCGCGGAGACCAACTTCAAACGGGTCTCCCTGGAGATGGGCGGCAAGAGCCCCCAGGTCCTGATGCCGGACGCGCTCGACTTCGGCGCCGAACTCATCGACGACATGGTCGAGGCCGCGTTCCTGACGACGGGCCAGAACTGCACGGCGGGCTCCCGCGTCCTGGTCCACGAGGACATCGCCGCCAAGGTCATCACCCGGTTCACGGCCGCCGCCGGGGCGCTGGCCATCGGTGACCCTGCCGACCCGGACACCAGGATGGGACCGCTGATCAGCGGTGCGGCGCGGGACCGGGTCGCACGCGCCGTGGACGAGGCGGTCGCCGCCGGAGCCGTGGCGCACATGGCCCGGCTGCCGGAAGGCCTCCACCCGCACGGGGCCTACTACCCGCCCACCGTGGTGGTCGGCGCCCCCGACGACAGCAGGGTCGTCACCGAGGAACTGTTCGGACCCGTGGTCACCGTCCAGACCTTCACCTCCGAGCAGGAGGCCGTCCGGACGGCCAACGCCAGCGCCTACGGCCTTGCTGCCTCCGTATGGACCCGCGACCTCGACACCGCCTTCCGCCTCGCCCGTGGCATCCAGGCCGGAGTGGTCTCCGTCAACGCCTACAGCGAGGGCGACATCACCTCCCCCTTCGGTGGCTGGAAGCAGTCCGGATTCGGCGGGGCGGAGCGATCCACCAACGCCTTCGACCAGTGGACCAGGGAGAAGACGGTGTGGATCCGCACCCGCTGACAAGGCGGAAACCGGACGCCCCTGCCTAAAGTGGTCGCCAGTACGGCCCTGGAGAGAAGCCATGCCCGAGGCACCCAGTCCGGAGAACGGCACCACGCGCAGCACGTCGGCGACGATCTCCCCGAACATCCTGCGCTACCTCAGCCAGATCACCCGGGAGTACGGCGTCGACCTGCAACCGGAGCTGACACAAGTGGGTCTCGCCGAGACCCTGATGGCATCGGCGGCCCTGCGCGTCTCCTACCGGCAAGGCAGTGCCGTCATCCGACGCGCCGTCGAACTCACCGGCGACGAGAACCTGGGCCTGCGGGTCGGAGCCGCCCAGCACCTCACCGCCTGGGGTCTCCTGGGTTTCGCCATGCTCGCCAGCGACACCCTCCAGGTGGCCATCGAGACGGGCGTGCGCTTCCAGAACGTGTCCGGGGCCATGACGGTCTGGTCGGCCGGCCGGGAGGGCCCCGACTACGTGGTGCGGGCCGACCTCCCGGATCCGGTGGTCGACCCGAACGTCGCCGTCTTCCTCATTGAGGAGGCGTTCTCCAGCGTCGTCACGCTGGGCCGCCTCGCCGCCGGCGCCGGCCTCGCACCGCAGGACGTCCACTTTGCCTTCCCCGCTCCGCACGACGTCCAGCCGTTCCGTGACATCTTCCGCTGCCCGCTGCACTTCGGCGCCTCCCACAACCGCATGGTGGTGCCGCAGGCATGGATCAACCGGCCGATGCCGGGCCGCGATCCGGTGACCTACGCCTCGACCCTCGAACTGCTCGAAGCGCAGATGGCCCCGCGCCGCCAGCAGCAGGACCTTCTGGAGGTACTGGAGATCTCCGTCGCGCAGAGCCTTCCGGACGTCCCCTCCTTCGCCGAGCAGGCCCGCAGACACGCGTCGAGCGAGCGCACGCTACGCCGCCGCCTGGCCGACTGCGGCAGCTCCTACGAGGCGATCGTCGAGGGCGTACGGCGCGAACGCGTCGAACAACTCCTGCACCGCCCCCACCTCACCCTCCGCGAGGTGGCTCGCCAGGCAGGCTTCTCCGACGAACGCGCGCTGCGCAGGGCGGTCCGCAGGTGGCACGGCGTGGCGCCGCTGCAGCTGCGGGAGGGGTTCCTAAGCGCCCCGTAAGGGGCGCGGGGCTGTGTTCGTGTGCGGCTCCGCCGCGTGGGCGCGACCAGCCACAACCGGACCCGCAGCCCCCGCACCACCGAACCCGGCAGGACTTCGGCTGAACAGGAGCCGCCACGGCCTCAACCGCAGCCCCCCGCAGGCACCGTCGGCTCGAACAACCACGCACCAAACAGAGCCGACAACGACTTCCCCGAGACCTTCTCGGCGTACTCCTCGAAGTTGGCCACCGAAGCCTTTCCGTACGCGGGCTCCTTCGGCCACCCCTTCAGGATCGCGAAGAACATGTCGCCCCCGACGATCTCCCGCATCTCGTACCGGCCCTGGTGACCGCTGACCGAGGGTTGCGCGGCCTTCCACGCGGCGATCACCGGCTCGATCAGCGCCCACTGCCCGTCGGACAGGACGGTTGTAGGGCTTGCGATCGCTCACGGGGTTCAGCCCAGCACGCCCGAGCCACCGACCGGTCCCGGATGCCGCAGTCCCACGCGTTCAGGTGACGACAAATCACCTATCAACTCGCATGTCGTCCTCCGGGGATTGATCGCGCCGCGGATCGATCACTCGTGATCTTTTCCGTTATCGCTGCTGGTCGGATTGCGCGAAGAAGCGAATCAGCTCCTTTGAGAGGAACTCCGGCTTCTCGTCGGGGATCCAGTGCCCGCAGTTTTCGGGGTCTTCGATCTTTAGCGGTGCGCGTCGCCCGGGCCGCTGACGTGGAGTCGCGGTCGGTGACGGCTTGCCCACCTGGTTCTGTTCATGAGGACCGACAGCACTGGCCCTTGTGGAGCTGTGGCGGGCGCGGATCGTCAGCTGGTGGGCAGGGTCCTGAACGCGCGCCGGTACGTCTGGGGCGTCGTGCCGAGGTGTCGGGCGAAGTGGTGGCGGAGGTTGTCGACGGTACCGAAGCCGGTGCGGTGGGCGATCGCGGTCACTGGATCGTCCGTGGTCTCCAGGTGGTGCTGCGCGAGCAGGACCCGCTGTCCGGTGAGCCATTGCAGCGGAGTGGTCCCGGTCTCCTGCCGGAAGCGTCGGGCGAAGGTCCGCGGGGAAAGGTGGGCACGGTTGGCCATTGCGTCGACGGTCAGGTCCTGGTCGAGGTTGGCTTCCATCCAGGCCAGGACAGGGGTGAGAGACCCAGTCCCCTCTCGGGGGAGGGGGCGTTGGCGGTACTGGTGCTGGCCGCCGTCGCGGTGCGGGGGTGTGACCATGCGGCGGGCGATCGAGTTGGCGACGGCGCTGCCGTGTTCCTTGCGGATGAGGTGGAGGCAGGTGTCGACGCCGGCGGCGGTGCCGGCGCCGGTGATGACCGGGTCCTCGTCGACGTAGAGCACGTCCGACTCGACCCGGGCACGCGGGTGGCGGCGGGCGAGTTCGTCGGTGTAGCGCCAGTGCGTGGTACAGCGTCGCTCGTCGAGCAGCCCGGCCTCGCCCAGGAGGAAGGCCCCGGTGCAGATGCTCAGGACCCGAGCGCCACGCTGCACAGCAGCCCGCAGTTCCTCGGTCAGGTGGTCCGGCTGGCGCACGTTGAGGTCGTAGGCCGGGACGCAGATGAGGTCCGCCGAGGCCAGCCGCTCCAGGCCGTGCCGGGCCCGCACCTCGAAGCCGTGGCGGGTCGGCACGCTGTCGCCGGTGGCCGAGACAAGAGCGAAGTCGTACACGGGCAGCGAGTCATCGCTGCGGTCGATCCCGAAGACCTCGCAGAACACGCCCAGCTCGAATGCGTGGGCACCCTGGAGAGCCAGGACGGCGATGTCGTGAAGCACAGGTTCCCGATCCCCTCTCACGACGATGGCAGGAATTTCAGCTTACCTGTCGTTTCTGCCACTCTCAGGTGGGAGCACCGGTTTGGAAGGCTCGCAGGCGTTCATCCATCCCGCGAACAGCTAGGCACAGCGCATGACCACACAGACCCCCGCCACCAACGCCGCCTTGTCGTCACAGGCTGCCCAAGTCCTGCGTGGGCTTGCGCTCGACGAGGAGCTGAAGTGGCGCGTCCCAGGCGACCCGGTCCTCGGCCCTCTGGCCCGCAAAGTTGCGCGGCGGTACGTGGCCGGTGAAACCCTGCCCGACGCCCTGGACCGGGCGCGGCAGGTCCTGGCCGTCGGCCACCGCGTGAACGTCGAGTACATGGGCGAGAGCTGCCGCGACCCGCAGCGGGCCACGGAAGAGACCGATACCTTCCTCTCCGCGGCCCGTCTGCTGCCACCAGGGTGCTCGATCTCCCTCGACTTGTCCCACATCGGCCTAGCCGTCGATGCGGAGCTTGCCCTTGCCAACGCCTCCCGCATCGCCCAGGCCACTGCCGACACCGGGCGGGAGATGGTGATCTCGGCTGAAGGCTCCGACCGGACCAACGAGGTGCTTGCCCTGCACCGCAAGCTGTGCGAGCGGTTCGACCATGTGGGCATCACCGTCCAGGCACGCCTGTATCGCACCGCAGACGACCTGTCGGAGCTGCTTTCCCGTCCCGGCCGCATCCGCCTGGTCAAGGGCGCCTTCCTCGAACCTGAGGCCATAGCGCACCGGCGCGAGGCCCCGGCCCTGACCGCTGCCTATCTTGCGTATGCGCAACAGTTGGCCGACTCGGGCCATCTGTGCTCCTTTGCCACCCACGACTGGGATTTGATCAACCGTATTGACCAGCACCTCGGAGGGAAGGGCACCGATTCCGATCCTTGGGAGTTCGAGACCCTCCTCGGCCTCGGGCCCGACCGCCTCCAGGCCATGGCCGAGCGCGGCCACCCCACCCGGGAGTACATCGTCTTCGGCACGGAATGGTGGCTCTACGTCTGCAACCGCATCGCCGAAGACCCCCAGCGCCTGCTCCAAGCCCTCGTCGACGCGGCCGCATGACCACTACCTGATGCGGGCCCACGTCATGACGCCTGAGCGCACTGCCCTGCGAAGCGTCAGCGACCCGACGGCCAGAGCTGTTCCGCCGCAACGACAGCCTCGGGCCGCTGCTGACTCGCTATCGAGCGCGTGATCATTTCTGTTTTCCGGGGAGAAATCAGGCAGGAGCCACGGGCTTGCCCAACGATACGACGTTGCTGCTCGGCCTTGACGGGGTGTCTGTCGTCCGGGTCGAGCGGCTGGAGGACGGCACCCGGCGGGTGCACCTGACCACCGTCGACGAGGGAGCGCGGGCCTGCCAGCCGAAGGGCACGGCGGTCACCCGGCCCCGCGACCTGCCGTACGGCGAACGCGGACTGGAGTTCCGCTGGCACAAGCGCCGCTGGTACTGCCGCGAACCCGCTTGCCCGCGTCGGTCGTTCACCGAGCAGATCCCCCAGATACCGGCACGCGCCCGCCTGACGACCCGGCTGCGGGAAGCGGCAGGACGGCGGGTGCGCGACACCGGGTCCACGGTGATCCAGGCGGCCCGGGATCTGCGCTTGTCGTGGCCGACGGTGATGGACGCCTTCCGGACCACCGCTCGCGAGGTCGTCACCGCGCCGCTGCCGCCCGTCGAGGTGCTGGGGATCGACGAGACCCGGCGCGGGCGCACCCAGTCGCACCAGGATGCCGTGACCGGGCGATGGGTGCCGACGACAGACCAGTGGCACACCGGCTTCGTGGACGCGAGCGGCAGCGGCGGGCTGCTCGGGCAGGTCGAAGCCCGTGCTCCTTCCGACGTGCTGGCCTGGCTGGCTTCGACCCCGATCGAGTGGCGGCGCGCCATCCGCTACGTGGCCATCGACATGTCCAGCGGTTACCGGGCCGCCGTGCGCACCGGCCTACCCCACGCCACGATCGTGGTCGACCACTTCCACGTCGTCCAACTCGCGAACAAGATGCTCAGCACCGTCCGCCGCCGCACCACTGTCACCCTGCGCGGCCGGCGAGGACGGGCCACCGCCCCCGAGTGGAGGGCCAGGCGCCGGCTGCTGCCGCGCCCAGCGCGCCGCCGAAGATCATGCCGTCCTTGGCGGCCTGGTTGACTTCGTCCAGGCTGAAGCCGTGCTGCAGACCGGTCGCCATCTTCAGCGGCTGGGCCACGGCGAGGTCGACGGCGACGGACTCGACGCCACCGAAGGCGGCGGCGTCGAGGGTGCCGGCGGCGATCTCGGCCACCGTCGTGGTGACGGCGACGCCCATGGTGGCACCGAACTCGATGACCGCGTCGGCCGCCGCGACGGCCGCCCCGGAGGCGAGGCCCGCGGTGAAGAAGGCGAGCGTCACGCCGCCCGCGATCACGGCGGCGTCGATGCCGATCTGCGTCCAGAGCTTGTTGATCGCGTCGTCGATGGCGTCGGCGAACTTCTCCAGTGCCTTGGCCATCTCCCGCGAGGACTCGGCGAGGTCGCTCAGCCAGCCGCCGTCCTGGTCTTTGGCGTAGCGGCCCCAGAACTTGTCGAACGCCTCGATCGACTCACCGGTGTTGTGGTGGATGATCGACGAGGCGCTGCGGTGCACGGGGGAGGGGACGTCGTCGACGGCACCGGCGAACGTGCGCCAGGCCTTCGCCGCCTCCCGCGGTTTGCCCGAGTCGGCCTCCGGCCACCACATGCCCAGCTTGAGAAGGATGTGCCGGGCTTTGTCCTCAACGCTCACCGGCACCGTCGCTCTGCTGGTCGGTCTTCACTTCCGTGAACATGCCGGCGATGAGCTGGTCGTTGTCCACGGTTCCGTCCGCCATGTCGACCATGGCCTCGTGAATGCTCGTCAGACCGAGCACCAGCACGCCCGCCGCGCTCTCGATCTTCTTCTGCTGCGGCTTGTAGGCGTTGCCGAACTTGTCACCCTGCTCGTCGTGGCCCCAGGGCTCACCCAAGCCGTCCAGGGTCTGGATGAGAGTGGTCAGCGCCTTGCTCAGATCGATGGCCCCTTGGTGGAAGGCAGGTGCCGCCCCTTGATGTCCGCGGTCTTGATGTCCAGCACCTTGCCGTCGCCCGACGGATGCCAACTGGCAATCCTGGTCACAGTCGTCGGTGCCTGAGGCATTGTCAGTCCCCCCTGCCATTATCCCGCCATGCTCTACGACACCTTGGTGGCCGAATCCCGTAGGAACGACTCGCTCGACGACGTGAGGTGCGCCGCGCTCGACCGCGTGCGCTGGCTCGTCGATCTCCTGGAACGTCAGCGGACGGATCCCCAGTGGGACGCCTCCGCGGCGTTGCGGGGAGGACCGGGGGAATTCGAGCGGATCCAGGCGATACGCGCGGCGACCCAGGCCGAGATCGAAGGGCGGCTCGCGGACTGTTCGGAGGAGGAGGGCAGGGCGGCGGCCCTGTGCCTCATGCTGGCCTCCCGCTTCGACGACATGGGACTCTGGCGGTACGACTCCGAGATCGGAACCGTGATCTCACGGGTGCACGGCTGGACGCCGGATGAGGTCGCGGTGCTGTTGGTCCGTGTCTCCGAGTTCGACATGGGCTTCTGGTCCGCCGGTTCCCTGGGGGTGGCGCTGATTGCCGCCGAGCGGCTCGGCGCCGACGGGTGCCGTGCAATCGCGCCGTGGCTGCGGCACGCACACGGGAAGCTCATGAGCGGCGATGCTCCCGCGCACCTGCGCGGGCCGGTCGTCAAACGTCTCCGTGCGCTGCTCGCGAGCGTGGACGAGGCGCACATCCCCGAGGGGTTGATCCCGCCCTACGCCCCTTGGGCCGCCCCGCTGCGCGACCGTGCGACCACGTCGCCGACGGCGGAGCTGGCCGACTTCGTCCGGCACCTGGCGGGTCTGTCCGGGCCGCGTCCCGCGCAGAAGTGGCGGCGGACGTGCCTCGAACTCGCGGACGCGGCGTCGGCGCGGGACCTCGTGGCCGACGTCCTGCGCGCGCTGGCCGAGGACGATCCGCTGTGCACAAGGCGAAGCGGTGCGCACACCGGCTGGCTCGACGACGGCTACCACTACCACTACCTCGTCCAGCAGAACGACGGGGACCTGGCCCGCGGCGTCGTCTGGGCGGCCGTGCTGACCGGCGCCCCGGCCGCGGTGCGGCATCTCGGCGCGCTCGCTCTGCGGGCCGGCGGCCCCGGGACCGACGTGATCGAGGATCTCAAGCTCGCGGGTGCGGCGATCAACGCGCTGGCCGAGACCGGCGATCCGGCCTCGCTGGAGGCCCTGTGGCGGCTGCGGTCACGGATCAAGCACCGGGCCCTGCGCAAGCAGCTCGACACCGCGCTGGTGACGGCGGCCGGCAAGCAGGGCATCACGGCCGAGCAGCTCATCGAGCGCAGCGTGCCGGACCACGGCCTGGCACCGGACGGCTCGCTGGAACGGGAGTTGGGCGGACACCGGGTGCGGGTGGCCATCGAGGAAGCGGCGACCGTGCGGCTCACCTTCACCCGCCCCGACGGCAGCACGTCCCGTACGGCTCCGGCAGCGGTGAAGGACGAGTTCCCGGACGAGCTCCAGGAGTTGAAGGCCCTCGCCAAGGAGGTGCGGGGGACGCTTTCCGGCGAGCGGGCCCGCGTCGAGGCGTTGATGTCGGCCGGGCGCGAGTGGCCGTACGACGAGTGGTGCCGCTACTACCGCGACCATCCGGTCACCGGCACTCTTGTGCGCGGTCTGATCTGGGAGTTCCAGGACGCGGACGGCGAGTGGCGTGCGGTGGCGCCGACGGCCGAGCCGCCCGGTGCGCCGGAGCGCGTCCGGTTGTGGCATCCGATCCGGGCGTCGACGGACGACATCAGGGCGTGGCGGGAGCGGCTCGTCACGGAGCGGCTGCGGCAGCCGTTCAAGCAGGCCTTCCGGGAGATCTACCTGCTCACCCCGGCGGAGGAGGAGACCGGCGGCTACTCCAACCGGTTCGCCGCCCACATCGTCCACTACCGGCAGCTCTACGCGCTGTTCAAGGAGCGCGGCTGGCAGGCCAACTTCCTCGGCCGGTACGACGGCGGCTACGACGGGCTGGCCCGGGCCGAGTTCGGCGACGGCGCGTGGCGGGCCTGCTTCCACCACGAGCCCGCCGCGGACGACGGCGGCGGCTACGCGCCCGAGCACGCAGCGACCGACCAGGTCCGCTTCGAGCGGCGCAGCGGCCGCCAATGGCGGGAGGTCGCGCTCGCCGAGGTGCCCCCGCTGGTGTTCAGCGAGGCGATGCGGGACGTCGACCTGTTCGTCGGCGTGACCTCGATCGCCGCCGATCCCGACTGGACCGACCGGGGCGAGGACCGCTACGCCGGGTACTGGCGCACGGCCACGTTCGGAGCGCTGACGGCGAGTGCCGAGGTCCGCCGCGAGGCGCTGGAACGGATCCTGCCGCGCCTGAAGATCGCAGACCGGTGCACGCTCGACGGCCGCTTCCTGGTCGTCCGCGGCGATCTGCGCACGTACAAGATCCATCTCGGCTCGGCCAACATCCTGATGGCACCGGACGACGCCTACCTGTGCATCGTCGCGTCACGCGGCAAGGGCGGCGGCAAGGTGTTCCTGCCGTTCGAGGACGAACGGCTCTCCCTGATCCTCAGCAAGGCGCTCCTGCTCGCCGCCGACACCAAGATCACCGACGACACGATCCTCCGCCAGATCAAGAGGGGCGCCTGATGGACCTCGCAGCCCGGCTGACACGCGCGCTGACCGACCCGGACTTCACGCTCGCGGAGCAGGACAGGAACCCGGATCTGTCACAGGTCTCCGACGAGCAGCTCGGCAGCCTGTTCGTAGCGGCCTACCAGGTGAGGGCCTCGGCCGCGCCCACGATGACGACGGTCCGCTTCATGGTCGAGGACGCGGCCAGGGAACGGCAGCCGCGCTACACGCCCGAGGCGTGCCGCAGGATGTTCGAGGTACTGGTCGAGCGATGCGAGGAGTCCGGCTGGGCGGACCTCACCCTCGGCCTGCGTGCGCTGGAGTCCTGCACGGGGCCGCTGCCCGACGTGTCCGAACCGGCCCGTCGCCTGGTCGAGTTCCGGCTGGAGAAGGACACCCTGCGCCAGCCGTACGCACTGCTCGCGGTCGCCGGGTTCGCCGGCGACGGGACCCTGCGCGCGGTCGTGGAGCGCCTCTCCGCTGATGTGGGCCCCATCGTCGCGGACGAGATCGCCGTCATGGCCGGCTGCACCCCGGCCGAACGGGCGCTGCTGTCCGACATCGACCGGGACCACAGGTTCGTCGCGCCGCTCGCGCACACGTGGCGCCGGGCGGCCGACAATCCCGCCTACGTGGCGTTCGCCCGGCGCGCACTGGAAGCCGCGGCCGACCGCACGGATGCGATCCGGGCGGGCGAGATCCCCTACCGGGCGGACAAGGCGTTCACAGACCGGGAGATCACCTCGCTCGGACAGGCCCTGCGGGTGGCGCTGCAGCGCGACGAGCCCTGGCTGCCGGAGCTGTTCGAGCGGCTGCTGCCCGGCGTCGCCCTCGCCCCGACGGCGGCGAAGACGCTTCCCTCGCAGGCCCTGCTGTACGAAGCGGTCCGCGCCGCACAGGACTTCCCGACGCCCGAGCTGGTGACCGCGATCCGCACCGTGCGCCGGACCGTCCGGCACGCCGGGGTGCCCAAGCAGCTCGACAAGATGCTCAAGAAGGTCGACGCGGCGCTGGCCGAACGCACCGACGTGGCACTGCGGTTGCCGAGGCTGGAGTTCGACACCGTATCCATCAGCGGCTCCGCCGCGGGCGGCGTCCTGCGCCGCACGGCCGGTGACTACCAGGCCGTCGTCACGGTCACCGAGACCGCCACGCTGACCTGGGAGAAGGACGGCCGCCCGCTGCGCAGCCTCCCGGCGCCGGTCCGCCGCGACCACGCCGCCCTGGTCAAGGAGCTGCGCGAGCTGGTGAAGCGCGTCAATGCCCAACTCGCCACCCTCGTACGCGCATTGGAGGGCGGTTTCGCCGTCGAAGCCGTCCACCCGTACGGCTGGTGGCGCACCGACCTGGCCGGGCACCCCCTCGCCAGTGCCCTCGTACGCCGACTGATCTGGGAGATCGAGGTCGCACCCGGCGAGTGGCGGGCCGTACTGCCCGAGACGGACGAGCACCTTCCCGACGCCCCCGACGACGCCTCCGTCCGGCTCTGGCACCCGCTCCGCTCCGAACCCCACGCCGTGCGGGCCTGGCGGGACCTGCTCACCGAGCGGTGCATACGCCAGCCCTTCAAGCAGGCGTTCCGCGAGATCTACCTGCTCACCCCGGCCGAGGAGCAGACCCGCGTCTACTCCAACCGCTTCGCCGCCCACCTCGTCCACTACCGCAGGATGTTCGCCCTGTTCCGGGCCCGGGGATGGAAGAGCGACCTGCTCGGTCCCTGGGACGGCGGGGACGGCGACGAGGCCGAGCGCACGCTGGCGGCGGGGGAGTGGCGGGTCCGCTTCTTCCACACCTGGGCCGACTGGGCGGGCAACGACGAACTGGCCTCGACCGACCAAGTGCGGTTCGACCGCCGGGTGGAGGGAAGCTGGCGCGAGGCACCGCTCGCCGACGTGCCCCCACTGGTGTTCAGTGAGGCGATGCGCGACGTGGACCTCTTCGTCGGTGTCACCTCGATCGCCGCCGATCCCGACTGGACCGACGGCGGCCCCGTGCGCACCTACTGGGAGCGGGCCGGGTTCGCCGAGCTGACGGCGAGCGCCGAGGCCCGCCGCGACGTCCTGGAACGGATCCTGCCGCGCCTGAAGATCGCAGACCGGTGCACGCTCGACGGCCGCTTCCTGGTCGTCCGTGGCGATCTGCGCACGTACAAGATCCATCTGGGTTCGGCCAACATCCTGATGGCACCGGACGACAGCTACCTGTGCATCGTCCCGGCCGGGCGCTCGGGGGACAGCAAGGTGTTCCTGCCGTTCGAGGACGAACGGCTCTCCCTGATCCTCAGCAAGGCGTTCCTGCTCGCCGCCGACACCAAGATCACCGACGAGACCATCCTCATGCAGATCAAGCGAGGTGCCTGATGGCCACCGTGACGTTCCGGGACGAGACCGCGACGGGCAAGCCCGTCACCGAGTGGCAGGTCGCGGGGCTGCCGGAGCGGATGACCGTACGGGAGCTGATCAGGCTCCGGGTCCGCGAGGAGGTCGCCCGGCACAACGCCCGACCGAGCGACCGCTTCAACGGCCTCGTCCGCCCCGACGACGCCGAGACGGAGCTGAACGGCTACCGGCTCCGCGAAGTACGCCGCATCGACTGGGAGCGCCAGGCCGAGATCGCCGAGCGGGCCTTCCTGGCCAACGGGTTCTTCGTGCTGGCCGGCGATCGCCAGGTCGAGGAACTCGACGACGTCGTGGATCTCACCGTCGATCCCGACCTGGTCTTCATCAAGCTCGTCGCCCTCGTCGGCGGCTGAGCCGTGCTCGTGTGTCAGGCCGGCGAGGAGGTGTCGACCACGAACCGGTAGCGGACGTCGGAGGCGAGGACCCGGTCGAACGCCTCGTTGATCTTGTCTGCCGGGATCAGCTCGATCTCTGCGCCGATGCCGTGCTCGGCGCAGAAGTCGAGCATCTCCTGGGTCTCGCGGACACCGCCGAACAGCGATCCGGCGTACGAGCGCCGGTTGGCGAACAGGGAGGGCACGTTCACCGCGAGCGGTTCGCCGGGGGCGCCGACGTTGACCAGGGCGCCGTCGAGGGCGAGCAGCGAGAGGTAGGCGTCGACGTCGATCCTGGCGCTGATCGTGTTGAGGCTTCGCCGTGATTCGCTCCCTACTTGAGCCCACTCAGCATGACGCCACGGATGTAGTACTTCTGCAGCAGCAGGAAGAGGATCAGGACGGGCAGGATGCTCAGGACGAGTCCGGCCATGACGATGGGCATCGTGCGGGACGGGTCGACGTAGTCCTGAAGGAGCTGGATCCCGACGGGCAGGGTCATCACGTCCGGGTTGGCGGTCGAGACGAGCAGCGCCCAGATGTACTCGTTCCAGGCGTCGACGAAGGTCAGCAGCCCGAGCGTCACCAGAACCGGCTTGGTCTGCGGCACCACGATCCGCCACCACACGGCGAACTCGCCGGCCCCGTCGATGCGTGCGGCCTCCAGGACCTCGTCCGGGATCGAGACCATGAACTGGCGCATCAGGAAGATCCCGAAGCCGTTGACCAGGAACGGCATGGCGAGCGCCACGACACTGACCGTCAGGCCCGCGCCCCCGCGCCCGAACAGGTCGTTGCCGCCCGCGAGCGGCCAGTGCACCAGGATCAGGAAGTGCGGGATGAAGAAGAGGAACGGCGGGAACATCATCGTCGACAGCACCAGGCGGAAGATGAAGTTCCGTCCAGGGAAGCGGAGTTTGGCGAGCGCGTAGCCCGCGAGCGACGACGTGAGCAGCACCGATCCGGTGATCACGGCGGTGGCGACGACGCTGTTGCGGAAGAGCACCGGCAGATCGAGCTGGTCGACCGCCGCCCGGTAGTTGGACAGGTCGAAGGCGTCGGGCAGGAACCGGTACGGCAGTGTGCCCGCCTCACCCGGCCCCTTGAAGGACGTCATCACCATGTCGAGGAACGGCACGACCGTGAGTACGGCGCCGGTCATGACCAGCAGATACGAGAACCATGGGAAACGGCGGCGGTTCATGCGTCCTCCCCCTTGCGCCGGAAGATCCACAACTGCGCCAGGGTGACCACGAGGACCACCACGAACAGCACGAAGGCTGCGGCGCTCGCGGTGCCCCAGTCGCCGTACGAGAAGGCCTGCCGGTACATTTCCAGCGCGGCCACGTTGGTCGCGTCACCCGGCCCGCCCTTGGTCATCACGATGATCAGCGCGAACGACTGCAGGCCGGTGAGGAACTGGGTGATGCAGACGAACAGCAGGGACGGACGCAGCAGCGGCAGCGTGATCTTCCGGAAGACGGTGACGGGCCCGGCGCCGTCGAGCGCGGCGGCCTCGTAGTACGACTCGGGAATGGACTTCAGCCCGGCGGTCAGGATGAGGATCGCCGAGCCGACCGAGGCCCAGGCCTGGACGACCACGACGGAGGGCAGCGCGGTGTCCGGATCCTGGAGGAACGCCACCGAGTCGAGCCCGAGGGCGTTGAGGACGCCGTTGACGAGCCCGCCCGGCTCGTACATGTACTTCCACACGTTGCCGACGGCGACGACCGTCGTGACGATCGGCAGGAAGTACAGCGTGCGCCACAGCCCCTGGAACCGCAGGTTGTCGATACAGGTGGCGACGACCACGGAGCCGGCGAGCGCCAGGGCCACCGTGCCCAGGGCGAACAGCAGCGTGTTGGTGAGGATCGGCGCCAGGAACGTCGATCCGTCCGCGAAGAGGCCGGTGAAGTTGTCCAGTCCGACGGGATCGATGTCGCCGAGGTCGAACCCGGCCCAGCGGGACGTCGACAGCAGCAGCGCGAAGCCGAGCGGCAGGATCAGGAAGACCGCGAAGAACAGCAGCGTCGGCGCCAGGAAGAGGTAGGCGACGACGGCCTGGCGGCGTCGGCGCCGGGTGGGGCCGCGGCCGTCGACCGCGGGCCCGGCGGAGCGCGGTCCGGGCACTCGCTCGGTCGTCTCCGGCGCCAGGGCGTTCACCATGAGCGGGACACCTCCTGATCGACCTGACGGCGGGTGGTCCGCAGTGCCTCGTCGACCGACTGCTGACCGGTCCACAACGCCTCGATGTTCTTGCGCAGCAGCGACTTGGCCTGCTGCGCGCCCGGCACGTTCGGCTCCGGCACCGCGTACGCCAGCGCGTCCAGGAACGGGCGCAGGTTCGGATCGCCGGCCCCGCCGAGCAGCGTCCGCATGTCGTCGGCACGGCCGGTCAGGGAACCGACCGACACCTGAAGCGCGCTCATCCGGGTCGCTGTCGCGCCCTTCCCGGCGCTCTTCACGCCCACTTTCTCGCTGTTGAGCCAGCGCAGGAACTCCCAGGCCTCGCGGGGGTGTTCACTGGCCGCGTTGACGCCCAGCATGAAGCCGGTGGAGAGCGTGGCGCGCTTGTCGCCCGCCTCGGGGACGGGTACGGGCGCGACGCCCACGTCGCGATAGTCCTTGCCCATCAGACCCTTCAGGTCCGCGGTCCACCATCCGGCGCTGACCACCATGGCCACCTGCCCGGACGCGAACGCCTTGTACACGTTGACGCCGGGCGCGCTCGCACCTTTGACGACGAGGCGGTGCTCCAGATCGAACACGGCCCGGCCGGCCGGCGAGTCGATGGCGGTGCTCCTGCCGTCCGCGGAGACGAACCTTCCGCCGGCGGCGTTGAGCAGGGCGAGCGTCTGGCCGACGGTGGTGGAGTCGTCGTAGGTGGACAGCCCGAACCCCTGGACCAGCGTGTTGCCGTACCGGTCCTGTTTGGCGGTGCGGTGGGCCGTCTCCTCCAGCTCCCGCCAGGTGCGCGGTGGTCCGGCGACACCGGCCTCGCGCAGCAGTCGCTTGTTGTAGTAGAGGGCGTACGTCTGCACCTCGGTGGGGTAGCCGTACACCGTGCCGCCCACCGATGCGGCGCCGACCGCGGCCCCGCCGTAGCCGCGCCTGATCTCCTCGGCGTGCTCGGAGGGAGCGGGCCGCAGGACGCCGGCCCGGACGAGCTGGCCGTTCCACAGGCAGTAGGGGTGGAGGATGTCGGCGCCCTGGCCCGCGGCCTGCCGGACCATGAACGTGGTCAGCAGGTCCGTGAACTCGACGGCCTTCGTCCGCACCTTGACCCGGTCGTGCGTGGCGTTCCACTCGTCGACCGGGCTCTGCAGGGCCTCCTTCAGCTCCCCGCTCGCGTAGTGGGAGAGCAGGGTGAGCACGATCGGATCCCCGGGCCGGCCGGTGCCCTGGTACGGCGCGGCGCATCCGGCGGCGAGCAGCGCCGAGGGGAGCCCCAGCGCGAAGTGACGGCGGCTCAGGCCGCCTGGGGCCCTGGTGCGGCGTGCCGGCGTCGTCATCGGGCGACCTCCCGGCGCAGCACACGGAACACCCGGGTCGTGGTGAAACCAGCCGCGCGGTACAGGTGGCCCGCCGGGGACCGTTCGCCGGTCCACAGGAACCACGCGGAGTGCGCGCCCCGTGCCCGCATCCGCTCCAGGACCAGGTGGAGCAGGACCTTGCCGAGCCCGGTGCCGCGCATCTCCTCCAGTACACCGAACGGGCCGAACCGCTCGTCCACCGACTCGTACGCGCCGTGCATCGCCCAGCCGGCCAGGCGGCCCGCAGGGTCCCGGGCGACGACGATCCGGTCGAGCGGCGTGCCCGCGGCCAGACACTCCCGGATCGCGCGCGCCCAGTCGGGGTTGAAGTGGTTCCCGGCGAGCGCGACCAGTTCCACCAGGTCGTCGTCGGACGGGGTGGCGAACCGGTGGCCCCGCGCCGTCAGTTCGTCCGCGCGGCAGGCGACATCCTCCGGGAAGCGATAGCCGACCAGGCTGCGGTCCATCGCCGCCGCCTCGTACAGCGCGCGAAAGCCCAGGGATTCGAGGAGCTCGGCTGCTGCCGGGTACGCCTCGGCGTCCAGGCCCGGGAGGATGTAGTTCGGGGTGTACGAGGAGAAGTCCACCCGGGTACGGCCGTGGCCGTGCAGCCAGTCGAGGGCGTCGGTCAGCAGCCGTCGGCCGAGGCCGCGCCCGCGGACGGCCGGGTCGACGAAGAAGAACGGGATCCAGCCCTGCTCCGGCTCCAGGTCGGTGCCGCTCATCGGCGTCAGACGGCGCACCGCGTAGGCCGCGCCGACGACACGGTCCCCGTCGACGGCGACCCTGAGCCCCTCCGGATCGAAGTTGGCGTCGAGCAGCACCAGGGAGCGGAAGCGGTCCGGGGTGATCGGGTCGGCCGGCGCACTCCGGCGCCACGCCTCCACCAGGTGCGGGCCGTCGCCCGCGCGAAAGCCACGCATCCCGGCCCGGGATCTGGTCGTCGTCGTGCGATCGGTCATCGACGGGGTTGTCCTTCCGGGACGGAGTTGTCCTTCCGGGCGGAGCGGCGAGCAGCGGCGGTGGGGCGGGAGGCCTCACGGGTAGAGCAGCACGTCTTCGCCGGCCCACCGGCCGGGCGGCGTCGGCGGATCGCACAGCGGCAGCGGGTCGTCGCCCGCGTCGACGGTGTTCCGCAACCGGTCGGACCCCCACAGCAGGTCGATGAAGTGACGATGGCCGGTCCCCTCCGCGCCTCCGTCCGCGGTGTGCCAGGCGAAGTCGTCCGGGTACAGCCGCCGCAGCGTGGCGAGCATCGCGACGGCGGTGCGTACGGGAGCGAACACCTCGCGGTCGGTGATGTGGAGCTGGACCCCGCGCAGCGGCCGTCCGGCGTGTTTGTGGAAGGTCGGTACGTACCGCAGATCACGGAAGTGCACTCCGGGCAGGGCGAGTTCGGCGAGCGAGGGCGCGAACCGCGCGTCGATGTACGGGGCCCCGACGATCTCGAAGGGCTGCGTGGTACCACGGCCCTCCGAGAGATTCGTGCCCTCGAACAGGCAGGTGCCGGGGTAGACGGTGGCGGTGGCGGGCGTCGGCATGTTCGGCGAGGGCGCGACCCATGGCAGGCCGGTGGCCTCCGCGTCCATGGCGCGCTGCCAGCCGACTGCCTCGATCACCGTCAAGTCGGCCGCGCTGCCCGCCTCTTGGGGCACGGCCGACGCGTTGATATGCCGGGCGAGTTCGCCGCAGGTGAGGCCGTGCCGGACGGGGATCGGGGCGCGCCCGACGAAGCTGGCCCACACCGGGTCGAGCAGCGGGCCCTCGCTGACGAGCCCACCGAGGGGATTCGGCCGGTCGGCGACCACGAACCGTACGCCCGTACGGGCCGCCGAGACCATCAGGTCGAACATGGTCCACACGTAGGTGTAGAACCGGGCCCCGATGTCCTGCAGGTCGTACACCAGGGCGTCGACGCCACTGTCGATCAGGAGTTTGTCTAGACGCTCGCCGCCGCACCGGTAGGTGTCGTAGACCGGCAGGCCGGTGGCGGGGTCCGCCTCGGCGTCCTCGCTCTCGCCCGCCTGGCCGCTCCCGTGCAGCCCGTGCTCGGGACCGAACAGGGCGACCAGCCGCGCGCCGGCCTCGAGCAGTGCGGGCGCGGCCGGGCGCAGGTCGGGGAGGACACCGGTGTGGTTGGTCACCAGCCCGAGCCGGCCTGGCCCGGCGAGTCCGGGCGACGCATGCAGCCGTGCGATCCCGGTCGTCACCGGGACGCGGTCGTCCGTGCCCATCCTTTGCCCCCGTCTGCCGGTGACATCTCCAAGCGATGGTCGGAAATGTACGTGCATGCCCGGGAATTTTGCGGGATTTGGCCACAGTTCGCTCCGACGGCGGCCGCGGCACCCCTTGGCGCGGCCGGAGCGGTGCGGCGGTGCGAGGAGGGCCCGCACGCAGAGCGCCGGTCGGCGATCCTGGTCACACCGTCACGCCGTGCCCGGCGCCTCCGCCGCGTCGAACAGCAGCGACAGCCGGGCGCACCGGTCCACCACCACCTCGGCGAAGGCCGTGGCCCGCTTCGCCGTCCAGCGTTCGGCCGGGTCGGACACCGCCACCGAGGCCGCGACCCGTCCGTCCGCCGTCCGCACGGGTACGGCGACGCCTCTGAGGCCGGGGTGGTTGGCCCCGTGGACACCGCGAAACCGTCGGCGCGGACGGCTGCGAGTGAGGCCTCCACCTCCGCGGGGTGTACCGCGTCGCCCGCGCGTGCCAAGATCGCCGCCACCTCCTGCGCGGGCAGGTGCGCCAGGATCGCGTGCCCGCTGCACCCCCGGTGCGCCTTCCTCGTCGCCGGAGACGACGGCTACACCCTCGTCGACGTCGGCCGGGCCGGCGCCCCCGGTGTCCTGCTCGACGCGCTCGCCGACCGCGGCGGCAAGCCCGGCGACATCCGCCGGATCGTGATCACCCACGCCCACCCCGACCACGTCCAGGGCGCCGCCGACCTGCGGCGCCACAGCGGCGCGGACATCCTGGTGCACGCCGCCGACCGGCCCAGGCTGGAGGCCGGCCGGGTGCCGCCCGAGGGGCGCTCGGGGCTGCCCGGGCGGCTCCTGGACCGGCTGCCGAAGCTGCACTGGACGCCGGTCACCGCGGACGGCACCCTCACCGACGGCGATCTCGTCGACGGGTCCGGCGGGCCGCGGGTGATCCACGCTCCGGGGCACAGCCCCGGGCACATCGTGCTGTGGCACGAGCCGAGCCGCACCTTGCTGACGGGAGACGCCGTCTTCCACCGCGGCCGCCTCGACCTCGGTCACGCGGCACTCGCCGCCGACCCCGGACTGCGGGCGGAGAGCCTCGCGAAACTGCCGGCGGACGTCCGCGCGGTCGGCTTCGCCCACGGCGCCCCGCTCACCGGCGCGGGGGCCGAGACGTTCCGGCGGTTCGTCGAGAGTCGGTAACCGGCGGTATCGCTCCGCTCCGCGGCCGTGGCATCGTGGTCGCAGGGCGGAGGTGACCCCATGACCGATGCCGACCCGGGGCTGTTCGGCCCCTCCTCGGTGACCTGGCAGATGCACGGTGACCCGATGATGTGGGTCGCCGGCGTCCGCGCGCTGTATCTCCAGGCGCTGCACCCGCGCGCCGTGCGCGGCGTCATGCAGAACTCCGACTTCCGGCGGGACGCCTGGGGTCGGCTGATGCGCACCGCCAACTTCGTCGGCACCACGACCTACGGCACCAGCGAGGCGGCCGAGCGGGCCGGTGCCCGGGTGCGGAAGATCCACAGCATGCTCCAGGTGAGCGACCCGGACACGGGGGAGCGATACGGCGTGGACGAGCCCGAGCTGCTGCTGTGGGTGCACTGCGCCGAGATCGACTCCTATGTCCACGTCCTGCGCGGCTCCGGTTACCCGCTCACCGATGCCCAGGCCGACCGGTACATCGCCGAACACCGCGTCAGCGCCCGTCTGGTGGGCCTCGACCCGGACGCCGTACCGGCCGGCCGGGCCGAGCTGGCCGCGTACTTCGAGAAGGTGCGGCCGGAACTGGTCGCGGGACCCGAGGCACGCGCGGTGGACGACTTCCTCCTCCGCCCGCCGACGCATCCCCTCCTGGTCCTGGCGCGCGACGTGCTGTGGCGGCGCGTGGCGCAGCTGGCGTACGCCTCCCTGCCCCCGTACGCCCACGAGTTGTACGGCAGACCGGCCCCCCGACCCGACGTCGTGGCTCGCCGGCTGCGGGCCATGGGCGCCCTGCTGCGGTGCGTTCCCGCACGTCTGCGCTGGCAGCTGCCGCCCAAACACATCCTGCGAGCCATGGCGAGGCTCGGCCCGGACGCCCGACCGGCACCGTACAAACTGGGGCGATAGGCCGCCATACTGGACGAGCAGGGGGGTGTGTCACGGATCGGGCCGCGTCGTACGCGGTCGCGGCACGTGGCGATGCCCCTCCTGGGGGTGGGGCGGACAGTGACGGGGGCGACGGCGCGCAATGGGGGAGAACAGGCTGATTCAGGGCCGGTACCGGCTGCTCGACCTGATCGGGCGGGGCGGGATGGGCGAGGTGTGGCGGGCCCGCGACGAGTCCCTGGGGCGGCAGGTCGCGGTGAAGTGCCTCAAGCCGGTCGGCCCGCAGGACGACCCGTCCTTCACCCGCGTCCTGCGGGAGCGGTTCCGCCGGGAGGCCAGAGTGGCCGCCGCGCTCTCGCACCGCGGAGTGACCGTCATCCACGACTTCGGCGAGTACGACGGCGTCCTCTACCTCGTCATGGAGCTGCTCGAAGGACGTGACCTGAGCCGGCTCCTGGAGGACAACAAGGGGCATCCGCTGCCCGTGGACGACGTGATCGACATCGCGCAACAGGTCGCCGCCGCCCTCGCCTACACCCATCAACAGGGCATCGTGCACCGTGACCTGAAGCCCGCCAACATCGTGCGCCTGACCGACGGCACGGTGAAGATCTGCGACTTCGGCATAGCCCGCCTCGGCCACGACATCGGCTTCACCGCCCGCCTCACCGGCACCGGCATCGCGATGGGCACCCCGCACTACATGTCCCCGGAACAGATCGGCGGCACCGAGGTCGACCAGCGCAGTGACCTGTACTCGCTGGGCTGCGTCCTGTACGAGATCGCCACCGGGGCACCGCCGTTCGACCTGGACGAGGCCTGGGCGATCCTCATCGGCCACCGCGACACCCCGCCCCGCCCGCCCCGCGCCCACCGCCCCGAACTGCCCGCCCCCTTCGAGCGGATCGTCCTGGACCTGCTGGCCAAACAGCCCGAGGAACGGCCCTACGACGCCGGTGAGTTGGGCCGTCGCCTGGCCGCGGGGCGTACGGCGGCCACGTACGTGCCGACGGTCGTGACAGGACGGCCGCGCGCCGGCGAGTCGGCCGCGCACGAGATACGCCTGCCGGCGTGGACCCGGGGCATGACCACCGGCCACAAGGCGGTCGGTGCCGGACTGCGCGCCGTCCCGCCGGACCCCGGCGCGGCACTGCGCGGCGCCTGGACCGCCGGGGCCCGGGTCGCCGTCCTCTCCCGTCCGGCGCCGGACGCCGTCGCCGCCCTCACCGCGCGGCACCACGAGGGCCTCGGCCTGGCCCGGCGCGGCCGCTGGGCCGAGGCGCGCGACGTGCACCTGACCGTCGCCGCCGAACGGGCGGCGCTCCTCGGCCCGGACCACCCCGACACCCTCGCCAGTCGCTACGAGGCCGCCTTCACCCTCAGCCGCACCGGCCGGGCGGCCGACGCGCTGCGCGCCTACACCGACGTCGCCGCGGCCCGGGCGCGCGTCCTCGGCCCCGAGCACCCCGACACGCTGGCCGCCCGCCAGGAAACGGCCTACGTACTGGGCCAGTTGGGCCGCCACTTCGAGGCCCACCAGGGCTACACCTCGGTCCTGGCCGGCCGGATGCGCGTCCTGGGCCCCGACCATCCCGACACCCTGCGCTGCCGCCACAACCTCGCCTTCAACCTCAGCCGGCTCGGGCGCCTGGAGGACTCGTACCGCATGGCCCTCGACGTGGCCGCCGCCCGCGCCCGGGTGCTCGGCCCGGACCACCCCGACACCCTGGTCACCCGCTACGAAGTCGCCTACGCCCTGGGTCAGTTGGCGCGCTGGGACGAGGCTCTGCGCACCTACCGCGAGGTCGCCGACGCCCGCGCCCGCACCCTCGGCGCCGACCACCCGGACACCCTCGCCGCCCGCTACGAGGCCGGCATCAGTCTCGGCCGGCTCGGCCGCAGCGCGGACGCCCTGCGCCTCTACCGCGACCTGATCGAGGACCGCACCCGCGTCCAGGGCGCCACCCACCCCGAGACCCTGCGCGCCCGCCACGGCCTCGGCGTCAACCTCGGCCGCCTCGACCGCTGGGAGGAGGCCCTCGCCGAGGCCCGCGACGTATGCGCGCTGCGCGAACGCGTCCTCGGCGCCGACCACCCGGACACCCTGGTCAGCCGGCGCGAGGTCGCCGTCGCCCTGGGCTGGCTGGGCCGCTGGGCGGACGCGCTCACCGAGTACCGGCGGGTCGCCACGGCCCGCGAACGCGTCCTCGGGCCCGACCATCCCGACACCCTCGCCAGCCGCAACGACGAGGCCCACTGCCTGGAGCAGCTCGGCCGCGGCTCCGAAGCCGTGGAGCTGTACCGCAGGGTCGCCGTACTGAGCCGGCAGCGGGCGTCCGGCGGACACCGGCCCGTTCCCTGACCCGCGCGCCGACACGTCCGGCATGCCTATGGCCGACGTAGATCATCACGTGTTACGAAGACATCATGCCTGCCAACGAGGGAACCCGGACGTACGACGCCGTCATCATCGGCGGCGGCCACAACGGCCTTGTCGCCGCCGCCTACCTGGCCCGGGCCGGCCGCTCGGTGCTGCTGCTGGAACGGCTCGGCCACACCGGCGGCGCCGCCGTCTCCACCCGCCCGTTCGCCGGGGTGGACGCCCGCCTGTCGCGCTACTCCTACCTGGTCAGCCTGCTGCCGTCGAAGATCGTGCGCGATCTCGGTCTCGACTTCCGCGTCCGCGGGCGCACCATCTCCTCGTACACCCCCGTGGAGCGCGGCGGCCGGCCCACCGGTCTCCTCGTCGGCGGCGGGGAGCGGCGCACCCGGGAGGCCTTCGCCCGGCTGACCGGCGGCGAGCGCGAGTACGACGCCTGGCAGCGCTTCTACGGCATGACCGGCGAGGTCGCCCAGCGCGTCTTCCCGACCCTCACCGAGCCCCTGCCCACTCGCGACGAGCTGCGCCGCCGCATCGACGACGACACCGCCTGGCGGGCCCTGTTCGAGGAGCCGATCGGCGTCGCCGTCGAGGAGAACTTCACCGACGACCTGGTCCGGGGCGTCGTCCTCACCGACGCGCTGATCGGCACCTTCGCCGACGCCCACGACACCTCCCTGGCCCAGAACCGCTGCTTCCTCTACCACGTCATCGGCGGCGGCACCGGCGCCTGGGACGTGCCCGTCGGCGGCATGGGCGCCCTCACCGACGCCCTGGCAGCCGCCGCGCGCGAGGCCGGCGCGGAACTCGTGACCGGACACGAGGCGGTCCGCATCGAGACCGACGGCCACACCGCCGAGGTCACCTACCGCACGGCCGACGGCGAGGGCGTCGCCGCCGCCCGACACGTTCTGGTCAACGCCTCACCGCAGGAACTGGCCGCCCTGACGGGGGACTCCGCGCCCGAGCCCGCCGAGGGCGCCCAGCTCAAGGTCAACATGCTGCTCACGCGGCTCCCCAAGCTCCGCGACCCCTCCGTCGACCCCCGCGAGGCCTTCGCCGGCACCTTCCACATCGCCGAGGGCTACGGCCAACTGGCCACCGCCCACGCCCAGGCCGCCGCCGGTGAACTCCCCACCGCGCCGCCCTCGGAGATCTACTGCCACTCCCTGACCGACCCCTCCATCCTCGGCCCCGACCTCGCCGAGCGCGGCTACCAGACACTCACCCTGTTCGGCCTGCACACCCCCGCCCGGCTGTTCGCCCGGGACAACGACGCCGTACGCGAGGAACTGCTGAAGTCCACGCTCGCCCAGCTCGACGCCCACCTCGCCGAACCTCTTACCGACTGCCTCGCCACGGACGCCGACGGCCGCCCCTGCATCGAGGCCAAGACCCCGCTGGACCTCGAACGCGACCTGCGCCTGCCCGGCGGCAACATCTTCCACCGCGCCCTGTCCTGGCCCTACGCCCAGGAGGACACCGGCCGTTGGGGCGTCGAGACCCGGCACGCCAACATCCTGCTGTGCGGCGCGGGCGCGGTGCGCGGGGGAGGGGTGAGCGGGGTGCCGGGGCACAACGCGGCCATGGCGGTGCTGGAGGGGTAGTACGCGGCTCCTCCTGCGCCTTGCCGGCCCGGCCGACCGGTGGCCGCCCCGGCGGCGGGCGTCAGTCGGCCGAGGCCGTCCACCCCACCGCCTGGATCCGTGCCGCGTCGGCCGGCCGCGTCTCGTCGAAGACGACCTCGCCGTCGGCCTCGACGCGCGACGCGTCCACGTAGGCGCCGCGGCCGACGTAGAGCCGGTCCGTGGTGTACCGCCAGCGCACGGTCAGTTGCCGGGCGGCCGGCAGATCGGCGGTCAGCCGGTGCCAGACCCGCCCGGACCATCCGGTCACTGAGCCCGCCGGGTGCTCCTGCGGTTCCTCGCCGTGGCTCGTGGTGGTGAACGGCACCGGCTGCCAGGTGCTGCCCCCGTCCGTGTCGGCCTCCAGGGCGAGGACGTCCGAGACGGGCTCGATGTCCCACCACAGGGCGCAGCACAGCCGTGCGTCACCGGGCGAGGTGTCGACCGCGGGCAGGGTCAGGGCCGCCGTCGTGGCGTTGGCCGTTCCGGAGAACCAGGCGGTACGGCCACGGGCCGGGCGGACCGGTACGGCGCGCGCCAGATGGGTGCCCGCGGCGACCCGGGGCGCGGACCCGGACCGCCAAGTGCGCACCGGATGAACGGAGTTGCCCAGCACCACGAGGAAGGAGTCGGTCGTCGGGTCGAGTACGAGCGAGGTGCCGGTGAAGCCGGTGTGGCCCGCCGTGTGCGGGGTGGCCATCGCGCCCATGTACCAGTGCTGGTAGAGCTCGAAGCCGAGGCCGTGGTCGTGGCCGGGGAAGGCGGTGTTGAAGTTCGTGAACATCAGGTCCACCGACTCCGGCTCCAGGATGCGTGTACGGCCGTAGACGCCGCGGTTGAGCAGCGTGCGGCCGAGGACCGCGAGGTCCCAGGCGCAGGAGAACACCCCCGCGTGGCCCGCCACTCCGCCGAGGCTGTAGGCGTTCTCGTCGTGCACCTCGCCCCACACCAGCCCGCGGTCCAGCCCCGACCAGGGCGGGCGGGCGACCTCGGTGGCGGCGATCGTCGGTTTCCAGGACGCGGGCGGGTTGTAGCGGGTGCGGTCCAGGCCGAGTGGAGCGGTGATCTCCTCGCGCAGGAGGACGTCGAGGGCGCGGCCGGTGATCTGCTCCAGGACGAGCTGGAGGGAGATCAGGTTGAGATCCGAATAGAGGTAGACCGTGCCGGGCGGGTTGAGCGGCGCCTCGTTCCAGATGAGGCGGAGCCTCTCCTCGTGTGTCGGCGCGTTGTAGAGGGGGATCCAGGCGCGGAAACCGGATGTGTGGGTGAGGAGTTGACGGATCGTGATGTCCTGCTTGCCGGCCTGGCCGAAGTCCGGGAGGTACGAGGCGACGGTCGCCTCCAGCTCCAGAGTCCCGCGCTCCAGCTGTTGCACGGCGAGCAGTGAGGTGAAGAGCTTGGAGACCGAGGCGAGGTCGAAGACGGTGTCCTCGGACATCGGGATCTGCCGGCCGGCCGGGAACTCGATCCCGGTGTCGGTCTTGTCGTCGTATCCCGTATAGCGCACTGCCATGCCGATCGGCTGGTGCAGCGCCACGGTCGCGCCGCGGCCGGCGAGCAGGACGGCGCCCGCGTACCAGGCGTGCTCGGGGGAGGGCCCGAGGTACGCCTCCGCGTCGGTGACGAGCAGGCGCAGGTGGGCGGCCAGCAGTCCGGCCTGCTCCGGGGAGCCGTGCCGCAGGGTGCGGTGGCCGGAGGCGGAAGCGGCCTCGGCCGGGCCGGCCGGGAAGTCGGCGAGAGCGAGAGCGCCGCCCAGGGTCAGGGCGCCCAGTCGACGGCGGGTGAGTCTGGTGGCCACCTCATCGGTCATCGTGAAACTGTCCTGTCGGGTGCGGGACGTGTCAATGAGGCGTGCGCGCCGACCGGGGCGAACATGAGCCCGGCGGAGCAAAATCCGCCAACTATCTGACGGAGCATCAGAAAACCTCTTCCGTCGTCCGGGGGACTGCGGCATCCTGCGCCCATGCAGACGGAGCTGAGCAGGAAACTCGGAGTCGAGCACGCCGTCTTCGGCTTCACGCCGTTCCCCGCCGTCGCCGCGGCCATCAGCCGGGCCGGCGGCTTCGGCGTGCTCGGCGCGGTCCGCTACACCGCCCCCGACGACCTCAAACGGGACCTCGACTGGATCGAGGCGCACATCGACGGCAGGCCGTACGGGCTGGATGTCGTGATGCCCGCGAAGAAGGTGGAGGCCCCGAACGATCACACACTGACCGAGGCGGACGTCGAGGCGATGATCCCCGAGGGGCACCGGCAGTTCGTGCGGGACACCCTCGCCAAGCACGGGGTGCCGGAGCTGGCCGCGGGCGAGGCGTCCGGGTGGCGCATCACCGGGTGGATGGAACAGGTCGCCCGCACCCAGCTCGACGTCGCCTTCGACTACCCGATCCGGCTGCTCGCCAACGCCCTCGGCTCCCCGCCCGCCGACGTCGTCGCCCGCGCCCACGACCAGGACGTCCTGGTCGCCGCACTCGCGGGCAGCGCCCGGCACGCCCGCAAGCACCAGGAGGCGGGCATCGACATCGTCGTGGCCCAGGGCTACGAGGCCGGCGGCCACACCGGTGAGATCGCCTCCATGGTGCTCACCCCCGAGGTGGTCGAGGCGGTCGATCCGCTGCCCGTGCTGGCCGCAGGCGGCATCGGCAGCGGACAGCAGGTGGCGGCCGCCCTGAGCCTCGGCGCCCAGGGTGTGTGGCTGGGCTCCCTATGGCTGACCACCACAGAAGCGGACCTCCACTCACCCGCCCTGACCCGCAAGCTCCTCGCCGCCGGGTCCGGCGACACCGTCCGCTCCCGCGCCCTGACCGGGAAGCCCGCCCGTCAGCTGCGCACCGGGTGGACCGACGCCTGGGACGACCCCGCCGGGCCCGGCACGCTGCCCATGCCGCTGCAGGGCCTGCTGGTCGCCGAGGCGGTCTCCCGGATCCAGAAGTACGAGGTCGAGCCGCTGCTCGGCACGCCCGTCGGCCAGATCGTCGGCCGGATGACCGGCGAACGCAGCGTCCAGGCCGTCTTCGACGACCTCACCCGCGGCTTCGAGCAGGCCGTCGACCGCATCAACCGCATCGCCGGAAGGAGCGGACAGTCGTGAGCACACCCCCCACCGGCTTCTGGGCCCAGGCCGCCCAGAACCCCGACCGCACGGTCCTGATCGCCCCCGACGGCGAGCAGTGGACCGCCGGACGCCTGCACACCGCAGCCAACCGGCTCGTCCACGGGCTGCGCGCGGCGGGCCTCGAACGCGGCGACGCCTTCGCCGTCGTCCTGCCCAACGGCGTCGAGTTCTTCACCGCCTACCTGGCCGCCAGCCAGGCCGGGTTCTACCTCGTCCCGGTCAACCACCACCTCGTCGGCCCCGAGATCGCCTGGATCGTCGCCGACTCCGGCGCCAAGGTGCTCATCGCCCACGAGCGCTTCGCCGCACCGGCCCGCCACGCCGCCGACGAGGCCGGCGTGCCGGCCACCCACCGCTACGCGGTCGGCGCGGTCGCGGGCTTTCGGCCGTACGCCGAACTCCTCGACGGACAGCCCGAGTCGGCGCCCTTCGACCGCACGCTCGGCTGGGTCATGAACTACACCTCCGGTACGACCGGACGCCCCCGCGGCATCCGGCGCCCGCTGCCCGGCAAAGCCCCCGAGGAGGCCTACCTCGGCGGCTTCCTCGGCATCTTCGGCATCAGACCCTTCGACGACAACGTCCACCTCGTCTGCTCGCCGCTCTACCACACGGCCGTCCTCCAGTTCGCGGGCGCGTCCCTGCACATCGGCCACCGCCTGGTGCTCATGGACAGGTGGACCCCGGAAGAGATGCTCCGTCTCATCGACGCCCACAAGTGCACTCACACCCACATGGTCCCCACCCAGTTCCACCGCCTCCTGGCCCTCCCGGACGAGGTGAAGGGCCGGTACGACGTCTCGTCCATGCGGCACGCCATCCACGGCGCCGCCCCCTGCCCGGACCATGTGAAGCGGGCCATGATCGACTGGTGGGGGCACTGCGTGGAGGAGTACTACGCGGCCAGCGAGGGCGGCGGAGCCTTCGCCACCGCCGAGGACTGGCTGAAGAAGCCCGGAACGGTCGGCAAGGCCTGGCCCATCAGCGAACTCGCCGTCTTCGACGACGACGGCAACCGGCTCCCGCCCGGCCAACTGGGCACCGTCTACATGAAGATGAGCACCGGCGGGTTCTCGTACCACAAGGACGAGGACAAGACCCGCCAGAACCGCATCGGCGACTTCTTCACCGTCGGCGACCTCGGCTGCCTGGACGAGGACGGCTACCTCTTCCTCCGCGACCGCAAGATCGACATGATCATCTCCGGCGGGGTCAACATCTACCCGGCCGAGATCGAGTCCGTGCTGCTCGCCCACCCCGCGGTCGCCGACGCCGCCGCCTTCGGCATCCCGCACGACGACTGGGGCGAGGAGGTCAAGGCCGTCGTGGAACCCGCCCCCGGGCACGAGCCGGGCCCGGCCCTCGCCGCCGCCCTCCTGGACCACTGCGCGGAGCGGCTCGCCGGCTACAAACGGCCCAGGAGCGTCGACTTCATCACCGAGATGCCCCGCGACCCCAACGGCAAGCTGTACAAGCGACGCCTGCGGGACCCGTACTGGGAAGGCCGCACACGGCCGGTGTGAGGTTCTTGACCTGCGCCTGTGGTGGGCCGAGGATCGGCTGTCATGACGCAGGGACACGGCAGCACGGTCGACGGGGTGCTGCGGCGCAGCGCCCGGCGCACCCCGGCGCGGGTGGCACTGGAGTACGGCGAGCGCACCTGGACGTACGGGGAACTCGACGCCGCCGTCTCCCGTGCGGCGGGCCTCCTCCGCGCCGAGGGGCTCGCCCCGGGCGACCGGGTGGGCGCCTACGGCCACAACTCCGACGCCTATCTGATCGCCTTCCTGGCCTGCGCCCGCGCGGGCCTGGTCCACGTGCCGGTCAACCAGAACCTGACCGGCACCGACCTGGCGTACATCGTCGGCCAGTCGGGCAGCACGCTGGTGCTCGCCGATCCGGACATCGCCGGTCGACTACCCGACGGCGTACGGGTGTTGCCCCTGCGGAACTCGGACGACTCCTTCCTCGCCCGGCTGGCCGAGGCACCTCCGTACGACGGGCCCGAACCACGCACCGAGGACCTGGTGCAGCTGCTGTACACCTCCGGCACCACCGCCCTGCCCAAGGGGGCGATGATGACCCACCGGGCCCTGGTCCACGAGTACCTGAGCGCGATCACCGCCCTCGACCTGAGCGCCGGCGACCGGCCCGTGCACGCGCTGCCGCTCTACCACTCGGCGCAGATGCACGTGTTCCTGTTGCCCTACCTCGCGGTCGGCGCGACCAACATCATCCTGGACGCGCCCGACGGCGACCGCCTCTTGGACCTGATCGAGGCGGGCCGCGTGGACAGTCTGTTCGCGCCGCCCACCGTCTGGATCGGCCTGGCCAACCGGACCGACTTCACCACCCGGGACCTGAGCGGCCTGCGCAAGGCCTACTACGGCGCGTCGATCATGCCCGTGCCGGTGCTCCAGCGACTGCGCGAACACCTGCCCGGGCTGGCCTTCTTCAACTGCTTCGGGCAGAGCGAGATCGGCCCCCTGGCCACGGTGCTCGGGCCCGACGAGCACGAGGGCCGGCTGGACTCCTGTGGCCGGACCGTGCTGTTCGTGGACGCACGTGTCGTGGACGACAAGGGTGAGGACGTTCCCGACGGTACCCCCGGCGAAATCGTCTACCGCTCACCGCAGTTGTGCGAGGGCTACTGGGACAAGCCGGAGGAGACCGCCGAGGCCTTCCGGGACGGCTGGTTCCACTCCGGCGACCTCGCGGTGCGCGACCCGGGCGGCTACTTCACCATCGTCGACCGGGTGAAGGACGTCATCAACTCCGGTGGCGTGCTGGTGGCTTCACGCCAGGTCGAGGACGCCCTCTACACCCACGGCTCCGTCGCCGAGACCGCCGTGATCGGCCTGCCCGACGAGCGGTGGATCGAGGCCGTCACAGCGGTCGTCGTCCCACGCGGCGAGGTGACGGAGACTCAGCTCATCGCCCACGTACGGGAGAAGCTGCCCTCCTTCAAGGCGCCCAAGCGGGTCCTGTTCGTGGACCAACTGCCGCGCAACGCCAGCGGGAAGATCCTCAAGAGGGAGCTGCGGGACCGGTTCAGTGACCAAGGCGACGGTGCTTCGACCGCTGGTCGCTGACGCGGGTTCAGGGGCCGTCGGGCACGAGGTTGTTCGTGCTGAGCAGGTTGCCGCCGACCGGAACGCCGATCGACTTCCGCAGTTCTCCGATGCCCGGATCGCGGACGGACACGGTCAGGGTGTAGGTCGGCTGCCCGGTGATGGTGTTCGAGGAGTTGATCGGCGGCTGGAGCCCCTTCCACACCGCGTCGGCGTCGTAGCCGGGGCACAGGGCCCGTGCCGGCAGCCTGATCTCGCCGCTGCCGCCGCCGGTCAGGTCGATGTGTGTCTTGTCCTCGCGGCCGGTCTTCCCGGGGGAGTTCCAGGTGACAGGGAGGCCGTGCGCGCCGGCGACCAGTCCGTTCGGGCCCTCGATCTCCACCGCGACTCCCTCCCCGCCCAGGGTCCGGGACACCGTGAGGGATCCCTTCGGGCCTTGGGCGAAGAGCAGCCCGATGTGGAAACTGGCGGCGTCGTGGTCGGGCTGCGCATAGCCGTAGGAGCCGAGTTCGAGCTGCGGGCCGGGGCGTGGGGTGGCCTTGGGCGCGGGTGAGGAGGCGGCTGCGGGGAGCGGGAAGTGGTGGTAGCCCTTGGTTCCGCACCGATCGCCGTCGGAGGTCCCGCCTCCCGGCAGTGCGACGGCCTTGGCCGGCCCCGACGCGGGTGCCCTGTCCCACGACAACAGGCCCTGCTGCCAGGCGCCCACGAGCACGACGGCCGCCACGGCCATCCACGGGATCACCGTACCCGCCCTCTCGCGGAACGCACGCCCCTTCGGGCTCCGGCCCTTCCGCTCTGCCCTGAGTATCTTCCGGAGCCGCCGGTTCGCCCTCCTGGCCCGTGCCGACGGCTCCTTCGGCGCGGAGGTGCCATCGCCTTCGGCGGCGTCTCGCAAGAAGGCTGCCAACTGCTCGTCGGATATGGAGGAGTGGTCCTCCGGCCCCCCGTCGGATCCTTCGGGGGGCGGGATGTTGCTCACGGGGCGAACCCTTCACTGGCGTGGGGCTGGGCCCCGGGCGTTTCCGTCATGATGCCGTACCTGTCCGACCGAACCCTCCGGGCAGCAGGGCCTCGGCGAGCAGGCGCCATTGTGGCAGCGCCGAGGTGCCCGGCTCCACGCCGATCACCTGCACGGTCACATGGTCGGCGCCCGCCTCGGTGTGGCCCCGCAGCTTCCGAACGACGGTGTCCGGGTCGCCCCAGAACACCAGGTCGTCCACGAGGCGGTCGCTGCCGTCGGCCGAGAAGTCGTCGTCCGTGTAGCCGAGCCTGCGGAACTTCGCCAGGTTGTACGGGGTGTTGAGGTAGCCGTGCAGGTGCTCGCGCGCGAGGGCCCGGGCCCGGTCGGGGGCGGTCTCGAAGAGCACTGCGTGCTCGACGGCCAGGAAGGCGTCCGGGCCGAGGATCTCCCTCGCCTGGGCGGTGTGGGCCGTGTTCACGTGGTAGGTCTGGGCCCCGTCCGCGCGCTCGCGGGCCAGCTCCAGCATCCGGGGGCCGTACGCGGCCAGCAGGCGCCGCATCGGGGCCTTGGGACGGGGGTTGGGCGTCTCCGTCTCCAGGGCGTCCAGTTCGTCCAGGTACGCGGACATGGCGGCGAGCGGCTTGACCCCCGGGCGCGGCTGACCGCCGAAGCCGAGGCCGAGGGCGTGCCGGTCCGGGTAGGCGTCCGCGAGCAGCGCAGCGGCGCCGTAGGTCCACCGCGCCTCGCGTGACCAGATGCGGGCGATGCCGTTGACGACACTCAGCCGCTCGGTGCAGGAGAGCAGATAGCCGGCGTGGCTGAACGCGTCCCGCCCGAGGAGTTCGGGGATCCACAGCGCCCGCCAGCCCAGTTCCTCCAGTTCCTGGACCGAGTCCCGGATGAGCGCGGCCGGCTGGTGCTCGAAGTCGAAGGTGTAGATCCCGAACGTGCCGAGCCCCAGATGCTTGTCCCCGGTCATCGCGCGCTCCCTCGTGGATTGGATCACATCGGTTAATCGAAATATCGCAGAATCTCGATATGAACCGCAAGGGGAGGCCTGCGTGTGGACCAGGGGTGACTGTGGAGGGTGGCGGCTAGAGCGTCTGGCCCAGTTCCGCGACGAGGTGGGCGATGCGCTGCTCGTCCCGCTTGTAGTGGGTCCACTTGCCGACCCGGGTCGCCCGCACCAGCCCGGCGCGCTGGAGTTCGGCCATGTAGGCCGACACGGTGGACTGGGCCAGTCCCGCCTTCGCCTGAATGTGGCTCACGCACACACCCACCTCGGCCGGATCGGCGATCGCCGTCTCCATGGGGAAGTGCCGCTCGGGCTCGCGCAGCCACTGCAGCATCTGCAGCCGCATCGGATTGGACAGCGCCCGCAACGCGCCGACCAGCTCCGGATCCGGGGAGGGGACGGTGTCGGTCATGCGTCCGGAGTATAGGTTCGCCGCCGACGTTTCGAGATACGTCGATGTGGCCAGGGGCGTCCTACCGGCCGGGCCCGTGCCGTGACCGCTAGCGCGGCCGCAGATCCACGATCCGGCGGATCTTGCCCACGGACCGCTCCAGCGACTCCGGCTCCACGATCTCCACGGCCACGGAGACGCCGACGCCGTCCTTCACGGCCGCGGCGATGGACAGGGCCGCCGCCTCCCGCGCCTCGGGCGTGGCGCCCGGGCGGGCCTCGGCGCGCACGGTGAGCGCGTCGAGGCGGCCCTCGCGGGTGAGGCGCAGCTGGAAGTGCGGGGCCACGCCGGGGGTGCGCAGCACGATCTCCTCGATCTGCGTCGGGAACAGGTTGACCCCGCGCAGGATCACCATGTCGTCGCTGCGCCCGGTGATCTTCTCCATCCGCCGGAACACCCGGGCCGTGCCGGGCAGCAGCCGGGTCAGGTCCCGGGTCCGGTACCGGACGATCGGCATGGCCTCCTTGGTGAGCGAGGTGAACACCAGCTCGCCCTGCTCGCCCTCCGGCAGCACCTCACCCGTGATCGGGTCGACGATCTCCGGATAGAAGTGGTCCTCCCACACATGGAGACCGTCCTTGGTCTCCACGCACTCCTGGGCGACCCCCGGACCGATCACCTCGGACAACCCGTATATGTCGACGGCGTCGATCGCGAACCGTTCCTCGATCTCCCGCCGCATCTGTTCGGTCCAGGGCTCGGCGCCGAACACGCCCACCCGCAGCGAGGTGCTCCGCGGATCCACGCCCTGCCGCTCGAACTCGTCCAGCAGTGTGAGCATGTACGACGGGGTGACCATGATGATGCCGGGTTCGAGGTCCCGGATCAGCTGGACCTGGCGCGCCGTCATACCGCCGGACGCGGGGATGACCGTACAGCCCAGGCGCTCGGCGCCGTAGTGGGCGCCCAGCCCCCCGGTGAACAGCCCATAACCGTAGGCCACATGCACGGTGTCGCCGGGGCGCCCGCCCGCGGCCCGGATGGAACGCGCCACCATGTCCGCCCACATGGAAAGGTCGTTCTCCGTGTAGCCGACCACTGTGGGCAACCCAGTGGTGCCGCTGGAGGCATGGAGGCGGCGGATACGTTCGCGGGGCACGGCGAACATGCCGTACGGGTAGTGCTCCCGAAGGTCGGCCTTGGTGGTGAAGGGGAAGTGCGCCAGGTCGGCCAGTGAACGGCAGTCCTCCGGACGGACACCGGCCTTGTCGAAGGACTCCCGGTAGAAGGGCACGTTGTCGTAGGCGTGCCGCAGCGAGGCGCGCAGCCGCTCCAGCTGGAGCGCCCGCAACTCCTCGGGCCCGAGCTTCTCGCCCGCATCCAGCAGGTCCGTCGCATCCGCCATCGGGACTTCTCCCTCGTCAGCCGCACATTCCGGGCGACCGATCATTCGGTCGACCCTCCGGGATCAGTAAATTCAGACCATCCGCCTCCAGGCAAGAGGCCGGTTCGGAATTTCCCGACGGGACGGCGCGGAGAATGGGTGCGTGGAGCTACGACGCGAACTGCTGCCCCCGCCCGTGCCGGCCGAGCGGCTGGCGGAGCTGGGCGAGGAGATCGAGCGGATCGAGAGGCTGCTGTGCGAGGACGCGGAGGCCGGGCGCCGGGCCGTCGACGCCTTCAACGCGGCGACCGGGTGCGCATACGAGCCGTCGGACTTCCTCTGCCGGTCCGCATCGCGTGATCTGGAGGAGTTCGCTCTGGAGGCCGCCCGGCCGGCCCGGCCACGCGTCCCGGACGTCACCCGCGAGGAACTCACCGAGATCGTCCGCCGGATCCTGGCCGGATGCGCATCGGGGGACCTTGACACCGACTACTACCTGTCGGTGTTGCGGACCAACGTCACTCATCCTCGGGCCGCCGACCTGCTCTTCTACCCGCCTGCCCACCTGGCGGACGCCCCGCCGGAGCGGATCGTGGAGGAGCTGCTGGCCTACCGGCCCATCGCCCTGTGAGCGGCCAATGGCGTTGCGGCCCGGCGGCCCGGACCTGGATGATCACCGGCATGCAGACCTTCAGTGCAGGCGACGGAACCCAGCTCTCCTACCACCTCAGGGGCGAAGGCGAACCCCTCGCCGTCCTGCCCGGCGGGCCCATGCGTGCCTCCGTCTATCTCGGGGACCTGGGCGGGCTTGCCGCGCACCGGCGGCTGGCGCTGCTCGATCTGCGGGGTACCGGGGATTCCGGGGTGCCTGGCGACCCGGCGACGTACCGCTGTGACCGGCTGGTGGACGACGTGGAGGTGTGGCGGGCCCACATGGGGCTGGAGCACATGGATCTGCTGGCTCACTCGGCGGCCGGTAGTCTCGCGATGCTCTACGCGGCCCGCTACCCCCACCGGATACGGCGGCTCGTGCTGATCACCCCGAACCCCTCGGCCCTCGGGATGCCGCCGTCGCCCGAGGACCGGCTGGCCGCGGCCCGGCTGCGGGCCGACGAGCCGTGGTTCGCGGAGGCGTTTCCCGCGTTCGAGGCGTGGCTGACGGGGGAGGGCGACTTCGACGAGGTCTTCATGCCGTTCTTCTACGGCCGCTGGGACGACGCCGCCCGCACGCATGACGCTGCCGCGGACGAGCAGACCAACGACGAGGCGGCCGACCGGTACTTCGGCGAGGGAGCCTTCACCCCGGACGCCACCCGGGCCGCGCTCGCCGCCCTGACCGCCCCGGTTCTGGTGTACGCGGGCGGAGCCGACGGCGGCCCCCGCCCCGACCTCGCCCGCCGCACCGCCGAGGCCTTCCCGAATGCCGAGGTCACCGTCCAGCCCGGCGCCGGCCACTACCCGTGGCTGGACGACCCGGAGCACTTCGTCCGCCGTACTCTCGCCTTCCTCGACGCGGACACGGTCAGCCCTGTTGCGGGCCGTACGCCCGCATGAAGCGGTCGCGGAACTTGTTCATCGGCCAGATCGGGGCGTCCGCCGCCGGCTTCAGGCCCTGCGTCCAGCCCCAGCCGGAGACACGGTCCAGCACCTTCGGGTCGTGGGCGACGATGGTGACGGGCACGTCCTTGCGGGGGCTGCCCGCGGTGACGGTCGGCACCGGCTGGTGGTCGCCCAGGAAGACCAGGACCGTGTTCTTGTCGCCGTAGCGCTGCATGAACTCGACGAGGCTGTGCAGCGAGTACTCGATGGCGTTCCGGTACTCGGTGCGCACGCTCTCGGCGTTCTTCCAGACCTCCTTCGGGTCCTTGCCCTCCTTCTTGATGCGGTGGAAGACCGAGCCGTCGCCGAGGTCCTTCCAGTCGATCATGTGTGCGACCGGCGCCCAGGGGTTGTGGCTGGAGGCGAGGATGATCTCCGCCATCAGCGGCCCCCGGTCCTTCTTGCCGAACTCCAGCCGGTTGAAGGCCTCCAGGCTGAACTGGTCCGGCACGGGCGTCCAGCTGAAGTAGGGGCCGTGGTAGCCGAGGTGCGTGGAGTCGTAGATGTGGTCCAGGCCGAAGAACCTGCCCTCCGGCCAGGCGTACCGCACCCCCGGCACGACGCCGACCGTGCGCCAGGCACCGGTCTCGCGGAAGTACTTGGTGAGGGTCATCCGGTCGCTGGCCGTGACGGTCCGGTACCGCTGCTGGTTCTTGACCCACAGGCCGGACAGGAAGGTCGTGTGGCACAGCCAGCTGCCCGCGCCCGTCACCGGGGAGCGGAGCCAGCCGCTGCGGGCCTCGAATCCCGCCGCCTTCAGGGAGGCCGTGCCCTCCTTCAGGACGGTACCGATCCGCGGCGCCATCGCCGGGTCCTCGATCGCCGTACGCCCGTAGCTCTCGATGAAGGTGAACAGGACGTCCTTGCCGCGCAGGCCGGTCAGCAACTGGTCGCGCGGTGTGCCGGCGAAGGCGTCGACGGCGGCCTCCTCGCGGAAGACCCGGGCGTCCGCGAGGCCCGCGCGCACCTGCTCGACCCTGTTGTCCACGATGACGGCGTTGATCTTGGAGGCGATCGGCACGTCACCGATCTGCAGGCTGAGCGTGACACAGGTGATCCACGCCGTGCCCAGCACCAGGGTGCTGCGGGTGGCCACTTGGCGGTGCCGGACCATCAGGCCGGTCAGCCGGACCGTGGCGAGCGTGGTCAGCACGAGAACCGCGACGGCGAGGAGCAGAGCGCCGGTGACGGCGAGCAGCTGGCCGGTCCGGCCGAGCGACTCCCGCAGGAAGTCCGCCGCGTCGCCCAGCAGGCCCCAGTCCATCACCAGGTTGAACGGCCGCACGAGCACCGAGTAGAAGCCCATGTCGACGCACTTGAGGATGGTCAGCAGACCGAGCAGCAGGCCCGTGACCACCGCCGCGACCCGTCGGCCCCGGTGCGGCAGCACCAGGAGCAGACCGGCCAGCAGGATCCCCTCCGCGGGGATGCGCAGGAACGTGATGAAGGTCAGCCCGTCGAGCCGGTTCGGCAACAGCAGCGCGCCCAGCACGAGGACGGCCGCGAGGACCGTCGTCCCCACGCTCACGCCCCGCGCGACCCGTGGGTGGCGCAGGCGCCAGCCGAACCAGCCGGGGCGGGCACCCGCGGCGGAGTCCCGCTGGGTGTCCTCCCCGCTCCCCTCGTCACCGGTGTCCGACTCCGCTCTGGGGTCCGGCAGTTGACGAGGCATGAGGTGTGACACCCGAAGGTCCTTCCGTGCGTGGCCCGGTCCCGGCTGCGACGGGCCGGAACCAGGAGGCCGACGCCGTCATCACCCGTACGGCCGACCGTCACCGTCCGTTCAACCGTGGCGCACACAGTACGCGGCCCCGACTGCCCGGCGGCGAGGGGACACCCCTGTGCCCTAGCGGTCCGCGGCCACCGCCACCTCCCGCGCCCACCGGTAGTCCGCCTTGCCGCTCGGCGACCGCTGGATGGAGTCCGTGATCACCAGCTGGCGCGGGATCTTGTAGCCGGCCAGCCGGGTGCGGCAGTGGTCCTGGATGTCGGTCAGCGAGGGGTGCCGGGCTCCCTCGCGCAGTTGCACCACGGCCGCCACATGGTTGCCCCACGTGGCGTCCGGCACCCCGGCGACCAGCGCGTCGTACACGTCCGGATGGGCCTTGAGGGCCTGCTCGACCTCCTCCGGGTACACCTTCTCGCCCCCGGTGTTGATGCACTGCGAGCCCCGGCCGAGGACGGTGACCACGCCCTCCTCGTCCACCGTCGCCATGTCGCCGAGCAGCACCCAGCGCTTCCCGTCCTTCTCGAAGAACGTCTCGGCGGTCTTGCGCGGGTCGTTGTAGTAGCCGAGCGGCACATGGCCGCACTGCGCGACCCGGCCGATCTCGCCGACGGCGACCGGCTCGTGCGTCGCCGGATCCACCACCTGTGTACGGGCGTTGACCCGGATGCGGAAACCCCGCTCGGGTCCCGAGTCCTCCGTCGCCGTACCGTTGAAGCCGGACTCGGAGGAGCCGAAGTTGTTCAGCAGCAGCGCGTTCGGGACCAGTTCCCGGAACTGCCGGCGCACGGTCTCCGACATGATCGCGCCCGACGAGGACACGCTGAACAGCGCCGAGCAGTCCGTGCCCTTCAGCGGCCCGCCGAGTGCGTCGATCAGCGGCCGGAGCATGGCGTCGCCGACCAGGGACACGCTGGTGACCTTCTCCTTCTCGACGGTCCGCAGCACCTCCTCCGGTACGAACTTGCGGTGCAGGACGACCCGTTGGCCGAAGTTGAAGCCGATGAACGCCGTGAGGGTGGACGTGCCGTGCATCAGCGGGGGAGTGGGGAAGAAGGTGATCCCCGACCCGCCCGCGGCGACCCGCTCGGCCAGCTCCTCCGGGCTCTTCACCGGCTCACCTGTCGGCGCCCCGCCGCCCAGCCCCGCGAAGAACAGGTCCTCCTGACGCCACATCACCCCTTTGGGCATGCCGGTCGTGCCGCCGGTGTAGATGATGAACTGGTCGTCGCCCGACCTGACGGGAAAGTCCCGCTCGGGCGAACCGGACGCCTCCGCCTCGGCGAACGGGACGGCGCCGGGCACCGGCGAAGACGAATCGCCCACCCGCAGCAGGTGCCGCAGCTTCGGCGCACGCGGCAGCGCCGCCGCCACCCGGTCACCGAACTCCCCGTCGAAGGCCAGCGCGACCAGATCCGCGTCCCGGTAGAGGTAGACCAACTCCTCCTCGACATAGCGGTAGTTGACGTTGACCGGGACGACCCGGGCCTTCATGCAGGCCAGGACCGTCTGCAGGTACTCGACGCCGTTGTAGAGGTGGAGGCCCAGATGCTCCCCGGGGCGTATCCCGTTGTCGATCAGGTGGTGGGCGATGCGGTTGGCGGCCGCGTCCAGCTCCGCGTACGTCAGGCGGCGTTCCGCGCCGGTGCCGGGATGGTCGAGGTACACGAGAGCCTCGCGGTCCGGTACCACGTCGACGACCGACTCGAACAGATCGGCAAGGTTGTACTCCACCGCTCCTCCTGACCTCCGACGGCCTGGCGATCCACCGGTTCGCCGGTCATCAGAGCAAAGGGCGCGGCAACTGTGAAGGGCCCGTGCCAAGAAATCTGACTGCCTGTCAGAAAACCCGCGAAGGTCCCTTGAAGTGCCTCCCCGCCTACTGCAACCTGTTCTCGTTCCAACCGAGGGGAGATGGGCAATGGGTGGGACGGAACACCTCACCGTGCAGCGCGAAGGCGCCACACTGGTGCTCACGCTCAACAGGCCCGAAGCGAAGAACGCGCTCTCGCTTCCCATGCTCGTCGGCCTGTACGACGGCTGGGTCGAGGCCGACGAGGACGACACGATCCGCTCGATCGTGCTCACCGGGACCGGGGGCACCTTCTGCGCCGGCATGGACCTCAAGGCACTGGCCGGGGACGGCATGGCGGGGCAGCACCACCGCGACCGGCTCAAGGCCGATCCCGACCTGCACTGGAAGGCCATGCTGCGCCACCACCGCCCCCGCAAACCGGTGATCGCCGCCGTCGAGGGGTACTGCGTGGCCGGCGGCACCGAGATCCTCCAGGGCACCGACATCCGGGTCGCGGGCGCGTCCGCGACCTTCGGTCTGTTCGAGGTCCGGCGCGGCCTGTTCCCGATCGGCGGCTCGACCGTCCGGCTGCAGCGTCAGATCCCGCGCACCCACGCCCTGGAGATGCTGCTCACCGGACGGCCGTACAGCGCGCAGGAGGCGGCCGCCATCGGGCTGATCGGGCATGTCGTCCCCGACGGCACCGCGCTCGCCAGGGCGCTGGAGATCGCCGAGCAGGTCAACGCCTGCGGACCGCTCGCCGTGGAGGCCGTCAAGGCGTCGGTGTACGAGACCGCCGAGCTGACCGAGACCGACGGGCTCGCCGCCGAACTCGCCCGTGGTTGGCCGGTCTTCGACACCGCCGACGCCAAGGAGGGCGCCCGCGCCTTCGCGGAGAAGCGGCCCCCCGTCTACAAGCGCGCGTAGCGCTGCGCCGGCTCAGGCCGGTTTGGACACTGCGGGCCGTGTGTGGCTGGTCGCGCCCCGCGGCGGAGCCGCATATCGACACAGCCCCGCGCCCCTTCCGGGCGCGACCTCGCCGACCTTCCCAAGGAGGCAAGCCCCGATGCCCGAAGTCCTCAAAGCCCCGCTCGTGGTCGAGTTCCCCTTCACCCGCTCTCTCGGCCCCGTCCAGAGCGCCTTCCTCACCGGACTGCGCGAACGCGTCGTCCTCGGCGTGAAGACCACCGACGGGCGCACGCTCGTCCCGCCCGTCGAGTACGACCCCGTCACCGCCGAGGAGATCCGCGACCTGGTGGAGGTCGCCGCCACCGGCACGGTCACCACCTGGGCCTGGAACCACGAACCCCGCCGGGGCCAGCCCCTCACCACGCCCTTCGCCTGGGTCCTGGTCCGGCTCGACGGCGCCGACACCGCCCTGCTGCACGCCCTGGACGCCCCCGGACCCGACGCCGTGCACACCGGCATGCGGGTGCGGATCCGCTGGGCCGTGGAACGCACGGGCGCCATCACCGACATCGCCTGCTTCGAACCGTACGACGGCGAACCGGACCGACCGGGCAGCCACACCGGCGAGTTCGAGAACCCGCTCACCGGGATCGTCGCCCACGCCCGCCTCGACTACACCTACTCTCCCGGCCGCGCCCAGACCGACTACATCAAGGCCCTCTCCGAACAGCGGTCCGTCGGCGAGCGCTGCCCCTCCTGCCGCAAGGTGTACATCCCGCCGAGGGGTGCGTGCCCCACATGTGGCCTGGCCACATCGGAACAGGTCGAGGTGGGTCCCCGCGGCACGGTCACCACCTTCTGCATCGTCAACATCAAGGCTGCTCATACGGCGAATCTCGACATCGAGGTGCCGTACGTCTACGCGCACATCGCCCTCGACGGAGCCGACCTGGCCCTGCACGCCCGCATCGGCGGGATCCCGTACGACGAGGTGCGCATGGGCCTGAGGGTAGAGCCCGTGTGGACGCCTGGCGCGCGCTATCCCGATCACTACCGCCCGACCGGCGAACCCGACGCCGACTACGACACCTACAAGGAGCTGCTGTGACACGGGAGATCGCGGTCGTCGCCTTCGCCCAGACCGACCATCGGCGCTCCACCGAGGAGTCCTCCGAGGTCGAGATGCTCATGCCGGTGCTGCACCAGGTGCTGGCACAGACCGGACTCAAGACCGCCGACATCGGCTTCACCTGCTCCGGCTCCAGCGACTACCTGGCCGGCCGGGCCTTCTCCTTCACCCTCGCCCTCGACGGCGTCGGCGCCTGGCCGCCCATCTCCGAGTCGCACGTCGAGATGGACGGCGCCTGGGCGCTGTACGAGGCATGGACCAAGCTGATGACGGGAGACGCCGACACCGCCCTGGTGTACTCCTACGGCAAGTCCTCTCCCGGATCCGTACGAGACGTCCTGACCCGCCAGTTGGACCCGTACTACGTGGCTCCCCTCTGGCCGGACCCGGTCGCGCTGGCCGCACTCCAGGCACAGGCGCTCATCGACGCGGGGGACACGGACGAGCGCGCCCTCGCCGCGATCGGAACGCGGAGCCGCGCGTCGGCCACCGCCAACTCCCATGCACAGCTGAGGGGTTCGATCCCACAGGGCGACTACGTCGTACGCCCCCTGCGCACCGGGGACTGCCCGCCCGTCGGCGACGGCGCAGCCGCCGTGATCCTCGCGGCGGGGGAGCGAGCCCGCGAGCTGTGTGAACGGCCCGCCTGGATCCGGGGCATCGACCACCGCATCGAGGCGCACTCCCTCGGCGTGCGCGACCTCACCGACTCGCCCTCCGCACGACTGGCCGCAGAGAAGGCCGGCGCCTTCGAACTCCCCCATAGCCTCAACGGCATGGGAGGTGCCCCCACCATCGACACGGCCGAGTTGCACGCGCCGTTCACCGCGCAGGAGGTCGTGCTGCGCAAGGCGCTCCGGCTGGACGAGAGCGTCCGCGTCAATCCCTCAGGGGGCGCACTCGCCGCCAACCCGGTCATGGCCGCCGGACTGATCCGCATCGGCGAGGCCGCCGCCCGCATCCACCGCGGCGAGTCCGACCGCGCCCTCGCCCACGCCACCTCCGGCCCCTGCCTGCAGCAGAACCTGGTCGCCGTACTCGAAGGGGATCCACGATGAGCAAGGAGCCCGTGGCCGTCGTAGGAGTCGGCCAGACCAAGCACGTGGCCGCCCGCCGGGACGTGTCGATCGCCGGACTCGTCCGCGAGGCGGCCGGACGGGCTCTCGAGGACGCCGAGTTGACCTGGGCCGACATCGACGCCGTCGTCATGGGCAAGGCGCCCGACTTCTTCGAGGGCGTCATGATGCCCGAGCTGTACCTCGCCGACGCCCTCGGCGCCGTCGGCAAGCCCATGCTGCGGGTGCACACCGCCGGCTCGGTCGGCGGATCCACCGCCCTCGTGGCCACCAACCTGGTGGCGGCCCGTGTCCACGGCACCGTCCTCACCCTCGCCTTCGAAAAACAGTCCGAATCCAACGCCATGTGGGGCCTGTCCCTGCCCATCCCCTTCCAACAACCCCTGCTCGCCGGGGCGGGCGGCTTCTTCGCCCCGCACGTGCGCGCCTACATGCGGCGCAGCGGCGCCCCCGACACCGTCGGCTCCCTCGTCGCCTACAAGGACCGGCGCAACGCCCTGAAGAACCCGTACGCCCACCTCCACGAGCACGACATCACCCTGGAGAAGGTCCAGGCCTCACCCATGCTGTGGGACCCGATCCGCTACTCGGAGACCTGCCCGTCCTCCGACGGCGCCTGTGCCATGGTCCTCACCGACCGCGCCGGGGCCGCCCGTGCGCCCCGGCCGCCCGCCTGGATGCTCGGCGGCGCCATGCGCAGCGAGCCGACCCTCTTCGCGGGCAAGGACTTCGTCTCCCCGCAGGCCGGCAAGGACTGCGCCGCCGACGTCTACCGGCAGGCCGGCATCGCCGACCCGCGCCGGGACATCGACGCCGTCGAGATGTACGTGCCGTTCTCCTGGTACGAGCCCATGTGGCTGGAGAACCTGGGCTTCGCCGAGGAGGGCGGCGGCTGGAAGCTCACCGAGGCCGGGGTGACCGAGCTGGACGGGGACCTGCCCGTCAACATGTCGGGCGGGGTGCTCTCCACCAACCCCATCGGTGCCTCCGGCATGATCCGCTTCGCCGAAGCCGCCCTCCAGGTGCGCGGCCAGGCCGGAGAACACCAGGTGGACCGCGCCCGGAAGGTGCTCGGGCACGCTTACGGCGGCGGTTCGCAGTTCTTCTCCATGTGGCTCGTCGGATCCGAGCCCCCCGACTCCTGAAAGGTCCTCCCGACACGGCCTGTCCGCCGTGGGAAGCGGTCGCTAGGCTGACCGCGGACGACGAACCGGGAGGAGCACGGACGTGGCCGAGACCACCACCCAGCAGCAGCCGCTCGTGGGCTGGGACAAGCCGGAGCTGGACCTCAGCAGGGCCGAGTGGCGGTCCAGCAGCCGAGGGCTGGGCGATGTCCAGATCGCCTTTGTCGAGGGCTTCATCGCCATGCGCAACGGCGAACGCCCGGAAAGCCCTTCCCTGATCTTCACCCCCGCCGAATGGGGCGCCTTCGTCTCCGGGGCACGGGAAGGCGAGTTCGACCTGACCTGAGTGACCCCGTGCCGCGAGCCGAACCGGGGAGTGTTCGGCGCGGATTTCCGGACACGCGATCCACAGCACCCTGTCGGGGCCGATGCCTGAGCGAGGCTGGCCCCGGCAAGGGGAAGGTCGCGTTCCGGAGGTGAGGGAAGATGAGCAGTGCGCCGGTCATCGCCGCGGTGGACGGCTCCGAGGACAGCCGGCGGGCGCTTGAGTGGGCCGTGGACGCCGCCCACCGTCGCGCGGCGCCGCTGCGGGTGGTGCACGTACGGCAGTACGCCGCCTGGGGACAGGCCGACGTCCTGGTCGCCGGGCCACCCGACACGCAGGGCGACCCGGTGCTCGACGAGGTCCGCGCACTGCTGCGGGACCGCGCCGACGCCCAGACCGTGGAGTACGTCGCGCTGGAGGGCGTACCGGGCGCGGTGCTGCCCGAACTCGGGGTGGACGCCCAGCTGTTGGTCCTCGGCTCACGGGGCCGCGGCGGCTTCGCCAGCCTGCTGCTCGGCTCCAACAGCCTGGCCTGCGCACGCGACGCCGAGTGCCCGGTGGTCGTCGTACCCCGGCCCGACCGCGAGGTTCACGGGGAGGGCCCGGCCGAACCCGGGCCCCGGGTGGTCGTCGGCCTGCACGTCGACAGCCCCGACGACGACAGCCTCGGCCTCGCCTTCGCCGAGGCCGCCCTGCGCGGGGCGCGCGTCGAGGTGATCGCCGCGTACCCGTGGCCGGTGCAGACATGGTCCGCGCCCGGCCAGCTGGTGCCGCCCCCGATCGACCAGGCCGCCGTCGAGCACGAGACCCGGACCCTCGCCGAGGGCTTCCTCGCCCCGCACCGGGAGCGCCACCCGGACGTCCGCGCCGACGTCGCCGCCCTGCCCGGTGACGCGGCCGGCCACCTCGTCGCCGCCTCGAAGGACGCCGACCTGGTCGTCGTCGGCCGCCACCGGCGACGCCTGCTGGCGCCCGCCCGGATGATGGGCTCGGTCACCCAGGCGGTCCTGCTGCACGCGGCGAGCCCGATCGCGGTGGTACCACCGGAACCGACGTGAGCACAAGCCCGCCTGGACCGGCCCGACCTAGCCCCGCCGGACCGGCCCGAACGGGCCCCGCGAGGCGTACGCTGAGGTGCCTGACGGTCACGGTGTGCGCCCGCTCCCTGCGCGGGGCCGACGCCGTCGGGGGGGTGTGTGATGGGACAACGGATGGTGCGCAGCCGTAAGACGCTCTTCGAGCGGGAGAGTGAACTCGCCGCTGTGGAAGAGGCGTTGGACGGGCTCACCGGCCTGCGCGCGGACGGCGCGGAGGCGGCGCAGCGCCCGCGCGGCGCACTGCTCGCGTTCGCCGGCCGCGCGGGCATCGGCAAGACCACCCTCCTCGCCGAAGTCCGCCGCCGGGCCACCGCCCTCGGCTGCACCGTGCTGTCCGCCCGCGGCGGCGACCAGGAACAGCGCGTCGCCTTCCACGTGGCCCGCCAGCTGCTCCAGCCGCAGCTCGCCGGAGTGCCGGAGAGCGAACTGCGGTCCTCGCTGGGCAGTTGGTACGACATCGTCGGCCCCGCCCTCGGCCTGTGCGCACCCACCGAGGGCGCCCCGCCCGACCAGCAGGGCCTGCGCGACGGCCTGGACTGGGTCCTCACCCACCTCGCCGTACGCCGCGCCCCGATGGTCCTCGTCCTCGACGACGCCCACTGGGCCGACCCCGAATCCCTGCGCTGGCTGGCCGCGTTCGCGCCCCGCGCCGAGGAACTCCCGCTGCTGGTCGTCGTCGCCTACCGGCCCGACGAACTCCCCGACCACGCCGAGTCGTTCCGCGGACTCCCCGGCCGCGCGGGCGGACGCCCCCTCGACCTGGAGCCGCTCAGCGCGGCCGCCGTCGCCGAGCTGGTCCGGGAGGTCCTCGGCACGCACGCCGACGACGCGTTCTGCCGCGAGTGCTGGGTCGTCACCGCCGGCAACCCCTTCGAGACCGTCGAACTGACCGCCAAGGTGCACGATCGCGGACTCATCCCCACCGAGGCCGGGGCCCCTCTGCTGCGCGACCTCGCCGCCGCCGTCAAGGGCACCGGCCTGATCGCCCGGCTCGAACGCCTCGGCACCTCCACCGTCCGTTTCGCCTGGGCCTGCGCCGTCCTCGGTACCGAGATCCATCCCCGGCTCGGCGCCGCCGTCGCCGGACTCGGCCACGAGGAGGCCGCCGACGCCGCCGACGCGCTGCGCGGCGCGCGCATCCTGACGGGTGTCGAGACGCTCGAATTCGTCCACCCCCTGATCGCCACCGCCGTCTACCGAGCCATCCCGTCCGGCGTGCGCGTCGCCCTGCACGGACAGGCCGCATGGTGCGTGATCAACGACGGACAGGGACCCTCCGCCGCCGCCCGCCACCTCCTGGAGACCCACCCCGAGGGCGACACCTGGGTCGTGCAGCAACTGCGCGCCGCCGCCGGTGAGACGCTCCGGGCCGGCGCCCCCGAAGCCGCCTGCAGCTACCTCGCCCGCGCCCTGCTCGAGCCGCCGCCGCCCAAGGACCGGGCCGCCGTCCTGTACGAACTGGGCTCCGCCTCCCTGCTCACCGAACCCGCCACCACCGTCAACCACCTGCGCGCCGCCCTCGAAGAGCCCATCACCGACCCCGAGCTGCGGCACCACATCGTCTACCGCCTCTCCCAGGTCCTCGCCCACAGCGACCGCCTCGCCGAGGCCTCCGACACCCTGGCCCGCGAGATCCGGCTGACCGGGGACGCGCGGGTCAGGCTGCGCATGGTCTCCGAGCAGTTCATGTGGGACGCCTTCCGCGCCGACGAACCCGACCACCCCTCCCGCTCCCGCCGCCTGGACAGGCTCGCAAGCCGCCTCAAGGGCCGCGACCTCACCGAGCGCTACATCATCGGGCTGCGCACCTGGGACGCCGTCCAGCGCGGCGAACCCGCCCACGTCGCCCTCCAGCACGCCGAACGCGCACTGGCCGGCGGCCTCGGCTGGACCGAGCCCGACCGTGGCTTCGAGGTGCCGGTCCTGGTCGCGCTCGCCTTCATGTACGCCGACCGGCCGGGCCGCACCGAGGAGCTGTTCGCCGCCGGGATCGCCGACTACGAGCACCATGGCTGGCGCGGCGCCCACCTCTCCTTCGCCTACACCCTCCTCGCCTACGTCCGCTACCGGCGCGGGCGGCTCGCCGAGGCCGAGGACTTCGTCCGCGCGGGCCTCAGGCTCGCCGAACGCGTCGGCCCCGGCACGCCCGCCCACTGGTACGCCGTCGGCATCCTGATCGAGGTCCTGCTGGCCCGGGGCCGCGTCGCGGAGGCGGCGCAGACCGCCGACGACTTCTGCTTTGGGCAGCCCTTCCCGGCCGCCGTCGTCTTCCCCGACGCCCAGACGGTGTACGGCGAACTGCTCCTCGCCCGCGGCCTCACCAAGGACGCGGCGGCCGAGCTGTCCGCCGCCGGGCGCCGCCTCGACCCGCGGGGCATCCGCAACCCCGCATGGTGCCCCTGGCAGCTCCACCTGGCCCGCGCCCAGAGCCACGACGCCCCCGAACGAGCCCTGACCACTGCCCTCGAAGCGGTGGACCGTGCCCGCCAGTTCGGCGCCCCCTCCGCGATCGGACAGGCCCTGCGGACGCTGGCGGAGGTGGCCTCGGGCTCTGCGCGCGTCAAATACCTGGAAGAGTCCGTCGCCCATCTGGAGCGCTCCCCGGCCGCGTACGAGCTGGCCTGCGCGCTGGTCGCCCTGGGCACCGAACTGCGCCACGCCGGCCGCCCCAGGGAGGCCGCCGAGCACCTCTACCGGGGCCTCGACACGGCCGTCCAGTGCGGCGCCGACGGCCTCGGGGACACGGCCCGCGCCGAACTCGCCGCGGCCGGCCTGCGCCCACGCCGCCTCCACAGCACCGAGACCGACACCCTCACCAGCCGCGAACGCGTCGCCGCCACCCTCACGGCCAAGGGCTGCACCGAGGCGGAGACCGCCGTGGAACTCCACACCGACGAGCAGAGCGTCGTACACCTCCTTTCAGCGGTGTACCGGAAGCTCGGAACCGACCGGTCGGGGCTGGAAGCGGCACTGGGCGCGGGGACGACGCCGGGCTAGAGACCGGAGGGTGCCCACACGTCGCCGAGTGTGCTCAGGCACGTACCATGGCCGCATGTCGTTCCTCCGCCGCCGCAGCGCCACTCCCGCCGGACCCGACTTCGACGTCCTGGCCATGGACCCGGGCGACTGGCCGGGCAACCTGGGCGCGGGTCTGCTGCCCGCCCCCGACGGCTCCTGCCAGGGCGTTTTCCTGCGCTACGACCTGTTCGGCGGCCGCGGCCCCGCCATGATCATCGGCAATCTCCCCGAGGGCTCCCCGGCCCGGGAGGTCACCGAGGGCGAGATCCCCTTCGAGGTGGGCCAGCTGCTGCTCGCGCTGGAGAACGACGAGGAGGTCACCGTCGTCGGCATCGAGGACACGCCGGTCCTTCAGGGTGACAACCTGCTGATCGTGCGGCGGCTGAAGCTCTCCGAGAGCCGGATCTCCTGCGTCCAGTTCGACCGCAGCGACGGCGTCCTCGTGACCATCGCCGCCTGGGACCGCCCCATCACCGACGACCTGTACGCCCTGCTGAAGCCGCTCCCGGCGGAGCTGTTCCAGCAGGGCTGACGGCCGGTCCCGGCTAGCCGACGGCACTCTCCAGGCGGACGTCCGCGGCGCGCACGAACGCCACTCGGTGGCCGTACTGGATCTCGTAGTACAGGTCCTTGCCGACCACGACCCGGTGCGAGTCGGTGGTGAAGGTGACCGCGTAGTAGTACTCGCCCGGCACCACGTCACCGACCACGTACTTCTGCCCGGCCGGGAGCGTGTACGGCAGCGCCACCACCGACTGCGCGGGTACCCCCGCCGGGTAGGCCTCCTTCTCCGGATACGCGCGGCCGTACACCGGGACGCTCGCCAGACCGTCCTTCGGGGTGACGACGAGACCGGACGCCGGCACCGCCGTGGGCTGCTCGGCCGGGTTCTCGAACCAGGCCTTCTGTCCCAGGTACCAGATCGCCGTCCAGTCGCCCCAGCGGTCGGCGACCGCGTACTGCTGGCCGGTGGAGACCCGCGAGGACAGATCGTTCACCCCGTTGGTCGGATCCGTCTTCAGGCCGATGTCCTTGATCAGCGGGGCGTTCTCGTCGTGGTCGGAGTACAGCCGCACCTCGCTGGAGCCGTGCGCGGTGCAGGGCTCGCCCTTGGTGGTGCAGCCCGTGTACACCGGCTCGTTGTCGGCGTAGTCCGGGCGGATCGTCACCATGTCGGAGTACTTGCCGCCGGTGGCCCTGAAGGGGTGGCCCAGCAGCTGGAAGTAGTGCCGCCAGTCCCAGTACGGGCCCGGGTCCGTGTGCATCCCGGGGATGGTGGAGGTGGTCGGGCCCGGCACGGTGTCGTGGCCCAGGATGTGCTGCCGGTCCAGCGGGATGCCGTACTTCCGGGCCAGGTACTTCACCAGGCGCGCCGAGGACCGGTACATCGCCTCCGTGTACCAGGCGTCCGGCGCCGCGAGGAAGCCCTCGTGCTCGATGCCGACCGACTTCGCGTTGATGTACCAGTTGCCCGCGTGCCAGGCCACGTCCTTCGCCTTGACGTGCTGGGCGATCAGACCGTCGGTGGAGCGGATGGTGTAGTTCCAGGACACATAGGTGGGGTCCTGGACCAGGTTCAGCACCCCGTCCCAGGTGCCCTCCGTGTCATGGATGACGATGTACTTGATGCTCTGCGAGTCCGGACGGTCGCCGAGGTCGTGGTTGCCGTAGTCGTTGTCCCCGAACTCGGAGTACGGCGCCGGGATCCACTCGCAGGACACCGAGTTCGGGCACTCGACGTCGTCCGCCGCGACCGTGCGCAGCCCCGCCCGCTTCAGCTGACCGGTGTCGGCGGAGAGGTGCGGCCGGGCGGCGAGGGCCACCTGCTGGCCGTCGTCCGTGGTGCGCTGCTCACCCGTTCGCAGTACGTCGTACACGTCGTTCGCGTACGCGCGCGCGGTCGCCGTGTCGTCCGCGCCGGAGAAGCGGGCCACCGCGCCGTACCAGTGGGCCGGGTCGGCGCTCGCCGGCTCGCCCAGCTCCTTCTGGGCGGCGGCGAGCAGGGCGGCGCCGCCCGCGATGTTGGCGGCCGGGTCGGTGCGCAGCTCGGCCGCGGGCAGCCCCGTCAGTTCGGCCGCCTTGGGCAGCGTCCTGAGGCGGGCCGGGAGTGCCGAGTTCTCGGGCACCTTGATGTCGGGGTGCAGGGCGGGGCGGGCGCTGTCGCCGCGGGCGTCCTCGGTGCCCTCGGCGAGGTGCTCGGTGGTGGCGAGCGCGGTGCGTGCGTCGGTGAGGTGCATTGGGCCGTAGCCGCCGGTCACACTGGGCGCCCCGGCGTGCGAGTCCCAGCGGGACTGGAGATAGGAGACGGCCAGCAGGACGCTCTGCGGCACGTGGTACTCGGCGGCAGCGTCGGCGAAGGCGCGTTGGAGCCGACCGGCCGAGGAGTCCGTCGCGCTCTGGGCGGGGGCCGCGCCGAGCAGGGGTAGTAGTAAGGCGGCGGAGGCGAGCGTGCCGGCGCTTCGCCTCAGGTGTCTGTGGCCGGGTGTGGGCGTGGGGTCGGTGGCGGATCCTCGCAAGTGCGGCCTCCTGTGACGGGCGGGCGGCGGGCGTGCGGCTCCGAGCTGGATCAGTGGTACCGGCTTGCCGACGATCCGTCAATGATGCCTTCAGGTCCCTGATTTCCCACGTCACGAAGGGTTTCGGCGAGTTTCGCTGCGGTGGCGCACGGGCCTGCGGGGCGTCAGTGGCGTACACCAGTCACACACGAAGGTCCGCGGTGCGCCGCCGCTCTGGGCGCACCGCGGAGCCGTCGTCCCCGTCAGCGAGTGCCGACCGCCGCGCGCACGGCCCGGCGGGCCAGCTGGCAGTCGTCGTGCAGCCGCCTGAGCAGCAGCCGCTGTTCCTCGCCGGACGGCGCAGCACCCGGGTGGGCCGTACCCGGTGCCGCCGGGGCCGTATCGTGCATCGAACGCTGCACGGCCGTCTCGTACGTACGGATCTCCCTCGTCAGCAGGAGCATCAGGTTCACCAGGAAGGCGTCCCGGGAGGCCGGGCCCCCCGACTGGGCGATCTGGCTGATCTGACGCCGCGCCACCGGCGCGTCCCCGAGGACCAGCCACAGCGTCGCCAGGTCGTACCCCGGCAGATACCAGCCCGCGTGCTCCCAGTCCACCAGCACTGGACCGGCCGGTGAGAGCAGGATGTTCGAGAGCAGGGCGTCGCCGTGGCAGAACTGGCCCATCCCCTGGCGGCCCGCCGCGTGCGCGATGCCGTGCAGCAGCTTCTGCAGGTCCCCCAGGTCCCGGTCGGTCAGCAGGCCCAGTTCGTGGTACCGGGCGATGCGGGCCGCGTAGTCCAGGGGGGCGTCGAAGGTGCCCGCCGGGGGGCGCCAGGCGTTCAGCCGGCAGATCGCGCCGAGCGCCGCCCGGATGTCCGGCCGGGGCGGAGCCTCCAACGGATGCCGCTGGAGCGCCGCCACCCGGCCCGGCATGCGCTCGATCACCAGCGTGCAGTTGTCCGGATCCGCTGCGATCAGTCTCGGCACCCGCACCGGCGGGCGGTGCCGGACGAACGAGCGGTATGCGGCTATTTCGTGGCGGATCCGCTCCGACCACGCGGGCGATTGGTCGAGGAGACACTTGGCCACGGCCGTGCTGCGTCCGGTCGTCCCGACCAGGAGGACGGAGCGTCCGCTGCGGCGCAGCACCTGCACCGGAGCGAACTCCGGACAGATCCGGTGCACCGAGGCGATCGCGGTGCGCAACTGCGCGCCCTGGGGACCGGACAGGTCGAGCCGCCCGCTGAGGGGCTGGGATCCGGGTTGCCCCGGAACGCGCCGCGGTCGGCCGGCGCCCAGCACGGGTGCTGCCGGCCGCGCCGCCGGGTCGAGGTACGGCCCGCCGCCCGCCGGGCGGGGACGCAGCGGCCGGGGCGGAGCGGACACGGAGGACGATGCTGCGTACATGGGAGATACAGATCCCTTCGTGTGCCTGCGGTGCCTGCCTGTACATCCATGCTCAAAACCCCTGTGCGAAGTGGATACGCAATGCGGGTGCTTTGAGTTCATACGCCCACCCGACCCGGTCGCCCGGGTGCACCCTGGGGAATGCACCCGTCACTGGGAGGGCGACCGGGTCGGGGTGGCGCGTTCCTACCTGACACCCGATGCCCAGTGGCACACCATCTGGCGCACCCTGGCGAACCGTGGCGAATAGTCGCCCGGCAACGTCCACGGGTCTACTGTCAACTCAGCCGAGAACCTGGGGGCTTGACGTGAGCGGACAACCCAACACCCGCCTATCGGACCTGTTCGGCCTGGCCGGCTGGTCCAAGGGCGAACTCGCGAGGCTGGTCAACAAGCAGGCGGCGGCCATGGGCCACCCCCAGCTGTCGACCGACACCTCCCGGGTGCGGCGGTGGATCGACATGGGAGAGATCCCGCGCGATCCCGTACCGCGGGTGCTGGCGGCCCTGTTCACCGAGCGTCTCGGCCGTGTCGTGACCATCGAGGACCTCGGTCTGGTGCGGCACGGGCGTACGGGGAAACGGCAGGGCGACGGGAATGCGGAACATCCCGACGGAGTGCCGTGGGCGCCCGAACGGACCGCCGCGGTCCTCACCGAATTCACGGGAATGGACCTCATGCTCAACCGACGCGGCTTGGTGGGCGCGGGTGCCGCGCTCGCCGCGGGATCCACACTCAGCAGCGCCATGTACGACTGGCTGCACGCCGACCCCACACTGAAGGCCGACGCCCCTGTCCTCGACGATCCCCTGCACGCCGACCCCGCTGGGTTCGACCGCTATGAGGCCGCCCCCATTGGGTCGCAGGAGATCGAGGAACTGGAGCGTTCGGTCGAGGTGTTCCGCGCCTGGGACGCCGCCCGAGGCGGCGGGCTCCAGCGCAAGGCGGTCGTGGGCCAGCTCAACGAGGTGGGCGGCATGCTCGCCTACCACCATCCACCCCATCTCCAGCGACGCCTGTGGGGCGTCGCCGCCAACCTCGCCGTCCTCGCGGGCTGGATGTCGCACGACGTCGGCCTGGAGCCCACGGCCCAGAAGTACTTCGTCATCGCCGCCCACGCCGCCCGCGAGGGCGGTGACCGGCCGCGCGCCGGGGAGGCCCTGTCCCGGGCGGCCCGGCAGATGGTGCACCTCGGCCGGCCCGACGACGCGCTGGACCTGATGAAGCTCGCCCAGTCCGGTTCGGGGGAGCGTCTGCAGCCACGTACGAAGGCGATGTTCCACACCATCGAGGCCTGGGCGCAGGCGTCCATGGGCAAGGGCCAGGCGATGCGCCGCACGCTCGGACAGGCGGAGGACCTCTTCGTCTCCGACCGCCGGGACCTGGAACCGCCGGACTGGATGCAGACCTTCAAGGACGAGGATCTGTACGGCATGCAGGCCCTCGCCTACCGCACCCTCGCGGAGTTCGACCCCGGTGCGGCCGCGCACGCCCAGTACTACGCGGAGAAGGCCCTGGCCCTGCGTGTCGACGGGCGGGAGCGGTCGAAGATCTTCGACCATCTCTCCATGGCCTCGGCCTGCTTCATCGCCGACGACCCGGAACAGGCCGACCGCTACGCACGGCTGGCCCTGATGTCGATGGGCTCGAACTCCTCCCGCCGCACCTGGGACCGACTGCGGCAGATGTACCGGCTCACCGCCGAGTACTCCGGCTACCCGAGGATCCACGAACTGCGGGAAGAGATCAGGCTCGCCCTGCCGACGCCGAAGGGCGGGCGTGACAACAGCGCACAGGTGTAAGGGGCCTGTGCGCTGCGTTCTTCAACAGGTGTAGTAGGTCAGCTCATGAGGTGACCTTGGCGACGAGCACACAGGCATCGTCCTCGCGCTCGGCTCCGCCGAACTCCTCCACGACCGTCCGCACACACTCCTGCGCGGTGCGCGCCGCGCCGAAGCGTGGGGCGAGGTCGAGCAGGTGGTCCACAGCGGTGTTTCCGCCGTGCCCGGACACCAGTCCGTCCGTGTGCAGCAGGAGGAGGTCGCCGGGCTCCAGGGCCACTTCGGCCTGCCCGTAGGTGGCGCCCGTGGTGGCGCCGAGCAGGACGCCGTCCGGTGCGTTCAGCACGCGCCCCGTCCCGCCGCGGTACAGCAGCGGGGCGGGGTGTCCTGCCTGCGCCCACACCAGGGTGCGGGTCTCGGGCCGGTAGTGGCAGCACACGGCGCTGCCGAGGGCGGGCTGCACGGTGGCGTCGAGTAACTGGTTGAGCATGGCCAGGAGGGGGCCGGGCTGCGTGCCGGCCATGGCCATGCCGCGCACGGCACCCAGCAGCATCGCCATGCCCGAGGTGACGGCGACGCCGTGCCCGGTGAGATCGCCGACGCTGAGCAGGGTCGCGCCGTCGGAGAGCTGCAGCGCGTCGTACCAGTCGCCGCCGATCAGGGCGCTCGTCGCGGCCGGCAGATAGTGGGCGGCGAGGTCGAGGGTCTGCGGCCCCCGGTGCGGGAGCCGCAGGGAGCCGCGCCATGGCGGCAGCACGGCCTCCTGCAGCTCGACCGCGAGCCGCTGCTCGGTCTGCGCCTGCCGCTGGTGGTGCTGGAACGAGTCACGGGTCTCGCGCACCGTCCGCTGGCTGCGGCGCAGTTCACTCACGTCGCGCAGCACGGCCCACATCGAGGTGGTGCTGCCGTCGCCGCCGAGCACGGGCTCGCCCATCATGTGCACGGTCCGCACCGAGGTGTCGGGCCGTACGACACGGAACTCGCCGTCGATCGGCCTGGCGTCGACCAGGCAGTCCGTCACCATCCGGGTCAGCTTCGCCCGGTCCTCCTCCAGGACCAGCGAAGGCAGCTCGTCCAGGGTGCGGGCGGGGCCGGCCGGGTCGAGGCCGAGGATCTGGTAGAGCTCTCCGGACCAACTCGCCTCGTCCGTGAGGAGGTTCCACTCCGCGCTGCCGACACGGCTGAGCAGCGAGGCGCGCGGTGCGCCGGCGGCCGCCGCGGGCCGGACGGCCGGGGTCTCGGCGGGCCCGTCCGCAGGAGCGGGCTCCGGGCCGTCCCGCAGCTGTGCCAAGTGGGTGTCCAGGTCCTCGAGTTGGTGCAGTGCGAGGTCGTACAGCGCCCGCTGCCAGCGTTCCTCCGGGTCCGATCCCTCGCTCTGCGCGTCGCGCCGTACGGCGTCCACATCGCCTTTGAGTCGCCGCGCCTGCGTGATCAACGACTCGACCGAGCCGCGCCCGGGCGGCTGGGCGGCTGGGTGGTCCGCGGAGACTGGGGACGGCATGACGCACTCCGAAGGGGGGATGGAACGACCAAGGGGGGTGGAGGGACCGTTACGACTGTTGCACAGCCCGCGACTCCCTGTAAGGGATTTGGCAACACACGATACGGTGGTGCTTCCGGCATATGCCAGAGTCTTCCCGGGCTGCTCCGAGGGTACGGATGGCGTACGCGCGAGTAGGTTCAAGCCGTAGGGTTTCTACGGGACTTGACGCATACCGTAGAGCTTCACAGCCGTACTCAGCTGCCTGTTCGACGCTCAGGTGTTCCATGGTGACGCCGACTGCTCGATCCGTACCAACTCTGTCTGGATTTGACGTCCTGTGAAGAGCCTTCGCGGACTCCTTAATGGCATGGACATCTTCGTCGAGCAACCCGCCCACGCCCGTCTCATCACCGCCGAGGACCGGGAGGTCCCGGTGTACGCTCTCCTGCGCTACACGGCGGACGATCCGCTGGCCGTCTTCGTGGACTTCCCGCCCGAGGCCACCCTGGCGGGCGACGAAGTCACCTGGACCTTCGCGCGCTCCCTGCTGGACCAGGGTCTGCGCGCCCCGGCCGGACGCGGGGACGTACAGATCTGGCCGTACGGACGCACCCGGACGGTCCTCGAACTCCATTCGCCGTGCGGCCTCGCCCTGCTCCAGTTTCCCACCTCGGCGCTGCGCCGCTTCCTGCTGCACACCTACACCGTGGTTCCGGCCGGGCACGAGGACGTCGCGGCGGTCGTGGAACGCGGTCTGAGCAGCCTGTTCGGCGGGGTGTGAGCCCCTGTCAGGGCCGGTGCCCCGACTTTGACTTCTATTCACGCATGCCTCACCGCACGGCTGTGGACCTCGACGATCACCGCGTGCACCCTGGCGCGCGGTGTGCCGCACGGGCACTCCGCTGACGAGGACGGGGCGAATGACACCGATCAGCCGAAGAGGCTTCGTGGGATTCGGCGCATCCGTGGCGGCAGGCGTGGCGCTGGGCGCCGGCTCCCGCACCGCGGCCGCGGCAGCGACTGCCGCGACCGGCACGATCAAGGACGTGCAGCATGTGGTCATCCTCATGCAGGAGAACCGCAGCTTCGACCACTACTTCGGGCGCCTGAAGGGTGTCCGCGGCTTCGACGACCGCAGCGGCATCACACTGAGCGGCGGCCACTCGGTCTTCGACCAGCCGAACGGAACGGGCCGCCAGTACCCCTGGAAGCTCAGCGCGACCCCGGCCGCGGGCGGCAAGGACGGCGAGACCCTCGCCCAGTGCAACGGCGACCTGCCGCACTCCTGGTCCTCGCAGCACTCCGCGTGGAACAAGGGCCGCCTCGACAACTGGGTCTCGGGCGTCGGCAACGTCCGCTCGCTGGGCTACCTGGACCGCTCCGACATCCCGTTCCACTACGCGCTCGCCGACAACTACACGATCTGCGACGCCTACTTCTGCTCCACCCTCAGCGCGACCGGCCCCAACCGCACCTACCTGTGGAGCGGCAAGGTCGACTCCGCCAGCTACGACGGCGGCGACGAGTCGGGCCTGACCTGGCAGAACTACGCCGAGGCGCTGCAGGCCGCCGGGGTGACCTGGAAGGTCTACCAGAACGCCGCGGACAACTACGGCGACAACGGCTGCGCCTACTTCAAGAACTTCACCGACGCCAAGGCGGGCGACCCGCTCCACGACCGCGGCATGTCCTCCGTCCCGAAGGTCACCGGCTCGACCCCGGACGACATCGCCGCCGCCGTCAAGGCCGACGTCCTCGCGGGCACCCTCCCGCAGGTCTCCTGGGTGGTCCCCAACCAGGCCTTCTCCGAGCACCCGTACGCCCCGCCCGGCGACGGCGCCCACTTCGTCAGCCTCGTCTACCAGGCCCTCGCCGCCGACCAGGACGTGTTCGACTCCACCGTCCTGTTCCTCAACTACGACGAGAACGACGGCTACTTCGACCACGTCCCGCCCCCGGCCCCGCCGGCCGGTACCGCGGGTGAGTTCCTCAACGGGGTGCCGTACGGCTTCGGCTTCCGCGTCCCGATGCTCGTCATCTCGCCCTGGACCCGGGGCGGCTGGGTCTCCTCCGAGGTCTTCGAGCACACCTCGGTGCTGCGGTTCCTGGAGACGTGGACGGCGGCGATCGGCAAACCCGCCAAGTGCCCCAACATCAGCGACTGGCGGCGCAAGGTGAGCGGCGACCTGACCGGTGTCTTCGACTTCGCCAACCCGGTCCACGGCACCGTCTCGCTGCCCGCGACGAGCGTCATCGGCATGGCCACCTGCGGCCCGCTGCCCAACCCGGTGCCGACGAACAACGCCCTGCCCGCCCAGGAGTCCGGCACCCGCCCGGCCCGCGCGCTGCCGTACCAGCCGGGCGGACACCTGGACCACCTGGAGTTCGGGGCGGCCGGCAAGGTCCTCGCCTGGTTCACCATGACCAACCAGGGCGGTCCGGCGGCCAGGGCGGCGCACTTCTCCATCCACCCCAACGCCTACCGCGACACCACGCCCTACCAGTACACGGTCGACGCGGGCGGCACCGCCTCCGACTCCTTCAACATCGGCACGGGTTTCGGCGGCGGCAGGTACGACCTGACCATGACCGGCCCCAACCGCTTCCTGCGCCGCTTCAAGGGCGACGCCACCAAGGCGGGGAAGTCGGCCGAGGTGAGCACCCGTTACGCCGTGGAGCCCGGCACGGGCAAGCTGGCCGTCTACTTCAAGATGGCCAACTCGGGTCCGTCCTCGGTGAAGTTCACCATCACCTCCAACCACTACCGCACCGACGGTCCCTGGACCTACACCGTCGCCGCGGGAGCCTCGGCGGAGGACTACTTCAACGCCGTCGCGTACCAGAACGGCTGGTACGACTTCACGGTGACCGTCGACTCCGACGCGACCTGGTCGCGCCGGTTCACCGGGCACCTGGAGACCGGCGCCGCGAGCGTCAGCGGCTGACCTCGGCGTACAGGTCCGGGCGCGGGGCGAGCCCGACGGCCACCCGGCCGCCGGTCTCCAGCGCCCGGACCCCCGCCTCCGCGACGACGGAGGCCGCGTAGCCGTCCCAGACGCTCGGGCCGGTGACCTCGCCGCGCCGCGTGGCGTCGACCCAGGCCTGCACCTCGCGGTCGTAGGCGTCGGCGAAGCGGACGAGGTAGTCCTGCGCCACCTCCTCGGCGGCGCTGCCCCGGCGGGTGACCAGCATGGTGTGCTCGTCGCCGATCCGGGCGCTGCCCGCCTCGCACACGGCCTCGCAGCGCACCTGGTAGCCGAAGCCGCAATTGACGAAGACCTCCACGTCGACCAGGGCGCCGTGCTCGGTCTCGAACAGCACGAACTGCGGATCGACCAGGCCCTCGGGCGCACCCGCCGAGGACGCCGGGCGCAGCACGGTGACCGCGGTCAGCTCCTGCCCGAGCAGCCAGCGGGCCGCGTCGATCTCGTGCGCGACGGAGCTGTTGATCAGCATGGCGCTGGTGAAGTCGGGCGGGGAGGAGACGTTGCGGTGGGTGCAGTGCAGCATCAGCGGCCGGCCCAGGCCGCCCCCGTCCAGCAGCGCCTTCAGCCGCCGGTACTCGGCGTCGTAGCGCCGCATGAAGCCGATCTGGGCCAGCCGGCGGCCGAGCCGCGCCTCGGCCTCCACCACTCGCAGTGCACCTGTGGAGTCGGGCACCATGGGCTTCTCGCACAGCACGGGCAGGCCGCGCTCGAAGGCCGCGAGGAGCGCCTTCTCGTGCGCGGGGCCGGGGGAGGCGATCAGCACGGCCGCCACGCCGGGCGCCCCCAGCGCGGCCACCGGGTCCGTGTGCACGGTGACGCCGTCCAGGCCGGCCACCGCCTCCTTCGCCCGCTCGAGATCGGGATCGCCCACGGCGGCCACCCTGGCGCCGCTCACCACCTCGTCGAGGCGTCGAATGTGGTCGGCTCCCATGTGTCCGGCACCCAGTACGGCCACACCCAGCAGGTCACCCATGTGTGCGCTCCCTCTTGCCGACGATCACGCCGTAGCGTACGCCGCGAGGGGTTCGCTGCCCGGGGAGTGGCTCGGCGCAGCGGCCCCGAGGGGGCCTCGGTGCCGCTGCCCGGGGAGTGCCTCAGTGCCGCTGGCGGGGGAGTGCCTCAGTACCGCAGCACCCCCGCGATGCCGTTCGCGTCGCCCAGCGTGCCGTCGGGGACGAAGCGCACGTCGGCGCCGGTCTCCAGACACTGCTCCACGATCTCGTCCACGATGTCGTCGCGGGAGTCCAGATCTCCGGGCTCGGCCGGCACGAGGTGGTCGCCCTGGTCGCGGACGGTCACGCGGTAGTTCTCCTCGACCGCGAGGAGCCGGACGCGGCCGTCCCGGGCGTTCTGCCACAGCTCGTCCACCCCGGCCGCGAAGATCTTGCGCCCGCGTGCCGAGGTCAGCTCCCTGAGGACGGACGAGGCGTCCTTGCGGGCCTCCGACTCCAGGACCGGCCTCAGGGCCTGCCACACAGCCTCCGGGCCGGCGTGGGCGAGGCCGCCGTGCGGGACCTGTACGGCGGATTTGGCGGCGCTGCCGACCTCGTCCAGCAGGGACAGGGCCGCCTGCTCGCCGGTGACGTACACCGGGCGGGGCTGGTCGCGCAGCAGCGTGCCCAGGGCGGTGTCGACCTCGCGCAGGAACTGGCGCGTGCCCTCGTCGGCGTAGATGCTCGGCACGTCACCGATCTGCTCCTGGCGCTCGGCGTCGAAGTTCTCCCGGATGTGGATCAGCGGGAAGCCGCCGGAATGCTCCTCGACCACCCGCTCGGGGCCGCCGCTCCACAGGGTCACGCGGTCGGCGGAGAGTGACAGTACCCAGAAAGGCCGCTCGGCGGCCTGCGCGGAGACCAGATTGCGGGTGAGGAAGGTGTCCGAGAACACCACCCGCTCGGGGACGGTACGGGCCAGCGACCAGACCTGGTGCTCACCCGGGGCAGCGAAGATCACCAGGCCGTCCTCGGCGTGCGCCAGGTCCACCTCCGCCAGTGCGCGGTCGAGCTGTGCCACGACGTCGGCGCGCCGCTCCCGGGTGACCGAGGGGTCGGATTCCAGCCGTTTCCTGGCCTCGGCCACCACATTGCGCAGCCGGACCGGGTCCTGGCCGCTCTCGGGTTCGCGGCGGTGTGTCGGCGTCAGTACGGACACCGCGGGGTAGGGACGCGGGCGCCGCAGTTCGGCGAGGGTTGCGGGACTCAGTGCGTGCTCCATGACAGAACGATAGGGCGGAATCACCTGTCCGGCATGCGGGGTAATAGCGTGATTTTTACTAACGTTGAGTGGCGGGTCGAACGCGGAGCGTGACGAGGGTCACGGGGTGTACGCCCGGCCGGATTTCCGCCCCCTGTTCACGCGTTCGTCACGGACCGTCAGCTTTGCCAACTAGCTTGGACACGAAGCGTTTACATGTGTTCGACATGTCGGTCATTCGGGCTGCTATGGTGCTACTCGCCGGTAGCAATCTGCTGCGGGGGGATCACGCGGCGCTGTCCGACCCACAGCGCCCAGTGCGAGGGGTCGCGTCCAACGATCCGGCAACGAGGCCGGGTTGAATCCGGCCCCGTGCGTCCGCGTGGCGCGACGCCCGAACTTCTGTTTCTACACCACCTATTCAGACAGGTGAGACTCGTCCCATGGCACGTTCCCTGGTCGATCTAGTGACCGCGCACGCCTCGAACCATCCGGAGCGCACCGCCTACCGCCACCTCGTCACCGGTGACTGCGACGGAGAGATCCAGGAACTCACCTACGGCCGGCTGGCCACCCGCTCCCGGGCCATCGCCGCCCGGCTGCAGGAGCGCGGACTGGCCGGTTCGCGCGCCATGCTGCTCTACCCGCCCGGCCTGGAGTTCATCTGCGCCTACCTGGGCTGCCTGTCGGCCGGTGTGGTCGCCGTCCCGGGCGTGCCCCCGCAGGGCCGCTCACAGAACCACCGTGCGCTGACCCGGATGAAGCGCCTGATGGCCGACGCGGACGCCAAGGTCATCCTGGGCGGCCGGGACGTGATCACCGCACTCGACGGCATGGCCGCACACCTGCCCGAACTCGACGCGATAGCCCGGCTGGCCACCGAGGACATACCCGACGACGCGGCCGCCGCCTGGCGCGAACCCGAACTCACCGCGGATTCCGTCGCGTTCCTCCAGTACACCTCGGGTTCCACCTCCGCCCCGCGCGGCGTCGTCGTCACCCACGGCAACCTGCTGGACAACGAGCGGGTCATCACCGAGCGCATGGGCCACACGCCCGAGGTGCTCGCCGCACACGACCACGAACTGTTCGTCAGCTGGCTGCCGGTCTACCACGACATGGGGCTCATCGGTCCCGTCCTGAACACGGTGTACCTCGGCGCCACCGCCACCCTGTTCTCGCCCCTGCACTTCCTCCAGCAGCCGTCCCGCTGGCTCACCGCCGTCAGCCGCTACCGCCCGCACACCAGCGGCGGACCCAACTTCGGCTACGAGCTGTGCCTGAAGCACGTCGGCCCGGACCTGCTCGACGGCCTCGACCTCAGCTCGTGGAAGGTCGCCTTCAACGGGGCCGAACCGGTGCGCGCGGCCACCTTGCGCCGCTTCGCCGACACCTTCGGCCCCTCCGGATTCCGCAGCGAGGCCCTCTACCCCTGCTACGGCCTGGCCGAGGCCACCCTGATGGTCACCGGCACCGCCGTGGACACCCCGCCGACGCTGCTCGCCGCCGCCGACGGAGCCCCGAACGCCGGCGAGGCCGACGCGGCCGCCGTCGGCTGCGGCCGGCCCGGCCCCGGCATGAGCGTGGCGATCGTCCACCCCGAGCGGCAGGAGGAGCTGCCCGAGGGTGAGATCGGCGAGATCTGGGTGGGCGGAGCGAGTGTCGCCAAGGGCTACTGGCGCAACGCCCTCGCCACCCGCGAGACGTTCCGCGCCCAACTCCCGGGCCACGACGGCCGGTTCCTGCGCACCGGCGACCTCGGCTTCCAGCGGGACGGCGAACTCTTCGTCACCGGCCGCCTGAAGGACCTCATCGTCATCGACGGCCGCAACCACTACCCGCAGGACCTGGAACTGACTGCCGAACTGTCCCACCCGGCCCTGCGCCCCGGCTGCACCGCCGCGTTCTCCGTGGACACCGCCGCCGTTGGGGAACAGCCCGTCCTCGTCGCCGAGATCGCCCCGGACGACGCCGGCGAGTCCGAGAAGATCACCGACCTGATCCGCAGCACGGTCGGCGAGGCCCACGGCCTGTCCCTGCGCGACATCGTCCTGGTCCAGCCCGGCACCATCCCCAAGACCTCCAGCGGGAAGATCCAGCGCCGCGCCACGCGCACGGCGTACCTCGACGGCACCCTCTCCGTGGTGACCGCGCCCGCCGCGGAGTGACACCGCCGCCTCCCGCGCCCCCGTCGGCGCGGGAGGCCCTTGCGGCCGTACGCCGCCCGTTCCGCCGTACCGCACACCCGTCGCCCGGTACGGAATCCAGCATGAACCCGAGTTCACGAGGACAGCTGCCCAGATGCCTGCGAACGAGTCCCCGAAGCACACCCCCGAGCCGTCCCTGACGACCTCCGGGGGCGTCCGGGCCTGGCTGGCATCGGCCGTCGCCGAGGCGGCCGGGACCGACCCGGCGGACGTCGATCCGCACCGACCGCTGGCCGAATTCGGCCTCGGATCACGCCAGTTGGTCACCCTGGCCGCCGAACTCGGTACGCTGACGGGCCGCCTCCTGGAGCCGTCCCTCGTCTTCAACCACCCCACCATCGCAGCCGTCGCGCAGGCCGTCTTCGAACCGCAGCGGGCGGAAACGCCGTTGCCGAGTGCGGCCGTGGAGCGGACCGGCCCCGGCGACGACGTGGCGATCATCTCCATGGCCTGCCGCTTCCCCGGCGGCGCCGAGGATCCCGAGGCCCTGTGGCGGCTGCTGACCACGGGCGAGGACGCCATCTCCGAGGTTCCGGCGGGCCGTTGGGACACGAGCGGCCTGTACGACCCCGACCCCGAGGCCGTCGGCAAGGCCTACACCCTGCGCGGCGGCTACCTCGACGGCGGCATCGACCGCTTCGACGCGGCCTTCTTCGGCATCTCCCCGCGCGAGGCCGCCGCCATGGACCCCCAGCAGCGGCTGCTCCTCCAGACCACCTGGGAGGCGATCGAACGCGCCGGAATCCTCCCGGAGTCCCTGAACGGCAGCTCCACCGGCGTCTATCTCGGCCTGTACGACAGCGGCTACCTCGCAGCCGCCTCGCTCACCCAGCTCGACGGACACGTCGGCACCGGCTCGGCGGCCAGCGTGGCCTCCGGACGCATCGCCTACACCCTCGGCCTGCAGGGGCCGGCGGTGACCGTCGACACCGCCTGCTCGTCCTCACTGGTCGCCCTGCACCTGGCGGCGCGCGCCCTGGCGAGCGGCGAGTGCGATCTCGCCCTGGCCGGCGGGGCCACCCTGCTGGTCACCCCGCGCGGCCACGTCGAGTTCAGCAGGCTGCGCGGGCTGTCCCCGTCCGGGCGGTGCAGCCCGTTCTCCGCCGACGCGGACGGCGTCGTATGGGGCGAGGGCTGCGGTCTCGTCGTGCTCAAGCGGCTCGCCGACGCGCGCCGGGACGGCGACCGGATCCTGGCCGTCGTCAAGGGCTCGGCGATCAACCAGGACGGCCGCAGCCAGGGCCTCAGCGCCCCCAACGGCCCGGCACAGGAACGGGTGGTGCGCGCCGCGCTGGACGCGGCCGGGCTCACCCCGCACGACCTCGACCACGTCGAGGCCCACGGCACCGGCACCCGGCTCGGCGACCCCATCGAACTCCGCGCCCTGGCCAACGTGTTCGGCCCCGACCGCCCGGCCGGCCACCCCCTCGGTGTCGGCTCCCTGAAGTCCAACATCGGCCACACCCAGGCGGCCGCGGGCATCGGCGGCGTCATCAAGACCGTCCTCGCGCTCGGCCGTGAACACATACCGGCCTCCCTGCACGCCGAGCGCCTCACCGACCAGATCGACTGGACCGGCAGCGGACTGCACGTACAGAGCGCCGGACAGGACTGGCCGCGCACCGCGGACCGGGTGCGCCGGGCGGGGGTCAGCGCCTTCGGAATCAGCGGCACCAACGCCCACGTGGTCCTGGAGGAGGCACCGGAACCCGCCACCGCCGACGCCCTCGAAGAGGAAGCACCGGAACCCGCCACCGCCGACGTCCTCGCGCACGAAGCACCGGAACCTGCCACCGCGGACACCTCCGCACAGCAACCCGCCCCCACCCTCTTCCCGCTCTCCGCCCGCAGCCTCCCCGCCCTGCACGGTCAGGCCGCCCGGCTGCTCGACGCCCTGGAGACATGCCCGGAGCTGCCGCTCCCCGCGGTCGCCGCGACCCTCGTCCACCACCGCACCCACTTCGACCACCGGGCCGTCGTCCGGGCCTGCGACCGCACCCGGCTCGTCGACGCCCTGCGCGCCCTCGCCGACGGGCACCCCGACCCCGACCACACCACCGGGCCGCAGCGGACCGCCCCTGCCGGCAAGCTGGCCTTCGTCTTCCCCGGCCAGGGCAGCCAGTGGGCCGGCATGGCCCGCGACCTGCTGGACCGGGACCCGGTGTTCGCCGACGAGCTGGACCGCTGCGACGCGGCGCTGCGCCCGTTCACCGAGTGGTCCGTGGCCGCCGTGCTGCGCGGCGACGCCGGCGCCCCGTCCCTGGACCGCGTGGACGTCGTCCAGCCCGCCCTGTTCGCCGTGATGGTGTCGCTCGCCGCTGTGTGGCGCGCCCGGGGCATCCGCCCGGACGCCGTCATCGGACACAGCCAGGGCGAGGTCGCCGCGGCCTGCGTCGCCGGCGCACTCAGCCTCAACGACGCGGCCGCCGTCGTCGCTCTGCGCAGCCAGGCCCTGACCGACCTGTCCGGCAACGGCACCATGGCCGTGATCGCGCTGCCCCACGACGAGGTCCGGGCCGAACTCGACGGACCCGTCTCGGTCGCCGCCGTCAACAGCGGCCGGGCGACCGTGGTCGCGGGCGCCGTCGAAGCGGTCGAAGCGCTGCTCGCCCGCCTCGAAGCGCGCCAGGTGTTCGTCCGCCGTCTCGACGTCGACTACGCCTCCCACAGCGCCCAGGTAGAACCGGTCCGCGAACGGATCCTCGACGAACTCGACGGCGTGACCACGTACCCGACGGACATCGCCTGGTACTCCACGGTCACCGCCGAACCGGTCACCGAGGAACTGGAGGCCGGCTACTGGTACACCAACCTCCGCGAGACCGTCCGCTTCGCGCCCACCGTCGAGCGCATGCTCGCCGACGGCTACCGCCACTTCGTGGAACTGAGCCCCCACCCGGCCCTGCTCACCGCGCTGCGCACGCTCGGCGAGGACACCGGCCACGACCTGACCGCCGTCGGCTCGCTGGGCCGCGAAGAGGACGGCCCCGCCTGCCTGGACCGGGCCGCCGCCGAACTCCACGTCCACGGACGGCGGATCGACTGGCGCCGCCTGGTCCCCGACGGCGACACCGCCGACCTGCCCACCTACGCCTGGGACGCGCAGCGCCACTGGATCGAACCGGAGACCGTCACCGGTGGCCCGGCCCTGTTCGACCAGGCCGCGCATCCGCTCCTCGGCATCCAGCTCCAGTCCGCCGACGAGACCCGCTGGACCTTCCGCAACGAGTGGTCCCCGGCCACCGCCGACTGGCTCCCCGACCACACCGTGTTCGGCCGCACCGTGGTCTCCGGCACCACCCTGATGGAGCTGTGCCGTGCCGCGCTCGCCGTGGCCCGCCCGGACGACGCGGCCGACGTCACCGACCTCCTCCTGCTCAGCCCCCTCGTCCTGCCCGGCACCGGCACGGTCGAGGTCTCCGTCGAGGTCGTCACCGCAGGTCCCGTACCCGAGATCACCGTGCACAGCCGCCCGCGCGGCCAGGACGCCCCCGGCTGGACCCTGCACGCCACCGCGTCCGCGGCCGAGTCCACCCCGCTCACCGCGGGCCGCCCGCCTCAGTGGCCCGAGACCGCCGAAGAGGCCTGGACGGAGGAGACGTACGACCGTCTGGCCGGCCACGGTCTCGGCTACGGGCCTGCCTTCCAGGGCGTACGGTCGGCGGTCACGACCGGCGACGGAGAACTCCTCGCCCGGCTCTCCCTGCCCGCCGGCGCCCGCGACGCGGCCGACCCGTACCCGGTGCACCCGGCCCTGCTGGACGCCGCTCTGCACGTCACCGCCGCCTTCGGAGCGGCCGACGGACGCGCCCTGCTCCCCGTCGCCGTGGGCCGCTGCGTCCTGCCCCACGGCGGCGCGGGCGACCTGACCGCACGGGTGCGGCGCACCGGCGACGCCGACTCGGACCTCACCCTCGACGTCACGCTGTGGGACGCCGACGGCCTGCCCGCCGGACGCCTGGAGGCCGTACGCCTGCGCGCCGCCGCCCCGGCCGACCTCGACGCAGGTTCGGAGAACGCCCGGCACCTGTACGAGGTGGCCTGGACGGCCCTCACCGAGGAGCCGCCCGCCGCCGCGCAGGACCTCACCTGGACCCTGGCAGGCGACCCGGCCGGCCCGAAGGCGGAGGCCGCTCTCCAGGGCCTCGCGCTGCGCGAGACGGGCGCCGACGTCGCCGTACGATTCTGGCCGCGCCCCGACGAACCGATGTCCGGAGCCCACGAGTTGGCGGCCACCGCGCTCGCCGAGCTGCAGCGGCTCATCGCGCTCCCCGAGGACCGGACGCCCGCCCGGACCGTGTGGGTGACCCACGGCGCGATCGCCGCCGCCGACGGCGACCCGGTCGCCGGATACGCCCAGTCGGTGCTGTGGGGGCTGGCCCGCAGCGCCCGTGCCGAGCACCCGGACCTCGGGCTGACGTTGCTGGACCTCGACGGCGGCGACCCCGCGTCCGCGCTCGGGGCGGCGGCAGGCCTGGCCGAGGAACCCGAACTCGCCCTTCGCGAAGGGGCTTTGTTCGTCCCGCGGCTGGTGCGTGCACGCCCCGACCGACACGAGCAGGGCCGGGCCGGTCGGCTCCCCACGGACGGGACCGTCCTGATCACCGGCGGTCTGGGCGCCGTCGGCCGGCACATCGCCCGTCTCTTCGCCAGGCGAGGCGTTCCCCGGCTCCTGTTGACGGCACGCAGGGGTGCCGAGGATCCCCGCGCGGCCGAGACGGTCGCCGAACTGGCCGCGCTCGGCGCCACGGCCGAGGTCGTCGCCTGCGAGGTCACCGACCCGGCCGCCGTCGCCGACGTACTCGCCCGGGCCGGCGAGGAGTTGCCGCTGCGCGGTGTCGTGCACTGCGCCGGGATCCTCGACGACGGGGTCGTCGCGGAGCTGACGCCCGAGCGGCTGGCGCGGGTACTGCGACCCAAGGTCGACGGCGCCCTCCACCTGCACCGGCTCACCGCCGACACTCCGCTGGACCTGTTCCTGCTGGTGTCCTCGGCCGCCGGCGTCGTGGGCAACGCGGGCCAGGGCAACTACGCGGCCGCCAACGCCTTCCTCGACCAACTTGCCCACCACCGGCGGGCCCTGGGCCTGGCCGGCAGCTCGATCTCCTTCGGCGCCTGGGCCGGTGAGGGCCTCGCCGCGGCCCACGCCGACCTGGAGCGCATGGCCCGGCTCGGCCACCGGGCGCTCACCCCGGAGCAGGGCCGTGATCTCGTCGCGCTGGCTCTGCCGCGCACCGCCCCGCACCTGGTGGCCTGGGCCCTCGACCTGCCCCGTCTGCGCCAGTCGGACGCGGCCGGCACCGCCCTGTGGCGCTCGCTGCTGCCCGCGCCGCGCGGCACCGGGTCAGACGCCCTCGCCGACCGCCTGGCCAGGCTGCCCGAGCCCGAGCGGGCCGAGCGCGTCCTCGCCCTGGTCCGTGACGAGGCCTCCCGCGCCCTCGGCCTGCGCTCCGCGGAGTCCGTACGCCCCGACCAGCCGCTGCGCGACCTCGGCATGGACTCCGTCACCGCGGTCGAACTGCGCAACCGCATCGGGGCCCGCCTCGGCACCCGCCTGCCCGCCACCCTCCTCTTCGACCACCCCACCGCCGACCGGCTCGCCGAGTACCTGCTCGCCACCGTGCTGGGGCGCACCTCGGGCAAGGCCCAGGTCCAGCAGGCCCGGGCGACCGCGCCCGCCGGCGACGAACCGATCGCCATCGTGGCCATGGCCTGCCGGCTGCCCGGCTCGGTGAGCGACCCGGACGGCCTGTGGCGGCTGGTCGCCGAAGGCCGGGACGCGGTCGGCCCGTTCCCGGCCGGACGCTGGGACGTGGAGGCGCTCTACGACCCCGACCCGGACGCCCTCGGCAAGTCCTACGCCCGCGAGGGCGGCTTCCTGGACGACATCGAGTCCTTCGACGCGGGCTTCTTCGGGATCACCCCGAAGGAGGCCGCTGCCATGGACCCGCAGCAGCGGCTGCTGCTGGAGACGGCCTGGGAGGCGCTGGAGCGCGCCGGAATCGTGCCCGCCCGGCTCGCCGGCAGCACCACCGGCGTGTACGTCGGCATGTTCGGCAGCGACTACCTGGCGGGCTCCCGCCTCGACCAGCTCGACGGCTACGTCGGCACCGGCTCGGCGCTCAGCGTCGCCTCCGGCCGGCTGGCGTACGCGCTCGGCCTGCACGGCCCGGCCCTGACCGTGGACACGGCCTGCTCGTCCTCCCTGGTCGCGACGCATCTGGCCGCCCAGGCCCTGCGCGCCGGGGAGTGCGACCTGGCCCTGGCCGGCGGGGTGACGCTCATGGTGACCCCGCAGACCTATGTGGAGTTCAGCCGCCTGCGCGGCTTGTCCCCGTCCGGCCGCTGCCGGTCCTTCTCCGACGACGCCGACGGCGCGATCTGGGCCGAGGGCGCGGGCATGCTCGTCCTGAAGCGGCTGAGCGACGCCGAGCGGGACGGCGACGAGGTGCTCGCCGTACTGCGCGGCACGGCCGTCAACCAGGACGGCCGCAGCCAGGGTCTGTCCGCGCCCAACGGCCCGGCCCAGGAACAGGTGCTCCGCCGCGCGCTGGAGCTGTCCGGGCTGGCACCCGCCGACCTCGACTACATCGAGGCCCACGGAACCGGGACCACCCTCGGCGACCCGATCGAGGCCAACGCCCTGGCCGAGGTCTTCGCCGGCTCCCGCCCCCAGGACCGTCCGCTGTACCTGGGGTCGCTGAAGTCCAACATCGGCCACGCGCAGGCCGCTTCGGGCGTCGCCGGGCTGATCAAGGTCGTGCAGTCGCTGCGCCACCAGACCCTGCCCCGCACCCTGCACGCCGGCACGCCGAGCCGGCACGTCGAGTGGGACGGCAGCGGGCTCCACCTGCTGCAGGAACCGGTCGCCTGGCCGGCGACGGAGGAGCGGGTGCGACGGGCCGGGGTCAGCGCCTTCGGTATCAGCGGCACCAACGCCCACGTCATCGTGGAAGAAGCTCCCGCCAGGTCGCGGCAGGAACCGGAACTCCCCGACGGGAAGCGGCTGTTCCTGCTCTCCGGACGCAGTGAGGCCGGTCTGCGCGGGCAGGCGGCCCGGCTCGCCCGCCACGTCACCCCCCACACCGCCCTGCCGGACGTCGCCCACACCCTGGCCCGGCACCGCAGCCACTTCGACTGGCGCACCGCTCTCGTCGCGCGTGACCGCGACGAACTGCTCTCCTCCCTCAAGGCGTTGGGCGGCGGACGCAAGCCCGTGCCCGCACCCCGCGAGGACCGGACCGGCAAGGTCGCCTTCGTCTTCGCCGGGCACGGGGGCCAATGGACCGGCATGGGCCTGGAGTTGCTGTCCCAGTCCGAGGCCTTCCGGACGGAGCTGACCCGCATCGACGCCGCCGTCGAACGGCAGGCCGGCTGGTCGGTGCTCAACGTGCTGCGCGCACCCGAGGAGTTCTCCCCGCTCGACCGCACCGAATACCTCCAGCCGGTCCTGTTCGCCGTCAACGCCGCACTGGCCGCCGCCTGGCGGGAACTCGGCGTCACCCCGGACGCGGTCGTCGGCCACAGCCTGGGCGAGATCGCCGCCGCGTACAGCGCGGGCGCCCTCACCCTGGACGATGCCGTCACCGCCGTCACCGGGCGGGCCGCCGCGGTCGTCCCGCTCGTCGGGCAGGGCGGCATGCTCGCCGTGGAGCTGCCGCTCGCCGACGTCGAGGAGCTGCTGGAGCCCTACGCCGGCCGGCTGTTCGTCGGAGCCGTCAACGGTCCCGGTGCCACCGCCGTATCCGGCGAGGCGGACGCGCTCACCGCACTGCGTCGCCAACTGGAGGAACGGGGCGTCTCCACGCGCGTCCTGTCGACGCCGTTCGCCTCGCACACCCCGCTCATGGAACCGCTGCGCGCGGAACTCCTCGACCGCTTCTCCGGCATCCGGGGCACCCGCACACCGACCCCGCTCTACTCGTCGGTGCTCGCCGAACCCGTCACCGGGGACGGCCTGGACGCCGCCTACTGGTTCGACAACCTGCGCCGGCCGGTCCGCTTCGCCGACACCGTCCGCCGGATGCTCGACGACGGCTACCGCTACTTCGTGGAACTCAGCCCGCACCCCTCGCTCACCGCGTCGATCGAGGCCGTCGCCGCCGAGGCCGGGATCGACGCGGTGGGCATCGGCTCACTGCGCCGCGGCCGCGACGGGCAGGACGTACTGCTCGGCAGGCTGGGGGAGTTGTACGAGGCCGGACACACGCCCGACTGGACGGCGCTCTTCCCGCACGGCCGCCGCGCCGACCTGCCCACCTACGCCTTCGCCCGCGAACGCCACTGGCTCGCCCCCGTCCAGGCCACCTCCACCGGCGGCTCACCGCTGCTCGGCACCCACGTCCAGGCCAGCGACGAACCCGGCCGGGACCTCTTCCAGAGCGAGATCGACCTGAACGACAGCCGCTTCGCCTACCTGACCGACCACCAGGTCACGGGCGAGGTGTGGCTGCCGGGCGCCGCCTTCCTGGACCTGGCGCTGGAGGCCGCGACCACGCTCGCCGACGGCGACGAGGTGCAGCTGGCCGACGTCCGGTTCGTCCAGCCGCTGCGACTGGACGCCGACCGGCCCGTGCGGCTGCAACTGGTGCTGCGACCCGCGCAGGACGGCTCCCGGGAGTTCTCCGTCGCCTCGGCTCCCGCCGGTGCGCGCCGGCCGCGGTGGGAGCGGCACGTGACCGGGCGCATCGCCCTCACTCCGGAGCCGATCGCCCTCACGGCGGAGCCGGCGGCGGACGCGGGCAAGGAACTCGCCGCGCTGCGCGAACGCTGCACCGAGCGCGTCGACCTGCCCGCCGTGTACGCCGGTCTCGCCGCCCTCGGCATCGACTACGGCCCCGCCTTCCGGGGCCTGGCCGAGGGGCACCGGGACGGCGGCACGACAGCGGTGGCCCGCCTGGCCGCCCGGCCCGCCGCCGGCCACCTCCTGCACCCGGCCACGCTCGACGCCTCCCTCCACACGGCCGCGCTGCCCGCGGCCGCCCCGCAGGGCCGGGCGTTCGTGCCCGCCGGTGCCGGACACGTACGGTTCACCGGACTGCGCACCGCACCCGCCTGGGTGAGCTGCGACCTGCGCGCGGTGGACGGCGACACCGCCCTCCTCGACCTGCGCCTGTGGGACGAGGACGGCCAACTCGTCCTCGCAGCGGACGAGTTCCGGCTCGCCGCGCTGTCCCCGCTGGACGGCGCCCTCTTCGAGGCCCGCTGGCAGCCCCGCCCCGCGGCACAGGAGCCGCCCGCCGAGGGCAACTGGCTCATCGTCGCCGACGAGACCGGAGTCGCCGACGAACTCACGGACCGGATAGGCAACTTGGCGCCGCACGTCGTCGCCCGCCGGGGCACCGCGTACGGCGTCGAAGGCCCCGGACGCTACGTCCTCGACCCGGCCGACCCGGCCCAGTGGGCCCGGCTCCTGGACGAGGCCTTCGCGGACGCGCCGCCCGAGCGGGTGGTCCAGCTGTCCGCACTCGACGCCCCACCGGTCTCCGACGACCGCGGCGCCGAAGAGGCCGCCCGGCTCTGCTGCCTGACCACCCTGCACCTGGTGCGGGCCCTCACCGAGCGCGAGCGGCCCAAGGGCCGGACACCGCGCCTGTTCGTCGTCGTACGCGCCAGCCAGGCCGCCGGTGACAGCACCGAGGTGACCCGGCCGCAGCAGGCCCTCGCCTGGGGCTTCGGACTCGCCGTGGCCCAGGAGCACCCGGAACTCGCCACCACGCTGATCGACCTGCCCGCCGAGGGCGGCGCCGAGGCGCTGTGGACCCAGCTGTGGCACGCCGACGACGAGCGTCTCGTGGCGCTGCGCGGCACCGGTCGGCTCGTCCCGCGCCTGGCCCGTACCCGCCCCGACGACGGCGACCACCCCGAGCTGCCCGACGGCGTGCACCTGATCACCGGTGGTCTGGGCGGCCTCGGCCGTGTCGTCGCCGAGCGGCTGGTGCGCCGGGGCGCCCGGCGGCTCGCCCTGCTGAGCCGCGGCACGCCCGACACGGCCGCCACCGCCTGGATACAGGGCCTCGAACAGCGGGGCGTCACCGTGCACCTCGCCCGCGCCGACGTGGCCGATCGTGCCGGACTCACCGCCGCCCTGGACGCGCTGCGCCGCGAGGCGGGCCCGGTCTCCACCGTGGTCCACGCCGCCGGTGTCCTGGACGACGCCACCCTGGCGAACCTCACCGAGGAGCGCGTCCGGCGCGTCCTCGCGCCCAAGGTGCTCGGCACCGCGCTGCTCACCGAACTGGTCCCGGAGGCCGGGAACCTGGTCCTGTTCGCCTCGGCGGCCGGTCTGCTGGGCTCGGCCGGGCAGAGCCCGTACTCGGCGGCGAACGCCTTCCTCGACGCCTGGGCGCACCACCTCTCCCGGACCGGCCGACGGGCGCTGAGCCTGGACTGGGGTGCCTGGGCGGGCGTCGGCATGGTCGCCGAGTCCGGCACCCGGGCCGCCGAGACCAGCCGCTCCGGCCTGGTCGCCTTCTCCCCGCAGGACGGCGGCGAACTCTTCGAGCGGGTGCTGACCACCACCCGCCGCCAGCTCGCCCCGATCGCCCTCGACTGGGAGCTGCTGGCCCTCGACCCGGACGCGGCACGCAGCCGCCCGCTGCTCGCCGACCTGGTGACCGCCCCGGCCGGTGGCGCGCACACCGACGACCTCGTCAACAAGGTGTTCGCGGCCGCCCCCGGGCAGGAGCGCACCGAGTGGCTCGAAACCTACGTACGGGCCCGGGTCGGGGAGGTCTCCGGCGGTGCCGTGGACGTGTTCGCCACCACGGCCCTGAAGGAGCTGGGCCTGGACTCGCTGATGCTGGTCCGGCTGCGCAACGCGTTCGCCCGCGAGCTGGGCGTCGAACTCCCGGCCGCCGACGTGTTCTCCGCCGCCGACGTCCGCGGCCTCGCCCGCACCCTCGGCGAGGCCCTGCCCGAGCGCGCCGCACCTGCCGAGCGGGCCGCCTCCGCCGAGGAGGCCAACAGCTCACCCGCGCAGGACGTGCCCGAGACCGAACTGCGGCCCGCCACCCGGGATGTCGTACGACTCCTGCGCAGCGCCCAGCCGGACATGCCCGACGCGGCCCACGGCGTCGGCCTGGCCGTACGGCTCAGGACGCCGACCACCGAGGAAGCCCTCAGCGGCATCCTGGACCGGCTCGCCGCCCGCCACGCCGCCCTGCGCACCGCCGTCGTGACCGGCGACGAGAGCGGCCGGCAGCTGCGGGTGGACCGCCGGCCGCCCACCCCGCTGCTGCGGTGGACCGAGGCCACGGAGGTGGACGCCGCCGAACGGCTGCGGCTGCTCCTGGAGCCACCGTTCGACCTGGCCGTCCCGCCGCTGTGGCGGTTCGAACTCGCCGACGGCGGCCCGCAGGGCCAGATCCTGGTGTTCGGCGCCCATCACGCGGTCAGCGATCTGCAGTCCCTGCTCCTCGTGGCCGCGGAGATCGACGCCGAACTCTCCGGCACCCCGCTGGACGGCACCGTCACCAACCGGGACATCGACCTGCTGATCGAGGCCCAGCAAGGCGGCGGCGAAGGCCCCGGCGAGGACTGGCGCGCGGCCTTCGAGGGCAGCGAACGGCTCGACCTGACCCTGGCCCGGCCGCGCCCCGAGACCCGCTCCTACCGGTCCGGCAGCGTCACCGTGACCGTCCCGGACGGTCTCATGGAGCGGGTCTCGGCCGCCGCGAGCGCTCTGGCCGTCACGCCCGCCGCGTTCTGCCTCGGCACCCTCACCGTGCTGCTGGCCAGGAAGCGGGAACGCGAGCGGTTCGCGCTCGCCGTGCCCGTGGACACCCGCATCCACGCCGACGCGTACGGCGCGGTGGGCTTCTTCGGCGTCCCCGTGCCCTTCCCCGCCGAGGCGAGGGCCGGGGAGCGGATCGCGGACGTGCTGGTCCGCACCGACCAGCGCCTGCAGCGGATCCTGGCGAAGGGCGCCATGTTCTCCGATGTCCTCGCCACGCTCGCCCGGCAGGGCCTGCACCGCGCCAACGCACCGCTCGTCGAGGTGTACTTCAACTACGTCCGCTTCTCGGGCCGGTTGACCAGTCTCGAAGTGCTGCCTGCCGGCGTCGGCCACACCGACCTCGACCTGATGATCACCATGACCCCGGACTCGGGCACCGTCCGCCTCGACCACAACCTCGACATCCTGGACGCGGACACCGTGACCGAACTCGGCGAGGAGTTCCTGGAGCTGGCCGCGCAAGCCGCCGAGGACGCGACCGTGGTCGTACGCGAGAGCGCGATGGCCGTTCAGCAGACACCGGCCGAGGGACCGCGTCTCGCCCTCGCCGCCACCTTCGCCCTCGGCAACCTGCCCCTGATGTGCGAGGCGGCGCTGGAGGACGAGCGGGCGACGGTCGCCGAGGCGCCGTACCACCAGGTGCTCGCCGCCCTCCAGGACCCCTCGGGCGTCCTAGCCGATCCGGCCACCACAGTGGGCGTCGTCCTGCTGCGGGCCGCCGACCTGGAGCGGTTCGGACCGGTGGACGACACGGTCCTCGCCGAACTGCGCGGCGCCTACCCGGCCGCGCTGAAGTCCCTCGCCGAACGCACCCGCAGGCCGCTCGTCGTCGGCGTCCTGCCGACCGCCCGAGCCGATGACCGCCTCCTCGACTGGGAGCGCGGGATCGCCGCCGACCTGGCCGAACTGCCCGGCATCGCGGTGCTCGGCCCGGACGAGTGGACCCGGCATCACACCGTCGAGGACCGCTTCGACCAGCGCACCGAGCGCCTCGCCCACCTGCCCTTCACCCCGGCCTTCCAGGCAGCCGTGGCGCTGCGTCTGGCCGAGGTGGTACGGGCCGTACGGCGCCCCGCGCCCAAGGTGATCGCCGTCGACGGCGACGAGACCCTGTGGGGCTCAGTGGCGGGCGAGGCCGGGCCCGAGGCGGTGGACCTCACCGGCCCGCGCGGTCGGCTGGCCCGCAGGCTGCTGCGGTGGCGGGAAGCGGGCGCGCTGCTGGCACTGGTCAGCAACAACGACGAGGCCACGGTCCGGGCCGTCCTGGACCGGCCCGACAGCCTGCTGAAGGCCGAGCACTTCAGCGTGGTCTCCGCCGCCTGGAACCCCAAGCCGGACCGCCTCGCCGAGGCCGCCCGCACCCTCAACCTCGGCCTGGACAGCTTCCTGTTCCTGGACGACAACCCGGTCGAGATCGCGAAGATGCGCGCGGCGCACCCGCAGGTGCTGTCCGTGACCTGCCCGCCGGCCGCCGAACTCGACACGTTCCTGGGCCGGTTGTGGCCGCTCGTCCCGGTCGCGGCGACCGCCGAGGACGCCCTGCGGGCCCGGTTCTACGCACAGGAACGCGAGCGGGACGCCGTCCGCGAGGGCGCCGGGTTCGAGGAGTTCCTCGCCCAGCTGAACCTCGAGGTCGACATCCGCGAGCTGACGGACGCGGACGTCGAGCGGGGCGAGCAACTCGTCCGCCGCACCAACCAGTTCACCCTGCGCGCCCGGTCCGCCGACGGAGGCGACCTGGCCCGGTGGCGGGAACGGGGCGAGGCGTGGACGGCGGCGGCCCGGGACCGGTTCGGCGACTACGGCCAGATCGCACTGCTCGCGGTCCATGCCGACGGGGACCAACTCGACGTGCTCGCCTGGCTGATGAGCTGTCGCGCCCTCGGCCGGGGTGTCGAGGAGCGGCTGCTCGGTTGGCTCGCCGACCGGGCCGAACAGCTGGGCTGCGCCAAGATCCGGCTCACCGCCGAGCGCACCCCGCGCAACGCCCCCGCCCGCCGGCTGCTCGCCGCGCTCGGCGGCGGCGACCCGGACGACGAACGGCTGGACGTCGTGACCACCCCCGAACACCTGCGGGCCTTCCGCTCCTGGGAGCAGCAGTGAGGAACAAGACCGAGCACAACGCGAAGGGCTCTCATGCGTGACGTGAACGAGGAGTCGGCCTACGCCGGCCGGCGGGGGATCGCCGAATCGATCGAACGGGGCGGCGGCGGACTCGGCGTGGCCGACCTGCTGGCCAAGGTGCGGGCGGCGGGCACCGAGCCCGAGCCCGCCCCGGCCCCGGCGCCCGACCTGCCGGGCCTGACGGCCATCATCACCGCCGCGGCCGGCCGCCATCTGCCCTCCGGCCGGCTGGCGCCCGACGCCGACTTCTTCGACGCGGGCGGCACGTCCGTCGGCGCGGTCGAGCTGGCCGCCGAACTGGAGGCCGAGCTGGGCATCGAGATCGACCTCGACGAGGTCTTCGCGGACGCCCGCCCGGCGAGTCTGGCCCGAAGGTGGCTCCTGCTGGTCGAAGCGGCGACGACACCGACGCCCTCCGCCGCGCCGGCACCTCTCGCCACGGCACCGGGCATCTCGGCACCGGGTGTCTCTCAGGCCGCGGGCTCCTCGGCCTCGCCGGCACCCGTCGCCGCTGCACCCGCGGCCCCCTCGACCGCGTCGGTGGCTTTCGACGCACCGGGCGTCTCCCAGGACACGGCACCCTCGGCCGCGCCAGCCGCTTTCGCCGCGCCCGGCGTCTCCCAGGACGCGCTCCCCTCAGCCACCCCCACCCCCCTCGCATCCCCGGCGCCCGCCCCCCACACCCTCCCCATCCCGTCCCCCCGCACCCCACCCGCCGTACCCACCACCCCCTACCGACCCGAGGCCCCCCACTCCCGCGCCCGCCAGGAAGACCTCGACCAGATCCTGGCCGACCTCGCCCTCGCCGACCGGCTGCCCTTCGCCGACGTACCGGAACCGCTGGCGCCGCGCCGGATCCTGCTGACCGGTGCGACCGGGTTCCTGGGCAGCCATATGCTGCTCGACCTGCTGCGGCACAGCGACGCACATGTGTACTGCCTGGTCCGCGCGGCCGACGAGGCGGCCGCGACCGAACGGCTCGGCGCTCAGCTGCGCAGCTACAAGCTGCCGTGGTCCTCGGAGATACGCCGGCGCATCACCGTGCTGCCCGGCGACATCCGCAGCCCGCGTCTCGGCCTCACCGACGAGCAGTGGCACGCCCTCGCGTACGAACTCGACAGCATCGTCGGTGTGGCGGCCGCCGTGGACTTCCTGCGCGGCTACCAGTCGTTGAGAAGCAGCAACGTCCTCGGTGCGCTCACCCTCGCCGAACTCGCCGCGACCGGCCGGCCCAAGCCGCTGCACCACATCTCGTCCATCGCCGTGTTCAACGAGGTCGGCATCACGTCCATGGGCGAGGACGACCCTCTCGCCCACGTCGACCGGCTCATCTCCGGCTACGACCAGTCCAAGTGGGCCGCCGAGGTCGCGCTGCGCCGGGCACGCGACCACGGACTCGTCGTCACCGCGCTCCGCCCGGGCGGCATCGGCGGCCACACGAAGACCGGCGCGTACAACCCGCTGGACCTGAGCAGCGGCCTGATCTCCGCCTTCGGCCGCTTCCGCACCGTACCGGCGTTCCGCTACCTCAACGCGGCCCCCGTCGACTGGGTCAGCCGGGTCGCGGTCGCCGCGATCTGCGAGCCCGACGCATGGGGCTTCGACTACAACCTCACCGGCGTGCCCAACACCCTGGACGACGTGGTACGGGACATGGCTCTGGGCGGCATGCACGTCCGCGTGAAGGACTGGGACGAGTGGCGCACCGACACGCTCGCCCGACTGCAGGCCGAACCCGTGCCCGAACTCGCCTTCCTCTCCCGGGTGTTGCAGAGCCCCACCGCGCTGAAGCTGTGCGAGGCCACGCTGCAGGGCCCCGCCGCCGACGCCGACCGTACCGACGCCCTGGTCGCCGCCCTCGGCCTCACGCCCGCCGCCCGGTACGACGCCCAGGCCCAGCTGAAGACCTTCGAGAAGCTCGCCGACGACGGCCTCGCCCGCCTCCCGCACAAGGACGACCAGCCCTACCTCTGGTTCGCCGAGACGACCGAGGGCACCGTCGGCCCGGTCGGAGCCGCCGCCGAGACCCCGTGCTCGATGGCGCTCACCCTGTCCATCGCCAGCATGTACCAGCTGGTCAAGGAGCGCCGCGTGGACGTCACGGGCGAGGTGACCTGCCCGGCGGTCCACCCGGAGCCGCTCACCGTGGAGCGCGGCGACGTCTGGGTCCGCCCCGAGGAGGGCATCCCGCTCCAGCACGGCCTCCGTCACCAACTCCTGCGCTACCGCCTGAGGTTGCGCGACGCGGACGGCGGTCTGTGGTGGCTGGAGGGCCGTAAGTACGCGCGGGCCCGCCGGGACCTGTGGCGGCAGACGCGCGCGCTCACCGTGGAGATCGGCCGCGAGGGCGAGGCCGCGAGCCTGCTGGGCGAGGTCGTCGTACCCGCCGATTCCTACGTCCGCGACCAGATCGACGGCATCAAGGTGGACCCGCGCCTGACCGGTCAGGAGAAGCGGGCCGCCAAGCTGACCTGGCTCGCCTGGTTCGGCCTGGAGATGGGCCGCGGCCTGCTCGCCCCGTTCGCCCGGGCCGCGGCGGACCTTCTCGACCTGCGCCGCACCCCCACCCTCACGGAGCACCACCGATGATCTTCAGGACCACCCCCTCCCGGACGGCCCGGCCGGCGCTCCGCAGGGTCCGCACCACCGCGGCCCTGCGCCCCCTGCGCCACCGCCTCGACCCGTCCCGCGTCGAGGAGATCCCGTTCCGCACGAGCGACGGCGTCCGCCTCGGTCTGACCCGCGTCGACACCGGGGACACCGGCCGGCCCGCCGTGCTGCTCCTGCACGGGCACACCGCCTCCGCCGACATGTTCCTGCTGCCCGAGACCCGCAACCTCGTGGACGCGCTCCTCGACGACGGCTACGAGCCCTGGCTGCTGGACTGGCGGGGCAGTTGCCGGCTGCCGTACAACGAGACCGGCCGGCGCTACACCTACGACGACGTGGCGCTGTACGACATCCCCGAGGCCGTCGCCCACATCCGCGATCGCATCGGCGAGCGCCCGCTGTTCGTGGTCGCGCACTGCATCGGCTCGCTCACCCTGTCGCTGAGCATGACGGCCGGGCTGGTGCCGGGGCTGGCCGGCGTGGTCTCGCAGGGAGTCTTCCTGACGCCCAGGCTGGCGGGGCGGACGTCGCTGCGGATGTCCGTGGCGGGGGAGTTGCTGAAGACCCGGATCGACCACATCCCGGTCGACTTCCGCAAGGTGGGCCTGTGGTCGAAGTACACCCCGCTGTTCGCCCTGGCCGCCCGCAAGGCGAGCTGCCCCGATCCGACCTGCCAGATCCTGCACCACTCGGCCTGGGGCACGGGCGCCTCGCTCTTCGTCCACGAGAACCTGGCCGAGGCCACCCACGACCGGCTCGCCGAGCTGCTCGGCCCCGCCCCGCTGTGGATCCTGCCGCACCTGCGCCGGATCGAGCTGGCCCGCAGCGTGGTCCGCTGGCACGACACCGACCACCGCTACCGGGCGCTGCCGCAGAACGCCCTCGACATGGCCGCCCGCATCGACGCCCCCGTCCTGCTGCTCTCGGGCAGCGAGAACGGGCTGTGGCTGGACTCGCAGCGGCTCTGCCACGAGGTGCTGGCCCGCCGGCAGCCGCAGCTCGACGTCTCCTACACCGAGATCCCGGGCTACGGTCACCTGGACACGTTCCTGGGCCGGGGCGCCGCCCTCGACGTCTTCGGTCACATCCTCGAATTCCTCGGGGAACGCCGGTGACGGCGGGGCGCGCGGCCGGTTACCGTACCGGGCAGTAACCGAAGCGCACCCAGGAGGCCCCCATGCCGCAGCTCGACGTCGACGGAGCCGTACTGACGTACGACGACGAGGGCCCCCGTGACGGCGCCGACGTGCCCGTGGTGTTCGTGCACGGCTGGACCGCGAACCGGCACCGCTGGGACCACCAGTTGGCGCACTTCTCGGCCGGCCGGCGGGTGATCCGGCTGGACCTGCGCGGGCACGGCGAGAGCACGGGGGCCGGGGTGCGCACGATCGCGGAGCTGGCGAAGGACGTCCTCGCCCTCCTCGACCACCTGGAGGTGGAGCGGTTCGTGCTGGTCGGCCACTCGATGGGCGGGATGATCTCCCAGACCATCGCCCTCTCCCACGCGGAGCGGGTGGAGCGGATGGTGCTGGTCAACTCGATCGGGCGGATGACCTACAACCGCGGCCGGGGCCTGCTCATGGCCGCCTCCACGCTGGTGCCGTACAAGCTGTTCGTCGCGACCAACATCCAGCGGGCCTTCGCCCCGGGGTACCCGCGCGAGGAGGTCCGGGAGTACATCCGCTCCTCCGCCGGCACCCCGCGCGAGGTCGTCATGACCCTGTACGGCGCCATGCGGGCCTTCGACCTCCTCGACCGGGCCGGTGAGATCGCCACGCCCACCCTGATGGTGCACGGCTACCACGACATCCAGCTGCCCGTGCGGCAGATGCTCCGGATGGCGAAGGCCTACCCGAACGCGGTCGTGCGCATCATCGACGCGGGTCATGAGCTGCCCGTGGAGAAGCCGGCCGAACTCACCGCGGCGCTCGACTGGTTTCTGACTGCGAAGGCCTAGCGCGGGAGCCGCTTGGCGAAGTTTTTGCCCGTGGCCGGTTCCTGCCGGGCCGGCCCGGTGCGACGGCGGTTCTTCGATTTCGCGCGGGCAAAACGCGGCCGAAACCCTGAGGGAGTGTGGGCCGTCCGTGTGACACCCGCGTTGACCGTCGCGAGCGCCTGACGGAGGCTCGTCACATAGGTGCTCGATACAACTGGTTCGGCGGTTGCCCTCTGTCCACCCGGAAAGCACAGGTGAGCGGGGGGACGGCCGCGGGCCGGAGGCAGGAGGTAGCGCATGTGCGGCATCACCGGATGGGTCTCCTTCGACCGTGACCTGACCAGCGAGTCCACCGCCTTGCATGCGATGACCGAGACGATGGCCTGCCGCGGCCCGGACGACCGGGGCACCTGGGCCGAGGGCCCCGCCGCCCTGGGCCACCGCCGCCTTGCGATCATCGACCTCCCCGGCGGCCGCCAGCCGATGTCCGTCCGCACCCCTGAGGGAGCCGTCGCCCTCGTCTACTCAGGTGAGACGTACAACTTCACCGAACTCCGCCGCGAACTCACCGACCGCGGCCACCGGTTCACCACCGACTCCGACACCGAGGTCGTCCTCCACGGCTACCTCGAATGGGGCGACGCCGTCGCCGAGCGACTGAACGGCATGTACGCCTTCGCCGTGTGGGACGCCCGCCACGATCGGCTGGTGATGATCCGTGACCGCATGGGCATCAAGCCGTTCTACTACCACCCGACCCCGGACGGCGTCCTGTTCGGCTCCGAACCCAAGGCGATCCTCGCCAACCCGCTCGCCCGGCCCCGCGTCGCCCTGGACGGCCTGCGCGAGCTGTTCACCATGGTCAAGACCCCCGGACACGCCGTGTGGGACGGCATGCACGAGGTCGAACCCGGCACCGTCGTGACCCTTGACCGCACGGGTCTGCGCACCCGCGTCTACTGGCGGCTGGAGACCCGACCGCACACCGACGACCGCGGCACCACCATCGACACCGTCCGCTCGCTCCTCGACGACATCGTGCGCCGCCAGCTGGTCGCCGACGTCCCGCGCTGCACCCTGCTCTCCGGCGGCCTCGACTCCTCGGCCATGACCGCGCTCGCCGCCCGGCAGCTCGCCGAGCACGGCGAGAAGGTCCGCAGCTTCTCCGTCGACTTCGTCGGCCAGACCGACAACTTCGTCGCCGACGAACTGCGCGGCACCCCGGACACCCCGTTCGTGCACGACGTGGCCCGGCTCGCCCGCACCGACCACCAGGACATCGTCCTGGACGCCCAGTCCCTCGCCGACCCGGGCGTGCGCGAGAAGGTGATCCGCGCCCGCGACCTGCCGGCCGGCTTCGGCGACATGGACACCTCGCTGCTGCTGCTCTTCCGTGCCATCCGCGACCAGTCCACGGTCGCCCTGTCCGGCGAGTCCGCCGACGAGGTCTTCGGCGGCTACCTGCAGTTCTTCGACGAGGAGGCCCGCCGCGCCGAGACCTTCCCGTGGCTGGTGCACTTCGGCCGCCACTTCGGCGACGACGCCGACGTGTTGCGCCCCGACCTGGCCAAGACCCTGGATCTGGAGGGATACATCGCCGACGGCTACCGCACCGCCGTCGCCGCCATCCACCGCCTGGACGGCGAGAGCGACTTCGAGTACCGGATGCGGCAGATCTGCCACCTGCACCTGACCCGCTTCGTCCGCATCCTGCTCGACCGCAAGGACCGCATGAGCATGGCCGTCGGCCTGGAGGTCCGGGTGCCGTTCTGCGACCACCGGCTCGTCGAGTACGTCTACAACACGCCCTGGTCGCTGAAGTCCTTCGACGGCCGGGAGAAGAGCCTGCTCAGGGAGGCCACCGCAGACCTCCTGCCGCGGTCGGTGTACGACAGGGTCAAGAGCCCGTACCCGTCCACCCAGGACCCGCGGTACGCCCGCGCCCTGCAGGTCCAGGTCAAGGACCTCCTCGCCCGGCCCTCCCACCCCGTCTTCGGCCTGGTCGACCGCGAGCGGGTCCGGCAGGCCGCCGAACGCGACACCCCCGTCAACACCCAGGTGGCCCGCCGCGGCCTGGAGCGCGCCCTGGACCTCGCCCAGTGGCTGGACCTCTACAACCCGGAACTGCCCCTCGGCTGAGGCCCCGACACCGGATCCTCCGCTCCCCGGACGAGGCCGGGGGCCTGGTCCGCGGCTCCCTGGAACTGGCGCTCTGGTGAGGCCGGGGTCTGGTCTGCGACTTCGTGGAGTCGGCGCTCTGGTGAGGTCGGGGTCTGGTCTGCGACTTCGTGGAATCGGCGCTCTGGTGAAGCCGAGGAGTTGGTCCGCGGCTCCCTGGAGCCGGCCCTGAGCTGAGGGCTGGGGCCCGTCCGGGGCTCCCGGAGCTGGCCCTCAGCAGAGGCCCCGTGCTCGTCCGGGTCTGCCTGGAGTTGGCTTCCGGCTGTGGGGCCGGGTGCCGGTTTGCGGCGTCTTGGAGTCGGTCCTCAGCTGTCGGGTGCGGTGCCGGTTTGCGGCTTCCTGGAGCTGGTCCTCAGTCGTGGGGTCCGGTGTCGGCCCTGGGCTCCCTGGAGCTTGGCCCTCAGGCGAGTCCAGGTGCCTGTCCGGGGCTCTCCGGAGCTGGCCTTCAGCTGTGGCTCGGCGCTGGTCTGTGGCTCCCTGAAGCCGGCCTTCAGCCGTGGCCCGGTGCCGGTCTGCGGCCGGCTCTCCGGAGCTGGTCTTCAGTCGTGGCCCGGTGCCGGTCTGCGGCTCTCCGGAGCCGGCCCTCAGCCGAGGCTCAGTGCCCGGTCCGCGGCCGTCGCCGTCGGCTGCCACCACGTGGTCACCGGCTCCCACACCCGGACCTCGCTGCCGGTGCCGAGCTGTGCGGCGGTGAAGGCGCGGCCCCACTGGGAGGCCGACGCGGCCACCGTGATCGCGTCCACCCGGCGGGCCTCGGGGTCCGCCGGGTCGGCGATGGTGCGCAGGGCCGCGTAGGCGGTCTTTCCGGCGCCGAGCCGGTACGTGCCGCTGCCGCCTTCCGGCACCGGCAGTGCGGCCCCGTCCAGGTCGCCGAAGGTGACCGTGGGCACCCGGTCGACGACACAAGCCCGGGCGGTTCGGTTGGTCACGCTGACCCGCACCACGGCGGGTTCGCCGGACGCGGCCTTCGCCCGCAGGCTCAGCGCCTTCTCGGTGCAGCGGGCGGGCTGGGCGTGCCCCGCGGCCGCCTGGCTCGGCGGCGCGGTGAGCAGCAGGGCCGCCGTGGCGGCGGAGGCGGCAGGTACGGCGATGGCGGCGCGGATGCGCATGGCGGGTTCCCCCTGTCACGGTCACGTACGGGTACGGCGGGCCGAGGCGCGCCTGCCGTACCCAGTGTGACGTCCGGGCCGGCGGGAGGTTGTGCCGGAATCGCGCCTGATACCCGTTTGCACTGCTCCTGTTGTCAATTAGTGGTGTTCGTGGTGGATCTCCAGGTGTTCCCGTCCGCGGGGCAGGAGCTGCCGCTCGGCGGCAGGGTGCCGTACAGCAGGAAGTCGTTGACCTTGCGGTGCACGCACGTGGACGACGAGTAGCCGGTGTGTCCGTCGCCCTTGTTGTCGAGCACCACGGCGGAGGAGCCGAGCCGCCCGGCCGTCTCCTCGGTCCAGCGGTACGGCGTCGCCGGGTCGCCGCGCGTGCCCACCAGCAGCATCTTGGCCGAGTCGAGGTTCTTGACCCGGTCGCGGATGAAGTTCGTGCCCTTGGGGCGGCCGTAGCACATCAGCAGCTGGGTGAGCCGGAAGCGGCCGAAGACCGGCGACGCATGGTCGTAGGCGGCCTGGAGATCCTTCAGGTCCCTGGTGATCTGCGCTTCGCTGGGCCGGTCGGGGTCGTCCGCGCAGTTGATGGCCATCAGCGCGGCCGGCAGGTTGTCCGCCGGGATGTCCTGGGTGTCCACGAGCCCGCCGTCCCGCCTCGCGCCGTCCTTGCCCTTCCCCTGGCCGCCCAGCCGGACGGGCACGGCGAAACCGCCGCCGGAGGTGAGGCTGAGCAGCCGCCGCGTGTCACCGTCCTCGACCAGCGAGACGAGCGCACGCTCCAGGGAGGGCCACATCTCCTTGCTGTACAGGGCCTGCCCGATGGCGCCCACCAGGTCCTGTCCGGAGAACGTGCCGCCGAAGTCCGTGGGCACCGGGTTCTCGTCGAGCGAGCGCACCAGCTGGACGACCTGGTCCCCGGCCATGCGCCGGTCCTGACCGAACGGGCACGCGATGTCCGTCGTGCACCAGTCCAGGAAGTCGTCGAGCGCGGTCTGCTGCCCCTCGGCGCCCGCCAGGCCCTGCTCGGACAGCGGCTCGGTCAGGGTGTCCACGCCGTCCAGGGCCATCCGGCCGAGGTTGTGCGGGAACTGCGCCGCGTACACCGCGCCGAGCCGGCTGCCGTAGGAGAAGCCCAGGTAGTTGAGCTTCTTGTCGCCGAGGGCCTGGCGGATGACGTCCATGTCCCGGGCGGAGTTCACGGTGCCTATGTGCCGCAGGACCGGGCCGGAGTTCCTGGCGCACTGGTCGGCGGCCCGCCGCAGCTTCTGCAGCAGGGCCTGGGGATGGCTGATGTCGGCGTTCTGACCCATCGCCGCCGAGGCCTCCTCGGTGCCCTGGCCGCAGCTGACGGGAGAGGAGCGGCCGACCCCGCGCGGATCGAAGGTGACCACGTCGTAGCCGTTGGTCAGCTCCATGAACTCCTTGCCGCCCCCGGAGAGTTCGGGGACGCCCGCGCCGCCGGGCCCGCCGAAGTTCAGCAGCACCGAGCCCCGCGACTTACCGGTGGCCCGGTACCGGGCCAGGGCCAGGTCGAGGGTGCCCGCGTTCGGGTGCTCGTAGTCGAGCGGGACGGTCACCTTCGCGCACTGGAGATCTTTCGGCATGTCCGGGCCCTCGCAGGCCGCCCAGGACGGCTTCTGCCGGTAGAAGCGGGACAGGTCCGGCTGCGGCTGGTCGGCGGCGGTCGCCGCGGGCAGCCCGGACCCGAGCAGCGCCAGCGTGAGGGCTCCGGCGCCCGCGCAGCGCCGCACGGCGGGCCGTGTGGACAGCTTGACCAGCATCGATCGCCTCCCGGGGCGCACCCGCCGCGGACCGGGGCCGCGCCCTCGCTCACCATAAGCGGGCCTTGTGCGGGTCGCCTCCGGGCGAGCGGGGCCATGTCCGATGATCTATTCTTCGCGGCTTCCGTAATGATCAATGATCTTTCGATTACTTTGCGTGCGGTTCGAATGATCATGTCACTCGACGGGGTGAAAGGCCGATAAGCCATAACTCGGATGGTTCGTCTGCGTTTTCTGGGGTGCGGGTGAGTGCCCGCGACGAAGTCTGGAAGGCAGGGAAAGCTATGAGACGGGCTACCCGAAACGGTGTGATCGCCGTCGTCGCCGCCTCCGGCGCGATGGCCGTGGCGATGCCGGTGTCCGCCGCCTTCGCGGCCGACGGGGCTGCCGCCGACGGTTCGGCGGTCGGCTCGCCCGGTGTGCTCTCCGGCAACACCGTCCAGCTCCCGGTGCACGTCCCGGTGAACGTGTGCGGCAACACCGTGAACGTGGTGGGGCTGCTCAACCCCGCGGCCGGCAACGCCTGCGCGAACGGTGGCGGTGGCGGCACGGGCGCGTCGACGTCCGGCGGCGCGTCGGCGCAGGGCGGCACGAAGGACTCGCCCGGTGTGCTCTCCGGCAACGGTGTCCAGCTCCCCGTCCACGTGCCGGTGAACGTCAGCGGCAACTCCGTGAACGTCGTCGGTGTGGGCAACCCGGCCACGGGCAACCATTCGGCCAACACCCACCACCCGGCACCGACCCCGAAGCCGCCGGCCCCCATCAAGTCCCACCCGCGCACTCCGCACCCCGCCGCGCAGCCGCCCGGGGCCACCCTGGCCCACACCGGAAGCGACCTCACGGCCCCCGCGGTCGCCGGCAGCGCCGCCCTCCTGCTCACCGGCGCGACCCTGTACCGCCGCTTCCGCCCCGGCCGGGACCGCTGACCCCCCACACGCACAGAGCGGCCCCGCCGGACGCCGGCCCGGTGGGGCCGTCGGCGTGGGCCGGTCCGGGATCACGTCCGTCGCGCGCTGCCAACTCGGCTCGTAGCAGCGCAGCTTGGGCTCGGTATCGGCCGAACCGTGCGTGGCGCGGCCCGCGTTGATCGGCAAGGATGCTAAGGATGCTAAGGATGCTGCGGGCGCGGTCGCCGTACCGCGCCGTCCGGCACCTCCCGACCCCACGCAATGGAGCGCACCGATGACCTCTCCGGCCCCCCAGGACCTCGTCGTCACACAGGCCACCCTCGCCGACTGGCCGGTGATCAGTGGGTGGGCGGCGGCAGAGGGGTGGAATCCCGGACTCTCGGACGGTCCGGCCTTCTTCGCCCAGGACCCCGACGGGTTCTTCCTCGGTCGGATCGACGGGGAGCCGGTGTCGGCCATTTCCGTCGTGAACTACGGCTCCGACTACGCCTTCCTCGGCTGCTACCTCGTCCGCCCGGACCTGCGCGGCCATGGCCACGGCCTCGCCACCTGGAAGACCGCCCTGGCCCATGCCGGAAACCGCACCGTCGGCCTGGACGGAGTCGTCGCCCAGCAGGACAACTATCGCCAGTCCGGCTTCGAACTCGCCTACCGCACCACCCGCTTCACCGGCACCGCCCCGCAGAGCCGGATGCCCGAGGGTGTCCGTCCCGCCGGGCCCGCCGACCTGCCCGCCGTCACCGCCTACGACAGCGCCTGCTCCCCGGCCGACCGTCCGCGCTTCCTCGCCGAGTGGCTCACCGGCCCCGGTCACCGCGCGTTCCTCCGCCACGACGGCGACCGCCTCACCGGCTACGGCGTGATCCGGCCCGGCCACGACAGCCTGCGTATCGGCCCGCTCTTCGCCGACACCGCCGACGACGCCCGGGCCCTGTTCGCCGCGCTCACCGCCGAGGCCGCAGGCCACGAGGTCGCCATCGACGTCCCCGAACCGAACACGGCCGGCGTCGCACTGGCCGAGGAGGCCGGCTTCAGCGCCTCGTTCGAGACCGCCCGGATGTACACCGGGCCGGTCCGTGAGCACGCCCGCGAGCGGATCTTCGGTGTCGCCACGCTCGAACTCGGCTGAGGCGGCCGGCGCCGGTCGACAGCTGTGGCCGTGAAGCGCCGGTCAGCGACGGTCCGCGTGGCAGCGGCGGTGCAGGTCCCGTACCTCCTCGACCAGCTCGGGCACCGGCCCCTCGACGGCCACACCGGGGGCCACCTCACGCACGGGCAGCACCCGCACCGGTGCCGCTGGCACGCCCAACTCGGCCAGCCAGGCTGCGAGTTGTTCGGACGAGGCGACGTACACGATGCGGCCCAGCCCGACCCAGGCGTGCGCGGCCGCGCACATCGGGCAGTGCTCGCCCGAGGTGTAGACGGTGGCGGCGGCGCGCTCCGCGGGCGTGAGGTGGGCGGTTGCCCAGCGGGCCAGCTCGAACTCCGGATGCCGGGTGCGGTCCCCGGCGGCCACCCGGTTGCGGTCCTCGGCGAGGACCGTGCCGTCCGCCGCCACGAGCACCGACCCGAAGGGCTCGTCGCCCGCCTCCAGCGCCTCCCGCGCCAGCTCGACGCACCGGCGCAGATGACCCAGCTCGCTGTCCTTCACCATGGGGCACGGACCTCCTCGCAGCATGATCCCCTGCGCCGCAGGCCAAGGGCACCGAGGGTGACACAGCCACCCGGCTCCCGTGCGGCGGCGCACCGCGCCGTACGGCCGGAAGGCGTGCCGGCGCACCGCTGCGACCGTCGCCCCCGCACCGCATGGCCGACGAGCATCGCCCACAGCGTGCCGCCCATGGCGTCGGCCAGCAGCCGGGCGGCGAAGGTGAGCGCGTACGACGACAGGGCTACGAGCGCGTCGCTGACCGCGAACCCCAGCAGCGCGCCGCACAGCACCGGCCGCCGCGACAGCCCGCGCAGCGCCGTCGTACCTGTCCGTGGTGCGCCCGGAGGGTAATTCCGTTGCCCCGCCGGGGCGCTGATGCTGGAGTGATCCCATGGATCACGCCGCGGTGCTAGCCCTGTACGACCGGGACATACGTGAGGGCGCACGCCCCGACGGGCCCGGAGCCCGGATCGAGCGGACCGGTCAGGTCGTCCGCCAGGTCGCGGACGCGCAGGGCTGGAACGGCGTGGTGTGGTCCGCCCTGGACGAGGGGAGCGTGGACCGGGCGATCGGCGAACAGATCGCGTACTTCACCGGCCTCGTCCGCGACTTCGAGTGGAAACTCTACGGCCACGACCGGCCGGTGGACCTCGGCCCCCGGCTCACCGCGGCCGGATTCCTCGCGGAGCCCGAGGAGACGCTCCTGATCGGCGAGGTCGCCCGGCTCGCCCTGGACGCCGAGCCGCCCGAAGGGATCCGCTTCGTCCAGGCCACCGACCCAGCCGGCATCGACCTCGTCGTGGACGTGCACGAGAAGGCCTTCGGCACCGACGGCACCAGGCTGCGGCACCGGCTGCTCGCCCGGCTGGCCGCCGAGCCCGGCACGGTCGTCGCCGTGGTCGCGCTCGCCGGGGACGAGCCGGTCAGCGCCGCCCGCATGGAGCTGGTGCCCGGCACCCGCTTCGCCGGACTGTGGGGCGGCGGGACCGTCGAGGCCTGGCGGGGCCGGGGCATCTACCGTGCCCTGGTCGGCCACCGTGCCCGCGTCGCCGCCGCCCACGGCTACCGCTACCTCCAGGTCGACGCCTCGGCCATGAGCCGCCCGATCCTGGAACGCCTCGGCTTCCACGCAGTGAGCACCACGACCCCTTATTTGTACGGGAGTTGACGCCCCATCAGTGTCGGGCCCGCGCCCGGTCCAGCGCGGCCACTCCCGCGGCCGCGAGGGCGATCTGGATGAACCACTCGATCCAGTCGGGCCCCTTGGTGTCCGCGACCCCGAACCCGGCGGCGATCGCCGAGCCCAGCAGTGCCGCCACGATGCCGACCAGAATGGTCCACAGGATGCCGATGTGCTGCCGCCCGGGCACGACCAGCCGGCCCAGCACGCCGATGACGAGCCCGATGACGATGGCGCTGATGAGGCCTGAGATCTCCATGTCCACCCCTCTTCGTCGCGTTCCCCGCTGACGTTCCATGTGCCCGCTCCGGCGGCGGGCACTCCGCCGCGCTTATTGCCGGGACTTTCTGTTCACCGAGCCGTCATGCCATGTACCTTTCAACCAATCGACGCGTGTAGAACCCTCAAGCGGGTTCTACGCGCGCAGACTTGGCGCCCCCACCGCCTCTCCCCACCCCTCATGGAGGTTCGCCGGATGCTCGGATCGAGGAGATCCCGCCGCAGATTCACCACCGCCCTGGCCGGACTCGGGCTGCTCGTCACGTCCGCAGCCCTGCAGATCGGCACGAGCGCCACCCCCGCCCACGCGGCCACCACGCACCGGATCCTGTTCGACAACGCCCACGCCGAGACGGCCGGCAACGCGGACTGGATCATCTCCACCAGCCAGCCCGACCCGCTCGGCCAGGACTCCACCCCGTCGGCCGAGACGGACTGGACCGGCGCCCTGTCCTCCTGGGGCGTCGACCTGCAGAAGACCGGCAGCTACAGCCTGAAGACGCTGCCCTCGGGCTCCAGCCTCAGCTACGGCGGCTCGTCGACCACCGACCTGTCGAACTTCGACACGCTGGTCCTGCCCGAGCCCAACACGATGTTCACGACCGCCGAGAAGACGGCGATCATGAACTTCGTGAAGAACGGCGGCGGTCTCTTCATGATCTCCGACCACACCGGAGCCGACCGCAACAACGACGGCTACGACGCGGTCGAGATCCTCAACGACCTGATGACGAACAACAGCGTCGACTCCACCGACCCGTTCGGCTTCTCCATCGACTCGCTGAGCATCAGCTCCGACTACCCGTCGGCGATCAGCGACAGCACCGATCCGGTCCTGCACGGCTCCTTCGGCACCGTCACCAAGAGCCTGATCGCCAGCGGCACCACCGCCACGCTCAAGCCCGCCGACAACTCCAGCGTCAAGGGCCTGCTCTACCGCACCGGTTACTCCGGCAACACCGGCGCCTTCTTCGCGACGTCCACCTTCGGCAGCGGCCGCGTCGCCTTCTGGGGCGACAGCTCGCCGATCGACGACGGCACCGGCCAGTCCGGCAACACCCTGTACGACGGCTGGAACGACTCCGGCGCCACCAACGCGGCCCTCGCCCTCAACGCGACCGCCTGGCTGGCCGGTGACGGCACGACCGGCGGAGGCGGTGGCGGTGGTGGGGGTACCTGCACGGCCGCCCAGCTGCTGGCCAACCCCGGCTTCGAGTCCGGCGCCACCTCCTGGACCGCTTCCAGCGGCGTCATCACCAACGACACCGGCGAGGCCGCCCGCACCGGCTCCTACAAGGCCTGGCTGAACGGTTACGGCTCCGCCCACACCGACACCCTCGCGCAGTCGGTGACCATCCCTGCCGGGTGCACGAGCGCCACCCTGAGTTTCTACCTCCACGTCGACACCGCCGAGACGACCACCTCGACGGCCTACGACACCCTGAAGGCGCAGGTCCTGGGCAGCAGCGGCACGGTGCTGTCGACTCTCGCGACCTACTCGAACCTGAACGCGGCGAGTGGCTACACCCAGCGCAGCTTCAACCTCGCGAGCTACGCGGGCCAGACGGTGACGATCAGGTTCACCGGCACCGAGGGCTCCACCCTCCAGACGTCGTTCGTCGTGGACGACACCGCGCTCAACGTCAGCTGAACCGTGCGGGGGTGGGCCACCGGGCCCACCCCCGGCACGTCAGGCGGCCGGGACCGTCTGCTCCGGCGTGTTCCAGCCGGAGACCCGCACGCCCGGCGCCGAGCCGTGCAGGTCGGCGGTCCGGTAGGTGGCCGTCAGCGTCACCGACTCGCCCGGCCACAGGCCGACCTCGTTGTCCGACCACCGCACCGGCAGCACCGGTTTGCCCTGGGCGTCGACCAGGTGGACGTCCGTGAACAGCGACGGGGTACGGCCGCTGCCCGTGTTGCGCAGGGTCACCGTCGTGGTCGACGTACCGCCGGACGACTCGGTCGAAGCCGTGGCCGACACCGGTGCCTGCGCCATCGAGGCAAGCCCCTTGAGATCGGCGTAGCCGGTCGTCGGCGTGTGGTACCAGTCGGTCTTCGCCCAGTCGAGCTTGTCGGCCTTGGTGGAGAGCCAGTACACGTTCCGGCTCACCTCCTTGCCGTCCGCGCCGGTCAGGGTCAGCCGCAGCAGGTAGGTGGACGACAGGCCGCTCACCGACGCGGGCAGGGTGAGCGCGGTGCCGTGCGCACCGTCGCCGTTCACCGTCACCCCGGTCACGGTCTTGTCGTACTTCTGTGTGCCGTCGGGGTTGAACAGCGTGGCCCGCGCGGTGAGTCCGCCGGCCGCGGCGTGCCGGTTGTTCACCACGACGACCGAGCGGTCGTCGTAGGAGTACTGGACGTGCAGCGGCTCGTTCGCCTTCTTGGCGCCGAAGTAGGCACCGCCCTGGTCCAGGTAACGGTCCATCAGCTGCCAGTGCAGCGAGGTCCAGCCGCTGTTGAACATCCAGTAGATCATTCCGGTGGAGGGCTTGCTCGCGTCCGTCGCGTTGCGTGCGTAGGCCTCGTACTGGGCGCGGACGTTCTCGTACTGGGCGAGCTGCGCCTTGCGCACATAGTCGGTGAGGCCGGTCGGGGCGCCGTAGCGGCCGGTGAGGGCGGCATCGTAGATCTTGAGCGTGCCGAACACGGGCGAGGGCGAGCGGTGGTACTGCCTGGTGCCCGGGTTCTTCCAGAGCGTGTCCAGCTCGGCGGGTGTCATCATCCGGCGCAGGGTGTCGAGCGTGGGGATGTCGGGGCCCGCGCTGGTCTCGGAGTTGAAGCCGGTGGCCCCGCCCTCGCGCTTGGCGTACCAGTAGTTCGGCGGGATCCAGTCGTAGGGCCCGGTCATCTTCATGCCCGAACTGCCCAGCTGGGGCGAGGACCTGTCGGAGGCCGAGGAGACCACCGGGTTCGGCCAGTCGGCTGCCTTCAGGGCGTCCAGGTAGTTCTTCTCGATGGTCGCGTCGGGCGCGTAGTCGCTGCCGATCAGGAACGAGATCACGCTCGGGTGGTCGCGCAGCCGGGCGGCCTCGGCGGCCATGGAGGCCTTGGCGATCGGGTAGTCGGCGGTGGTCCACTCGTCGCCGGACTCGCCGTTGCCGTTGACCTGGCCCTCCCACTTGTCGCAGCACTCCCATCCCGGCAGCGTGAGCACGCCGTACCGGTCGGCGAGGTCGAAGAACTCGTCCGGCTCGATGTGGCCTTCCAGGCGGATGGTGTTCAGCCCGAGGTCGACGGCGTACTTCAGCCGGTCCTCCACATAGGTGGAGTCCCAGCGCAGGAACTCGTCCGGCGACCAGCCGCCGCCCTTGATCAGCAGCTTGCGGCCGTTGATCCGGTACTGGCGGGCGCCGTCGGAGTTCAGGGGCGCCTGCACGTCGCGGATGCCGAAGCTCTTGTGGGCGGTGTCCGAGGCCGTGCCGGACACGGACGCGGTGAGGTCCAGGTCGTACAGCGACTGCCCGCCCATGCCGGCCGGCCACCACACCTTCGGGGAGGTGAGGTGGAGTCCGGGGACGTCGGCGGGGGAGAAGGTGACGGTCTTCGTCTCGTGCGCGGCGAGCGGCACGGACCTGGTGAAGGCCGCCCCGGCGACGGTGCCGGAGATCTCGGCCGTGACCGCCGTCGCGGAGTCGTTGCGGGCCTGCGCCTTGACGGTCAGGTCGGCGGTGGCGAGCGACGGCACGGCGAGCTTGGTCACCACGTGTGCGTCGCGCAGCGCGACCGGGCCGCCCCGGCGGACCAGGACGTCACGGACGATGCCCATGTTCCGGTCGGGCGGCGGCTGGAGCCAGTCGATCCAGCCCATGGTGAGGTTCTTGTTGGGCTCGTTGGGCCGGATGCGGAAGGCGACTGTGTTCGTGCCGGACTTCACCAGCGAGGAGATGTCCAGCTCGTGGTGGGTGTAGGCGCCGGTGACATCGGCGGCCCGGGCCACCTGACGGCCGTTCACATAGACGTCCGCCGCTGAGATCACGCCGCTGAAGTCGAGGTGGGTGCGCTCGGTGGTGTCGGCGACCGTGAAGTCGGCCCGGTACCACCACGGGACCTGGAAGTCGGCCCGGGGGATCTTGTCCTGGTTGGTGGAGTGGAACGGGTCCGCGTACCGGCCGTTCGCGAGCAGCGCCGCGAGGACCGTCGAGCGCGGGCCCGCCGGATACCAGTCGGCCGCCGGGTAGCCGGGGGAGGAGACGGCCTCCGCCGAGTCGTCGACCTTCGCCGTCGACTGGATCGCGAAGGCGGACAGCGGGGTGCTGCTTCCGGCTGCGGAGGGGACGTGGGTGACCCGGGCGTGCCGGTGTGCCGGGGCTGGATGCCGGGACCCGGCCCAGGCACTGGTGGACAGCGAGCAGAGCAGACCCAGGGCCACGGTGGCCGTGGCGAGGCGGCGTCTGGGGGCGGGGCGAGGGAACACGGCGGTCTCCAGGCTTGTAAAGTTAGGAAACTTTACTAACCTGCCTCAAGCTAGGGCGCAGGGTGTGTGGTGTCAATCACCGTCAATCACCGTGGCCGCGGCGGCAGATGCTCAGGGCGCGGCCGTCCTGTGCTCGAACACCATCTCCCGTGCCGTGCCCAGAGCCGTCGCCACCGCGCCCAACAGGACCGCGTCCTCACCCAGTCGGCTGGGTGCGAGCTTCGGCCGCAGCGGAGTCAGTGTGCGCAGATGCTCCCGTACCGGTCGCAGCAGCAGGTCCACGCTGTGGCCCACGCCGCCGCCGAGCACGACGAGGTCCGGGTCGAGCACCGCGGCCGCGGCCGCCACGGTGTGCGCTATCCGCTCGCCCTCCAGCTCCACCGCCTGCACCGCGGCCGTGTTGCCCTGCCGGGCCGCGTCGAACACGGCCTTCGCCGTGAGCTGCCCGCGCATCCCGAAGTGCCGCGCCGCCTCCACGACGGCCACCCCCGACACCGCGTCCTCCAGTCGCTCCGGCTTCTGCCGGCCGGGCCACGGCAGGAACCCGATCTCCCCGGCCAGCCCGTGCGCCCCCGTGAACAGCCGTCCCTCGCTGACGACTCCCATCCCGAGACCGGTGCCGATCAGGATGTACGCGAACAACCGGCTGCCCGCGCCGACCCCGTAGGTGTACTCGCCGAGGGCGGCCAGGTTGGCGTCGTTGTGCACCTCGAGCGGTATGCCCAGCTCCCCGCGCAGACGGTCGAGCAGCCCCGCGCGGCCCCAGCCGGGCAGATGCATCGCGTACCGCACCCGCCGCTGCTTCTCGTCGTAGACCCCGGGCGTGCCCACCACGCCGTGCACCACCTCCGCCGGGTCCACCCCGGAGTTGGCGACGACCTGGCGGGCGGTGCCCACGACCAGGTCGGCGAGGGCGTCCGCGCCGCGGGCGGGGTTGCGCACATCGGACCGGGCGACCACCGTGCCGTCCAGGTCGGCCAGCGCGACCCGCAGCCAGCTGCGGCCTATGTCGACGCCGAGCGCGTAACCGGCGGCCGGGTCGGGTGCGTACAGCACGGCGACGCGCCCGCGCTCGGGGGCATGGGTGCCGACCTCGTGCACGAGTCCTGCCGCCTCCAGCGAGGCGAGCGCGCTGGAGACCGTCGGCTTGGACAGGCCGGTCTCCCGGGCCAGCTGGGCACGCGAGGCGGCGCCGACATGGCGCAGCCGGTCGAGGAGCAGCCGCTCGTTGGCGCTGCGCAGCCGTCGACGGCTCCAGGGCTGTTCGTGCTGCTCTACGGCGTCGCTGGCGGCCATCGCACCATTCTCACGTATTACTGACGCATGCTTGACGTATCTAGTAAGGCTCCTTAACTTTATCGGCCATCCCGTCTCCTCCGGCAGACCCCTCTCCGTGCCTCGCGTCAGGAGCCCCCATGTCCGGTAGCCCGCCACCCTCGGGTGGCTTCGTCCGCCGTGTCGGCCTGTTCCAGGCCACGGCCATCAACATGAGCCAGATGTGCGGCATCGGCCCGTTCGTGACGATCCCGCTGATGGTCGCCGCGTTCGGCGGCCCCCAGGCGGTCATCGGATTCGTCGCGGGCGCCGTGCTGGCCCTCTGCGACGGGCTGGTGTGGGCCGAGCTGGGCGCCGCCATGCCCGGCTCCGGCGGCAGTTACGTCTACCTCCGTCAGGCCTTCCAGTACCGCACCGGCCGACTGATGCCGTTCCTGTTCGTGTGGACGGCGATGCTCTTCATCCCGCTGATCATGTCCACCGGCGTGGTCGGCTTCGTCCAGTACCTGGGCTACCTCGCCCCCGACCTCGGCCGGACCTCGGGCGACCTGATCGGCCTCGGCGTCATCGCCCTCGTCGTACTGCTGCTCTGGCGCGGCATCGAGCACATCGCCCGCATCACCGCCGTGATGTGGACCGTGATGATCGCCTCGGTCCTCCTGGTGATCGTCGCCGCGGCCACGGACTTCAGCCCGCACCGGGCCTTCACCTACCCGGCGCACGCCTTCGACCTCACCTCGAACCACTTCTGGCTCGGCTTCGCCGCGGGCCTGACCATCGGCATCTACGACTACCTCGGCTACAACACCACCGCCTACATGGGCGCCGAGATCAAGGACCCCGGCCGCATCCTGCCGCGCTCCATCCTCTTCTCGATCCTCGGCATCATGGCGATCTACCTGCTCCTGCAGATCGGCACGCTCGGCGTCCTCGACTGGCAGCGCATGACCGACCCGAAGGACATCGCCTCCACCTCCGTGGCCTCCGCGGTACTGGAGGAGACCTGGGGCAAGGGCGCCGCCGACACGGTGACCGTCCTCATCCTGATCACGGCCTTCGCCTCGGTCTTCACCGGCCTGCTCGGCGGCTCCCGCGTCCCCTACGACGCGGCCCGCGACCGGGTCTTCTTCCGCCCCTACGAGAAGCTGCACCCCAAGCACCGCTTCCCGATGCTGGGCCTTGCGACCATGGGCGTGATCACCGCCGTCGGCTTCCTGATCGGCCGCCACACCGACCTCGCCACGCTCATCCAACTGCTCACCACAGTGATGGTGATCGTCCAGGCACTGGCCCAGATCATCGGCCTCTCCGTCCTGCGCAAGCGGCAGCCGACCCTGCGCCGCCCGTACCGCATGTGGCTCTACCCGCTCCCCAGCGTCATCGCCTTCGCCGGCTGGTGCGTGATCTACGCCTACGCCGACAAGAACTCCCCGGGCCGTCATCCCATCGAGTGGTCGCTGGCCTGGCTGGTCCTCGGCTGCGTCGCCTTCCTGATCTGGGCACGGCTGGAGAAGGTGTGGCCGTTCGGGGAGCGGGAGATCAGCGAGGAGTACCTGGCCGCCGCACCGGTGCCGGACGGTCAGCCGGCGGGGGCCTGACTCCAACAGCCGTGCGCCGCACCGACGTCACCACCATGAGGTGCGGGCAGACGGAAGCCGGTCCGCCCGGGCGGACCGGCCCCGTCTTCCTTTTGTGGCCTTCACTTCCTTCGACGTGGTCCTCCCTTCCTCGTGTCTTGTCCTTATGGCTTGGGGACGCTCTTCGCAGCCGTACCGGCACACATCAGGCCGAGAACGAAGGCCAGGGCGCCGATGATGATGTTGTTGAGGATCACGCCGGTGTCCGGGCTGCTGCCCACGATCCACGGCGCGATGATCATCCAGACACCCAAGGCGCACATGGCCCAGCTGAGGCCGTACATCCGCTCGGGGGCCGTGGTGAACCCCAGGGCCAGCAGGCCTATGGCGATGCCCACGATCAGGTTGTGGGTGGCGAGCGCCGGCTGGCTTGTCGTGTAGTGAAGGATCCACGGAGATGCCGCGCAGTACAGACCGAGCAGGAACACCGGCCCGTCCACCAGCGCCACATCACGACCGCCGAGCATGCGGGCGTACCGGGCCCGCATTTCGGAGATATCGGGGTGGGTTGTCATGTCACCCCTGTGCGAGACGTTGGCCATGACTCGTCTCCTTCTTGACTTGCGGGCCCGACCGCCTCTGGTGCGGTGTGCGGTAAGCGCCGCGTACCTAGTTTCCTCTTATTCGCCCTTTATGTGTAGAGGTTGGTGCGCAGCTTTGGCCGTGCGGTCCGGGGCGAAGGAGAGCCCCCGAAGAGCGCCGACTCTCTCCGGGGGCCGACCGAGTGGAGTGGCGCCTCAGCGGCGATCTCCTGCACACCGCACCGTTTACGCATCGAAAACTCCGGCGTCCGCTCCGACCCGGACCGGCCCGAGCAGACGCCGTAGCCGGTCCAGGCCGCGCCGGGCGTGGCTCTTCACGGTGCCGAGGGGCCACCCCGTGCGCGCGGCGATCTGGGTCTGCGTGAGGTCCTCGTAGAAGGCCAGGCGCAGGACCTCCCGCTGTGGCGCGGGCAGTTGGGCCAGTGCATGCCGGACGAGGAGGCGGTCCAGCGCCGCCTCGGGGCCCGGCTCGGCAGTGCCGGTGAGTGCGAGGGCCGAGCCCGCGGCCGCGACCAGCGACGCCCGCCGGGTCCGCGCGGACAGGGCGTCGGCGATCCTGCGCCGGGTGATGCAGACGATCCAGCCGGCCGCCGGACCGTGCTCGGGCCGGTATCCGTGCCGCCCCCGCCACACCCCGAGGAACACCTGCTGGGCTACGTCCTCCGCCTCCCAGGCATCGCCCAGCGAACTCCGCGCCAGGCCGTACACGAGGGCGGACCAGCGTCGGTGGATCGCGGCCAGGCAGGCGTCGTCGCCCGTCGGCAGGCTCCGGGCCGGTTCCTCGTCGCTGCGGCGCTCCTCGACGTGGTGCTGCATGATCACGGCTCCTCGGGCGAGACGGTGCCGTCATCCTCGGAGCGCGGGATCCATGGCCTCAACCCGCATCGATTCTGCATCGTATAGTCGCGGTGTGGACGGAAAGTACGTCGGTGCCGGCCCGTCCGCCCCGGACGCAGCGGCGGCCGAGGCGGTGCTGACCACAGGTGCCCTCGCCCGCCGGCTCGGAGTCTCACCCACCACCCTGCGCTCCTGGGAACGCCGCTACGGCATCGGCCCCGCCGAGCGCGTGGCGGGCCGGCACCGGCGCTGGTCGCCCCGGGACGTCGCCGTGCTGGAGGCGATGTGCCGGCTGACCTCGGCCGGTGTGCCCCCTGCCGAGGCGGCCCGGGCCGCGCGGGACGAGGCCTCCGCGGGCGGGCCCCGGCCCCCCGCCGCCCAGGACGAGGAGACCACCGGCGGACCTGCGACCGCGCGCTCCCTCACGGCCGCCGCGCCGCCCTTGGGCGAGGTGCGCCAGGAGCGCCGTGGCCTGGCCCGCGCGGCGGTACGGCTGGACGCGCCGACCGTGGAGGAGCGGCTGGCCGCCGCCGTGGCCGGGTTCGGCCTCATCCACGCCTGGCAGGAGGTCATGGTGCCCACCCTGCATGCCGTGGGCCGCAAGTGGGCCACGTCCGGAGACCGCTATGTGGAGGTGGAGCACCTGCTGTCCTGGCACGTCTCCACCACCCTGCGCCGGCACACCCGGCCGCCCGTAGCGTCCGCCGGTCCCACGCCGGCGGGCCCGGTCCTGCTGGCCTGCGTGCCCGGCGAACAGCACACCCTGCCCCTGGAGGCGCTCAACGCCGGACTGAGCCAACTCGGCATCGCCACAAGGATGTTCGGCGCCGCCGTCCCCGCGGAGGCGCTCGCGGCTGCGGTACGGCGCCTGGGCCCGGCCGCCGTGGTGCTGTGGGCGCAGGCCCGCTCCACGGCAAGCCTGCCGCTGGCGCAGCACATCGCGGCCACGGAGTGGGGGGTGAAGGGGGCCAGGTCGCGGCCGCTGGTCCTGCTCGGCGGCCCCGGCTGGGCGGGCCGGCCCAGCCGCGGCATGCTCCGCCCGACGAGCCTGCCCCAAGCTCTTGACGCGCTGGCGGTGGCCTGCGGCCGACCGGGCCGGGAACGGTAGAACGCTGGCAGGGAACGGTAGAACGCTCCGCAGAGCGGACGGACCGTCCTCAGTCACGTCCGCGAGCCCGCTTGAAGCGGGCCAGCCCGTCGGCCAGTTCGATGATCGGGTCCGGATACGCACCGGCGGCCGCCCGCTCCGGGCCCCGGAGCTTCCACGGCTCGTGCACCGTGCGCCCCTCGACGCCCCTCAGCTCCTCCACCCAACGGCGGACGTACGTACCGTGCGGGTCGTACCGCTTGCCCTGCATGACCGGATTGAGGACGCGGTGGGGGCGGGTGTCCGTGCCCGTCCCGGCCACCCACTGCCAGTTCAGCTGGTTGTTGGCCACGTCGCCGTCGACCAGCAGCTCCAGGAAGTACCGGGCGCCCACCCGCCAGTCGACGTACAGCGTCTTGGTGAGGAAGCTCGCCGTCAGCAGACGGCCGCGGTTGTGCATCCAGCCCTCGTGCCGCAGCTGGCGCATCGCCGCGTCGACCACCGGATATCCGGTACGGCCCTCCCGCCAGGCCTCGACGTCCTCCCGCGCGGTCTCCAGCGTCCGCCAACGGTCGTGCCGCGTACGGTAGTCGGCGCCGGCCGCGGCGGGCCGTGCCGCCAGCACCTGGCGGTGGAAGTCGCGCCACGCGAGCTGCCGCACGAACGCCTCCGCACCCGGGCCGCCCAGCCCGCGCACCCGGTGGACCAGCTCGACGGGGGACAGGGTGCCGAAGTGCAGGTGCGGGGAGAGACGGGAGGTCGCGTCGCCGGCCAGGTCGTCGTGCCGGTCCGCGTAGCCGGCGATGTCGGTCCGCAGCCAGGAGGCGAGGCGCTTGCGGGCCTCCTGCTCCCCGCCCGCGGCCAGTCCCCGTGACACACCCGGCAGCGCGGCACGGGACGGCAGCCCCTCCGACGCGATGCCCTCCGGTACCCGGACCGAGCGGGGCGCGCCGAGGACGCCCCGCAGCCCCTGCGCCGACCACCTGCGGAAGTACGGCGTGAACACGGCGAAGTGGTCCGAGGCGGCCGGGGTCACCGTGCCGGGGGCCACCGCACAGGTCACCGTGTCGTGGACGTGCAGCCGCCGGCCGTCCGCCTCCAGAGCCCGCCGCAGCCGCTGCTCCCGGGCCTGCGCGTAGGCGCTGACGTCGGCCGCCAGGTGCACCTCGTCGGCCTCGGCCTCCGCCGCCACCCTGCACACCTGCGTGACGACGTCACCGGAGCGCACCACGAGCCGGCCGCCGCGCTCGCGCAGCCCGGCGTCCAGATCCCCCAGACAGTCCGCGAGGAACGCCAGCCGGTTGGACGCAGCGAACCCCGTCTCCGTCACGCCCCGGTCATGGACGAACAGCGGGACGACCTCACGGGCGCCGTCCAGCGCGGCGCGCAGGGGCGGATGGTCGTGCAGGCGCAGATCGGCGGTGAACAGGACGACCGAGACGTACATGGTGCGGCTCCGGAACACGGGGGTGCGGTCACTTGGAGATTCCGGCCTGGGGCGGCCGACGGATGCACCCTCGTGAAATTCAATGTTTCGCGATACGAGACCGGTCGGGATTACCTTGACGGCTTTCGCGGGCGGCTGCCACGATCGGCGGCATGACGATGCGACTGGACCTCACGCGGCGACGCCACGTCGATCTCGCGCGTGTCACCAGCGCCTCCTGTCGCAACGCGGCCTGATCGCCCGACTTTTCGATCCGCCGCCATTCGTTTCCCCCTTCTGCTTTCGCCTGAATTCCCTTGCGTTCGGCGCGCATTGAATTCGGCGTGCCCGGAGCGGAACGCGGAGCGCATCGCCGCCTGCGAGGTCGAGTACGTCGACAGGCGAGTACCGCCCTCCCACGCCTGACCTCCCCCCTTCTCGGGCCCGTCCCCGTACCGGCGCCCCGCACCCAGAATGAGGCACCTCATGGCCACCGTCCTGTCCGTCTCCGGCAGCCCCTCCGCCTCCTCGCGCACCGGTCGCCTGCTGCGCCACCTGGACCAGCGGCTGATCGCCCAGGGCCACCAGGTGATCCCGCTCGACGTCCGCACCATCCCTGCCGACGCGCTGTTCGGCGCGGACTTCCGGCACCCGGCCATCGCCGAGGTGACCGGGCTGTTCGCCCGTGCCGACGGCGTCGTGGTCGGCACCCCCGTCTACAAGGCGTCGTACTCCGGAGTCCTCAAGGCGCTCCTCGACCTGCTGCCGCAGTACGCGCTCACCGGCAAGACCGTGCTGCCGCTCGCCACCGGCGGCTCCACCGCGCACGTCCTCGCCATCGACTACGCGCTGCGCCCGGTGTTGAACTCCATGGGCGCCGCCCACATAGTCCAGGGCTGGTTCACCCTCGACAAGGACATAGCGGTACGGGAGGACGGCTCGCTCACCGTGGCCCCGGCCGCCGCCGAGGCCCTGGGACAGATCGTGGACCAGTTCTCGGCGGCCCTGGAGCGGACGACTCCCGTACTGGCGGCGGCGGGCTGAGCAGCACGACTGCGCAGGTCCGGTGGTAACTCCCTGACGCCGAACTCGAGTTGCTCTACCCAGCCGTCGATACCGGCCCTGCTGAACGATGCCGCCGAGGGACCGGCGGGTGGCTGTTGCTCAACATGGTCACCGGCGGCGAGAGCCAGGAGCAGCGGGCCGGCCGCGCGGCACGGCCGTACCCTGCGCTTCGGTATCCGGCTGCACGTCATCACGCGGGACACCTCCGAGCAGGCCTGGGCCGAGGCGGACCGGCTGCTCGACGGTTTCGACGCGGAGGCCGTACGGTCTGTCCAGGCGGGTCTGGGCCGCAGCGAGTTTGAGGGGCAGCGGCGCATGCTCGCCCTGCACGGCGGCAGCCGCGACGCTCTGGGCATCGAGGAGTTCGTGCTCTCCGCCTACCCGCTCCTGGAGGAGGCGTACTGGTTCGGCGAGGGCGTGCTGCCCCGGCTCGCCGCACAGGGGCTGTGGCGGCTCCCGACAGTGGGCCGACGGATCCCCCGGTGAAGGTGCCGTCGGGGCGCTGACCAGGTGAGCAACTCCGCCTGGCAGACTGCGGGTTCATGACACGAGAACCGCTGGATGTGGGGGCGTCCGTCACCTTCGGGCTGCTGGCGGCCTGGGCCGTGCACGACACCGAGGAACTGGTCATGGTGCCGAGGTGGGTGCGGACAGCGGTCCCGGAGCTGCGGAAGCGGTATCCCCGGGTGCCGGAGACGGTGTGGCGGCAACTGGAGTCGGTGGACGGCCGCGAGTTCACGACCGCCGTGGCCGCGATGGCGGTGGTGGTCGCGGCGGCAGCCGCCGACGGGCACCGCACCAGCGGCCGCTCCGCCGTCTACCAGACGGCGCTCAACGCTTTCGGCCTGCACGGCGTGGTGCACCTGGCTCAGGCAGCCGCGTTCCGGGGCTACACCCCGGGCTCGGTGACCACCCCGCTGATCGTCCTCCCGTTCACCCTGTGGGCCCGCGGCCGCCTGCGCCGCTCCGGGGTCCTCCGCCCCACCCGCCCGCGCGACGCACTCCAGGGCCTCGCCTTCGCCGCGGCCGCCACGGTGGGCACCCACGCCGTGGCGCGCCGGGTACTGCGCCACCGCTGACTACCCTGGCTCGCGCACGCGAGTCGGGTGGTTGTGGCGTGCGGCGTCTGTCGGTGTGCTTGGGCGTTCGGCTTGGGTGTGGCCGGGTGGCTGCTGCTGGCTCGTGCGCGTGTGGCGCGTTCAGGCGAGCCGGCTCGCTGTTGCGCACCGCCTCCGCCGCTGTGCCCGCGCGTTCACCTCGGGTGTGGCCGGGCGGCCGCCGCCGGCCCGTCCGCGTGTGGCGCGTACATGCGAGCCGACTGGCTGTGGCGTACGGCATCCGCCGGTGTGCCTGGGCGCCCACCTCGGGTGTGCCCGGGCACCGAACCCCATCTCGCACCGTCGCCGTGCAAGCCCCCGGCAGCGCCCCCGGTCGGCGCTCGGCGCCCACCCGCAAGCCGCGCCCGGTTCACGCCCTGCCCGGCTTACGCCCTGCCCGGCTTACGCGCCGCTCGCTTCACGCGCCGCTCGGCAACACGCGCGGCACGGCAACACGCCCCGCTCGGCTTCACGCCCGGCCCGGCCTCACGCCCCACCCCCGGCCCACCCCCCGCCCGACCCCCCGGCCAGCGCCCGCAAATGCGCCTGCCGAGTCTCCGCCGTCTGCCCCTGCACCAGCAGGAACAGCCCCTCGCGGGCCAGTCGTTGGGCGCGGCTGGTCAGGGACATGGTGCGGCCGCCGCCGGCCACCACTGCCGCCGTGGTCGCCGTACCCAGGACGTCGTACGCCTCGGCCCGTACGGCCAGCCGTTCCGCGGCCCGCTCAAGCGGCGCCGGGTGGTCGGCCAGGGCGTAGGCGTGGCGGCGGACGGCGGCGAGGCGGGCGCGCAGCGGGCGGGCGGACTCCTCGTCCAGCAAGGACAGGGCCGCCTCCGCGATGCCGAAGACCGCCGGATTGGCGTTCAGTGTTCTGGCCCGGTCGCCGGGCGCCCACGACTCGTACGGCGTCCGCAGGGCCACCGCCTCCTCGGGCACTCGCAGGCCGTCCAGCTCCAGCGACACCGTGCGGGCGGCGGTGAGCGCCGCGAGGCGCAGCGGCGGCGAGGCCCGCAGGCCCGGCTGGTCGCGTGCCTCGACGAAGGCGAAAAGGGCTTCGTCCGCCTCGGTCACCCCGGCGAGCAGCATGACGTCGTTCAGGCCCCATCCGGTGTACCAGGGAACGGTCCCGTCGAACCGCCAGCCGCCGCCCTCCCGCCGCGCCCGCACCGGGACGCGCGGATACGCCCGCAGATGCGCGTACGCCACCCCGGACAGCAGCTCGCCGCGAGCCAGAGGGCCCAGCAGGCGCTCGCGTACCGGCAGTTCGCTCTTCGCCAGGGTCTGCACCGGCGTGTGGTGCTGCGTCTGCACGAACCACGTCGAGCAGCACGCCCCGGCCAGGATCTCCGCGGTCTCCCGGAGCACGGACGGCGGTGCCCCCGCGCCGCCGTAGGCGACGGGTGCGACCACGCCGAGCAGCCCGGACTCCTTCACCGCCTCGATGTGGCTCGCGGGGACGCCCTCCTGGTCCACCCGTTCGGCCTCGGGGAGGAGCAGGCCGACGGCGAGCCGCCGGGCGCGGAAGACAAGCGGATGCGCGATGTCGGTCATGCGGAGGATTCTTCCGAAGACCGCTGCCGGTTTTTTCTTCCGGATCCGTGGCGCGCGGTGTCGATCCGGGCTCCGCCCGTTCGTGTAGGAGGTGACAGACACCCCCGGCAGCGGGAAGACGCCGGGGAAGAACCGCAGGAGGACATCATGAAGCACTACCTGCTCAGCGTGGTCCAGCCGGCCGGCGGACAGCCGCCCGCCCCGGAGGCGCTCGCCGAGATCATGCGCGACGTCGAGGCCTTCAACGACGAACTCCGCGCGGCCGGAGCCTGGGTCTTCGCCGGTGGCCTGCACGGCCCGGAGACCGCCACCGTGCTGCGCCCCAAGGACGGCGACGTGCTCATCACCGACGGGCCCTACACAGAGGGCAAGGAGTACCTGGGCGGGCTCTGCCTGATCCGGGCCGCCGACCTGGACGAGGCTCTGGAGTGGGGACGCAAGGCCGCCCTGGCGACCACCCTGCCCATCGAGGTACGGCCCTTCGTGGACCAGCACTGATGGCCGAGGCGCCCGGCATCGAGGCCGTCTTCCGCGCGGAGTACGGGCGCGCGGTCGCCGTCCTCGTCCGCTTCCTCGGCGACATCGACCTCGCCGAGGAAGCGGTGCAGGACGCCTTCGCCACCGCCGTGCGCAAGTGGCCGGAGACCGGTGTGCCGCCGAGCCCGGCCGGCTGGATCATCACCACCGCCCGCAACCGGGCCGTCGACCGGCTGCGCCGCGAGTCCTCCCGGGACGCCCGACACGCCGAGGCCGTCCGGCTGTACGCGCCCGACGCACCGCCCGAGGAGGGCCCCGTGCGCGACGACCGGCTCCGTCTGATCTTCACCTGCTGCCATCCCGCACTCGCCCTGCAGTCCCGGGTCGCCCTCACCCTGCGCCTGCTCGGCGGCCTGAGCGCCGCCCAGATCGCCCGCGCCTTCCTGGTCCCCGAGCCGACCCTCGCCCAGCGGCTGGTGCGGGCCAAGGCCAAGATCCGCGACGCGGGCATCCCGTACCGCGTGCCCCGCGACGCCGACCTGCCCGACCGGCTCGGCGGAGTCCTCGCCGTCGTCTACCTGATCTTCAACGAGGGCTACACCGGCGATCCCGCCCTGTGCACGGAAGCCGTACGGCTCGGCCGGCTGCTGGCCGAGCTGATGCCGGACGAACCCGAGGTCACCGGACTGCTCGCCCTGATGCTGCTGATCGAGGCGCGCCGGCCGGCCCGGCAGGACGCGGACGGCGCCCTGGTGCCGCTGCCCGAGCAGGACCGCGCCCGGTGGGACCGCGCCCTGATCGCCGAGGGCCAGGACCTGGTCCGGCGCTGCCTGCGCCGCGACCGGCCGGGGCCGTACCAGATCCAGGCCGCGATCAACGCCGTGCACAGCGACGCACCGATCGCCGCCGCCACCGACTGGGGCCAGATCCTCAGCCTGTACGACCAGTTGACGGCCGTCGCCCCGTCACCGGTCGTCGCGCTGAACCGGGCGGTCGCGGTGGCGCAGGTCGAGGGCCCGGCCGAGGCCCTGGCGCTGGTCGACTCCCTCGACCTCACCGGCTACCACGTCCTGCACGCCGTCCGCGCCGACCTGCTGCGCCGCCTGGACCGGCCCGCCGAGGCCGCGGCGGAGTACGCGAAAGCCGTCGAGCTGGCCGCGAGCGAGGCCGAGCGGGCCCATCTGGAGCGGCGCCGACGGGACCTCGACCACCGGACGACGTGACCCTCGTCACCCACGACAGCAGGTGGAATTTACTTGGGCACCTGAAAGGTTGGTATTTACATCTGACCTTCCGAGACCCTACGCTCGGGCCGACCCGCCCGTGCACCACCAGCGAGGCATCCGTGAACCACTCCACCTCCGAGCAGCCCGCCGACGTCGTGGCCCGGCTGCGCGCCACCTTCCGCACCGGCCGCACCAAGCCCGTCGAGTGGCGCACCGGCCAGCTCCGGCGCCTGCGCGCGATGCTCACGGAGAACGGCGCGGACCTCGCCGCCGCCCTCCACGCCGACCTGGGCAAGAGCAGCACCGAGGCCTATCGCACCGAGATCGACTTCACGATCCGGGAGATCGACCACACCCTCGAGCACCTGGACGAGTGGCTGCGCCCGGAGTCCGCGCCCGTCCCGGCGCACCTCGGTGGCGACGCGACGGCCTGGACGCAGTACGACCCGCTCGGCGTCGTCCTCGTCATCGCCCCCTGGAACTACCCGGCCCAGCTCCTGCTCGCCCCCATGGTCGGCGCGCTGGCCTCCGGCAACGCGGTCGTGGCCAAGCCGAGCGAACTGGCCCCGGCCACCTCGGCCGCGCTGGCCGAGCTGATCCCCGCCCATCTCGACACCGACGCCGTCGCCGTGGTCGAGGGCGGCATCCCGGAGACCACGGCCCTGCTCGCCGAGCGCTTCGACCACATCTTCTACACCGGCAACGGCGCCGTCGGCCGCATCGTGATGCGCGCCGCCGCCGAGCACCTCACCCCGGTCACCCTCGAACTGGGCGGCAAGTCCCCGGTGTTCGTCGACCGCGGCACCGACCTCGACGTGGTCGCCGACCGGCTGGCGCGCGGCAAGTTCCTGAACGCGGGCCAGACCTGCGTCGCCCCCGACTACGTCCTCACCGACCCGGAGACCGCCGCAGCCCTGGAGACCGCGCTGGTCCGCGCCGTCGATGCCCTCTTCGGCACCGACCCGCAGGCCTCGCCCGAGTACGGCCGGATCGTCAACGAGCGCCACTTCGACCGGCTTTCCGCGCTGCTCGCCTCGGGCCGGGTGGCGGTCGGCGGCGGCAGCGACCGTACGGACAAGTACATCGCGCCGACCGTGCTCGCGGACGTCGACCCGAAGTCCCCGGTGATGCAGGAGGAGATCTTCGGCCCGGTCCTGCCGATCGTCACCGTGTCCAGCCTGGACGCGGCGATCGACTTCATCAACGACCGCGACAAGCCGCTCGCGCTCTACGTCTTCACCGAGTCCGAGCAGACGCGCGGGCGCATCGCCGCCGAGACCTCCTCGGGCGGCCTCGGCCACGGCCTGCCGCTCGCCCACCTGACCGTCTCCGACCTGCCGTTCGGCGGTGTGGGCGAGAGCGGCATGGGCAGCTACCACGGGCGCTACTCGATCGAGACGTTCAGCCACCGCAAGGCGGTGCTGGCCAAGCCGCTCGGCTGAAGGGACCGTTCCGGGGCGCGTGTGCGAGACTCCGCCGATGACCGCTGAAACGATCACCGCGGACGCCTCCGGTACCTTCAAGCTCGGCGACCTGCCCGTCCACCGCATCGGCTTCGGTGCCATGCGGCTGACGGGCAGTGCCGCCTTCCATCTCGGCACCGTCAGCGACCGCGCACGCTCGATCGCCGTCCTGCGCAGGGCCGTGGAACTCGGCGTGAACCACATCGACACGGCCGCGTTCTACTTCTCCTCCCTGCGCTCCGCCAACGAACTCATCAACACCGCCCTCGCGCCGTACTCCGACGACCTGGTCATCGCGACCAAGGTCGGCCCGTTCCGCGACTATTGCGGGGAGTGGGGCACCTCGGCCCGGCCCGACCAGCTGCGCGGTCACGTCGAGGAGAACCTGCGTCAGCTCGGCCGGGACCACCTCGACCTCGTCTATCTGCGCCGGATGAACCAGGACTCCATCGCCGAACACTTCGGTGCCCTCGCCGAACTGCGCGAGGCCGGCCTGGTCCGGCACCTCGGCATCTCCGCGATCCAACCCCGGCACCTGACCGAGGCGTTGGAGATCGCCCCCGTCGTCTCCGTGCAGAACCGGTACGCGCTGGACGTCCCGGACCCGCGGGACGACGAACTCCTGCGGATGTGCGGCGAACGCGGCATCGCCTTCGTGCCCTACTTCGCCGTCGCGGGCGAGGGCGCCGAGCGCGGCGCGGCCGGGACGCGCAACGACGACGAGGTCCTCGCCGTCGCCCGCGCGCACGGCGTGAGCCCCGCGCAGATCCGCACCGCCTGGACCCTGCACCAGGGCCCGCACGTCCTCGCCATCCCCGGCACCGGCAACCCGGACCACCTGACGGAGAACGTCGCCGCGGGCGCCCTGCGGCTCAGCCACGAGGAGCTGGAGCGGCTGAACGCTCTGCACACCCAGGCCGTCTGACACCCGGCGCGACCGCCCCGGGCCATCGGTCCGGGGCGGCCGGCTCACCACCTGCCCCGCCGCCACCCGCTGCAGCAGGCCATGGGCGGCATCGGCAGCAGGATCTGAGGGCGGCCGGGCACGCAGCCGTACGGAGATCGTCGGCGCCCCCTCCCATCATGGGCGTGCGGGCGCTCGGCCCAGGAGGGCACCCGGCTGACTACAATGGCGTAGACGGTCTTCCGAACAGCAGACGAAGACGGGGTGAGGAACGTTCCCATGACCGACGCCAAGGACGAACGCCGGCCGGCCGGTGAGCTCGAAGCGAGCGTCATGGCCGCCCTCTGGGCCGCCGCCGCGCCCCAGACGCCCGGCCAGGTCCAGCTGAGCCTCGGCGCGGCCCTCGCGCGTACGACGGTGACGACCATCCTCACCCGCCTGCACGACAAGGGCATGGTGGAGCGGCGGCGCCAGGGCCGCGGTTACGCCTACTTCCCGCTCCAGGACGCCCAGGGCCTCACCGCCCGCCGGATGCACACCGAACTCGACCGGGACAGCGACCGCGAAACCGTCCTCGCCCGCTTCGTCGCCCAGCTCAGCCCCGACGACGAACGCATCCTGCGGGACCTGCTCGAGTCCGACGACTGATGACCGCACTGCTCCTGCTGCCGCTGCTGCTGCCGTTCGCCCTGCCGGCACTGGCCCGGCGGGCCCTGGACCGGCTCGTCCCGGCCGTCGCGCTGTGGGCGATCACCGCCTGTGCGGTGGTCCTCGCGGGCAGCTCGCTGGCCGCGCTCGGCGCGTTCGTCCTGACGGGCCTGCTCAAGGTGCCGCTGTTCGCCGCGCTCGGCGAGCTGGTCCACCCGCTGCGCACGGCCTCGGACCTCGTCGTCCTGCCCGCCGCCGCGACCTCCGTCGGCGCCCTCGCCGTGTGCGGCTGGACCCTCGTCCGCTCGGTGCTGCGCCAGACCCGCGCCTTCCGGGCCGCCCGCACGGAGGCCGGCCGCGGACCCGCCGCGGGCGACCTGTGCGTGGTCGACTCGCCCCGCCCGGACGCGTACGCCCTGCCCGGACGCCCGCACCGCATCGTCGTCACCACCGCCATGCTGCGCAGCCTCGACGGCCGCGAGCGCGAGGCGCTGTTCGCGCACGAGCGGGCGCACAACGACGGCGGCCACCACTACTTCCTCGCCGCCGCCGAACTCGCGGCGCACTGCCATCCCGCCCTGCGCCCGGTGCGCGAGACCATCCGGCTCGCCGCCGAGCGCGCCGCCGACGAGGCCGCCGCGGCCTCGGTGGGCGACCGGCGTCTGACCGCCCGCGCCGTCGCCCGCGCCGCCCTCGCCGGCCAGGCCGCCCGCTCGGAGCGCCCCGACTTCGCCGCGGCAGCCACGACGGGCCCCGTCCCCCGGCGCGTCCAGGCCCTGCTGGCCGCCCCCCGGTCCGCGCACCGCACCGGTCGGCGCATCGCCGCGCTCCTGCTCGTCTGCGCCTCCGTCTCCTGTGTGGCCGCGGTGACCGGAATGGCCGACTTCCACCACCGGGTCGAGGTCGCCCAGGGCGACGAAAAGCCCTGATCCACCGCTCCTCGCGAACCGCCGGACCCACCCGTGCGGCGGGTGACTGGCGTCCGCGAAGTTTTACGTATAACCTCACCCGCTAACCACCCTCACCGGAAGGCCCCGATGCGACGCGTTGCCCTGGTCACCCTCGTCGTGGACGACTACGACGAGGCCATCCGCTTCTACACCGAGGCGCTCGGATTCCGACTGGTCGAGGACACGCCGCGGCCGGACGGCTCCCGCTGGGTCGTGGTCGAGCCCGGCACGGACGACCACGGCACCGGCCTGCTGCTCGCCCGCGCCAAGGGCGAGGACCAGCGCGCCCGGATCGGGGACCAGACCGGTGGGCGGGTCGGGTTCTTCCTGTACACCGACGACTTCGCCCGCGACCACGCCCGCATGACCGCGGCCGGCGTGACCTTCCTGGAGGAGTCGCGCCACGAGCCGTACGGCTCGGTCGCCGTCTTCCAGGACCTCTACGGCAACCGCTGGGACCTGCTCCAGCCCGCCGCCTGACTCTCCTCCCGCTGCTTTGAACCCCCTGCTCAAGGAAAGACCCGCCATGACTGCTACGCGCGTAGACGCCGACGTGATCCGCCGCCTGCCCAAGGCCGTCCTGCACGACCACCTCGACGGCGGCCTGCGCCCCGCCACCGTCGTCGAGCTCGCGGCCGCGGTCGGCCACACCCTGCCGACCACCGACCCCGACGAGCTGGCCGCCTGGTACTACGAGGCCGCCAACTCCGGCGACCTGGTCCGCTACATAGCCACCTTCGAGCACACCCTCGCCGTCATGCAGAACCGTGAGGGCCTGCTGCGCGTCGCCGAGGAGTACGTCCTCGACCTCGCCGCCGACGGTGTCGTCTACGCCGAGGTGCGCTACGCGCCCGAGCTGAACACCAAGGGCGGGCTCACGCTGAACGAGGTCGTGGAGACCGTCCAGGAGGGCCTCGCCGCCGGTATGGCCAAGGCGGCCGCCGCCGGTACGCCCGTCCGTGTCGGCACCCTGCTGTGCGGCATGCGCATGTTCGACCGCGTCGGCGAGGCCGCCGAGCTGGCCGTCGCCTACCGCGATGCCGGTGTCGTCGGCTTCGACATAGCCGGCGCCGAGGACGGCTTCCCGCCCGCCGACCATCTGGCCGCCTTCGAGCACCTGCGCCGCGAGAGCGTGCCCTTCACCATCCACGCCGGCGAGGCGCACGGCCTGCCCAGCATCCACCAGGCCCTCCAGGTGTGCGGCGCCCAGCGCATCGGCCACGGCGTGCGCCTCACCGAGGACATCGTCGACGGCAAGCTCGGCCGCCTGGCCGGCTGGGTGCGCGACCGCCGCATCGCCCTGGAGATGTGCCCGACCTCCAACCTGCAGACGGGCTGCGCCACCTCCATCGCCGAGCACCCCATCACCGCGCTGAAGGACCTGGGCTTCCGGGTCACCCTCAACACCGACAACCGGCTGGTCTCCGGCACGACGATGACCCGGGAGATGTCCCTGCTGGTCGAGGAGGCCGGCTGGACCGTCGAGGACCTGCGCACGGTGACCGTGAACGCCCTCAAGAGCGCGTTCATCCCGTTCGACGAGCGAGGCGCCCTCATCGAGGACGTGGTCCTGCCGGGTTACGCCGCCGCGCTCTGAAGCAGCCCCCGCAGGTAGGCGGCCTGTCCGATGTGCTGAAGGTCGTCGGACAGGACGCTCACCAGGCGGACCCCCAGGGTGACCGGGGGATCCCAGCGCTCGTCCACGACGCGTTCGAGATCCTTGGCGGCCAGCTCGCGCAGGGCGCCGAGGGTCTGCCCGTGCACGGCGTCGTAGTACCCGGTGAGCAGGCCGGCCGACTCGACCCGCACCTTCGCGACCTTCGCGGGCGTGTGCCCGTAGCCGGTGTCGTGGCGGGGCAGGTCGAGGCCGAGGCGCTTCTGCCAGTCCTGGGTCAGCCACACCTGGTCGAGGTCGAAGGCGTCGGCGATGTGGTCGTCCTGCACCCGGGTGAGGTGCCAGACGAGCCAAGCGATGGAGTTGGCGTCGGGGGCCGGGCGGGAGTGCAGTTCGTCCGGGCCGAGGCCGTCGAGGGCGGCATGGACTTCTTCCTGGATGCGGCCGTAGCCGTCGATGAGGATGTCCTTCGCATGCATGCGTCCACCATCGCGCATTGCGCGCGGTCATGCGTGCGGAATCCGGCCCCTCGTGCCCGAACCCGGTGCGGGCGGTGAGGGGCGGGTGCTCGGCCGCCCGATCAGGAGGCCGGGGGCCCGTCCTGGGACGGTGTCAGGCGCCGGTCTCCAGGAGGGTGACCAGGGCGCGGGCCGCGGGGCTTGTCGCCCGCTCGGGCGGCAGCAGGGCCACGGTCTCGTACTCCGCCTCGCCCGTGCCCTTCACCGGGAGTGCCGTCAGCGAGGGCTGCTTGTGCCGGAAGTGCCTCGGTACGACCGCGATGCCGAGGTTCTCGTCGACCAGGTCCAGCAGGCTGTGCACGTCGTTGACCTCCAGCGCGACCGTGCGCCGGACACCGGCCGCGGCGAAGGCGGAGTCCGTGGTGCGGCGCGGCCCCCAGTCCGGGTGGAAGTCCACGAAGACCTCACCGGCCAGATCGTCCGGTGTCAGCACCGCGCCGGCTGCGGCGAGCCGGTGATCGGGATGGCACAGGACCGTCATCGGCTCGCTGGTCAGCGACACCGAGCGCAGCTGGTCGTCGTCCGCCTGGGTCCGGTAGGCGAAGGCCAGGTCCAGCCGTCCGGCCGCGACCTCCTCGGCCAGCGCGCCCGAGCCCGCCTGCCGCAGCCGGATCTCCACGTCGGGATGCCGCCGCCGGAAACCCGCCAGCAGTTGCGCCACATGCACCCCGGCGATGCACTGCTCGGTGCCCAGCGCCAGCGTGCCGCGCAGCACGCCCTGCACCGCCGCCACCGCCTCGTGCGCCGAGCGCACCTGCGCCAGGATCCGCTCGGCCTCCACCAGCAGCGCACGCCCCGCCTCGGTGAGCGTCACCCGGCGGGTGGTGCGCACGAACAGCGGTGCCCGCAGCTCCCGTTCCAGCGCCCGGATGGACGCCGACAGGCCGGACTGCGACACCATGAGGCGTTCGGCGGCCCGGGTGAAGTGCTGGTCCTCGGCGACCGCGACGAAGTGCTGGAGATGGCGCAGTTCCATGACTCAGAAGCGTATCCGCTGAATTCCATCGGATTCTCCTGTTGGACCACTGCCCGCGGGCCGCGACAGAGTGGACACCGGTTCCCCGGAACCGGACTCACCTGTGCCAACCCCTCTGGAGTCGCGTTGTACACCGCACACCCCGACCGTTACGCCGACATGCCCTACCGGCGCACCGGACGCAGCGGCCTGAAGCTCCCGGCGCTGTCCCTCGGCCTGTGGCACAACTTCGGGCCCGACCGGCCCGTCGAGACCCAGCGCGCCATCCTGCGCCGCGCCTTCGACCTCGGCGTCACCCACTTCGACCTCGCCAACAACTACGGCCCGCCGCCCGGCGCGGCCGAGTCCGCGCTCGGCGAGGCCCTGAAGGCCGACTTCACGCAGTACCGCGACGAGCTGGTGATCTCCACCAAGGCCGGCTACCTCATGTGGCCCGGCCCGTACGGTGAATGGGGCTCGCGCAAGTACCTGCTGTCCTCGCTGGACCAGAGCCTCACGCGGATGGGCCTGGACCACGTCGACATCTTCTACTCGCACCGTTTCGACCCGGACACTCCGCTGGAGGAGACGATGGGCGCCCTGCACTCCGCGGTGCAGCAGGGCAAGGCGCTCTATGTCGGCGTCTCCAACTACTCGGCGGAGCAGACCCGCGAGGCCGCCCGCATCCTCGGTGAACTCGGCACCCCGCTCCTCATCCACCAGCCGCGCTACTCGATGCTCGACCGGCGCCCCGAGGACGAGGGCCTGCTGGACGCCCTGGACGAGCTGCAGGTCGGCTCCATCGTGTACTCCCCGCTGGAGCAGGGCCTGCTCACCGGCCGCTACCTCGACGGCATCCCCGAGGACTCCCGGGCCGCGAGCGACAGCCCCTTCCTGAACTCGGACGCGGTCACCGAGGACCTGGTCGGCCGGCTGCGCGCCCTGGACGAGATCGCCAAGTCCCGCGGCCAGACCCTGGCCCAGCTGGCCCTGGCCTGGGTGCTCCGGGGCGGCAGGGTGACCTCCGCCCTGGTCGGCGCGAGCAGCCCGCGGCAGATCGAGGACAGCGTCGGCACGATCCGCAACCTGGACTTCGAGGACGAGGAACTGGCGCGGATCGACGCGATCGTGAAGGGCTGAGCACGCGGGGCGGTGAGTGACCGTCAGGCCGTGAGCCGCTCGCTGACCTCCCAGAGGCGGGCCGCCGCCTCCGGGTCGACGGCGTACGGCAGCACGCCGGGCTGTCCCGACTCCGCCCCCCCACCCGGCCTCGTTCTCGGCGGCCACCAGGGGGCTGATGTCGCAGTTCTCGCCGTAGACACCACCCAGTCCGTCGAGCTGCGGGCTGGTGGCGCACCACATGCCGGTCACCGCTCCCTTCGGGACGGTCTTCTGTTGCCGGGAAGCCGCCGGCGTGCCGCCCCTCACCTACCTGCGGAACCGGCGGATGAGCCTGGCCGCCCGCGCGCTCAGGCAGGACTCCACCCCGGTCGCGACGCTCGCCCGCTCGGTCGGCTACACGTCCGAGAGCGCCTTCAGCAACGCCTTCAAACGCACCGTCGGCGTGGCGCCCCGCCGCTACCGGGAGGTGGTGGCCAGGAGCTGAGCCGCTCCACGAGGCCTGCGGTCACAGTCGCTCCTGGAGGCGTACGGTCACCGTGTCGCCCTCGCCCTTGCCGATCGCCTTGCGTACGTCGGCCTTCACGGGGAGCTTGTGGGTGCCGTCGCCCAGGGCCATGAAGGAGCTCTGGAAGGGGTGGCCGTCGACCGTCCCGCGGACCTTGACCAGTCCGCGGGTGCCGAAGAATTCGACGGACCGCGGCCAGACCACATAGGTCCAGCCGCCTTTCTCCGGGCTTTTGCGCAGGACGGCGGTGAATTCCTCGTCGACTTTCCCCGCCGTGCCCGTGTTCCTGCCGTCGGTGTTCATGATGGTCTCCGCTCGCGGTGATCTTTTCCTCCCTTACCGGACCGCCGCGAGCGGGAAAACTCATCGCCGTCTCTGCCTCAGGCCCCCGGCAGCCGGTCCAGGAAGCCCAGCACCTGGCGGATCCGGCCCTCGCCGTCCAGCGTGATCACGTCGAACCCGGCCACCGGCGCCGAGCCGTCCGCCTGGTTCACCAGCTCCCAGCCGAACCGCGCGGTGTCGTGGTGCCCGTCCACCGCGCCGAGCGGGCGGAAGGCGAACCCGGGGAACTGCTGGTGGGCCGCGGCGATCACGGCGGCGATCTGGTCGTGCCCGCGGACGTCGGCGAGCGGGTCGGTGTAGCTGCCGTCCGCGGTCCAGGCCGCCGCGACCGCCTTCTGCAGGGCCTCCGGCTCGGTGGCGTTCCAGGCCTCGAAGTAACGGGCGACGGCGCTGTCGTAACTGTTGGTGTTCACGGTCATGGCGAATCAGCCTCCATCGAGGTCGTATCTGCTGGTCAGAAGCCGGATCCGGGGTTCCGCCGATCCGGTGTGACCACCATGCCCGAGCGGTGGGGGCGGGTCGATTACCTCCCGGGTAATGACGGAGGTGCCGTACAGCCGGCGCATAGCCGGTGCATTTTCGGCCAGAACGGGCGGTGAATATGCCAAGAGACTGGCCGGAAAGTCATGGTGACAGTGTTTCGGGAGTGGCGATACTCGAACTTCAGGGGCACTTTCACCGCACGGGAGCCGTACGGAAAGCGAGGGTTCGGCCGGCACCGCAGCTATGCGTTCGGGGGAGTGATCGTGCACGACGAGTTCCTGTGCCATGTCACCGCGTACGGCGTGTGCGGCGGACAGCGGATCGGCGTACCGCTCGGCACCTATCGCGCGCCGACCCTGGCGCTGGCCCTGTGGTGGCTGCGGGACCGGGCGTCCTGGATCGCCGAGCGGCTCGACCCCAGGCCGGAGGGCCCTGCCTACCCTTCGGGGGCGCTCGTGCCGGTCGCGGACACGGTGGCCGATGTCCCCGCGCTGCTGCGTGCCTGGTGCGCCGACGACGTGCAGCAGGAGCTGGCCGCCGACGAGTTGGCCGGTGGACGGCTGGTGCGGATCGCCGCCAGTGACGACACCACCGAGTACGAGCTGCTCGCCGAGTCCGTGGACGCGCTGCGCATGCAACGCACCCTCCCGGCGCTCGTCGTACCCGTCGCCTGACACGTGCCACGGCGGTTCCGCGCGCAGTGAGACCCCGGAGCCACAGGGGCGCATATGTGAACGAATCGGTACAATTCTGGCCATGGCGGAGCAGCCGGTCGCCCCGACGTCACTCGAACTCGTTCTGGAGACCGACACGGGCTCCACGGTGATGAGCCCGGGCCACGACTACCACGTCGGACGTGATCCGTTGAGCGACATCGTGTTCGACGATGCCCGGGTCTCATGGCACCACGCCGTGCTGAGCTGCGGCCACGACGGCTGGACGCTCAGGGACGAGCAGAGCACCAACGGCACCTTCGCCGACGGCCTGCGCATCCGGGAGTGGGACGTCCGCCCCGGCAGCGTGATCCGCTTCGGCAACCCCGACGACGGCCCCCGAGCCGTACCGCTCGGCCCGCGCGCACCCGCCACCGACCGCCCGTCGGGGATCTCGCGTCCCGAGCTGACCGGAACCTTCCGCGCCCCGAGCAGCGTACGGCCCCTGCCCGCGTACACGATCCGCATCGGCCGCTCCGACGGCAACGACCTCGTCGTCGACGACCTGACCGTCTCCCGCCACCACGCCGAACTGCGCGCCCTCCTCGGCGGCGGCCACGAGATCGTCGACCTCGGCAGCCACAACGGCACCTACCTCAACGGCCGGCCCGTCACCCGCGCCCCGGTCGGCCCCGGCGACATCATCGGCGTCGGGCATGTGGCGTACTGCCTGGTCGGCGACGAACTCCAGGAGTACGTCGACCGTGGCGAGATCTCCCTCGACGTGCAGGACCTCACGGTCGCCGTCGACCACGGCAGCAAGGTCCTGCTCGACCACGTCTCCTTCCCGGTGGGGGAGAAGTGCCTGCTCGCGGTGGTCGGACCGAGCGGCGCCGGAAAGACCATGCTGCTGCACGCCCTGACCGGCCAGCGGCCCGCCGACCACGGCACCGTCCTGTACGACGGCCGCGACCTCTACCACGACTACGCCGAGCTGCGCGGGCGCGTCGGCCTGGTCCCGCAGGACGACATCCTGCACCCCCAGCTCACCGTGCGCGCCGCCCTGTCCTACGCCGCCGAGCTGCGCTTCCCCGAGGACACGGCGAGGTCGGAACGCCTGGCCCGGGTGGACGAGGTGATCCGGGAACTCGGCCTCGAACAGCGCGCGGAGCAGCCCGTGCACAGCCTCTCCGGCGGGCAGCGCAAGCGGGTAAGCGTGGCCCTGGAACTGCTGACCAAGCCGTCGCTGCTGTTCCTGGACGAGCCGACCTCCGGCCTCGACCCCGGCATGGACCGGTCGGTGATGCACATGCTGCGCACTCTCGCCGACGACGGCCGCACCGTCATCGTGGTCACGCACAGCGTCCTCAGCCTGGACGTCTGCGACCGCCTCCTGGTCCTCGCCCCCGGCGGCCGGATCGCGTACTACGGCATGCCCGACGACGCCCTCGCCTTCTTCGGCTTCGAGCAGTGGCCGGAGGCCTTCGAGGCCTTCGACCGCGACCAGGACCGGGACTGGGCCGGGGAGTACCGCGACTCGCCCTTCCACCGGCACTACGTCTCCGAGGCCACCACCCAGCCCCGCCGCCCGGACTCCGCGCCCCTCGCCCCCGCACCACCGCCCCGCCCCCGCAGCCGGGGCGCCCAGCTCGGCACGCTCGTCCGCCGCTACACCGCCGTCCTCGCCGCCGACCGCACCTTCCTCGCCGTCATGATCGCCCTGCCGTTCGTGATGGGCGCCATGGACCGCGCCCTCGCGGGCGGGAAGCTGACCCAGGACACCGCGATGAACGCGCTGCTCATCCTGTGCGTCGGCGGCGTGCTCATCGGCGCCGCCAACGCGGTGCGCGAACTCGTCAAGGAACGCGTGGTCTACCGGCGCGAACGCGCCGTCGGCCTGCCCAGATCGGCGTACCTGATGTCCAAGGTCGTGGTGCTCGGCACCATCACGGTCGTCCAGGCCGTCGTCCTCACCCTGGTCGCCCTGCTCGGCGTCGACCTGGGCGCCCCCGGCGGCCACGGCGTCCTGCTGCCACCCCTGGCCGAGATCACCCTCGCCGTCGCCCTGCTGGCCTTCACCGCGATGATGCTCGGCCTGCTGGTGTCCGCGCTGGTGCGCAAGGAGGAGGTGACGATGCCGCTGCTGGTGCTGCTGGCCATCGTCCAGGTCGTCTTCTGCGGCGCCCTGCTCCCGCTGCACGGCGTACCCGTCCTTGAGCAACTGTCCTGGCTGGTGCCCTCCCGCTGGGCGCTCGGCGCCATGGCCGGCACGGTCGACCTCGCCCGGATCGTGCCCGGCGACCTCACCGCCGACCCCCTGTTCCGGCACTCGGCCGGAGTCTGGCTGCTGGACCTCGCCATGCTGCTGGTGCTGTCCGTCGGCTACGGCCTCCTGGTCGCCTGGCTGCTGCGCCGGCACGAACCCGCCGTGATGCGGAAGTAGGCGGTCCGATGACGAAACAGCCGAAACAGCAGCCCCCCGGATTCCGGCCCAGCCACGTCGTCCCGCCGAACGGCATGCCCGCCTGGGAGGCCCCGGACCCCTCCCGGCCCACCGTGCCCCTCGACCCGCTGCTGCCCGTGGTGCTGGTGGAGCGGCTCGGCGACTGGGGACACATCCGCTGCGCCAACGGCTGGGCCGCCTGGGTCGACGGCCGCCACCTGATCGCCGTACCCCAGGACCCGCCCGCCGGCGACGGCCCACCCACCGGCACCTCCGACCCGCGCCCGCTGCTGGCCCGCGCCGAGCAGGCCCTGGCCGACTACCGGTCGGCGGTGGAGGAACTCGCGGCCGGAGACCTGGACGGGCAGTCCTTCGGGGACCGCACCAGCGGACTGCGCATCGGGGTCGTGCTGGACGGCGAGTCCATGTGGGTGTACGACTCCGAGGAGGAACGGTGGCTGTACGCCGACGGACGGCGGCTGCACACCTACGCCACCGACCGGACGCCGTCGGACGAGGACACCGGGCACGCCCCCACCCGCTTCACGGCCCCCAAGGGTGAGCCGTGATGGCCCGCCAGACCAGCCTGTCCTCCCGCCGGCCCTCGCAACTGATCGGGTGCCAGGTGGCCGGCTACCTGGTGCAGAGCGAGATCGGCCGCGGCGGCATGGCCGTCGTCTACCGCGCCCGCGACCTGCGTCTGGACCGGACGGTCGCGCTCAAGCTGCTCGCCCCGGAACTCGCCCGCAACGACACCTTCCGGCAGCGCTTCACCCATGAGTCCCGGGTGGCCGCCGCGATCGACCATCCGCACATCGTGCCCGTGTTCGAAGCGGGCGAGACGGACGGCGTGCTCTACATCGCCATGCGGTACGTCCCCGGCAGCGATCTGCGCCATCTCCTCGACGAACGCGGGCCGTTGCCGTTCGAGGTCGCCGTACGCATCGCCGCGCAGGTGGCCTCGGCGCTCGACGCCGCCCACGAACACGGACTCGTCCACCGGGACGTGAAGCCCGGCAACATCCTGGTCGCCCGGGGCACCGACAGCGAGCACCCCGAGCACGTCTACCTCACCGACTTCGGACTGACCAAGAAGTCACTGTCCCTGACCGGGTTCACCAGCGTCGGCCAGTTCGTCGGCACCCTCGACTACGTGGCCCCCGAGCAGATCTCCGGCCGGCCCGTCGACGGGCGCTGCGACGTCTACGGCCTCGCCTGCGTCGTCTACGAGACCCTGGCCGGACACCCGCCCTTCGTGCGCGAGGACGACATGGCGCTGCTGTGGGCCCACCAGTACGACGAGCCGCCCCCGCCGAGCGAGTCCCGCTCCGACCTCGCCCCGGCCGTCGACGCCGTCTTCGCCAGGGCCCTCGCCAAGAGCCCGGACGCCCGCTACGACACCTGCCTCGACTTCGTCGCCGCCCTGCGCACGGCCCCGGCCGGCGACGTCGGCCATGACGACGGCGACGGTGATGGTGAGGGTGAGGGTGATCCGGACACCGAGACGGACCTGCGGAAACCGGCCGAACCCCCGCAGCCACCGCAGTGGGCTCAGCCCTTCTTCCGCTAGAGGGGCGCCAAGAGGGTCGCTAAGGCGTCTCGACCTTGCCCCTCCGGTGCACCGGCCGGGCCAGCAGCGCGCCCAGGAAGCCGGCGGCCAGCCCCCACAGCGCACCGATGCCCACCGCCTGCCACAGCTCGGGTTCGAGGAACAGCTCCCCGGACAGACCGCCGCCCAGGTCGCCGATGCCGAGCAGGGACAAGCCGTAGTGCGCCGAGACCCGGCACAGCAGACAGATCATCAGCACCGTCAGGGCCAGGGCGACGGCCAGTCGCAGGGCGTGCTGCCAGGCCCGGACCCGGGCCGGGGACCGCGCCGCCATCAGGAAGGCGACCCCCGACAGCACCACCACCTGCGTGACCAGCAGCCACCACATCCCGCGGTCGTACTCGGTGAGCGTGCGCAGATTCAGCGTGGCGACATCGGGGGTGCGCAGGATCTGGTCCAGGACATGCGGCATCGGCAGGCCGAACGGACCTTCGACCCGGCCGTGCCAGGTGGCGCCCTGACCGAGGGTGAGAGCGAGCCAGGCCAGGTTGGGCAGGCCGAGCAGGATCACCGCGAACGTCTCGGTGACGTGCCCGCGCGTCACCGCCGACACCAGCGCGACGACGAGGCCCAGCACGACATAGGCCAGCAGCAGGACGACCATGGCGTGCGCGGCGGGGCGCACCGACTCCTGGCAGCGCAGCAGGCGCCCCGGCAGCGGCGCGCCGGGCACGACCAGCACGGTCAGCACCAGCACCCCGGCCAGCCACAGCAGCCCGAACAGCACGGTCAGCGGCACGTTCGTGGTGAACCCGACCTTCGGCGTCGCGTCGAACAGGTCGGTGAGATCGCTGAGGGCGCCGTTGCCCACGTCCACGGCGAAGGTCTGCCGGGCGGCGAAGGAGAGGCCGAGCAGCGCGATCAGCCACAGCACCGCGATCCGGGCGGCCCAGCCCACCAGTTCCCGGGCCGAGGCGACCGCCCGGTGCCGCAACGGCCGCAGAAAACCCGCGCCGATCACCAGCGCACCGGCGAGGGTCACCGACAGCGGGATCACCGTGAGGCCGGCTCGGGTCTGCGCCAGCACACCCGCGTTGCCGGAGAGTTCGAGCGTGCCGCCCACCGCCGCCACCACGGTCGCCATCACCACCCGGGCGAAGGCGCCGTCCGGCAGATCCGCCGCTCCGGCCGCCCACAGGCCCAGCGCGGCGAGTACGACCATGACGGCCAGCCCGGCCAGCACCGCGGCCGCGGCCTGCACCCAGCCGTGGCGGGCGACGGGCGGCTCGGGGACGGTCTCAGGGCTCACCTTTGCCACGCTAGGCAGCGCGCGGGCACCCCGCCCGCCGGGTGGCCCGTCCGCGTCGGCTTGCGAGTCACCTGGGGCAGGAGCACACAATAGGAGGAATTGTGCAGCAAATGCACAGCAAACGGGTCTTTCTCGGATAAGAGCCGCGCATCACGACGGGAAGCGCGACGGGAAGAAGTGCTCGTGGGCGTCGAACCTCCGTCATCAGGCCGCCCGACCGGGCCCCCCTCCGGCCCGCTGTCGGGACCCTCCCAGCCCCCCTCCGGACCGCCCGAACCACCACCGGGCTCAGGCGCCGGGGCAGGGGCCGGTGGACCGCACCGGCCGTGGTGGAGGTCCGCCCCGCGTGTGGCCGCCCTCACCGGCGTCGTGGTCGCCGCGGTCGTGGTGGCGCTGGTCCTGACCCGCCCCGGCGGCGGAGGTACCGCGCAGGGTGGCGAGGTCTTCCTGCAGGCCGCGAGCAAGGCCGGCCCGGACCCCTTCATGGAGTCGACCGCGACGGAGAGTTCCGCCCCGCCCAAGACCTCCGCCCCGGCGACGACCGCCTCACCGGGGAAGACCTCCGCCCCGACCGGCACCTCGCAGGCGACCACGTCCGCGCCCGCCGGCCAGGTGCGCACGGTCGACGGCGGCGCGCCCGGCCTCTACAGCGGTGTCAAGAACCGCCCCAGCTGTGACGTCGAGAAGCAGATCAGGACCCTCCAGGCCAACCCGGCCAAGAACCGCGCGTACGCGGCGGAAGCCGGCATCCAGCCCTCCGCCGTCCCCGCCTACCTGCGCTCGCTCACCCCCGTGACGCTGCGTGCCGACACCCGCGTCACCAACCACGGCTACCGCGGCGGCTCCGGCACCTCCTACCAGGCCGTCCTCCAGTCCGGCACCGCCGTCCTGGTCGACGGGCACGGCGTTCCCCGGGCGCGCTGCGCCTGCGGCAACCCGCTGACCCCGCCGGTCGCCCAGCGCGCCACGCCACGGCACACGGGCGACCAGTGGGCGTCGTACCAGCCCGCGAACGTCGTCGTGGTGCGGCCCACCACGGTGATCGTCAACGTCTTCGTGATCTACGACTTCCACCGCGACGACTGGTTCGACCGGCACCGTGGCGACGACAGCGGCCGGCACGACCAGCACACCAAGCCGCCGCGGGACACCCACCCCTGGACCCAGCCCCCCGTCGCCTGCGCGTCCACCCCGGGCACGACCGGGGCACCGGGCACCGGGCCGAAGCCCTGCCCGTCGACACCTTCGCCGACGTCCACTTCGACCGGCCCGTCCAAGTCGTCCCCTTCGTCGTCGTCCCCGACTTCGACTTCGACTTCGCCCAGCTCCGAGTCGCCATCGTCTGAATCGCCGTCGTCCGAGTCGCCGAAGTCCGAGTCGCCGTCCTCGGAGTCGCCATCGTCGGAGTCGCCGTCCTCGGAGTCGCCGTCGTCGGAGTCGCCGTCGTCGGAGTCGCCGTCGTCGGAGTCGCCGTCGTCCGAGTCGCCGTCGGTCGAGTCCCCTTCTTCGGAGTCCGCGTCCACGGAGGGCTCCACCTCGGGGTCGCCGTCCTCGGAGTCCCCCAAGTCGGAGCCCCCGTCCAGTCAGGGCGAATCCCCGCAGACCGGACAGTCGGAGGAGAAGTCCAGCGCCGCGGAGCCCTCCAGCGCTCAGGAGCAGCCGCCGGCCGAGAACTCGCCCGCCGAGAACTCCCCGGCGACGTGAGCGGCCCCACAGTCCCGCCCCGGCGGCTGTGACAAAGCTCGCTGTGCGCGGTCGGCGAACGCACCAGGGGGACTGCCGGGCCCGGCTCGGGGTACGAGGACTGGTGCAACACTGAACGGCCGGATCGGGCTTCCGAGAGAGACACGCATGACCGAATACCTGGGCGGGGCAGTGATACCGACTGGTTTCGACGTACCCGTGGAGCCGCTGCGACGCGCGGCGCACTACACCGGCGAACCCGGATGCATCGGCGACGCACGGGCTTTCGCGGCCCAGTTTTTGCAGCAGCTGAGGACCGAGTGGTGCGCCGCCATCGACAGCCGGGCCGACGACGAGCTGCTCCTCGTCGTGAGCGAGCTGGTCACCAACGCGGACCGGCACAGCAGCGGCCCGTACATCCTGGAGCTGGAGGGCACGGACACCGCCGTCACGGTGGTGGTGTACGACAGCAGCTCGGCCCTGCCCCGCCGGTTCCCGAAGGACCCCGAGCGCGTCGGCCGGCACGGTCTGGAGATCGTGCACGCCCTGGCCGCGCAGGTGACCGTGGAGCGCGTGCCGGTCGGCAAGCGCGTGTGCGCGCGGGTGGAACTCGGCGCCTAGGGTGAGGGGGTGAGCAACCAGGTGAGCAACGAAGCCCGTGTGATCCCGCTCCGCCCGGAGCCGAACCGGACCGAGCCGATCCAGACCGAGCCCGCGCCCAGGGAGCCCCTGTGGCGCGATCTGGTCGGTGAGGTGCTGCGCCGTGAGCGGCTGGCGCAGGAGCGCACGCTCCGGGACGTGGCCGACGAGGCCCGGATCTCCCTGCCCTATCTCTCCGAGATCGAGCGCGGCCGCAAGGAAGCCTCCTCCGAGGTCCTCGCGGCGGCCGCCCGCGCGCTCGGCCTGGGCCTCGGCGACCTGCTGTCGCTCGCGCAGGGCGAGCTGACCCGGCACACCGCCGCGGGCCGCCGTACGGCCGCGGTGCCGCAGCGCCCGTACCAGCCGTACAACGGCTTGTGCCTGGTGGCCTGAGGTACGGCCCCCGGTCCGCTCAGCCGGTGCCCTTCTCGCGCAGCTCCCGGAAGAAGGCCCGGAGGTCGGCGGCCAGCAGATCCGGTTCCTCCAGGGCCGCGAAGTGCCCGCCCCGGTCGAACTCCGTCCAGCGCACGATGTTCTCGGTCCGGTCCGCCTTGTGGCGCAGCGGGATCTGGGGCTCGGCCGGGAACAGGGCGAGGGCCGTCGGCACCGTGGACGGCTCGGCGGGCCGGGTGGTCCGGCCGTGCGCGTGGGCCCGCTCGTAGTAGATGCGCGCGGACGAACCGGCCGTGCCGGTCAGCCAGTACAGTATGACGTTCGTCAGCAGCCGGTCCCGGTCGACGGCCTCCTCCGGGACCTCCTCGGAGTCGGTCCACTCCCGGAACTTCTCGACGATCCAGGCGAGTTGACCGACCGGCGAGTCCGTCAGCGCGTACCCGAGAGTGTGCGGCCGGGTGGACTGCAGGACGGCGTAGCCCGTGCCCTCGCGCGACCACTGCGCCCACCGCCGCCACGAGGCGAGGGCGTTCTCCCGTTCCTGTGTGCCGAGCCCGCTCAGTTCCTCCGGGCCGGGCTCGGTGGCGGCCTGGGCGCCCGGCAGCAGGGTGAGGTGAACGCCGATCACCCGGTCGGGACGGGCGCGGCCCAGCTCGCGGGAGACCACCGCGCCCCAGTCGCCGCCGTGCGCGCCGAAGCGCTCGTAGCCGAGCCGCCGCATCAGCTCCGCCCAGGCGTCGGCGATCCGGGCCGCCTCCCAGCCGGGCTGCGTGGTGGGCCCGGAGAGACCGAAGCCGGGGAGGCCCGGCACCACGACATGGAACGCGTCGGCGGCCTCGCCGCCGTGCGCCACGGGGTCGGTGAGCGGCCCGACGACGTCCAGGAACTCGACGATCGACCCCGGCCAGCCGTGGGTCAGGATCAGCGGGGTCGCGTCCGGCTCGGGGGAGCGCACATGGGCGAAGTGGACGTTCGCCCCGTCCACGGTGGTGGTGAACTGCGGCCACTCGTTCAGCCGCGCCTCGGCGGCCCGCCAGTCGTACTCGTCCCGCCAGTACCGGGCCAGATCCCGCAGGTAGCCGCCGGGAACGCCGTACTCCCAGCCCGCCCCCGGCAGCTCGGCCGGCCAGCGGGTGCGGTCGAGGCGGTCGTACAGGTCGTCCAGATCGCTCTGCGGTACCGACAGTCGAAACGGCCGGATGGTCTCGGCGGACGCAGACGTCATGGCCCGGATGCTAGTGCCCCGGCGGGCTCCGTCCCCGGGAAGCCGGTCGGTGGCCGGCCGATGAGTTTCGGGGCGTGGGCCGGTCGATACACATGACCGTGTTCCACGCTCCAGGAGGTGCGCATGACCACCGACGGATTCACCACGTGTCTCTGGTTCGACGGCCAGGCCGAGGAGGCCGCCGACTACTACGTGTCGATCTTCAAGAACTCCAGCGTCGGCCGTGTCGGCCGCTTCACCGAGGCCGGGCCCGGGCCGGCCGGTTCGGTGGTGGCCGTGGAGTTCACGGCCAACGGCCACCAGTTCGTCGCGCTCAACGGCGGCCCCCAGTTCAAGTTCACCGAGGCGATCTCGTTCCAGATCTTCTGTTCCGACCAGCAGGAGATCGACTACTACTGGAACCGGCTCACCGAGAACGGCGGCGAGGCCGGCCCCTGCGGCTGGCTCAAGGACCGGTACGGCGTCTCCTGGCAGGTCGTCCCCGACCGCCTGATCGACATGATCGGCGACCCGGACCCGGAGAAGGCGACCCGCACCAGCCGCGCCATGCTGAGCATGGGCAAGCTCGACATCGCCGAGCTGGACAAGGCGTACGCGGGCGAGTAGGCCGTCCCACGGCGGGCGGAGCAGGCCGCTGTCCGTCCTCGGTGATCACGTGCCGGGATCCTCGGCGAGGATCTCGGCGATCACATGCCGGGAGTTCTCCGCGAGCGCCGGGTTGGTGTGCCAGTAGTACGGCAGCTGGATCAGCGAGATCGACAGCGCCCAGCCCCGCCCGCGTGCCCACTCGGCGTCGTCGGCTCCCACGGTCTTGCGGAAGGTGTCGCGGGCGGTCGCGGGCAGCAGGTTCCAGGCCACGATCAGGTCCACGGCGGGGTCGCCGACCCCGGCACAGCCGAAGTCGATCACCGCGCTCAGCCGCCCGTCGGCCACCAGGACGTTCCCGGGGGACAGATCGCCGTGCATCCAGGCCGGCGACCCGCCGTGCTCCGGGGCGCGCAGCGCACGCTCCCACAGAGCTGTCACCGGGTCCGTGTCGATCCTGCCGGTGAGCTGCTCCAGGGCCGCACGGGTCGGCTCGTCGCGGGTCGCGAGCGGGACGCCCCGGCCGGCGGACGGCCCGTCCCCGAGGTCGGTCCGGCGTAGCGCGGCCACGAACGCCCCCAGCTCCTCGGCCAGCCGCTCCGGCGCCTCGACGGCGCCCGCGACCGGGTTGCGCCCGTCCAGCCAGCGGTACACCGACCAGGGCCACGGAAAGTCCTCGTCCGGCTCGCCGAGCCCCACCGGCTCGGGCGTGGCCACCGGAACGCGCGACCCGAGGAGGGGCAGCCAGCGCTGCTCGTGCACCACGTCGCCCACGGCGCCGGGACGCCGGGGCAGCCGCACCACCAGCTCCGTCCCCAGACGGAACATCGCGTTCTCGGTACCGGACGACTCCAGACGCCGGACGGGCAGCGACCCCCAGTCGGGGAACTGCCGTGCGATCATCCGCCGGACCAGCGCAGCGTCGGTCTCGACCTCGTCCTCGTGCATCTTCACCGCACACATGGGGCCCCATCCAAGAGCCCGGCGCGCCCCCTGTCGAGCGAAATACCGAGGGGGGCGGCGTCGTTGGACACCGCCCCCGCTCGTCGGCCTGTTGGGATCAGACCCGGTCGGCCACGATCAGCAGGTACTGGAAGCTGCCATTGCGGTACGCGGACAGGAAGGTGTCCTCGATGCCGGTGACCAGGTGGTCCGCCTCCTTGCGCAGTTCCCAGTACGGGATGGTGGCCTGCGTCAGGTCCTCGACGTGCACCGGCACCAGCCGGTTGCGGGCCATCGCGCGGAAGTACTCCGACCTCGGGTGGATGTCGCAGATGTAGTGCGCGTTGATCAGGGACACCTCGCGCGAGGCCTGCCCGTAGGTGTCGTTGTAGCAGCCGGTGATCACCACGTACCGTCCGCCGCGGCGCAGCAGCCGGGCGTGCTCGGCGAACAGCAGGTCCAGCTCGACGTACATGGTGGACTCGTTGTTCCACGACGCGGCGTACGCGCCCGACTCGAAGCCGGTGTCGAGCATGTTGCGGTGGTGGTAGCGCACCTTGCCGTCGATGCCCCGCTTGCGGGCCATCTCGTTGGCGAACTCGGCCTGCTTGGCGGAGATCGTGACACCGTCGCAGTGGCAGCCGTGGCGCAGGTTCGCCACCACGCTGCCGCCGCCCCGGCCGCAGCCGGCGTCGAAGACGCGGTCGGCGGGGGTGAGCGGGCCGAGGTGGGTGGCCAGCAGCTCGGCCTGGGCGTGCTCCAGACGGTGCAGTTCGCCGGTGACCCGCTTCTTGCGCAGGTCCGGGTCGGGTTCGTCGAGTACCGACCAGTCGGCGTCCCCGATGCCGTAGTGGTGGTGGTACAGGTCGTCGATCTTTCCGAGTTCGAGGTTGACCGGGTTCTCTTCGGCGTTCCAGTAGTCCGCGACACGGGTCTGGTACGTGGACTGGGTCGGCACCGGAGCTGACGTGGGGGTCTTCCGGGCGACAGGGGCGGTGGTCAACAGTGACTCCTCGAAGTGCGTCTGACGGTGTTTCGGAGAACTGGTGGGATCACCAGTAGTCGGGAAGGTGGTAGCGGCTGGTGTTGGTGGAGTGCCACTCGTGGTTGCCGGCGACCCAGGCGGACAGCCCCTGGGCGTAGCGCTCGACGAGGGGCGAGGTGGCGGACAGGAGGGCGGACTCCTCCTCGAAGGCCTCCATGATCCGGTTGTGGATCTCGACGGACTTCAGATATGCCGCCTTCAGGCCGCGCCGGTCGTTGGCGGCGACCACCTGGGGCAGATTGAGGTGGTCCGGATCGCTCGCCAGCTCCTTGGTGAAGGAGTACAGGTCGTTGACGATCGTGGTGGCGTTGCATGCGAGGGCGGTGATCCGCTGGATCTCCGGCCGGGCGTAGACCTGCTCGGGCAGTTCGTAGCCGTCCACCGCGTCGACGAGCGACAGACAGGGGCGGAAGTTGTTGAACTGCCGCATCACCAGGTACTCCCAGACCCGCGGCACGTACTTGGTCTCCATCCAGGCGGCCTCGCCCAGGTAGCCCATGTGCAGCCGGGCCATGTCGTGCACGAACCGGTCGGTCTGGCTGGGCGTGGCGATGGCCGCGTAGTCCGCGAGGGCGAAGTGGTACGAGCGCAGCGGACCGTCGGCCCGGATGCCCTCGCGCCACTCCTCCTCCAGCTCCGGGATGCCGTGGAAGGGGTCGAGCGCCGACTGGGCGATGATCAGCGGGCCGCCCAGACCGCGCCGCGATCCGCCCCGGCCCTCGTCCTCCTCGCAGTAGCAGGAGTCGACGATGTTCTCGGCGAGCAGCAGCTTGCCCGCGGCGGTGAGGCGGTCCAGGTCGAGAGCGCCCGGATGCTGGAGTACGACGGCCCGGCCGAACTGGAAGTCCGAGAAGTCCCCGGTCCAGGCCGCGGGAAACAGATCCAGGTCGCGGGCCCAGGTCTCGAGCCGGCTGTCGATCTCGGCGGCCTTCTCCGGGTCGGCGGGAACGGCCGGCTGGTAGTGCAGTCCGGGGATGACCCCGGTGCGCCGCGGCCGGCGCATGCTCTGGGCGATGTTGTGCGGCCCGGGGAGTGTGTAGGCGTTGGTGGGTGTGGTCATGGTGTGCTCCAGGCCGTCAGTCGGCAGTCCGGCCCAGCTGGACGTTCTCCAGGATCCCCGCGGCGTCGGGGACCAGGATGGCCAGCGAGTAGTAGGCGGTGACGAGGTAGTTGATGATCGCGGCGGTGTCGATACCCATGAAGCGGACGTTCAGACCCGGCTGGAACTCCTCCGGGATACCGGTCTGGTAGAGGCCGATGACGCCCTGGTCGGCCTCGCCGGTGCGCAGCGCGATGATGCTGGTGGTGTGGTCGTCGCTGATCGGGATCTTGCTGCACGGATAGATCGGGACCCCGCGCCAGGCCGGGATCTCGTGCCCGTCGATGTTCGCGGAGGCGGGCACCAGACCGCGCCGGTTGCACTGCCGGAAGAAGGCCGCGATCGCCTTCGGGTGCGCCAGGAACACCTTGGTCTTGCGGCGCATGGAGAGCAGCTCGTCCATGTCGTCGGGCGTCGGCGGCCCGGTGAAGGAGCTGATCCGCTGGCCGTAGTCGATGTTGTGCAGCAGTCCGAACTCCCGGTTGTTGACCAGTTCCCACTCCTGGCGCTCACGGATCTCCTCGACCGTGAGGCGCAGCTGCTGCTGGGTCTGGTCCATCGGGCTGTTGTAGAGGTCGGCGACCCTGGTGTGCACCCGCAGCACGGTCTGGGTGAGCGACAACTCGTACTCGCGGGGGGCGAGTTCGTAGTCCACGAAGCCGCCGGGCAGCGTCTGCTCGCCGACGTGGCCGGCCTGCACCGGGACCTCCGCCTCCCCCTTGCGGTTCATCGGCTTGCGCTGCTGCTCGACGTACGCGTGGAGATGGGCGGCGAGGGACGGCACCCGCTCGGTGAACTCCTGGACGGCGTCCCAGGGCAGCGCCAGCACCACTCCCGCCGTCTCCGCCCGCACCGAGGTGAGCCACAGCGGGTCGGACTGGCCGACCGCCTCGTCGCCCATCTGGTCGCCGTCCCTGACGACCCCGACGATCTCCTCCTCGCCGTACTTGCCGGCCGCGAACCGGGTGAACCGGCCGTGCACCACCAGGTACGCCTCCGTGACCGGCTGCCCGGCCTCGAACAGCACCTGGCCCGGGCGCACCTCCCGGGGCTGGAAGCGGGTGGCCATCTCCCGCAGCACGTCCAGGTCGGGGTAGCCGCGCAGGATCGGCAGCTCGGTCAGCGTCTCGGGAATGACCCGGATGTCGTCGGCGCCGTTCTGCTCGAAGTGCACGCGGCCGCGCCCCGTGCGCAGTTGCAGACGGCGGTTGACCCGGTACGTGCCGCCCTTGACGTCCACCCACGGCAGGGTCTTCAGCAGCCATCGCGAGGTGATGGCCTGCATCTGCGGTTCGGACTTGGTCGTGGTGGCGAGGTTGCGGGCCGCCCGGGTGCTCAGGCTGGTGAGCTGCCCGTCGGTCGGGGGCCCGGGATCGGGTTCGTCGACTGCGGAACCGGTGGCGATGTCCGGAGTGGACACATTCCCTCCTGCGGAGAGGCGAACGGGGGTGATGGGGATCGGTCGGTGGTGCACGGGGTGCCGGTGCGCTCCGACCAGCCAAACAGGACGCGTGATCTTCGGGTACAGCGCGCAGGGGGCGCCTTTGATCAACAAGTGGTGCGAACCCGCCGGTGAGAGCGTTGCGAGGCGGTGTTCGTGATCACGCGCCGCAACTCTGCCTCCGCACGCGGTGAATTCTCATGTTTGCGATCAGGAAAGATCGTTCACCAGCACCGCCGCCCCGTCGAAGCGCCCGGCCTTGAGGTCTTTCAGGGCCTGTGGTGCCTGCGACAGGGGATACGTGTGCGTCGTCGCGTGGACTTTGTGCAGCGCGGCCTTCTCCAGGAACTCGCGGCCGTCCGCGCGCGTGTTGGAGGTGACGCTGCGCAGTTCCTTCTCGTAGAAGAGGTCGGTCTCGTAGTGCAGGGGCGGTACGTCGCTCAGGTGGATGCCCGCCACGGACAGGACCCCGCCGCGGTCCAGCGCCCGCAGCGCGACCGGGACCAGGTCGCCGACCGGGGCGAACAGGATCGCGCTGTCCAGGGGTTCCGGTGGCAGGTCGTACGCGTCGCGGGCCGAGGCGGCGCCCAGTTCGAGGGCCAGCTGCCGGGCGGCCGCGCCGCGCGTGAGGACGTGCACGGTGGCGCCCTCGGCGATGGCCACCTGCGCGCACAGGTGGGCGCTGCCCCCGAAGCCGTACAGCCCGAGCCGGCCGCGCGGCGGCAGCGCGGCGCGTCGCAGCGCGCGGTAGCCGATGATCCCGGCGCACAGCAGCGGCGCCAGTGGCACGTCGTCCAGTGCGCTCGGCAGCCGGTAGGCGAAGTCCGCCGGTACGGTCGTGTACTCGGCGTAACCGCCGTCGGCGTCCCAGCCGGTGTACCGGGACCGCGGGCACAGGTTCTCGGCGCCCCGCAGGCAGTACGCGCACGCGCCGTCGGTGTGCCGCAGCCAGGCCACGCCCACCCGGTCGCCCACGGCGAAGCCCTCGACACCCGCCCCGAACCCGGCGACCACGCCCACCACCTCGTGCCCGGGGGTCACCCCCTGCCGGTGCACCGGCAGGTCCCCCTCGGTGACGTGGAGGTCGGTGCGGCACACTCCGCAGACGCGCACGTGGACCAGCAGCTCGTCGTCCCCGGGAACGGGCACCGGCCGCTCGACGAACCGGAGGGGATCCTCCTCCACCGGCCCGGGCCGGGTCACCGACCATGCCCGTGTCGTCCCTGCCGTCGCCATCAACTCCGACATTCCGCGCCCCGTCTCGTCGAAGCCCGCCGTCTCCCTCGTCTCCCTCGTCCAGTGTCGGGCAGTTTCACCCGTTCGGCGCGCGGGCCGACCGAGGGATGGCTAGCGTGAGAATCGGGACAATCCGCCTCACCGGAGGGGGCCGTGACCATGGCCGTGCAACCTGAAGGAACGCCCTGTTGGGCCGACGCGATGTTCACCGACGTCGAGGGCGCCAAGAGCTTCTACGGCGAGGTCCTGGGCTGGACCTTCGGCGAGGCGGCGTCGGAGCACGGCAATTACACACAGGCCTATGCGAACGGCAAGGCGGTGGCCGCCGTCGTACCGCCGGTGCCCGGCCAGGAGGGGCAGTCGCAGTGGTGCCTGTACTTCGCGTCGCCGGACGCCGCCGCCACCGCGGCCAGGATCCGGGACAACGGTGGCGAGGTGCTGATGGAGCCTATGCAGGTCGGCGACTTCGGCACGATGTGCCTCGCTCTTGAGCCCAGCGGTGCCGTGTTCGGCGTGTGGCAGGCGGGTGCCCACGAGGGCTTCGAGGCGACGGCGGTGCCCGGCGCCTACACCTGGGCCGAGGTCTTCACCCGCGACCCCGATAAAACGGACACGTTCCTCACGGCTGTCTTCCCGTACGCGGCGAAGCAGCTCGAGGACGACGGGGTCGACTTCCGTGTCTTCAACCTCGGCGACGACACGGTCCTGGGCCGGATGCGGATGACCGACGAGTTCCCGCCCGAGGTTCCGTCGTACATCAACGTGTACTTCGGCGTCGACGACTGCGACGCGGCCGTGGCCCGGGCGACCAAGCTGGGCGGCATTCTGCGCTTCGGGCCCATGGGCAGCCCCTTCGGCCGGTTCGCGGCGCTCAGCGACCCGCAGGGCGCGAACTTCTCCGTGATCGACACCACGACCACCGAGGGCGACAGGCCCAGCTTCCAGGACGTCTGACCGGGCCCGGAGCGGTGGCGGGCGCGGCCATGGCATGATCGAGCGCATGCGTGAACGTGTGGTGGCCGCGTGCGACGGGGCTTCGAAGGGAAACCCCGGACCGGCCGGATGGGCATGGGTGGTCTCCGACGACGAGCGGACCCCCGCCCGGTGGGAGGCGGGCCCGCTCGGCCGGGCCACCAACAACGTCGCCGAACTGACCGCGCTGGAGCGCCTGCTGGCGGCCGTCGACCCGGACGTGCCGCTGGAGATCCGCATGGACTCGCAGTACGCGATGAAGGCGGTCACCACCTGGCTGCCCGGCTGGAAGCGCAACGGCTGGAAGACGGCCGCCGGCAAGCCGGTCGCCAACCAGGAGCTGGTGGTCCGCATCGACGAGCTGCTCGACGGCCGCTCCGTGGAGTTCCGCTACGTCCCCGCCCACCAGGTCGACGGCGACCCGCTCAACGACTTCGCCGACCGCGCCGCCAGCCAGGCCGCCTCGGTCCAGGAGGAGGCCGGCAGCGCCCTCGGCTCCGCGGAGCCGCCACCGTCGCCCGACACGCCCAATGCAGCCGCCCCGCGCCGCAAGGCGCCCCGCCGGACCGGCGGCGGAGCGTCCTCGCGCACCATCAAGGCGAAGTTCCCCGGCCGCTGCCTGTGCGGCCGCAGCTACGCGGCCGGCGAGTCCATCGCCAAGAACGCGCAGGGCTGGGGCCACCCGGAGTGCCGTACCGCCGAGGCCTGATCAGCTGTCGAAGGTGTAGAACTTCGTGTGGTCCAGCAGGTCCGACGGGCGCACGTCGTTCCACGGCTTCATCGTGTCGTTCAGGTCGACGACGTCGGGCGTCCCGCCGGTCGGCAGGTAACCGGCGTCCGGGTGCCGGCGCTGCCACTCGGCCCACAGCTTGTCGACGTAGGCGTGGTGCAGCCAGAACACCGGGTCGTTGGGGGAGACCCCGGTGGCCATCTGCCCGCCGACCCAGACGTGGACCCGGTTGTGCAGATTGGCCCCGCGCCAGCCCTCGAGGTTGTTGCGGAAGCCGTCGGAGGAGCTGTTGTACGGCGCCATGTCGTACGTCGATATGGCCAGCACGGACTCCACCTCCGCGCGCGTCGGCAGCTCGCGCACGGCCGTGCCGAGCGAGCGGCGCAGGAATGAACGGCCGTCCACGCGGACGCTCATCGGCCAGTTGCCGGTGGACCCGGCGAACGGGCCGTCCATCACCCGGCCGTCGCTGCTGCGCCCGGTGCCGCCGAGGAAGTCCGGCGCCCACAGCGAGGCGCGCACCGTGCGGTCGGTGCTCCAGTCCCAGTACGGCAGGGCGACCGAGGAGTCGACCGCCTGCAGGGCCTGCTCGAAGTCGAGCAGGAATCTGCGGTGCCAGGGCAGGAAGGACGGGGAGCGGTGGCCGGTCCGTTCACCGCTGTCGGTGTCGGCCATGATGAAGCCGTTGTGCGTGCGGACGAACTCGTCGTAGCGCCCGTTGCGCTTGAGTTCGAGGACGGCGCCCACGAAACGGCGCTTCTCGTCGGCGGTCAGGGCGGCCTGGTTCTTGCGAACGGTCATGTGCGTGGTGCTCCGGATGTCCTTGCGGGGGCGGTCAGTTGGCGGGGAACGGCAGCAGCGGGGCACCCTGCAGCTCGTCCACCGCGGCACGGGCGGCGGCGCGCGGCGTGGGCACCGGGTCGTAGTGGCTGACGACGCTGATCCAGCTGCCGTCCGCGTTCCGCATCACGTGCAGCTCGACCCCGTCGACGAACACGGAGTAGCCGCCGCCGTGTTCGTGGTGGTGACCGCCCATGCTCGACGGACGGCCCTGTATTCGGCGGCCCTTGTAGACCTCGTCGAAGGAGTCCGGTGCGCCGTGCTGGTGTTCGGCGGCCGAGGCGCCGGGTGCGACGAGTGTGGCGGCCGAGGCCGTGGCGGCCAGGGCGGCCGCCGCGGTGAGCGCGCGGCGCCGGGTGATTTCGGGCATGCGTGTCCTCCTGTGGGGGAGTTCGAGTGGTGACTCCGCATGCCTACCGGGCCGTCCAGGAGGGGAAGAAATCGCCCGGAACCGGTTGGCTGTGATCCGGACAATTGGCCACATGTCGTAGAAGATTGAAGCAAGATGATCTTGCTGTGAAGATGGGCGCTTCTGCTGCGGAACGGGGAATTCCTTGCCGGGGTGTCCGGTGATCCGGTGATCTTTCTCGTTCACGCTGCGCCCGAGTGGCGGGGGTCACCGCGCCAGACTGACGCGATCCGGCTGGAACCAGGGCGTGGCTCACCTCCGCGACCAGGTGTGAGGAGAACCTGGCCCGGCGGGCGGCCGGAGTGCGGGGCGATATCTTGGGTGAATGGCCATTCACCGGATAACGTGAATTCGTATTCACCTGGCAGTCCGAGCCGTTCACAGGAGCGCCCATGGGCCACCCCGCCCCGATATCCCAGCCGCCCGGCACGTCCACCGCGGCGCCCCGGCTGCGGGACCGCCTCACCATCCCGGTGCTCGCGTCGGGCGGCATCCTCATGGCCGTCATGCAGACCGTGGTCGTACCGCTGCTGCCCGACCTGCCAAGGCTGACCCACGCATCGGCGGCCACCGTCTCCTGGATGGTCACCGCGACCCTGCTGTCCGGGGCGGTGCTCACCCCCGTGCTCGGCCGGGCCGGCGACATGTATGGCAAGCGCCGGGTGCTCACCGCCGCGCTCGGCCTGATGACCGTCGGCTCGGTGATGTGTGCCCTGTCCTGCGACATCGGCGTGCTCATCGTGGCTCGCGCCCTCCAGGGCGCCGCCGCCTCCGTCGTCCCGCTCTCGATCAGCATCCTGCGCGACGAACTCCCGCCGGAGCGCCGGGGCTCGGCGGTGGCCCTGATGAGTTCCACGGTCGGCATCGGCGCCGCCCTCGGCCTGCCGCTCGCCGCGCTGGTGATCCAGTACGCCGACTGGCACACCATGTTCTGGCTGACCAGCGCCCTGGGCGCACTCGGTGTGGCGGCCACCTGGTGGGCGGTCAGGGAGTCGCCGGTGCGCGAGCCCGGCCGCTTCGACGTCCTCGGCACGCTGGGCCTGGCCGCCGGCCTTGTGTGCCTGCTGCTGGGCGTCTCCCAGGGCGGCCAGTGGGGCTGGGGCAGCCCCCGGATCCTCGCGCTGTTCCTCGCGGCCGTCGCCGTCCTCGCCCTGTGGTGGTGGCAGCAGCTGCGCGCCGAGCGGCCGCTGGTCGACCTGCGCCTGGTCACCCGGCCGCGGGTGGGCCTGTCCCACGTGGCGGCCCTGCTGACCGGCTTCGCCTTCTACGCCAACTCGCTCGTGACCGCCCAGCTGGTGCAGGCCCCGAAGGCCACCGGCTACGGCCTCGGGCTGTCCATCGTCGCCACCGGCCTGTGCCTGCTGCCCGGCGGCGTCACCATGCTGCTCTTCTCGCCCGTGTCCGCCCGTATCTCCGCCGCGCGCGGCCCGCGCGTCACCCTCGCCCTCGGCGCCGCCGTCATCGCCTGCGGCTACGCGGTCCGCATCGCCGACAGCCGCGACCTGTGGATGATCATCCTCGGTGCCACGGTGGTGGCGACCGGCACCACCCTCGCCTACTCCGCGCTCCCGACCCTGATCCTGCGGGCCGTCCCGGCCGCCCAGACCGCCTCCGCCAACGGCGTCAACGTCCTCATGCGCACCATCGGCCAGGCCGTCTCCAGCGCCGCCGTCGCAGCCGTCCTCGTCCACCACAGCAGCCTCGTCGGCGGCGTTCCGGTGCCCACACTGCACGGCTATCTGCTGGCGTTCGCGATGGCCGGGGCCATCGCCCTGGTCGCCTGCGCCGCGGCCCTGTCCATCCCGGGCGACAGGCCCTCCGGCGACACCAGGCGCGCCGGGGGAGCCACCCGGGGCGCGCGCGACGAGGCGATGGAGGGAGCATGAGTGCCGTGAGCACTCCATCCGGCCCCCGAGCGCACCTCCCGGAAGCCCCCGCACGTCGCGACGCCGAGGCCACCAAGGCGGTCATCCTCAAGGCCGCCCGCTACCTGCTGGCCCGGCACGCGCACGCCGACATCACCCTGAAGGCCGTCGCCGAACGGGCCGGTGTCAGCCCGCCGTTGATCCTGAAGTACTTCGGCAACAAGGACGCCCTCTTCGCCCGCGTGATGTCCTTCGACACCGACGCGGACGACCTGCTCGACGCGCCGCTTCAGCAGCTGGGCCGCCACATGGTCCGCCATGTGCTGGCCAGCCAGCGGGAGCGCGGCGTCGACCCGCTGGTGCGTATCGCCTTCGCGTCCCTGCACGGCGACCACGGCGAGATCCTGCGTGCCAACTTCCGCGCCCAGGTGATCGAACGCCTCGCCGCCCGGCTCACCGGCCCCGACGCGGGCCTGCGCGCCGAACTCGCCGTCGCCGGCCTCCTCGGGCTCGGGGCGATGTACGGCATCGCGCGCGGCCCGCATCTGCGCGAGACCGACATCGACGTCATCGCAGACCGCTACGGCCCCCTCGTACAGGAACAGCTGACGCCCGGCACCTGAGTCACCCGACGGTCTGGTGGCCGGTCAGCAGCGCCTCCGCGCACCTGCGGAACGCCGTGAGCAGCCGGCCGTTGTCGCCCGCGCGGGTCGCCAGCGCGACATGGCTGGGTTCGACGCCGTGCAGCGGGATCGAGGTGAGTCCGGGACGGATGCCGATGCCGGGGATGCCCGGCGCGATCGCCACCGCCTGCCCGGAGGCGACGAGTTCGAACTTGTCCTCGATGCCGTCGATGTACGGGCCGTCCGGGGCCGGGCTGCCGTCGGGCCGGGGATCGATGCGCCAGAACGCGTCCCAGAGCCGGTCCGGCACCCGGGGGAGCGGCTCGTCGGCGATGTCGTCCACGGTGACCGACTCCTTGCCCGCCAGCCGGTGGTCGAGCGGGACGACCAGGACGCGCGGTTCGTCGTAGAGGACCGTCACCCGCAGGCCCTCGGTGACGAACGGCAGCCGGGTCACGAGCGCGTCCACGCGGTGGTCGAGCAGCGCGTCCCGCGCCTCGTTCCAGCGCAGATGTGCGGTCCGCACGTCGGCGTCCGGGAACCTGCGCCGCAGGTCGCGCACCGCCGGGGTGACGAAGATGCCGGAGGTGAAGCCGACGGTGATCCGGCTGGGCTCGGCGGCGGCCCGGGCGACGGCGGTGGCCTGGGCCGCGGCGCGCAACAGCGCCTTCGCACGCGGCAGGAAGGCCTCTCCGGCCTCGGTGAGCCGGGTGCCCCGCGGGGTGCGGTCGAACAGCCGGGCGCCCACCTGCTGCTCCAGGCGCCGCACTTGACGGCTCAGGGACGGCTGGGCGATGTGCAGGGCGGTCGCGGCGCGGCCGAAGTGCCGGTGCTCGGCCACGTCCGTGAAGTACCGCACCAGCCGAAGGTCGAGGTCCACGTGGGCGGCCGCGTCTGTCATGCCTCAAGCGTACTGCCATGCGCGCTCTTCCTGCCCGCTCACAATTGCGCTGACCTGCGGTGATGCCTGATCTGTATTGCGTCATTCGAAACAGGCTTTGGACCTGGAGGCGGCCTCGGACCAACGATGAAGTCATTCCCGCCCAGTATCCGAGGAGCAGATCAACCATGCGTGTTTTCGTCACCGGTGCCACGGGGTTCGTCGGATCCGCCGTCGTTCCCGAACTCATCGCCGCCGGGCACGAGGTCGTCGGCCTCGCCCGCTCGGACGAGGCGGAGGCCTCGCTGAAGTCGGCGGGGGCCGAGGCGTACCGCGGCAGCCTGGACGACCCCGAGGGGCTGGCCCGCGCCGCGGCCGCGGCCGACGGCGTGATCCACCTGGCCTTCATACACGACTTCACCGACATCTACGCCGCGGGCACCACCGACCTGCGGGCCATCGAGGCGATGGGCGTCGCTCTGACCGGCTCCGGCAAGCCCTTCCTGGTCACCTCCGGCACGGGGATCGTCCGGGCGGACGGGGACGGTGCGGTCACCGAGGAGGACGGGCCCGCGCCGGGCGGGCACCGGACCGCGTCGGAGGAGGCCACCCTCGCACTGGCCGAGCGCGGGGTGCGTGCCTGCCTGGTCCGGCTCGCCCCCTCCGTGCACGGCCGGGGCGATCAGGGCTTCGTGCCGCGCCTGATCGGGATCGCCCGGGCGAAGGGCGCGTCGGCCTACCTCGGCGACGGCGCCAACCGCTGGACGGGCGTGCACCGTTCGGACGCGGCCCGGCTGTACCGGCTGGCCCTGGAGTCCGCACCGGCCGGCACCCGGCTGCACGCGACCGACGAGGAAGGGGTGCCCTTCCGGGACATCGCCGCGGTCATCGGCCGGCACCTGGACGTGCCCGTCGTCAGCATGCCCGTCGAAGGGGCCCAGGACCACTTCGGCTGGCTCGGCCGGTTCGCCGGCGCCGACTGCCCGTCGTCGAGCGCGCGGACCCGCGGACTCCTCGGCTGGGAGCCGCAGGGGCCCGGCCTCCTCGCCGACCTCGACGAGGGCCACTACTTCGAGGCGTAGTCAGCCGCGTCCAGGCGAAGTCAGCGCAGCAGACGGTCGAGGAAGCCGTTCCCGAACACCCGGTGCGGGTCCAGACGGTCGAGGATCCCGACCGCCTGCTCCCACACGCCCGCCTCGAACGAGCCGGGCACGGCCGAGCCCAGCACCTCCGGGTCGCTCCATGCGGCGTCCTCGGTGTACGCCCAGCCCTTGGACCACTCCACGCGCGCGAGGGCGTACCCGCCGTCGTACGTGTCCAGCAGGAACCCCTCCAGCTCGCGCAGGAACGCCTCCGCGTACGGCGTCCCCGGCAGGGTCAGCACGTCCAGCCACACCGCGGTGTCCCACTCGGGGCGGGCCCCGCTCGGCCGCAGCGCGGACAGCAGCGGGGCGCGGGCGCCCTCGACGCCCGTGTCGGCGGGGTCGTCCAGGCCGGTCACCCGGATCTCCACCGAGCCGTTCACCGGGAACCGGCCCAGCGCCGCGTACGCCTCGAGCCGCTCCCGGTAGCGGCTGGTGAACTCGTGCACCACCCGCTGAACCCCGGCCCGCGTGGTGAGGATCGTGTACCCGTTCGCGGTCACCCGCAGCGTGGTGGGCCGCACGTACAGCAGGGTGTTCTTCGACGGCCCCCACAGATCGGCGGACAGCGTGGTCGCCAGCCCCAGGTCGGCCACGCCGAGCTGTGCGTTGCCGAGCACCGGCGCCAGGTACCAGGCCGCGTCCGTGAACATGCGTCCCACCAGGTCGGCCACAACGGTCGGCACGCTGTCGGAGAACGGGTAGTTGTACGGCGAGGTGACGTGCCGTGAGGTGAGCGGTTTGACCGGCGTGACGCTCCACTCCTTCAGCCACGGGAACTCGGTGAAGGCGAACCAGATCGTCTCGACCCGGCCCGAGCGCCGCAGGAACGTCTCCATCGTGCGCCCGCGGGAGCCGGGCGCCGCGAACAGTTCGGAGGCCGGGATGTCGGTACGGCTGACACAGCGCAGGCTGCTGTCGGAGCCGACCCGCAGGACCACCTCCGTGACGAAGGACCGTCCGAGATGGGTCAGGAGCGCGGCGCAGTCCGCCTCCGCGCGGTGGAACGTCCGCAGGACATAGGCCCCCGCGCCCTCGTCCCACACCACCGCGGTCAGCTCCAGGACCCGGTTGCTCAGGGAGCCGTACGTCGCGCCGGCCAGCGGGTGCTCACCGTCGGCAGGCACGGCCGTGCCGTGCGCGTCGATCGCCAGGGCGCCGCCGAGGGTGAGGTCGCCGGGCGCGGGTGTGGCGGTGAGGCCGAGGCCCTGCCCCTCCAGGAAGGTGAGCAGGGCTTCGAGGCTCACTCCCGTGCCGGCGCGCACCGCCGACGCGCCCTCCAGCGCCACGCCGGTCAGATGGGGTGCGGTGTCGACCAGCAGGACGCGGGTGTCCGTCGTGGTGCCCTCGGTGATCGTCAGCGGCGACCAGCTGTGCGAGCTGCCCCGCGCGCGCACCCGCCACCCGTTGCGCCACGCCCAGTTGACGACGGAGAGCACCTGCTCCGGGGTGATGGGAGCGCAGGCCCACAGCCCGTCCGCGGTGATCTCGCCCACCCAGTTGCGGTACGCCGAGCGGTGGAGCGCCACCTCGGCCGGAAACCCCGGGAGTTCGGCCGCGGCGAGGGCCGGATCGGCCGCCACCAGCACGGGCACGGCAGCCAGCGCGGCGGCCGTGCGCAGGAAGCCGCGGCGGCTCACGGGAGCCGAACCACCGCTCCAGGAAGGGGAGTTGCTCACTGAATGATCGATCACGGACTCACGCTAGGGTCCGCTTTACGGCAACCGACGTTCCGTCGAGTCCTCAATCACTCATGTGGGTGAAACACGCACAGACTCCCGCCGGAGCGACGTGTTCCGCGGGATGCGAGACCTGGTGACACACTGACGCCATGGACGAACGCGTAATCGGCAGGTCGGGTCAGCGGGCATCGGTCGTCGGACTCGGCACATGGCAGCTGGGCGCCGACTGGGGCGAGGTGGACGACAAGGAGGCCCTGTCCGTCCTGGAGGCGGCGGCCGAGTCCGGGGTCACCTTCTTCGACACGGCCGACGTGTACGGCGACGGACGCAGCGAGTCGACCATCGCCGCCTTCCTGGGCGGCCGGCCCGATCTGCACGTGCTCGTGGCCACCAAGATGGGCCGCCGGGTCGAGCAGATCCCCGAGAACTACGTCCTGGACAACTTCCGCGCCTGGAACGACCGCTCCCGCCGCTACCTCGGCGTCGACCGCCTCGACCTGGTGCAGCTGCACTGCCCGCCCACCCCCGTCTACTCCTCCGACGAGGTGTTCGACGCCCTCGACACCCTGGTGGCCGAGGAGCGGATCGCCGCGTACGGCGTGAGCGTGGAGACCTGTGCCGAGGCGCTGACCGCGATCGCCCGGCCGAACGTGGCCAGCGTGCAGATCATCCTCAACGCGTTCCGCATGAAGCCCCTGTACGAGGTGCTCCCGGCGGCACGGGAGGCGGGCGTCGGCATCATCGCGCGCGTGCCGCTCGCCTCCGGGCTGCTGTCCGGCAAGTACACCAAGGACACGGTCTTCGCGGCCGACGACCACCGCACCTACAACCGGCACGGCGAGGCCTTCGACCAGGGCGAGACCTTCTCCGGCGTCGACTACGCGACCGGCGTCGAGGCGGCCGCCGAGTTCGCCGCGCTCGCCCCCGAGGGGTACACCCCGGCCCAGCTGGCCCTGCGCTGGATCGCCGAGCAGCCCGGCGTGACCACGGTCATCCCCGGCGCCCGCAACCCGGAGCAGGCCCGGGCCAACGCGGCCGCCGCCAAGCTGCCGCCGCTGCCCGAGGAGACGTTCACCGCGATCCGCGACCTGTACGAGCGCCGGATCAAGGACCAGGTGGAGCAGCGCTGGTAGGTGCCGTCCGGGCGGTCAGCCGGCCGTACGGGCTTCCAGTGCGGCCAGCTGACGGTCGTGCACCCTGCTGAGCAGCAGCAGCGACAGCACGGCGCCGATCAGGGCGCAGAACATGTCCCACTGGGTGTCCCACACATCGCCCTGGGCGGCGAGGAAGGCGTCCGCGCTGTGCCCGCCGGTCACGGCGGCCGCCCACTCCAGCAGTTCGAAGCAGGCGCTGAAGGCGAGGCAGGCGCACACGGTGAGCGGGGCCAGCCAGCGGCTGCCGCGCAGCGGCGAGGTGCGGCTGAGCAGTTCGCGGACGAGGACGGCCGGGACGAAGCCCTGCATCAGGTGCCCGAACCGGTCGTACGGGTTGCGGGACAGACCGAAGGCGTCCCGCACCCAGTCGCCCGCGGGCACCTGCGCGTAGGTGTAGTGGCCGCCGACCGCGAGGACCAGCGCGTGCACGGCCAGCAGCCCGCACAGCAGCCCGGTCAGCGGGAAGCGCCGCCAGACCAGCACCACCAGGGGCAGCCCGACCAGCGCCCAGACCGTCTCCAGGAACCAGGTCGTGCGGTCGTGCACGTCCCACGCCGACACGGCGAGGCCCACGGCCACCACGCCCGCGAACAGGGCGGGCGGCACGCGGCGCGGTGCGGGCAGCGGGGCGGGGTGCACTGCGGTCATGGCGGGGCTCCTTGCAGGAGGAGAGGAAGGAGCCCCCATCGTGGCGGCGGCCGACGGGCCCGGGCATGAGTACCGCTACTCAGCCCGGGCTGGGGATGTCCGCCGCGCCCTACGACTGGCTTCCGACGGCCCCGCGCAGCGCGGTCAGGCAGGTGCCGATGGCCTGCTGAAGCTCCTCCAGGCGCTGGACCATGTCGTCCTCGTAGAAGTCCTGGGCGTCGTCGAAGGTCAGCTCCTCGAACGCCCGGGTCGCCTTCTGCAGGCTGCTGTAGAACTTCGTCCGCCGCTCCTGGACCCGCAGCTCGGGGTCGGCCTCGACCGTCTCGGCGACGAGGGACTTCAGGGTGTCGTAGGCCTCGGTGGCCCACTCGCCGGTGTCCTCGCCGTCGTCCAGCTCGTCGATCAGCGACAGATGGCGCTCGGCCTCCTCGCGCAGCCCGACGGGCGCGTCCACGGTCTGTCCGGCCGGCGTCCTGATCTGTCCGGACTCGGCGATCTGCCGGACGTAGCCGATCCGGTCGGCCGAGCGGCTCTCGCTCGCCACGGCCTTCTTCAGGTCGTCGGTGCGTACGACGTCCCGGGCCAGCTCGGCCTGCAGGTCCGGGTCCTCCTTGAGCCGGTCCAGCAGGGCGGAGCGGGCGGCCCGGGCGGTGGAGGGGTCGGCGAGGATCGCGGCGCGCAGCGCGGTGGGGTTCTCGGCGACCTCCAGGGCCTTGGTGGGACGGATGCCCTCGGCCTCGGCGGCCTGGGCGATGGCGGTGCCGCGCTCGGATGTGGCGCTGTTGCGGGAGACGTAGTAGCTCAGCCACACGTCGGCGTCCGGCAGCTCGACGTCCTGGCCCGGCCGGAGCGCCTCGAAGTGCGGGACGAGCCCGTCGTCGGCCGCGCGGTCCCAGGCCTTGTAGTAGCGCATGACCCGCTCGGGCGAGCAGCCGGCCAGCTCAGCGAACTCCTTCGCCGACACCTTCGGTGTCTCACCGGCGGCCTGTCCGCCCGGCCGCACGCTGCGCGCCACCATCAGCGCGAAGGCCCAGCCGCCGGTGCGCGCGTAGACGCCGAACTCGCGTGCGTCCCGCGCCACGAGGTCGGACAGGGGCGCCGCGGCCGGCACGGACGTCTCGGACGGGTCGATCGCAAGGGTCACGGATGACTCTCCTGGAGGCATGTCTGGGCGGGACCGCACTCGGTGCGCGAGTGCGACTGGACAGCCTATATCCACCCATTGGCAACGCTTTGACGGCCCCGCCTGTCCGCCGCCGGGTGCCGGTCAGCCCTTGGTCTCGCGGAAGGTCTGCAGGAAGGTCCTGAGAGCGAGCTGGTTACCGGCATCGTCCCAGGCCTTGTCCGCAGTGGTGAAACGCAGGGAGAAGCTGCGCCCGCCGCCGAGCAGGAATCCGCGCCCGAAGGTGTGCACCCGTGCGTCGCCGGATCCGGACAGCCATTCCAGGTCGGCTGCCTGATGACCCTGGTAGGCCGTGGCCCGGATGCCGCCGACCCGGTGGTAGCCGGGGAGCCGCTCCAGCACCGGTTCGACTTCGTCCCGCCACACGGCGACCGGGTCCGGGCCGGCCTGCTCGCTGTAGGTGACGGCGAGGGTCGGGGAGTCGGCGTCGGTGCCGAAGGTGATGCGGTAGGCGTGGTCGGCCCCGCGTGAGGTGGTCAGCCGCTTCCAGAAGTCCGGCAGGGCCACGGAGAAGCCCTCCGGGGCGGTGTAGCGGTGGAAGCCGGCAGGCAGGGCCGGGGACGGGGAACTGCTGGGACTCGGTCTGATGCTCGTGCTCGCACTGGGGCTGGCGCTCGGGCCGGGGGAGTTGTTCTCGGTGCGGTCGGCCGGTGGGGCGGCCGTGGCGGTGGGCCGTGGCGGCTCGGCCGCGGTGGAGGTGCCGGGCAGTTGGTGGGTCGCTGCCAGGACGGCCGCCGTGACGGTGACGACGGCCAGCGCGGTCCCGGCCACCATCATCCCTCTGCCGCGTACCGGGCCCACGTGCCGGACGGCCGCGTAGGCGCTGCGCAGCCGGGGCGCGGGCGCGGGGTCGCGGTCCGCGTCGGCGTCCTCGTCGAGGGCCCGGATCAGCGCCTCGCGGACCACCGGCCGGGTCAGCCGCTCCCGGGAGTTCTTGCGCAGCAGCCCCTGGACGGACTGGGTGAGCGGGCCGGTGCGCAGCGGGGTGCGCAGGGGCAGCCGGTCCACGGCCTTCAGCGTGGCGTCGGGGCGGCCCCGGTCGCGGAAGGGCGGGCGTCCCTCGACCGTCGTGTACAGGATCGCGCCCAGCGCCCACAGGTCGGCTGCCGGTCCGATGCGTTCGTCACGGGCCTGTTCCGGCGAGGCGTACGACGGTGCCGTGAGCCTCGGGGCCAGCGTCGCGCCCGCCAGCCCGAACCCGGCGACCACGACCGGGCCCGCGTCCCGGACGAAGACCTGGCCGGGGCTCAGCTCGCCGTGGGTGATGCCCTCGTCGTGCGCGGCCTGGAGCACGTCGAGAATTTCGAGGCCGATGCGCGCCGCCCGAACCGGGTTGAACGGGCCTTCGCGGTCGAGGAGTTCGTTGAGGGGGATGCCGTCGATCCAGTCCGTGACCGTCCACAGGGTGCCCGTCTCCACGACGGCGTCGACGACCGTGGCGACCTGGCCGGGGCACAGGAGCCGCATGGTCGCGGAGGTCCGGACGACCCGGGCCGTGGCGCGGCGCAGGGTGTCCGCGTCGCAGGTCTCCGGGAGGCCGGTCTGTGCCACCAGGCGGGGCTGGTTCGCCGCCACGTCCTCCGCGTACCACCACAGCCGGTTCGTCTCCCGGGCGAAGACCTCGAGGAGCCGGTACCGGCCGGCGACCAACTCGTGTGCGGAGACGTGCGCCTTGACCATGGTCATCCCTCGCTGAAACCCCTGACTCGTCCTTTCTCAGAGATACGCGGGGTGTGCGGGGGAGTGTTCAAAGAATCCGAAACTCCGGCCCCGTTCCTGCCTTTTATTCAACTCGTCGAAAGCGCTTGCGAGTTTGGGATAACGGCACATGGCCGGGCATCGACCTGCGGGTAACCGACGGTAAATGCCCGGGTGCGCCGCCGCGCTCGCAGTGTCCGGAATCAACGTAATTTCAGAGGTCGCGGGCCACCAGGAAGTCCAGCAGCCGGAGCATCTCCTCGGCGGCGGGCGGCGGGACTTGCGTGAGCAGGGAGCGCGCGGTGGTGGTGTGTCTGCGCGCCTCGGTCAGTGCCGCCGTGCGCCCGCCCGCCCGCTCGATCAGCGCGGCCGCCTCCTCGGTCCGGCCGGGGTGGTCCAGCAGGGCGGGCAGGTGGCGGGCGGCGGGGGAGTCGAGCGCGGCCAGGACCGGGAAGGTCTTCTTGCGCTCGCGCAGATCGCCGCCGGCCGGCTTGCCGGTGACGGCCGGGTCGCCCCAGAGGCCCAGCACGTCGTCCACCAGCTGGAAGGCGACGCCCAGATGCCGCCCGGCGCGGTCCAGCGCGGTGACGACCGGCTCGGGCGCCCCGCCCAGTGTGGCCCCGAGCGCCGCGGCGCAGCCGAGCAGCGCGCCCGTCTTGTGCTCTGCCATCGCCCGGTACTCCTCGGGCGTGACCCGCTCCGGCCCGCCGAAGGGCCGTTCGGCGAACAGCAGGTCGTCGGCCTGCCCGCGCACCAGATCGGCGAGGGCCGTGGACAGGAGCCGTACGGCACCGGGACCGCTCGGCTCGGCGGCCAGGGTCTCCACGGCGAGCGCGAACAGGGCGTCGCCGGCGAGGACCGCGGGACCCGTGCCGTACGCCTTCCACACCGCGGGGCGCCGGCGCCGGGTGGCGTCGCCGTCCATGATGTCGTCGTGGAGCAGGGAGAAGGCGTGCACCAGTTCCACCGCGACCGCCGCCGGGACCCCGGCGCGCCCGTCGGCGCCGGCCGCCCGGGCGCCGAGCACCGCCAGCGCCTGTCGTACGCCCTTGCCGCCCGGCGCGGCGGCGGGAGCGCCGCCGACCTCGCACCAGCCGAAGGAGTACGCGGCCATCTCGGCCACCCAGGGGTGCAGCCGTCCCACCGCCTCCGTCAGCGCGGGGCGCACCAACTCCCGGCAGTGGCGGAGGATTTCCGGAGCCGAGGCCGGTGCCTGCACCGTCGAGGGGAGCGCGGTCATCGTACGGCCTCCGCGTCCGAGCCGAACTCTGTCAGCGCGGGGCGCGTCAACTTCCGGCAGTGGTCGAGGATTTCCGGAGCCGTGGCCGGCGTGTGCAGGGCTGAGGGGAGCGTGGTCATCGTACGGCCTCCGCGTCCAGGCCGAACTCCGCCTGTGCCCGGGCCACCATCTCCCGTGCGTGCCTGAGTCCGCTGCGTTCCAGCACCCGGGCCAGGTCGGCGAGTTCGGCCGCCGTCTCGGCGCGGTCGTGGCCCAGGTGGGCCTGCGACTTGGCCAGGCCCAGCCGGGCCAGCGCCTCGCCGCGCGGCTCGCTCATCGCCCGGAACTCCTCCAGGGCCAGTTCGTACAGGTCCCGCGCCTCGGCGTACCGCCCCGCGCGGTAGAAGACGTTGCCGCGCATCTTGTGGTTGTAGGCGAGCGCGCTGGACAGGTTCATCGCCCGGCAGGTGACCTCGGCCCGCGCCAGCAGCTCCAGCGCCCGCTCGGTGTCCTTGTCGCGGACCGAGAGGACGTCGGCGAGTCCGCGCAGCGCCCAGGCGTGACCGCGCCGGTCCTCGGCCCGCTCGGCTATCTCCGCCGCCTCCTCGAAGAGCGTGTACGCCTTGTCGTACTCCCCGGTGTTGCGGTGCATCTGCGCGATGCCCTCCAGCGCCCACACCGTGTGCCGGGCCTCCCCGCGCCTGCGGGCCTCGGCCAGCAACTGCTCGTGCAGCCGGCCGACCGCCTCGTAGTCGCCCTGGATGCGGCCGGTCTCCGCGAGGCCCGCCAGCGAGTAGCCGCGGACAACGATGTCGCCGCCCTGCTCGCCGAGTTCGGCCGCGAGCCCGAGCAGCCGCCAAGCCAGCGGGAACGCGCCGCGCTGCCGGGCGAGGGTGCCGCCGCTCCACAGCGCCCACGCCATCGCGGCCGTGTCCCCGGCCTCCCGGGCGGACCGGTAACTCGCCTTCCAGGCCCGGTCGGCGTCCCGCACCTGGCCGAGCCGCCGGTGCGCCTCGGCGACGGCGAGCCCGCAGCGGGCGGCCTCGTCGGGGCGGCCCGACCGCTCGGCCTCGCGCAGCCGCTCGGTGCCCTCGCTCAGTACGTCGACCAGCGAGGAGTTCACGGACAGGGTGGTCAGGGTGCCCTGGTACTCCGGGGCGAAAGCCTTGCCGTACATGCATGCCTTTCTATACACGGTGTGTATACATGATGTGTATAGCGTGCCGAAAACATGCCCTGACCCTGGGGGTCAGGGCATGGTCTGTTGTCGGTCAAGACGCCGGTACGGCAAAGGGGGTTGCCCGTGAGGCGTAGATCACGTCACGGGGCGTCAGTGCTGCTGAACCTTCTGCGGGGTCTCCTCGCTCGGTCGTACGACGACGTATCCCTCGCCCTGGAGCATCAGCTGGACGGCCTCCCCGGAGCCGCCGCGCAGCATCGAGCCGAACGACTGGGAGCGGTGCAGGGACGTCTGCAGATGAGCGGTCCAGCCGACCACCGCGTCCGTGTCGACGTACACCGGGTACTGGGCCGAGACCGGTATGACCAGCGGGTTGCCCTCGCACACCAGGCCGAGCCGGCCCTGTCCGCTGAACACGCTGTTGAACAGGCCGCCGCCGGCGATGCCCGAGCCCTTCACGGTCTTGATCTCGTACGACAACGACGGGTCGAAACACAGGACGTTGCGGCCGTTGACGGTGAACTGGTCGCCCTGCTCCACCTCGACGATGAAACAGTTCTGGGCCTCGTGCGCGAACCACACCTCGCCCTGCCCGCGCACCGCCATCAGCGGCAGCCCCTCACCGGTGACCGCGCGCTTGAGCATGCCGCCCACGCCCTGGCCCTTGCGCTCGAACTGGAGACCGCCGCGGTGGGCGATCATCGCGCCCTGGCGGGCGAACATCTCACCGTCGACCGCGTACTTGATGCACTTGGCGTTCTCGACGGTCATGCCCGGCTCTACGGCCGGACGCACCATGTGCTGACTGGAAAACAGATCACCCTTCATGCGGGGCATGGTGTCCCGGAAGGTGCCGCTCCGCCAAGATCACGGCACGTGCCCGGTCAGCCACCGAACAGCTGGGCCCAGTAGGTGCCCGCCCGGCCGCCGCCGGTGAAGCCGACACCGATGTGCGTGAAGTCCGGTTTGAGGATGTTCGCGCGGTGGCCCGGGCTGTTCATCCAGCCGTCCACCACCTCGGCGGGGGAGCGCTGACCGCAGGCGATGTTCTCGCCGATGGTGCGCCGGCGGGAGCCCGCCCTGGCGGCCCGGTCCCAGGGCCGGCTGCCGTCGGGGCAGGTGTGCGCGTAGAAGTCGCGGGCCACCATGTCCGCGCAGTGCGCCTGCGCGGCCCGCGCGAGCGGCGGATCCGCCGCCAGCGGAGCCAGCCCGGCCCTCGCCCGCTCGGCGTTGGTGAGCGCGACGACCTCGGCGACCGTCCGGGACAACTCGCCCGGCGTCAGGGGCCTGGCCCACAGCGCGGTCCAGTACCGGTCGCCCGCGTCGGAGTGGGCCAGGCCGAGATGGGTGAAGCCCGGGTCGAGCAGGGTGTGCCGGGCCTGGCCGGTGTCCAGGCAGTAGGCGACGAACTCGGCCGGGGTGCGGGGCCCGGACACGAGGTGCTCGCCGACGGTGACGTACGCGTATCCGGTGGCCGTGATCCGCTGGTGAACCGAGACGCCGTCCAGGCCCTCGGCGGTGAGCCGACCGGCGGCGGCCATCGCGTCGGCGTGCGCCCGGGCGGCGGAGCCGAGGCATGCGTCGAGCGCCACCGGAGGGGAGCCGGCCCGGGCCCGGGCGGAGTTGACCAGCCCGAGGAAGCCGTCGGCATCCGGACCGGAACCCGCCTGCGGGCCGTCGTCCACGACGTCCACCCCGAAGTCCCGGGCGAGCCCTGCCAGCCCGTCGGCATACCCCTGCCCGATCGCCCGCAGTTTCCACCCGGGACCCCGCTGATACAGCTCGGCGAGCAGCAGCACGGTCTCCGGCCCGAGCCGCGGCGGGACAAAGCGGGTCAAAGTGTGTCCGGAACCGTCGGTGACGTCCAGCCGGGGCGCAGGCAACCGCCCGAGAGGCATGCCCGGCTCGGCCGCGCTGACGGCGACGGTGACCCGGGTGGCCCCGGCCCGCAGCCGTGCCGGATCGACGTGGAGCGTGTCACCACGCAGTCGCACCCCAGGCGCACCCGGCTGGTTGTAGAACACGAAGTCCCCGTCCCCACCGACCTTCCCGCCCCCGTCCGTGACGAGGGCGGACACATCGAAGGGCCCGGCAACCCGCAACACCAGCGCGCCGCCCGGCAGAGCCAGATTCCCTCCGGGAACCAACTCGCTCGTCACATCACAAGGAACGCACGGCGGGCCCGGGCAGGTTCCGGCGACGACGAATCCCTACTCCTTCAGATCCCTCTCCATCACGGCCGAGCTGTCCAGCGTCTTCGCCGGTTTGCCGCAGAACGCCGACTCCAGCACCCCCGCCATCGTGTTCAACACCTTCGAGTTGTTGGACGTGTTGGCCACGGCGGCAACACTCCGCTTCCCGTCCTTGGAGGCGAACGCGTACGTGTAGTACCCCTGCACCGCCCCCGTGTGCCCGTACACCGACACCCCGCACGTCAGATCCCGCCGCCGCAGCCCGAGACCGTACGCCGTGGTGCTGTTGACCTGGGTGAACCGCTCCATCTCAGCGAGCCGCGCGGCGGACATCAGCTTCCCTCGCAGCAGCGCCGAGTAGAACGTGTTCAGGTCGCGCGCGCTGGAGATCATCGCGCCCGCGCTCTGCGCCCACGACACCGTCTGCGCGGTCGCGTCGACGAGCTGGGCGCCGGCCGCGTCCGGGGTGAGGTACCCGCGCGTGTACCGGCCCGGGATCTTCGTGTCGGGGTGGACGTAGAAGGTGTCGGTCAGCTTCAGCGGCTTGAGGATGCGGTTCTGGTACTCGGTCTTCACGGAGTGCCCGGTGAGCTTCTCGATGAGCATGCCCGCCACGACGAAGTTCGTGTTGGAGTACGAGTACGCGGCGCCGGGCGCGTTGGTGCGGGGTTCCTTGAGGGAGAGCGTGACCAGCTGCTGGTAGGTGTAGACCTTGTTCCGTACCGCCTCGAAGCCGGACACGCTCTTGGCGAACATGTCGTTGCTGTAGTCGTACAGACCGCTGCGGTGGCTCAGGATGTGCCGGACCGTGATGCGGTCGTCCGGCAGCAGCTTGGGCAGGTAGCGGTTGACGGGGGCGTCCAGATCCAGCTTGTGCGCATCGGCCAGCTGCAGCAGGACCACGGCCGAGAAGGACTTGGTGACGCTGCCGATGCGGAAGCGGTCGTCGGTGCTGATGACCCGCTGTGTGCCGCGGTCGGCGACGCCCCGACTCAGCCGGTAGGTGCTGCCGTTGTCGTCGATCCGGGCCAGCACACCGGGGGCGCCCTGTGTCACCGCCGAGCGCAGCACCGCGTCCAGGCCCGTGGTGTCGGGCGCCGGAAGCGCCGCCGGCGTGGGTGCGTCCGCCTGCGAGGTCGCGGCCCGCGCCGGGACCGCGACGAGCGACAGCACGACCGCTCCGAGTACCGCACCGCTGCTCACCCTTGCTGAGACCATTCGGCCCTCACTCCATCCATGCGGATTCTGATGCGACATCGGTCACATTCCGGCCTGGGAACCTAGGGGATTCGGGCAACGTCTCCCCAGCCGACACACAGTTGGCCGTATCGTGATCACCCCCGCGGCAGGCATTCGTAAAGGATTGTCATAGAAAACCGCGAAATGGATCATTCCGGCTTTACGTGCGCATGACTCATCCGTAAGGGTTACTCCTCGGAGCCCGACCAGCTCCCATGGCGCCCAACAGTGCCATGTCTCAAGGCAGTTGGTGATTCCGGCTGTCTCGAACGAAGGAACCCTGATCAGATTGCGTAGACCGCACATACGCAGCGTGGCGGTCGCCGTCGCGGTGACGACGGCTGCTACGGGCCTGGCCGGTACGGCCTTCGCGGGTCCCTCCACGGGGGTGGAGCGGTCCTCCGCGTCCGCCGCTTCGACGGCCACGCTGGTGGTGGAGGCGGCGCGCACCGCGGCCTTCGCCCACAACACGGCGACCGGCGTCTCGCAGGGCGACGAACTCCACGTCCAGGACGTGATGATCGACCCCGAGGGTGCGCGCCACGTCCGCTTCGTCCGCACTCACAACGGAATGCCCGTTCTCGGTGGCGACCTCATCGTCCACCTGAACCGGCAGCTGGCCTACACGGGTGTCACCCGCGCGGCCGGCAAGTCCGTCAAGCCCGCCACCATCAAGGCCAAGCTGACCGCGGGTCAGGCCGCGGCGAAGGCCGCCCAGGTCGCCAAGGGCGACGCGGGTGACGCCGAGCTGGTCCTGGACGCCCGTGGCGGGGCCTCCGCCCTCGCCTACCAGGTGACCGTCACCGACAAGGGTGCCTCCAGCACCGTCGTCATCGACGCCGTCACCGGCAAGGTGCGCAGCAACACGCCCGACGCGGACCAGTTCCTGTCGCCGAAGCTGGTGGACACGCTGCGCAAGCGCGGCGAGACCATCGACCCGGCCACCGGCATCGGCTCCGACGCCTCCGCCGGTCTGCTCGGCTCGGGCGCCTCCGGCGCGACGAGCTACCCCTCGACCGCGCACGGCACCGGCAAGACCCTCTTCGTGGGCAACGTCGGTCTGACCACCACGGCGACCTCGCGCGGCCACTACTTGCTCAAGGACCCGACCCGGTACGGCACCGAGACCCGGGACGCCAAGAACAAGTACACGGAGAGCTTCGGCGCGGGCACGAAGTTCACCAGCACCACCAACGTGTGGGGCAACAACAAGACCAGCAGCCGTGCCAGCGCGGCCGCGGACGCCCAGTACGGCGTGACCAAGACCCTGGACTTCTACAAGAAGACCTTCAACCGCAAGGGCATCGCCAACAACAGCAAGGCCGCCCGCGCGATGGTCCACTGGGGCAACAAGGTCGCCAACGCGTTCTGGGACCCGACCTGCAACTGCATGCTGTACGGCGACGGCGACGGCACGATGTTCAAGAAGCCGCTCGTCGTCCTCGACGTCACCGGTCACGAGCTGACCCACGGTGTCGTGGAGGCCACGGCCAAGCTCGAGCCGACCTACGTCGACAACGACGGCAACCAGTACGGTGAGCCCGGCTCGCTGAACGAGTCCCTCGCGGACATCTTCGGTTCCAACGTGGAGTTCTACGCCAACAACACGAAGGACACGCCGGACTACCTGGTCGGCGAGAAGCTGGGCCTGGACCAGAAGTTCCTGCGCCGCCTCGACCACCCGTCGCTCGACAAGCTCGAGGGCACGATCGACTACTGGTCGCCGGACACGTACTACACCGAGGTGCACGCCGGTTCCGGTGTCTCCTCGCACGCCTACTACCTCCTCGCGGAGGGCAGCGGCAAGAAGACGATCAATGGCGTGAACTACAACTCGCCGACGTACAACGGCTCCACGGTCAAGGGCATCGGCCGCACCAAGGCCACGGCCATCTTCTACCGTGCGCTGACCCGCTACATGGTCTCCACCACCGACTTCCACCAGGCGCGCGTCGCGACGCTGAAGGCGGCCAAGGACCTGTACGGCTCGACCAGCACCGAGTACAAGACGGTGAACAAGGCGTGGGCCGCGGTGAACGTCACCGCCGCCAACACGCCGGCCGCCCACTGACGGACGGCAGCAGCACACCAGCACCACCGGATGCCCCGCCTCGCGCGGGGCATCCGCATGTCCACAGCCGTGGGCCGGTGCCGGGTCAACTGCCCCCGCAACAACCGCTGTTTCTTTTATTGACAGCGGAAAATAATGGCCATAGGTTCCCGGCCATGCGCCCGACCCCCGCCGCCGAGTCGTTCCCGGCCCACACGCCGGCCGCCTCGCAGGTCTTCACGACGGTCCTGTCCCACGGCCCGCTGACCCGCCTGGAGGCGGGCCGCCGCGCGGGGCTGTCCCCGGCCGCCGTCACCAAGGCCGTCCGTCCCCTGCTGGAGGCCGGCTATCTGGTGGAGGGCGCCGACGAGGAGGCCCGCCCCACCCTCGGCCGGCCCGCCGGCCAGGTCCGGGTCAACGGCGAACGGGCCCTGTTCATCGGCGTCAAGATGACTGGCGACGAGCTGATCGCCGTACTGACCGACCTGTGCTGCCGCATCCGCCTCGCCCGGCGCGTCCCCCTGCCTGACCGGGCGACCCGCAAGGTGCTGGCCTCGATCGCGGACCTCGTCCAGGAACTCCTCGGCCACGCCGCCGAGTCGGGCGCCCCCGTCCGCGGGCTCGGCATCGCCGTCTCCGGCGACGTCGACCGCGCCGAGGGAGTGGTGCGCTACTCGCCCTTCCTGGACTGGCGGGACGTACCCCTCGCCGAACTCGCCGGAATGACCAGCGGGTTGCCGGTCACCGTCGACAACGACGTGCGCGCGCTGACCGTCGCCGAGCAGTGGTTCGGCGCCGGAGCGGGCCTCAGCGACTTCGCCGTGGTCACCGTCGGCGCGGGCATCGGCTGCGGACTCGTGGTCCACGGACAGGTGGTCGCGGGCGCGCACGGCGTGGCGGGGGAGATCGGGCACATCGTCATCGACCCGGCGGGAACGCCCTGCCACTGCGGCAACCGCGGCTGTGTCGAGGCGATCGCCGGGGACGCCGCCATCGTCGCCCGAATCCGCGAGGTGACCGGCCGTCAAGTGACGGACAGCGCCGAGGCGGTGGCCCTCGCCCACCAAGGCGTTCCCGGGGCCCGCGAGGTCTACGCACGGGCCGGAGAGGCCATCGGCCGGGGCATCGCCACCGTGGCCAACCTGCTCGGACCCGAGCGCGTGATCATCTCCGGCGAGGGCCTGGCCGCCTACGACCTCTTCGCCGAGCAGATCCGCGAGGCGTTCACCGCGGCCGCCTTCGGCTCGGCCGCCCAGTGCGACGTTCAGACCCGCCCGCTCCCCTTCGAGGAGTGGGCGCGCGGCGCCGCGGCCGCCGCGATCCAGTCCTTCATCACCTCGACCCCCAGCAGCGGAAAGGGCTGAGCGCCCCGACCCGAACCCAACCAGGAGGTACGGCCCATGTGGTCACCCTCGTATTCCGTCCTGCCCGCACGCGGGCTCGGAGCGGCCGTCGTCCTCGCCCTCACCGCGGGTCTCGCCAGCACCGCACCGGCCGCCGCGCACGCCGACACCCAGCCGGCCCCGGCCGCCGAGCCCTACATGGGCTGGTCCAGTTGGAGCATGCAGTCGTCCAAGTACCCCGGTCTCAACCCGGACGGCGACTACAGCTACCTCACCGAGGCGAACGTCCTGAAGCAGGCCGACGCCCTCGCCGCCAAGCTGAAGAAGTACGGCTACACCTACGTCAACATCGACGCCGGCTGGTGGCGGGACAAGACCTGGAAGCCCGAGTTCGACCAGTACGCCCGTCAGACGCCCGACTCCGTCCGCTTCCCGCACGGCATGAAGGCGGTCGCCGACCACATCCACGCCAAGGGCCTCAAGGCCGGCATCTACCTGCCGGTCGGCCTGGAGAAGGAGGCGTACGGCGACGGCAAGGTGCCGATATGGCACGCCGACGGCTGCACCACCGCCGACATCGTCTACGGCGACCTGCGCACCACCAACGGCTGGGACAGCGCCTACAAGCTGGACTTCGCCAAGCCCTGCACCCAGAAGTACGTCGATTCCCAGGCCCAGGCGCTCGCCGACTGGGGTTACGACTTCCTCAAGCTCGACGGCGTCGGCCCCGGTTCCTTCAAGAGCGGCGACAACTACGACAACGTTGCCGACGTGGCCGCCTGGCAGAAGGCGATAGCCGCCACCGGCCGGCCCGTCCACCTGGAGATCTCCTGGTCCCTGGACATCGGGCACGCCGCCGACTGGAAGAAGTACTCGGGCGGCTGGCGCATCGACACCGACGTCGAGTGCTACTGCAACACCCTCGTCAGCTGGGAGAACTCCGTCGACGACCGCTTCGACGACACCCCCGGCTGGACCCGGCACGCCGGACCCGGCGGCTGGAACGACCTCGACTCCCTCGACGTCGGCAACGGCGCCATGGACGGCCTGACCAAGGCCGAACGGCAGACCTACGCCACCCTGTGGGCCGTCGCCAAGTCCCCGCTCTACACCGGCGACGACCTGACCAAGCTCGACAGCTACGGCCTCTCGCTGCTGACCAACAAGGAGGTCATCGCCGTCGACCAGGGCGACACACCGCCCGCCCGGCCGGTCACACCCTCCGACCCGCAGCAGGTGTGGGCCGCGAAGAACCCCGACGGCAGTTTCACCGTCGCCCTGTTCAACCTCGCCGACTCGCCGGCCGCCGTCACCGCCGACTGGTCCTCCCTCGGCTTCACCGGCAAGGCGGGCGTGCGGGACCTGTGGAACCACGAGAACCTGGGCACGTACAAGAACAAGATCACCGAGGCCCTGCCCGCCCACGGCTCCCGCCTGTTCACCGTCTCCCCGCACGGCGGCGCCCTGCACACCACCGGCTACGAGGCCGAGTCCGCGGGCAACATCCTCAGCGGCAACGCGTCGGTCGCCGACTGCTCCGCCTGCTCCGGTGGCAAGAAGGTCGGCAACCTGTACCTCGGCGGCAAGCTCCGCTTCGACAACGTCGTCGTCGACAAGCCCGGCACCTATCTGATCAAGGTCGCCTACGTCAGCGGCGACGCCCGCCCGGTGAACATGTCCGCCAACTCGGGCGGCGCCACCCGCCACAAGTTCCCCTCCACCGGCGACTGGGGCAGCGTCGAGACGGTGAGCGTGCCCGTCACCCTGAAGGCGGGCGCCAACACCCTCACCTTCGACAGCGGTTCGGACTACGCACCCGACATCGACCGCATCGACGTCCCCGCCTCCCCCCGCCTGTGATCGGAGCCCGTCATGGAGAATCCGCCCAGCAGACGCGGCTTCCTCGCCCTCGCCGCGGCCACCGGAGCCCTCACCTCACTGCCCTCCTTCACCGCGACCGCCGCCCCGCAGCGGCCCACCGCGGCTCCCGCGCCCGACCCCCGTCACCAGCTGTGGTGGCGGGCCCCCGCCGACGAGCACTCGCTGATCGAGCAGGGACTGCCCGTCGGCAACGGCCGGCTGGGCGCCCTCGCCACCAACGATCCCGGCCGGGACGTCCTGCTCGTCACCGACGCCACCCTGTGGACCGGCGGGCTCAACGACACCCTCGACTCCGACGGTCAGTTCCCCTACGGCCGCGACGACTTCGGCTCGCTCACCCTGCTCGCCCGCCTCACCGTCGACCTCCCGGACCACTACCTCGGCGCCGTCACCGGTTACCGCCGCACCCTCGACCTCGCCCAGGGCGTGGTGACGACGTCGTACGTCCGCTCCGGAGTGACGTACCAGAGGCAGCTGTTCGCGAGCCGCCCCGACGACGTGGTGGTCCTGCACCTCACCCAGAAGGGCGGCGGACGCTACACGGGCAGCGTGACCCTTGAGGGCACGCACGGCGAGGAGTCGTCGAGCGCCACGTCCTTCGCCGGCTCCTTCCGCAACGGACTGCGGTACGCGGCAGCGGTCACCGCGTACGGCAGCGGCGGCACCGTCCGAGTCGACGGCACCCGCGTGACCTTCTCCGGATGCACGGACGTGACCGTGGTGCTCAGCGGCGGCACCGACTACGCGCCCGACGCCGCCGCCCACTACCGCGACCCCTCCCTCGACCCCGAGGCCCTCGCCCGCACCAAGGTCCATGCAGCCGCCGGCCACCCGGCGGACACGCTGCTGCGCACCCACGTCGCCGACCACCAGGCGCTGTACGGGCGGTTCGACATCCGGCTCGGCACCTCGTCGGACCGGCAGCGCGCCCTGGACACCTGGGAGCGGATCAACGCCCGCGCCCTGGACGACACACCGGACCCCGAACTGGAAGCCGCCTACCTGCAGTTCGGCCGCTACCTGATGATCTCCGGCTCCCGCGGCAGCCTGCCGATGGGACTGCAGGGACTGTGGCTGGACGGCAACGACCCGGACTGGATGGGCGACTACCACACCGACATCAACATCCAGATGAACTACTGGATGGCCGACCGGGCGGGCCTTACGCGCTGCTTCGAGGCGTTCACCGACTACTGCGTGGCCCAGCTCCCCTCCTGGACCGACCTCACCAGGAGACTCTTCGACGACTCCCGCAACCGCTACCGCAACTCCAGCGGCAGGAACGCCGGCTGGACGGTCGCCATCTCCACCAACCCGTACGGCGGAGGCGGCTGGTGGTGGCATCCGGCGGGCAACGCCTGGCTGTGCAACTCCCTGTGGGAGCACTACGAGTTCACGGCATCGCGCGCCCATCTGAAGAAGATCTACCCGCTGCTCAAGGGCGCCTGCCAGTTCTGGGAGGCACGGCTGCTCCCCCACACCCTGCCGGACACCGGCCGGGAAGTCCTCATCGCCGACAGCGACTGGTCACCGGAACAGGGCCCGCTCGACGCCAAGGGCATCACCTACGCCCAGGAACTCGTGTGGGCGCTCTTCGGCAACTTCCGCACCGCCGCGGCCGAGCTGGGCCGGGACGCCGAGTACGCCCGTACCGTCGGCGCACTCCGCGACCGCCTCTACCTACCGGTGGTCAGCCCGAAGACGGGCTGGCTTCAGGAGTGGATGTCCCCCGACAACTTCGGCGAGACCACCCACCGGCACCTGTCCCCGCTCATCGGCCTCTTCCCCGGCGACCGCATCCGTCCCGACGGCTCCACCCCCGCCGACATCGTTGCCGGCGCCACCGCCCTGCTCACCGCCCGCGGCATGGACAGCTTCGGCTGGGCCAATGCCTGGCGCGCGCTGTGCTGGGCCCGGCTGAAGAACCCCGGCAAGGCCTACCAGCTGATCGTCAACAACCTCCGCCCCTCCAGCGGCGGCGGCAACGGCACCGCTCCCAACCTCTTCGACATCTACCAGGTCGAGCAGGGCCGGGGCATCTTCCAGATCGACGCCAACTTCGGCACCCCGGCCGCCGCGCTGGAGATGCTGCTGTACTCCCGCCCCGGGCATCTGGAACTCCTGCCCGCCCTGCCGGACGCCTGGGCCGCCTGCGGCTCGCTGACCGGCGCCGGGGCCCGCGGCGGCTTCGTCGTCGACCTGCGCTGGCGGGACGGGAAACCCACCGAGGTGCGGATCCGCAGCATCGGCGGCACCATGACCTCCGTGGGATACGCAGGCACGTCCCGGACGGTCCGCCTCAAGCCCGGCGAGTCCGTCACGTTGAAGGACTTCGCGCGATGACCGGCCGGTTCGGGCGCGTCTGCCGGATCGCCGCCGTCCTGCTGGTGGCCGTCGCCTGCCAGTCCGTACCCGCCAGGGCCTCCGGCCCGCCGGCCGAGGCCACCACCCGGGGCTCCGGAGTGGTCACCTGGGCGGCCAGCGCCGACCGGCTGGGCGAGGGCACGGCCGACAGCGCATACCGGCTGGTCGTGCACACCAGCGTCGGCGGCAGCGACCTGCGCGTCCGCCTGTCCAACGCCTTCGGCGACCGCCCGCTGACCCTGGACAGCGTCTACGCCGGGCTGCAGAGCGAGGGCGCCGCACTCCGGCCGGGCAGCAACCGGCGGCTGACCTTCGGCGGTGCCCGCACGGTCACCGTCCCGGCCGGTGCCGTCGCGTGGAGCGACCCGCTGCCCGGAAAGGTCCCCGCCGCCGTCAACCTGGTCGTCAGCCTGCACAGCCCGGAGGCGGCGGGGCCGGCCACCGGCCACGGCATGGCGATGCAGACGTCGTACGTCGCACAGGGCGACCACACCGCCGAGGCCGGCGCGGCCAACTGGACCGGGACGACCGGATCCTGGTGGTACCTCGACGCCGTCTCCGTACGCCCGCAGAACGCCGCCACCGGTGCCGTGGCGGTGCTCGGCGACTCCATCACCGACGGCTGGCAGTCCACCACCGACCTCAACCGGCGCTGGCCCGACTACCTGGCCCGGCGCCTGAGCGGGGCCGGTACAGCCGTGCAGGGCGTGGCCGACGAGGGCGTCTCCGGCAACAAGGTGCTCGCGGACGGCGCCGGGCAGAGCGCCCTCCACCGGCTGGACCGGGACGTCCTCGCCCTGCCCGGCGTGCGCACCGTCTTCCTCTTCGAGGGGGTGAACGACCTCAAGGCCCACACCGGCGTCACCGCGGCCGACCTCATCGCCGGATACCGGGAGATCGCCCGGCGGGCGCACGCGGCCGGGAAGTGCGTGGTGGGCGCGACCGTCGGCCCGTTCGAGGGCTGGTCCGAATGGGACCCGGCCGCCGAGGCCGTACGCGACGACGTCAACCGGTTCATCCGCACCAGTGGGGAGTTCGACGCGGTCACCGACTTCGACCGCACCCTGCGCAGCCCCTACGTCCGCGAACGGATCCTGCCCTTCTTCGACAACGGCGACCATCTGCACCCCAACGACAAGGGCATGCAGGCCCTGGCCGACTCCGTCGACCTGGGCAGCCTCGACTGCACCCGCTGACAGCCGGGGCCGGCCGGGTCACTCCGACCCGGCCGGCCGCCGGTTCAGCGCAGCGTCTCGGCCCAGTTGGCCGGCACCCGGCCCGCCGGTCCGGGCGTCGGCTGATCGGCCGGATGGCTGACCGGGGGCGCGAGTTCGGGACCGGACTCGTACAGCTCGTTCTTGTCGTAGTTCCAGAACCAGCCCTCGCCCGGCTCGAAGCTGCGGATCACCGGATGCCCGGTCTCCCGGTAGTGGCCGGTGGCGTGCTTGGCGGGGGAGTCGTCGCAGCAGCCGATGTGCCCGCAGGTCGCGCACCGGCGCAGGTGGAACCACCAGCCGCCGGCCTCGTCGCACTCCACGCACCCGGTGCCGCTCGGCGGGGCGCTCGGGTCTATCGCGGCCTCGTCGCTCATGCTGCCTCCTCGGAGGTGGTGGTCAGGGCGGACGTCTCGCCGTCCGGCGTCTCGGCGGTCAGCGGCAGCAGCACCTGGAAACGGGTGTCGCCGGGCACCGACTCGACCTGCAGGGTGCCGTGGTGCTTGTTCACGACGATCCGCCAGGAGATGTCGAGGCCGAGACCGGTGCCCTCACCGACCGGCTTGGTCGTGAAGAACGGGTCGAAGATACGGCTCTTGATCTCCGGCGGGATTCCCGGTCCGGTGTCCCGGAACTCCACCAGCAACCGCTCGTGGTCCAGCGCGGTCCGCACGGTCAACGTGCCTTCCCCGCCCGCGCCGTTGATGGCGCACACCGCGTTGTCTATGAGGTTCGTCCACACCTGGTTCAGCTCCGCCGGATAGCCGGGGACCGGCGGGAGCGTGCGGTCGTACTCCTTGACCACCTGGATGCGCGAGCCGATCTTTCCCGACAGCATCAGCAGCGTGCTGTCGAGGAGTTCATGCACGTCCACCACCCGGTAGGGCGCCCGGTCCAGCTGCGAGTACTGCTTGGCCGCGTCGACCAGGTGCGAGATACGCGTGGTGGAGTCCTCGATCTCGGTCATCAACAGCTCGGTCTCGATGGTGTAGTTGAGCCAGCCGATCGCCCCGGGCAGGATCTCCTCGTCCACGGCCGCCGCGACCTGCTCCAGCCAGTCGATGTCGAGCCCGGCCTGCACGAAGGTCGGCGCCAGCTGCCAGCCGTAGTCGAGGCCGTGGTCCTCCAGCCACTCCGTGAGCATGTCCTCCCGGTCGGCGGCCTCCAGCGGGCTGAGCGCCGGAGCCTTGGCGACCCGCTCGGCGGTGCGCTCCTGGATCTCGATCAGGCCCGCCAACGCGTCCCGGGAGAACGGGCCTTCGGCGATGACCGCGAGCTTGTGCCGCATCTTCGCGACCCGCTCCCGCAGGGTCGACGTGGCCCGGACGGCCGCCGCTGCCGGGTTGTTCAGCTCGTGCGTGAGACCGGCCGACAGCGAGCCGAGCGCCAGCAGCCGCTCCCGCTGCCCGACGGTGGCCTGGAGGTTCTTCGAACCGAAGAAGAGACCCTCCAGCAGGTGCACGGCCATCGGGAACCACTCGCTCATGATGGCCGCGAAGGTGTCCGCCGGCAGCACGAAGAACCGCGTCGGCTCCGTCACCCGCATCGAGTTGTTGTACGCCTGCCGCACCCGGTCACCCAGGTACGCCTGCATGGCACCCGCGTACACCCCGCGCTGCGAGGTGCGGGTGACCTCCACGTCGTCGCCGCCGACGCGCCGCGAGAGCACGACCGTGCCCTCGATCATCACGAAGAAGCAGGTGGCGAGGTCACCCTCGGTGTACACCGGGCCCGGCTGGAACAGCTCCACCCGGCCCTCGCTGCACAGCCGGCCCAACTGCTCCGGTGTCAGCTTCTCGAAGAGGAACAGGGAGCCGATCTCCCTCGGGCTGCACGGCATCACCTGCCCGCTCATGACTGCTCCAGATACCGGTGGACGAGCATCACGGCCATGGCTCCCTCTCCGACGGCGGACGCGACACGCTTGGCGGACTCGGAGCGTGCGTCGCCCGCCACGAACACGCCGGGAATGCTGGTCTCCAGGTGGTACGGCGGCCGGTCCAGCTCCCAGCCGGCCGGCGGCCGCCCGTCGGCGGTCAGATCGGGCCCGGCGAGGATGAAACCGCGCTCGTCGCGCAGCACCGTGTCGCCCAGCCAGTCGGTCAGCGGAGCCGCGCCGATGAACACGAACATCCACTGGGCGTCGACCTGTTCGCTCTCACCGCTCGCCACATGACGCAGCGTCAGCCGCTCCAGACGGTCCGAGCCGTGCGCGGCGTCGACCACCGTGTGACTGCGCACCGAGATGTTCGGGGCCTCGTTGATCTGCTGGATCAGGTAGTACGACATCGACGCCGACAGGTCGGGGCCGCGCACCAGCAGCGTCACCGACTTGGCGAACCTGGACAGGTACATCGCCGCCTGGCCCGCCGAGTTGGCGCCGCCGACGATGTACACGTCGTGCCCCTGGCAGGCGGCCGCCTCGGTCAGCGCGGAGCCGTAGAACACCCCGCAGCCGGTCAGGTCGATGCAGCCCTGGGCCTCCAGCTGCCGGTACTGCACGCCGGTCGCCAGGATGATGCTGTGCGCCGCGATCGCCGAGCCGTCCGCGAACCGTACGATCCGGGCCGCGCCGTTGACCTCCAGACCCGTCACCTCGCGCGCGGTCAGGATCTCGGCGCCGAACTTGGCCGCCTGCCGCCGCGCCCGGTCGGTGAGCTGGGCTCCGGAGACGCCGTCCGGGAAGCCGAGGTAGTTCTCGATCCGGGAGCTCTGCCCGGCTTGCCCGCCGGTCGCCGACCGCTCCACCAGCACGGTCCTGAGCCCCTCCGAGGCGCCGTACACGGCAGCGCCGAGCCCGGCCGGACCGCCGCCGATGACCACGAGGTCGTAGAAGTCGGCCGTGGGCGTCGTCGCCAGGCCCACCTGTGCGGCCAGCTCCGGCGCCTCCGGTTCGACCAGCACCGAGCCGTCCGGGGTGATCACCAGCGGCAGCCGCTGCCCGTCCTGCCCGGCCGCCGCCAGCAGCCGCTGCCCCTCCGGCTCCTCCACCGAGTACCAGCGGTACGGCACCTGGTTGCGGGCCAGGAACTCACGCACGTCCGACGACCGCGCCGACCACCGGTGCCCCACGACCTTGGTGGTGGCCACGGACCGGTAGTCGCTGTGGCGCCACGCCTCCAGCAGGTCGTCCAGCACCGGATAGAGCTTCTCCTCCGGTGGGTCCCACGGCTTGAGCAGATAGTGATCGAGATCGACGACGTTGATCGCGTCGATCGCCGCGTTGGTGTCCGCGTACGCCGTGAGCAGCACGCGCCGCGCCCCCGGATACACGTCCAGGGCCTGTTCCAGGAACTCGATGCCGTTCATCTGCGGCATCCGGTAGTCGGCGAGGATCACGGCCACCAGGTCGCCGCGCAGCTTCAGCTCCCGCAGCGCCTCCAGGGCGGACTCGCCCGACTCGGCACGCACGATCCGGTACGACTCGCCGTAGCGCCGCCTGAGGTCACGGGCGACGGCTCGGGAGACCCCCGGGTCGTCGTCCACGGTCAGGATGACGGTCCGCGCTGCGTCGGCGGCCTGTGCCATACGTCTCCCACCCCGAGCGATCGGTTCCACGGGACGGTGTTGCTGGGCCCACCGCACCGATTCCCGCCCATCGTATGTTCGATCGCCCCGGTTCGCTCCGGGATACGGCGCCGGGGGACGGCCACCAGCGGCGGGACCGCCAAGTGGTGAAGACTGGCCCCACGGACACGGAAGGCTGGGAGGCCCGCGCATGACACGCCCGATCACGGCAGGGGTGGACGGTACGGAGGAGAGCCTGGCAGCGCTGGACTGGGCGGCCCGGGAGGCCGTACGCCGGGGGCTGCCCCTGCGCGTGGTGCACGCCTGGCGCTTCCACGAGGGCCTGCACGCGGCGGACCGGGACACCCAGCACGGCTGGGTGTCGGACGGTGTGTCGGACGCCGTGCGCGCCTTCTCCGCGCGCCATCCGGAGCTGCGGATGAGCGTCGACGTGGTCGAGGCCGGAGCCGTCGAGGCGCTGGTCGCCGCCGCGGCGGAGGCCGAGATGCTGGTGCTCGGCTCGCGCGGGCACGGCACGGTGGTCGGGTTCCTGCTCGGCTCCGTCGGCCAGCAGGTCATAGCCGGGACGAACCGGCCCGTGGTCCTGGTGCGCGCCGGGAACGAGCCGGCGGCGGAGGCGGCCGGACGGGACGTCGTGGTCGGCCAGCAGGGCGGTCCGGAGGACAGCGCGGCCGCGCTACGGTTCGCGTTCGAGACGGCGGCCGCCCGCGGCGCCACCGTCCGGGCCGTCCGGGCCTGGACGCTGCCGCCGGTCTTCGCCTACAGCCCCGGTTCGCTGAAGCTCCTGGACGACGCCGGCGGTCTCGAACCGTACGAGCGCAAGGCCCTGAGCGAGGCGCTCCAGCCGTGGCGCGAGCGCTTCCCGCAGGTGCGCGTGGCCGAGCACATCGAGATGGGCAGCGCGGGGCAGGTGCTGCTCTCGGTGGCCGGCGGGGCCCAGCTGATGGTCGTCGGCCGGCGTGCGCACCGCACGGCGGTGGGCGCCCGCATCGGCTCGGTCGCCCACGGCGTGCTGCACCACGCCGAGTGCCCGGTCGCCGTGGTCCCGCACGAGTGACCCGGTACGAGGAGGACGCGGTACGCGTGATCTAGTCGGGGGTCGTCGGCTCCAGGGTCCCGCGGGCCTTCGGCAGAACGTTCGCGATGTAGTCCTCGACCGCGGTGTCGAGGCCTATGTCGTGCTGCGCCTGCTCGGACAGGTACCAGCGGTGTTCGAGCAGCTCGTGGTAGATCTCGGCCGGGTCCATGGTGCCGCGCAGCTCCAGCGGGACGGCACGGACGGTGGGCCGGAACACGTCCCGTACCCAGCGGTGGGCGAGGACCTCTGGGCGGGCGGCGAGGGGATCGCCGGGCGCGTAGTCGTCCTGGGTGGCCATCCAGCTCTCCAGGTCGCCCAGCAGCCGCCGGGCCTGGTTCTCCTCGGTGTCGAGGCCGGTCAGCCGCAGCAGCTGGCGCTGGTGGTGGCCGGCGTCGACGACCTTGGGCACGAAGGTGACCGTGTCGCCGTTCGAGGAGTGCTCGATCTGCATCTCGGCCACGTCGAAGCCGAGGTCGTTCAGGCGGCGTATCCGGCGCTCCATGTAGTGGTACTTGCCCGCCGGGTACACCGAGGTGCGGGTCAGCTCCTGCCACAGGCCGCCGTAGCGGGTGCAGATCTCATGGCCGAACTCGACGGGGTCGACGGACGGGTGCAGCGCGCCCGACGCCTCCAGGTCCAGCAGCTCGCCGCTGATGTTCACCCGGGCCAGGTCGAGGTCGTACTCCCGCTGCCCGGGGCTGAGCCGGGGGTGCAGGTCGCCGGTCTCGGCGTCCACCAGGTACGCGGCGTAGGCGCCCGCGTCGCGGCGGAACAGCGTGTTGGACAGCGAGCAGTCGCCCCAGGCGAACCCGGCCAGGTGCAGCCGCACCAGCAGCACGGCGAGTGCGTCCATCAGGCGGTGCATGGTCGCCGGGCGCATGGTCGTCTCGAACATCGAGCGGTACGGCAGCGAGCCGCGCAGATGCCGGGTCACCAGCACCGGCTCCAGCGGGGCGCCCGCGCGGTCCGTGCGGCCGGTGATCACCGCGAGGGGATCGACCGCGGGGATGCCCAGCCGGTCCAGGTCGCGCAGCAGCTCGTACTCGCGCAGGGCGGGCCGCTCGGCCAGCTCCTTGACCGCGATCACCTCGTCGCCGGCGTGGGCGTAGCGCACGACGTGCCGGGAGATGCCCCTGGGGAGCGGCACGAGGTACTCCTCGGGCCACTCCTCCAGGGGCACGTCCCAGGGGAGTTCGAGCAGGAGCGCGGGGTGCTCCGGGTTCGTGGCGCTGATCTGCAAGGCCATGGGACGAACCCTAAGGCCCCACCGGGCATCCTCAGGAGGCGCGTTCCCTGGCCTGTTCGGCGGCGGCCCGCACGGAGCCCCGGTGGACCGGGCCGTGCCCGGGCAGCAGGGTGTCGCCGTCCAGCGCCGCGATCAGGTCCAGCGAGGCCACGGCCCGGGAGCGTTCGTGCTGGAAGAAGCCGTGCAGCATCTGGGGGCCCTTGAGCCGCGAGGTCGCGTGGCCGGTGGCCAGGGCGTCGCCGGAGATGACGATGCCGGCGTCGGGCAGGTGGTAGACGCAGTGGCCGTCCGTGTGGCCGGGGGTGTGTACGGGGACGGGTCGGCCCGGCAGGTCGAGCGCGCCCTCGGCCGGGAACGGCTCGGGCGCGGTGACCGGGTTGTGCTCGATCCCGCCCACCCGGATCACGTGCACCGCCCATGGCACCACACCGGGCCGCCAGGCGTTGCGCACGACGTCGCCGATCGTGGCCTGCTGGAGGAACTCCCTGCGCGCGTGCGGGACTTCCGCCGGGTGCAGGTAGACCGGGGTGCCGTAATTGCCGCGCAGGTACTCGGCGGAGCCCACGTGGTCGTTGTGCGCGTGGGTGATCAGGACGGCGGCGACCGCCTCGGGTGAACTGCCCACCACGGCGAGGGATTCGAGGACGCCCTGCCGGTCCCCGGGGTACCCGGTGTCCACCAGCGTGACGGCGTCGCCGTCCTTGAGGATCACCCAGTTGGTGTTGTGGCCGTGCACCAGGTAGGTGCCGTCGGCGACTTGGCGTACGTCTGCCTGCATGATCTCCCCGAGGCCCTGAGCGACCGGTCGTCGGGGACAGCCAACCAGATGGCGTACCGTCCTCCGCAAGAGGGCGGCCGTCACAGGCCCGTCACCGCACCCCGTGCGGCCGGAACTGGATGCTGATGCGCGGTCCCGTCGCGCGGGCGGTCTTGGGGACGCAGTGTTCCCAGGTGCGCTGGCAGGAGCCGCCCATCACGATGAGGTCGCCGTGCCCGAGCGGCCGCCGGACCGTCGTGCCGCCGCCTCCCGCCGGCCGGAGCAGCAGGTCCCGGGGCGCGCCGACGGAGAGGATCGCGACCATCGTGTCCTGCCGGGCGCCCCGCCCGATCCGGTCGCCGTGCCAGGCCACGCTGTCCCTTCCGTCGCGGTAGAAGCACAGCCCGGCGGTGGTGAACGGCTCGCCCAGCTCCTCGGCGTAGTGCGCGGACAGCGCCGTGCGGGCCTGGTCCAGGACGGGGTGGGGCAGCGGGTCCTGCGCCGCGTAGAAGGCCAGCAGACGCGGTACGGCCACCACGTTGTCGTACATCTTGCGGCGCTCCGCCCGCCACGGGACCTCGGCCGCCAGCTGTTCGAACAGGGCGTCGGCGCCGCTCAGCCAACCCGGCAGCACGTCGATCCAGGCGCCCCGGCCCAGTTCGGTCCGGTGCAGCCCGTCGAGCGGGCCGAGCCGCAGCTCGTCGGTCTGGTCGAACAGGGAGCCCTGGAGTTGCGTGGACATGGATCCAGCGTACCCCTGAATCGAAAATACGTTCCCATCATGGAGAGTCTTTCGATACATCGATGTATCGGATACATTTCTGTATCGAACGCAGGGCGACGGAGGTCTCGGTGACGACGGCGCAGGACACGGCCCGGCGGGTCACCAAGCGGCGGGCGCGGACGCGGGCCAACCTGCTCGACGCCGCCTTCGCGGTGTTCGCCGCCAAGGGCTTCGGCCGTGTCTCCATCGAGGAGGTCTGCGAGGCCGCCGGCTACAGCCGGGGCGCCTTCTACTCCAACTTCGCCACCCTGGACGAGCTGTTCTTCGCCCTCTACCAGGAGCGCGCCGACCTCATCGCCGCCCAGGTGGCCGACGCCCTCGCCCAGGACGGACCCGACCTCGACGTGCCCGCCTCCGTGGACCGGGTCACCGAGGTCCTGCTGCTCGACGTGGACTGGCTGCTGGTGAAGACCGACTTCCTGGTGCACGCGGCCCGCGACCCGGCCGTCGCACAAGCCCTCCTCGACCACCGCACCCGGCTCCGGGAGGCCATCGCCGACCGGCTCTTCCGGGCCCGCGGCCACACCGAACTGCCCGCCGTGCTCGGCGATGCCGACGGCGCCGCCCGCGCGGTGGTCGCGGCCTACGACGGCGTCACCACCCAGCTGCTGCTGGACAAGGACGTCGACGCGGCCCGCACCTGGCTGGGGCAACTGCTCACCGCCCTGCTGACCGACGGCAGCGGCACCCCGGCATGAGCCGCATACGGAATTAGACGCAAGCACAAGCAAGCGGAAGGAAGGAACGGACGCCATGGACGCGGACGTCATCGTCGTCGGAGCCGGCCTCGCCGGCCTGGTCGCGGCGCACGAACTCACCAGCCGGGGTCGGCGCGTCGCCCTGGTCGACCAGGAGAACGCCGCCAACCTCGGCGGCCAGGCGTTCTGGTCCTTCGGCGGGCTCTTCCTCGTCGACTCGCCCGAGCAGCGGCGCCTCGGCATCAAGGACTCCTTCGACCTCGCCTGGAACGACTGGCGGGGCAGCGCCCGGTTCGACCGCCTGGAGGACGAGGACTCCTGGGCGGTGCGCTGGGCCCGCGCCTACGTCGAGTTCGCGACCGGCGAGAAGCGGTCCTGGCTGGAGGGGCACGGCATCGCGCTGCTGCCGACCGTCGGCTGGGCCGAACGCGGCGACCTGCGCGCCGACGGGCACGGCAACTCCGTACCCCGCTTCCACATCGCCTGGGGCACCGGCACCGGCGTGGTCGAACCCTTCGTCCGGTACGCCCGGCAGGCCGCCCGGGACGGGCTGCTCACCTTCTACCACCGCCACCAGGTCGACGAACTCGTCGTCGAGGACGGCACGGCCCGCGGGGTGCGCGGCACGGTCCTGGCCGATGACGACGCGCCGCGCGGCGTCGCCTCCAACCGCGACCGCGTCGGCGACTTCGAACTCACCGCCCAGGCCGTGATCGTCACCACCGGCGGCATCGGCGCCGACCACGACATCGTCCGCCGCTACTGGCCCGAGCGGCTCGGCACACCCCCCGCCGAGATGGTCACCGGTGTCCCCGCCTACGTCGACGGCCGCATGCTCGACATCAGCGCCGAGGCGGGCGTGCGTCTGGTCAACCGGGACCGCATGTGGCACTACACCGAGGGCCTGCAGAACTGGAACCCCGTCTGGCCCGGCCACGGCATCCGCATCCTGCCCGGACCGTCCTCCATCTGGCTCGACGCCCTCGGCCGCCGTCTGCCCGACCCCTGCCTGCCGGGCTACGACACCCTCAACACCCTGAAGTACCTGCGCACCACCGAGGACATCGCCGGGTACGACCACTCCTGGTTCGTCCTCACCCGGAAGATCATCGAGAAGGAGTTCGCGCTCTCCGGCTCGGAACAGAACCCCGACATCACCGCCAAGGACCGGGGGGCCGTGCTGCGCGACCGGCTGCTCGGCAAGGGCGCCCCCGCACCCGTCCAGGCCTTCCTCGACAAGGGAGCGGACTTCGTCACCGCGGACACCCTGGAGCGGCTGGTCGAGAAGATGAACGGCCTCGCCGACAAGCCGCTGCTGGACGCGGCCGAGGTGCGCCGTCAGATCGAGGCCCGCGACCTGCAGATCGCCAATCGGTACAGCAAGGACTCCCAGGTCCAGGGCATCCACAACGCCCGCCGCTACATCGGCGACCGCCTCGGGCGGGTCGCGACCCCGCACCGCATCCTCGACCCGGCAGCGGGCCCCCTGATCGGCGTCCGGCTGCACGTCCTGACCCGCAAGACCCTCGGCGGCATCCAGACCGACCTCGACTCCCGCGCCCTCGGCCCCGACGGCACGCCCGTCGACGGCCTGTACGCGGCGGGCGAGGTGGCCGGCTTCGGCGGCGGAGGCGTCCACGGCTACAACGCCCTGGAGGGCACCTTCCTCGGCGGCTGCCTGTTCTCCGGCCGGGCGGCGGGCCGGGCGGCGGCGAAGCAGACGGGCTGACGTCAGCCCGTCAGCAGATCCGCCAGCACCGTGGCATGGCTCTGCTCCGGCGCCCTGGACGCCGTGAGCAGCGTCACCGGCCCCTTGCGGGCCGACTTCCTGAGGCCGTCGAGGAGTTCGGCGGCCTCAGGAGTGGTCAGCTCCGCCTCGTAGCGGCCGCGGAACTCCTCGTACGAGGCCTCGCCCGCGTGGTACCAGCGGCGCAACTCCGTCGACGGCGTGAGCCCCTTGGGCCACTCGTCGACCTGCGCCGCCTCCTTGGCGACACCGCGCGGCCACAGCCGGTCCACCAGCACCCGCAGGCCGTCGTCGGGCTCCGGCGGCTCGTAGATCCGGCGCACGCGCACGCTCACGGTCTGGCTCCCCTCGGTCGCGGACGGCCTTGCGAGCGTACTTCGGCCGCCCCGCGACACCGGGCGGCAACGCGGCGTGACTTGACCTGAATGAGGGGGAAACGGGGACACGCGCGGCCCTAGTCTGTGGACGAATGATCATCGCCACCCCCCCCAAAGGAGCGCCCATGACGGCAGCGCGCAGACAGACCTCACCACGACGCACCGCGGTCCTGCGCCGTGAGGCGGTCCTCGCCACCGTCCCCGTCGCCGTGGCGGCACTGCTCGGCGCCGCCGGACCCGCGTCGGCCGGCACCATAGGCACCTCGGGCGCCGGTGACCCCTACTTCCCGCTCAGCGGCAACGGCGGCTACCACGTCAAGCACTACGACCTGACGCTCCGTTACGACACCACCTCCCGGCACCTGGACGGCAAGGCGGTCCTCACCGCCCGCGCCACTCAGAAGCTGACCCGCTTCGACCTGGACCTCAAGGGCCTGAAGGTCACCGGCGTCACCGTCGACCGCACCGCCGCCGGCTTCCACCGCAGGGGCCAGGAACTCGTCGTCACCCCGCGCCACAAGCTGCGCAAGGACCAGGAGTTCCGGGTCACCGTCACCTACCACGGCACCCCCAGGTCGGTCACCGACCCGGACGGTTCCGCGGACGGCTGGATACGCACCGACGACGGGGCGTTCGTCGCGGGCGAGCCGCAGGGCGCGATGACCTGGTTCCCGGGGAACAACCACCCCAAGGACAAGTCGTCGTACGACTTCACGATCACGGTCCCGAAGGGGCGCACCGCCGTCGCCAACGGCGTCCTGCGCGGGCAGCGCACCGCGAACGGCCGTACCACCTTCCGCTGGCACCAGGCCGAGCCCATGGCCGCCTACCTGGCCACCGCCACCGTCGGCAAGTTCAAGGTCGAGCAGTACACCACCCCCGACGGCATCCAGGTCTACAACGCCGTCGACGCCCGGGAGGCGCGCTCGGCCGCGCCCGTGCTGAAGAAGCTGCCCTCCGTCCTGGAGTGGGAGAGCAAGCTGTTCGGGCCGTACCCGTTCCGCGCGGCCGGCTCCATCGTCGACCACGCACCGAACGTCGGCTACGCCCTGGAGACCCAGAGCCGGCCCGTCTACGACTCGGCGCCCGACCTGAGCACCCTCGTCCACGAGAGCGCCCATCAGTGGTTCGGCGACTCCGTCTCGCTGACCGCCTGGAAGGACATCTGGCTCAACGAGGGCTTCGCGACCTACGCCGAGTGGCTCTACAGCGAGCAGCACGGCGGCCGCAGCGCCCAGAAGACCTTCGACGCGCTCTACGCCCGCCCGGCGAACGACGGCCTGTGGGCCTTCCCGCCCGGTGACCCGGGCAGCGGCAAGAACCTCTTCGACACGCCCGTCTACGCCCGCGGCGCGATGGCCCTGCACGAGCTGCGCAAGGCGGTCGGCGACCAGGACTTCTTCCGCATCCTGCGTACCTGGGCGACCGAGCACCGGGCCGGGCACGGTACGACGGCCCAGTTCGTGAAGCTCTCCGAGCGGGTGTCCGGCAAGGACCTGGACGGTCTCTTCCACACCTGGCTCTACACGAAGGGCAAGCCGAGCAAGGCCTAGCGGCCCCGCTGCCGGAACCTGACGGGTTCCAAACATGTGTCGGCCAGGGTCGACCCATGATCGATCGCAGAGCCGCCGTCGCTCTCCTCGTCTCCCCGCTGCTGCTCACCGGCTGCGGCGGCGGAGCCGAGGCGACCGAGCGCCGCACCCCCGCCGCCCGCCCGGCGCCGACGGCCACCCCCACGCCCACCTCCACGTCCCAGCCCGTGGCGGAGTCGGCACCCCGGCGGATAGCCGGCCTCGGCCCCAAGCTCCACGCCGCGATACCGGACCGCTCCCGGCAGGCCGTCGTCGTCACCGGGCGCGGCAGGAACTCCCCGCTGTCCACGGTCGTGCTGCACGAGCGCACCGCCGGCGGCTGGCAGGCGGGCACCGAGTGGCCCGCCCACAACGCGCTGCGCGGCTGGAGCGCCCACCACACGGCCGGAGACCTGCGCTCCCCGCTCGGCGTCTTCACCCTCAGCGACGCCGGCGGCCTGCTGACCGACCCGGGCAGCAGGCTTCCGTACCACCACTCCGGCGGGTTCGTCTCGCCCGGCACCGGCTTCGAGGGCGAACCCCTCGCCGGGTCCTTCGACTACGTCGTCGCCATCGACTACAACCGCAGGCCGGGCACCTCGCCCCTGGACTGGACCCGCCCCCTGGGCCCGGGCCGGGGCGGCGGAGTCTGGTTCCACGTCGACCACGGCGGCCCCACCCACGGCTGCGTCAGCCTCGCCAAGTCCCACATGAAGGACCTCCTGCGCACCCTCGACCCGGAGCGGCATCCGATGGTCGTCATGGGGTACGCCGACTGGCTCGCCCTCTGAGCGGCCTAGGATCCGAACTCGTGTGCGCACATGTGCTGGTCGCCGAGGACGACGAGAAGCAGGCCGAACTGATCCGCCGCTCCCTCCTGGCCGAGGGGCACACCGCCACGGTGGTGCACGACGGCGCCGCCGCGCTCGACGCGGCCCGGCGCCTGAGACCCGACCTGGTCGTGCTCGACCTGATGCTCCCGGTCATCGACGGCTTCGGGGTGTGCCGGGTGCTGCGCGGCGGCGAGGACCCGGACATCCCCGTCGTGATGCTCACCGCCCGCGCCGCCGAGGACGACGTGCTGCTAGGGCTGGAACTCGGCGCCGACGACTACATGACCAAGCCGTACAGCCCGCGCGAGCTGATGGCCCGGATCCGTACCGTCCTGCGGCGCAGCGGGCGCGGCGGGAGCGTCCGGGACGACGATCCGGTCGTACGGGCCGGGGGGATCAGCGTGCACCCCGTACGGCACGAGGTGCGCTGCGACGGGAATCCGGTCGAGTGCACACCGGCCGAGTTCCAGATCCTGCTGGCCATGGCGGGGGAGCCGGACCGGGTGTTCTCCCGGCGGCAGTTGCTGCAGTGCACGCGCGGCTTCGACCGGGCCTCCACCGAGCGGGCCGTCGACGTGCACATCATGAACCTGCGCCGGAAGATCGAGGCTTACCCGCGGCGGCCGGTGCGCCTGGTGACGGTGTTCGGCGTCGGCTACAAGCTGACCGGCGGTCGGCCGTGAAGCGCCGGGTACCGCTGCGCAAACGGCTGCTCGTCCGGCTGCTGTTCGTCTCGGCCCTCATCGCCGTCTGCTCGGTGGCGGCCACCGCCTGGCTCGCGGTGACGACCACCACCAGCGCCCTGAAGGAGGAACAGGGCCAGGACCTCGCCGCCGACAACAGCATCCTCACCCAGCTCTCCGGGTACGCCGCCGCCCATCCGGACTGGTCGGGCGTCCAGCGCACGGTGCGTGACCTGGCCCGCAGCACCGGCCGGCGCATCGCCCTGACGAACGCCGACCGCACCCTGGTCGCCGACTCCGCGCCGCGCGGCACCCCGCTGCCGCCCCGGCCCGCCGCCACCGTCGACCCCCTGCGCACCGACACCTACTCCGACTCCGGGAGCCAGCTCAGCGGCATCGACCCCCGGGTGGTGGGGCCGTACCGGGTCACGGCAAAGGAGCGGGACCGGCTGGACGCGCTGGCCGCCAAGCGCAGGCAGTGCTACGAGCACTTCGGCGTCGACGGCACGGTCGTCCGCACCCCGAGCGGCCGTCCCGTGCTCAGCACTCCGGAGGACACCGACATCTCCTACGCCTCGCAGCAGTGCGCGGACGGGCAGCTGAACACCCCCACGCCGACGGAGGAGCAGGCCCTGACCGACCTCACGACACTGGCCCGGCCGTGCCTGAAGCGGGCGGGACTGGACATCGGCGGCCGGCTGTTCCTCACCTTCGACCCCAGCGCGAGGAATCCTTTCGGCGGCGGCTTCCTGGTGGCCAAGACCCCTCGGGTGGCCGACAGCAGGGCCGCCGTCCAGGCGTCGCAGAGCTGCGTGCTGAGCGCCCGCCGCGTCCAGCTGGAGCCGTATGTCGCCCCGGTCGCCGAGCTGTTCCTGGGCATCGGGGACCAGAACCCCTCCCGCTTCGACATGTCCACGGGAAACAAGGCCAAGGTGGTCGGCGCGGCCGGGCTGGTCCTCGCCGTCACCGTCGCCGTGACCGCCGTCGTCGCCGTACGGCTCGTCCGACCCCTGCGCGCGCTGACCGCGGCCGCGCAGCAGCCGCCCGAACTGCATGTGCGGGTGCCGGTGACCACCCGGGACGAGACCGGCATCCTCGCCGAGGCGTTCAACGACCTGACCGAGCGACGCGAACGCCTGGAGGCCCAGCGCAAGGCGATGGTCAGCGACATCGCCCACGAACTGCGCAGCCCGCTCACCAACATCCGCGGCTGGCTGGAGGTCGTCCGCGACGGCGTCGTCGACCCGGACCCGGCCCTGCTGGCCTCCCTGCACGAGGAGTCGCTGGTGCTCCAGCGGATCATCGACGACCTGCAGGACCTCGCGGCCGCCGACGCCGGCACCCTGCGCCTGCACCGCGAGCCGCTGCACGCCGGCGACCTGCTCGACCAGGTCGCCGCCGCCCACCGGGTGGCCGCCGACGCCGCCGGGGTCGCCCTGCGCGCCGAGGCCGACGACACCGCCTGGCTGGACGCGGACCCCGTGCGCATGCGGCAGGCGCTCGGGAACCTGGTCTCCAACGCGCTGCGGCACACCCCCGCCGACGGCACGGTCACCCTGGCCGCCCGCCGCGCCGGCGAGTCGGTCCTGCTGACCGTCACCGACACCGGCTCGGGCATCGCCCCCGAGGACCTGACGCACGTCTTCGACCGGTTCTGGCGCGCCGAGAAGTCCCGCAGCCGCCGCACCGGCGGCAGCGGCCTCGGCCTGCCGATCGTCCGCCACCTGGTCGCGGCGCACGGCGGTACGGCGGAGGTGGCGAGCGAGCCGGACGCGGGCGCGGTGTTCACCCTGCGGCTGCCGGCCGCCCCGGCGCCGGTGGATGCCCCGTGATCCGGCCACGGGACGCCTCCTCGGCCGATGTGGTCAGCCTGTGTCGAACGGCGGGACGGTCAGTGTGTCGAAGCAGGAGGTGTCGAAGCCCCCGGAGGGGTGATCGAAGTAGCTGACCAGGATCGATCGGGCGCAGTCGGACTGGAGGAGGGAGGCGTGTCCGAGGCCGGGGAACACCAGGCGGCGCGAGTGGGACAGACCGGTGGCGGCAGCGGCCCAGCGTGTTCCTGAGGGCCCGTCGAAGGTTCCCGAGATCAGCAGGGTGGGCACGTCGCTGCGAGTCTGGGCCTTCACCCCGGGATCGGCGCGTCCGACGTCCCAGGCCGCACAGCGGGCGAGGATCCGGTCGACGAACTCCTGCTGCGGCAGTTGGGACAGCACCGGGTCGGGGAAGCCGGGCAGGGCGGCCTCGGCCGCGGCCCGCAGCTTTTGGGGGTCGGTGAAGGCCGCCTCCTCGCGGCAGACGACGCCGTAGAACAGACCCCAGCCGGTGAAGCCGGGCGGGGACAGGCCGGCGAGGATCGTCCTGGCCGCAGGCAGACCGTCACCGGCGGCGAGGGCGTGCACCGCGGCCGGCACTGCGGTCAGCGCCCAGGGCGGCAGCGACGCCACCACCACCATGTCGGCCAGTTGGTAGCCGTCGAACACCACGGTGGTGGCCGGGGCTCCCGCCTCGGCAGGCACGGTCACCGTCAGCGGGTGGCGGTCGAGGCGTTGCACGGTGGCGGCGAACTCCGCCTGCAGCCGGGGGTAGGCCGCCCGGCAGGGAGGCTGGGCCGCGCATGCCTCGAACATGGCCCGGTACTGGTCGGCGGCATTGGCCCACAGGCCCTCCAGGAGGTTGAGGTGAGGGGTGACGACGGAGTCCAGGACGACGCTGCGGATGCCCTGCGGGTGGTCGCGCAGCAGCTGCAGCGCAAGGTCGCTGCCGTAGGACACCCCGTAGACGTTCCATTCCCTGATGCCCAGCGCCGTGCGCAGGTCGGCGATGTCGGCGGCGTTCTCGGTGGTGTTGTACGCCGACAGGTCGTAACCCATGCCGGCCAGGCGGGCGCGACATGCCCGGGTCGCCTCGATGCCCTCGCGGGTGTTCTCCGGGTCGGTGGACGCCCGCGTGACCGCCTGCCGGTTGGCCGCGTCGATCTCCGGGCAGCTCAGATGCGGATCGGAGCGCCCCGCACCACGCTGGTCGACGAAGATGACGTCCCGGTCGGCGTTGATCGCCGGCCTGAGCCTGGTCACGGTGTAGGCGTCCAGCAGCCCGGACCCGCCCGGCCCACCGGTCAGCCACACCACCGGGTCGGGTTCGGGCCGCGCCGCGGCGGCCTTCAGCCGGGCCACCGCGATCCTGATGGTGCGCCCGCCCGGCTCGGCGCGGTTCTCCGGCACGGTCAGATAGCCGCAGCTGAACTTCGGCCCCAGCGGGGGCACGCCGGGGAGGATCGGCTTCGGGCACGCGGCCGGGGTGTAACTCGCCCGCCCGGTCGGTGTCGGGTCCTCGTTCGCCCGTCCGGCGGCGCCGACCGTCAGGAGCACGGCAGCCACCAGGCCCGCCACCGCGCCGATCCTGCGGCGGCCGACGCCCCTGCCGGCCCCTCGCCGGTATTGCCTGCCACCACCACCGAGCGGTCGCCGGACCGTCATCGTGTCTCCCGACCCGGCCCGCGGATCTGCGTGCCGGCGACGCGGCGTAGTCCGGCGGGCCGTCGCTTCCGTGAGGAGTCGTCGATGTACTCGCTGCCGACGTCGGCGATCACGCCGTTCGTCAGCGCGGTCCCATCGGCGGGACGGGCACCACTACCACCCATTTGGTGCATAGCGCTGCCCGTCCCGCAAGTTGCTCCAGGGCCGGCGGCGCCCGCCGGATCCGTGCCCCTAGCGCGGGCGCCGTGCCCCCGTGCGCCGGGCCTGGGCGCGGCGTTCTGTCTCCGTCATGCCTCCCCAGACGCCCGCGGCCTGTCCGGTGTCCAGTGCCCAGTGCAGGCACTCCTCACGGACGCCGCAGCGTCCGCACACCGCCTTCGCCCGCTGTGTCTGCACCAGTGCCGGTCCCGTGGTGCCGATCGGGAAGAAGAGGTCGGGTTCCTCGCGGCGGCATGCGGCGCCGTCTCGCCAGTCGTCCATCAACGTCACCTGCGATCGAGGTCGTACCTGCCCCTGGAAGATGCGTACTCGCCTTCGGGTCACCTGTCGATGCGCGGTGAAACAGCGGATGCCGGCCGCATCACTGTTCCCGGACGCCCCACGGGGAGCCGTACTCGGTCAGCAGGTCGAGGAAGGGACGCGCGGGGAAGGCCTCCGGGCCGAGGACGCCGGTGCCCGACCAGGCGCCGGTGGCGAGGAGTTCGAGGGCGACGACCGGGTTGACCGCCGTCTGCCACACCACCGCCTGACAGCCGTACTCCGTCATGGACCACTGGTTGTCGACGACGTGGTACAGGTACACCTCGCGCGGCGCCCCGTCCTTCGTGCCGCGCACCCACGTGCCCGCGCAGGTCTTGCCGCGCATCCGGTCGCCCAGCGTCGCCGGATCGGGCAGGCACGCGGCGACCACGTCACGCGGCGAGACGGCGACCGGTCCGTCCGGGCCGGGCACGGTCACCGGCTCGGTGCGGTCGAGTCCCAGCCGGTGCAGGGTCTTCAGCGTCTCGATGAACTCCCCGCCCAGGCCGTACTTGAAGGTGACGCGCTGCGCGCCGACCCAGCGCGGCACCAGCAGCACCTCCTCGTGCTCGACGTTCACACACTCCACGGGGCCGATGCCCTCCGGGAAGTCGAACACCTCCGGCTCGCTGAACGGGGGCGTGGTGAACCAGCCGCGCCCGGCCTCGTACACGACCGGCGGGTTCAGGCACTCCTCGATGGTGGTCCAGATGCTGAAGGAGGGTGCGAAGTCGTGGCCGTCGACGGTGAGGTTCGCGCCGTCGCGGATGCCGATCTCCTCGATGGTGTCGAAGAGTTCGTCGGCCGCGTGGCGGGCGAACACGTCCGACAGTCCGGGCTCCACGCCCATGCCGACCAGGGCGAGCGCCCCCGCCTTCTCCCACTCCTCGGCCAGCGCGAACTGCTCGTCGCCCAGCTTGACCCCGCACTCCTCGTACGGCAGCTCGGGGTGCGGCCGGGACAGGGACATCGCCATGTCGACATAGCCGGCGCCGGCGGCGCGTGCCGCGCGGAACAGGGGCATGACGAAGCGCGGGTCGGTGGCGTTGAGCAGGACGTCGCAGCCGTGGTGGGCGAGCAGCCGGGCCACTGCGGCCTCGTCGGAGGCGTCCACGCGCTCGGCGCGGAACCGGCTTTCGGCGTCGCCGAGGGCCGCGACCGCCGCCTCGGCCCGGGCGGGGTCGTAGTCGGCGACCACCATCAGGTCGAGGAACGGGCGCCGGGCCGCGATCCGGGTGATGGCGGTGCCCACACCGCCGGCTCCCACGAGCAGTACACGCATGACGAAACTCCCTGCCTGACACGAACGTAACGGGGGACGGGGCAGGCGCGCCTTGCCCGGAATCCAACGCCGGGGCATGGCGTAAGGTCAATGGCGTTGGCATAAGGGGAGCGGGGAGCGCAGGGAGGATCCGTCGTGCCCAAGCCCGTGGTGCCCGAGGAGAAGCGCCGCCGGCGCCGTCCGACCCGCAGCGGCACCGTGCTGTCCGAGCCGCTGATCGTCGAGACCGCGCTGCGTCTGCTGCGCGAGCACGGCAGCACCGGGCTCACCGCCCGCCGCCTGGGCCTCGCCCTGGACTGCGACCCCAGCACGCTGTACCGGTACTTCCGGGGCATGGACGACCTGACGCTGGCCATCGGTGACGCGCTCATCGGTCAGGCCCTGGCGGGCTGGGAGCCGACGGGACAGTGGCGGGCGGACCTGCGGACGATCGGGCTGCGCATCCACGCCGCGTACGTCGCCCACCCGCAGGCGGCGCTGCTGACCGCCAACCGGGTCACCGGGCGCGCCCAGGAACTGGCCGCCGACGAGGCGGTCCTGGACGTCCTGCGCACGGCCGGGTTCTCCCTGCCGGAGACCGTCCGCGTCTACCACGCCTTCATCGACCAGACGCTGGCCTTCGCGGCGCTCGACGCCGCGTCCCTGGCCCTGCCGAGCGCATCCCAGCGGGCCGACGAGGACAAGTGGCACTCGACCTACGCCCGGCTGCCCCGCGCCACCCACCCCCGCATCGCCGAGGCGGCCCCGCTGCTGGCCCGGCGCATGGTCACCAGCGCCTACCCGACGGCCCTGGAGATGCTGCTGGACAGCGCGGCCGGGCGGCTGGGTGTGTCGTTCGGATCAGGCCGGCCATGACGAACAGTGCGGACCGGCCGACCCGAGCGGGGTCTGGTGCGTGCAGATGCAGGGCGGGGGAGGGAGTCGACGCGATGGGGGTCCTCCCGCGCGAGCGCAGCCGAGCGTGGGGGAGTCGGCGAGTGACGGCAACGCGGCAGATGTGCGTGCCAGACCCCGCGACGCCGGGGTGATCCAAACGACACCCCCTGGACCCACAGGCGCCCTGACCGCCGCCGTCACCGGCGCAGTGCCTCGGCCGCCGTCGCCGTCACCGCCTCGGCCAGCGCCGCCAGCGCGGGGGAGTCGAGTTTCCACTGCTGCCAGTACAGCGGGACGTCGAACCACTCCCGCGGCGCGAGCACGACGAGGCGGCCCTCGTCCAGCAGCGGCCGGGCCTCGGGCTCCGGGATCATGCCCCAGCCGAGGCCCGCGGCGACCGCGTCGGCGAAGCCCCCCGAGGACGGCACGTAGTGCCGCAGTCGGCCGGCGCCCGTGCCGCCCAGCCGTCGCACGAAGTCGTCCTGGAAGTCGTCCTTGCGGTCGAAGACCACGACGGGAGCCTCCGGCAGGAGATCCCGCAGCGGCCCGTCCAGGTACCGCTCGGCGAATCCCGGTGCGGCCGCGGCCACATACCTCATCCGGCCGAGCGGGCGGACCGAGCAGCCGGGCACCGGGTCGGGCGAGGAGGTCACGGCCGCCATCACCAGGCCCTCGCGCAGCAACGCCGCCGTGTGGGCCTCGTCCTCCCGGTGCAGCTCGTAGCAGAGCCCCTCCACCCGGGTGAGCGCACCCAGGAACCAGGTCGCAAGCGAGTCCGCGTTCACCGCGACCGACACCCGCGTCGGCTCGCCGGCACCGCTCAGGCCCAGCTCGTCGCGCGCGTCCCGCTCCAGCCGGGCCAGCTGCCGGGCGAACCGGACCAGCACCGCCCCGGACTCCGTCGGGCGCACCGGCTTGGTGCGCTGGAGCAGCACCCGGCCGGTGCGCTGTTCCAGCGCCTTGACCCGCTGGCTGACCGCCGACGGCGTCACATGCAGGGCCGCGGCCGCCGCGTCGAACGTGCCCTCGTCCACCACGGCGAGCAGCGTCCGCACCTGCTCCAGGGGAAGCTCCTCCATCACGAGCGCTAAGGATACGTAAGAATCTTTAGCTGTACCTGCAGTGATCGTTTGCCTAACGTCGACGGCATGAACCACGCACTGACCGCCGCGGCCGCCGGATTCGGCACCGGCCTCTCCCTGATCGTCGCCATCGGCGCCCAGAACGCCTTCGTCCTGCGCCAGGGGGTGCGCCGCGACGCCGTCCTCGCCGTGGTCGGCATCTGCGCCCTGTCCGACGCGCTGCTCATAGCCCTCGGCGTGGGCGGGGTCGGGGCCGTGGTGGTGGCCTGGCCGGGCGCGGTACGGGCCGTCGGGCTCATCGGCGGCGCGTTCCTGCTGGGCTACGGCGCCCTCGCCGCCCGCCGCGTCCTCAGGCCCGGCACCGGTCTGCGCGCGGAGGGCGAGGCGGTGGGCTCACGGCGGCGCGCGATCCTGACCTGCCTGGCGATGACCTGGCTCAACCCGCACGTCTACCTGGACACCGTGTTCCTGCTCGGCTCCCTCGCCGCCGACCGCGGCCCGCTGCGCTGGACCTTCGGGCTCGGCGCCGCCCTCGCGAGCCTGTGCTGGTTCGCCGCGCTCGGCTTCGGCGCGCGGCTGCTCGGCCGCTTCCTCGCCAGGCCCACCGCCTGGCGGGTCCTGGACGGTCTGGTCGCCGTCACCATGCTCGCGCTCGGCGCCACGCTCCTCGCCGGATCCTGAGGCACCGGATCCTGAGACACCGGATCCTGAGACACCGGATCCTTAAGGCACCGGACCCTGGAACAACCGGTTCGGCAGGCACAGAAGTTGCTGCCATAGTGAAGCTCGAAATCGAAAGATGTATCGAGCAACCAGGAAGCCCGTGGACACGAGCGAGAGCAGCGCCGAACCTGACGCCGACACCGGGACCGACAGCCCGGCCGCCCAGGCCCCGCCCCGGCGCGGCTGGCGCCGCTGGGCGATGGACACCCGGCCGCTGCGCATCCCCGCCTACCGGCGGCTGTGGTCGTCGACCATCGTCACCGCCGTCGGCAGCCAGCTGACCGCCGTCGCCGTACCCAAGCAGATCTACGACATCACCCACTCCTCGGCCTGGGTCGGCTACGCCAGCCTCGCGGGTCTGGTGCCCATGGTGGTGTTCGCGCTGTGGGGCGGGGCGGTCGCCGACACGGTGGACCGGCGCAAGCTGCTGCTGGTCACCAACAGTGGGATCGCCGTGACCTCGGTGCTGTTCTGGACGCAGGCCGTCACCGGCCTGGACTCCGTCGTGGTCCTCATGCTGCTGCTCGCCGTGCAGCAGGCGTTCTTCGGCCTCAACTCCCCGGCCCGCACTGCCTCGATCGCCCGCCTCGTCCCGGCCGAGCAGCTGGCGGCGGCCGGCGCGCTCGGCTCGACGGTGATGCAGACCGGCCTCGTCGCGGGTCCGCTGCTGGCCGGCGCGCTGATACCGGTCATCGGGCTGCCCGAGCTGTACCTGATCGACGCGCTGGCGCTGTGCGTCACCGTGTGGGCGGTGTTCCGGCTGCCCGCGCTGCCCCCGCTGGGCGACGGGCCGGCCCGCCGGGCCGGGGTGCGCGAGATCGCGGCCGGGTTCCGCTACATCTCCGGGCACAAGGTGCTGCTGCTCTCGTTCCTGGCCGACATCGTGGCCATGGTCTTCGGCATGCCCCGCGCCCTGTTCCCGCAGCTGGCCGCGCAGACGTACGGCTCCTACGGCGAAGGGCTGGCGCTCGGTGTGCTGTTCGCCGGGATCCCGGTCGGCGCGGTGCTCGGCGGCCTGTTCTCCGGCGTCTTCTCGCGGGCGCGGCGGCACGGCTGGATGGTCATCGGCGCGGTCGTCGGCTGGGGCGTGGCCGTCGCCGGGTTCGGGCTGAGCGGCAACCTCTGGCTGGCCGTGGCCTTCCTCGCCGCGGCCGGGGTCGCCGACATGGTCTCCATGGTGTTCCGCGGGGCGATCCTGCTCTCGGCCGCGACCGACGAGATGCGCGGCCGGATGCAGGGGGTGTTCACCGTGGTCGTCGCGGGCGGTCCGCGCCTGGCCGACGTGCTGCACGGCACCGCGGGCTCGGCGTTCGGCCCCAGGGCGGCCGTGGCGGGCGGCGGCGCGCTGGTGGTGGCGGTCATGCTGGGTCTCGCAGCGGCGGTCCCGGCGCTGCGGCGCTACCGGATCTGAGGGCCTACAGGGGGCCGCTGCGCCGCCGGATCGTGTACTGCTCCATCAGCTTGCCGCGCGTCGTCTCCAGGCGGTGGGCGAGGACCTCGGCGACCGTGCGCACCAGCGACAGCCCGAGCAGCGGGTCCTCCACGCAGAGCGCCAGCACCGACGGTCCGTCGAACTCGTAGGCCCGGACGTTGCTGAAGGCCACGGCGCCGAAGTCCCACTCGTACGGCGGGAACAGCCAGGACCAGCCGAGCATGTCGCCCGCGCCGAGCGTGGCCACGGTGACCCGCTGCCGGGAGGTGACCTGCTGGTCCAGGTGGACCGCGCCGGAGCGGACCACCCAGAAGCGGTCGGCGGTGCCGCCCGCCTCGAAGATGCGGGTGTCCTCCGGGAAGGACACCTCCTTGGCCAGCTCCATCAGCCGCTCGCGCTGGGCCTGCGGGAGGGCGGTCAGCAGTTTTATCGCTTTGGTCATGGCGCGGGACTCCTCGCCGGCAGCGGTTGGGGCGGTTTCCCCAAGCCCATTTCAGCCGCTGCCGCCGTCCGGGGCACCTCGAAGGACGCGACTTTCTGTCGGTAATGTGCCGCGGAGGCATGAAAAAGCCCTGGCTGGACGGGGGAAGCCAGCCAGGGCCGTATGCGGTGGCAAGGGAGGACGGTTACGGTCGACTCCGTCACCACTTATTGATGAACGGTAAACCATCTCCCGGAAATTCACCCAATCGGGAGCCGGTCACGTGACCTGTTTCACTCCGGTCGGCTCCAGGGGTGGTCCGCCCGGGTCGACCACCTCCTCGAGTACCAGCCGCACCGCCTCGTACGCCAGTGCCCGCGCGGACGCCTCCCTCGCCGCGTCCGGATCGGTCACCGTCAGCCCCCGCGACCGCTCCCGGCAGGCTCGTTCCTGCTCGGCCGCTCGGTCCCGGCCCAGCCGGATGCGCCGCAACAACTCGTCCGCGTCCACACAGTCGGTCATGGGGTCCGGGTACCCGGACCGCGCCCACTGATCCCGGTAGCGCCGTGCCGAAGCCGGTGGCCGAAGTTCCGGCAAGCGGCGTTTGCCACCCGGGCGGCCGGGCAGGCGCACCCCCAGTCCGCCGCGCTGCAGCCACCTTCAGGAGCGATCGCGCATGCTGACCGACACGTTGACAAGCCGTACGGGTACGCCCGACACCGACTCCGCCTCCGTCGCCTCAGTGCGGCGGACCCATGACGACGCCCCCGACACCGTGGCCCTCTTCGCGCGGCTCGTGGAACTGGACGACGGCCCCGAACGGGAGGCCGTACGAGACGAACTGGCGACCGAGTGGCTGCCCATGGCCCACCGGATCGCCGGCCGGTTCCGCGACCGCGGGGAGTCCACCGAGGATCTGCGCCAGGTGGCCGCGCTCGGCCTGGTCAAGGCCATCGACCGGTACGACCCCTCCCGAGGGGCCTTCGAGAGCTACGCCGTGCCGACCATCACCGGCGAGGTGAAGCGGCACTTCCGGGACCGGATGTGGGCCGTGCGGGTGCCGCGCCGGGTGCAGGAGCTGCGCAACCGGGTGCGCCTGGCCCGTCGCGAACTCATCCAGCGCCCCGGCGCCCCCGAACCCACCGCCGCCGACATCGCCGCGCACACCGGCCTCACCGAGGACCAGGTCACCGAGGGCGTGGAGGCACTGGAGAGCTTCAGCACCCTCTCGCTGGACGCCGAGCTGCCCACCGGCGACGACAGCCAGAGCCTGGCCGACACGCTGGGTGCCGCGGACGCCTCGTACGACGTCGTCGTCGACCGCGAGGCCGCCAAGGAGGGGCTGCGCCGGCTGCCCGAGCGGGAGCGGGCCATCCTCTACATGCGCTTCTTCGAGGACATGACGCAGAGCCGCATCGCCGACCGGCTCGGCATCTCCCAGATGCACGTCTCCCGGCTCATCAGCCGCAGCTGCGCCCGCGTCCGTGCCGTCGCACTGGGACCGCGGCAGGGCGGCCGGACCGCCGGATGACCGGCCGTCACTTCTTCGACCGCTCCCGCGTGATACCCAGCGGCCGGGCCAGACCCGACACCGCCTCGTCCAGGCGCTGCAGATGCCGTAGCACCCGGTCGGTGACCCGGCCGTAGCGCGGGGTGCGCAGGGTGCCAGGTTCCAGCATCGACGCGATGCTGGGGCCGGTCTCGATCCCCGCCGTCGAGCGGGGGTCGGCGACGTGCGCGGCGATCGCCTCGATGTTGTGCACGATCCGCCGGCCGGCCCCGCGCAGCCGCGGATCCGCCGCGATCGACGGGTGCGTCGGCAGCAGTTCGGCCGTGGCCGCGAGCGAACGCGCGTGATAGGCGCAGGTCTCCAGCAGGGCCACCACGTACCGGGCGGTGTCCCGGCGGCCGCGCTGCGGGGCGATCGGGTGGGTGAGCGGCTGGGTGGCGGCGTGCAGGTCGGCCAGCGCCTGGTCCAGGTCGCGGGCCTGGTCCACCAGGTCGGCCGGCGACGCACCGCTCAGCTGGTCCATGGCGGCCCGGGTGACGTCCGCCAGCTTGTCGAGGACATCGACGAGCAGGTCGTTGGTGCGCCGGTCGGTGTGGACGGGCAGCACCACCACCGCCGCGATCACCCCGGCGGCCGCGCCCAGCGCCGTCTCCTCCACGCGCAGCACCAGCACCGACACGCTGTAGGTGCTCAGCAGCGTGTACAGCAGCCCCAGCATTGCCGACGCGTTGAACGACATCAGCGTGTAGGACAGGGGCGCGGTGAAGAACATCGCGAAGATGCACACCAGCACCAGCGCGAACGCCGTCCAGGTGTGGTGTCCGACCAGTCCCGCGAGCCCGATGCCGGCCACCACCCCGAGGACCGTGCCGACCAGCCGCCGGTAGCCCTTCACCAGGATCTCGCCGGTGGACGCCGTGTTCAGGAAGACGATCCAGCAGGTCAGCACCGCCCAGTACCAGCGCTGGCTGGACAGCAGCTCACCGCCCGCGATGGCGAGGGCCGAACCGACGGCCACCTGCACGGCGGCCCGGGTGGTGGGCCGCCCGAGCCCGGTCGGCTCCGGCTTCTCGGGTTCGGCCTCGTCGCCGCTCTCGATGGCGGCGTCCTCGGCGTCCAACTCCTCGCGGGAGCGGGCCGTCGCCGGAGTGTCGTCGGACTCGTCCTGCGGCCCGTCCAGGGCGATCCGCAGCCCGAGGACGGCCCGCGCGGCCTCGCCGAGACCCCGGAAGACGTCCTGTACGGCCGGGGACGCCTTGGGCAGGTTCTCCTCCTCGCGGTAGCCGAGCAGCCGGTTGCGCACCTGTGCCAGCGCGGTCCCCGAGGCCTCGTCGGCCGGGCGCAGCACCAGCAGGCGCAGCGCCTCCAGGTCCCGGCGCAGCACCGCCGTCGCCTCGTCCCGCACCGGTAGTTCGCCGCCGGACGGGAGCGGCGCGCCGGGCAGATGCAGGGTGAGCGTGTCCGTCCGTTCGGCACTGCGCGCGGTGAGCAGCAGCAGCCCGAGCCGCTCGGCGGCGATCTCGGCGTCCGCGATACGGCGCTGCAGCAACCGTGCCGTCGCCTCGTCGGCGGTGCCCTCCTCCAGCCGGCCCTGGATCATCAGCGCCGTCTCGTGCAGCCGGGCGGTGCCGGTGCGCAGGTGCGCCAGCACCTTCTCGACCTCGTCGGGACCGGCGTCCAGCAGCTCGATCTGGGTCGCGATCAGCTGCCCGAGCCGGGCCCGGAAGGCGCGGCGCAGCCGGTCGAGGGTGCCCGCCGGGGTCTCGGGCAGCAGGACGAAGCGGGCGGCGGCGCTGCACACGAACGCCACGGTGATCACGCCGTACAGGGCGGGCAGCGTGGCCGTGGTCGCGTGCACGAACAGGGAGAGGAAGTAGATCTGGAAGCCGATGAGGCCCAGCGCCGTGCCGCGGTCGCCGAACCGGCGGCCGTAGACGGCACAGAAGATGAGCACGACGAAGAACACGTCGCCCACGACGACCCATTGGTTCAGCAGCGCACCCAGCGACACCGAGGCGAGCGCCACCGGCAGGCCCAGCGCGAGGGTGACGGCCTGCCGGGAGCGCTGCTTCTCGCGGAGGGCGAAGGTCGCGACCATCGACGCCATGGCGCCCGCGACGAGCTGCGGGACCGGGACCCGCAGCAGGGCCAGCACGGCGAGGGTGAGGACGATGGCGGCCACCGTGCGCAGACCCGCGGTGAGCCGCAGCAGTCCGGGATCGGACGCAGCGAGCCGGTCCCACATCCGTGCCCACCCCGACCGAACCGCTGCCCTCACGCCGCCGCGCTCTCTCCCGTGCCAGAACTTGATCTCCGCTCCAGCATGGCACGGCGGCCCGGCCCGCCTGCCCCCGGCCGACCTGCTACATCAGGAACTCGCGGCGTCGCCGCCCTCCGCCCGGGCGCGGACCTGTTCCGGTGTCAGATAGTTGTCCGTGTACTCGAAGTCCTTCAGCCGGGCCGGTTTGCGGGACTGGAAGCCGGTGCGGACGAAGTCGTCGCCGGCGACCGCGTTCAGCAGCCAGTTGGTCATGACGCGGGTCTTGGCGACGTTGGTGCGCAGCGCCGACCAGTGATAGCCACGAGCCACCACCTGCGCGGGCACGCCCCGCAGCTCGATGCCCAGCGGCTTGGACACGGCGTCCTTGCCGCCGAGGTCGACGACGAGGCCCAGGTCCCTGTGCACGTACGGCAACAGCGGCTCGCCCCGCAGGGTCGCGATGACGTTGTCGGCCACCCTCCGGCCCTGGCGCATGGCGTGCTGGGCGGTGGGCGGGCAGACCGCGTTCTCCTCGGCCTTCGCCTTGTCGGGCACGGCGGCCGCGTCGCCGAGTGCGAACACCCCGTCGTGACCGGGCACGGTCATCTCGGAGGTGACCGCGAGCCTGCCGCGGACCGTCTCCGCGCCGAGCGTGGCGATCAGCGGGCTCGCGACCACACCGGCCGTCCAGATGAGGGTATGCGTCGGCACCACCCGGCCGTCGGTGAACGTGACCTCCTCGGCTCCGGCCTTGTCGATCGACACACCCAGCGAGACGTCGATGCCGCGCCGCCGCAGGATCTCCTGCGCGCTGCGGCCCAGCTTGTCGCCCAGCTCCGGCATGAGCTTGGGCGCGATGTCGATGAGGTGCCACCTGATCAGGTTCGGGTCGAGACGCGGATAGCGCTGCACGGCCGCGTGGGTGAGCCGTTGCAGACAGGCCGCGGTCTCGGTGCCCGCGTAGCCGCCGCCGACCACCACGAACTGCAGCCGCGCGGCCCGCTCGGCCGGGTCGTCGCTGGCGTCCGCGAGGTCCAGCTGCGAGATGACGTGGTCGCGGATGTAGGCGGCCTCGGCGAGGGTCTTCAACCCGAAGGCGTGCTCGGTGAGCCCCGGGATGTCGAAGGTGCGGGTCACGCTGCCCGGCGCCAGCACGAGGTAGTCGTACCGCTCGTTGACGTCGTCGTCGGTGATGGTGCGGATGACACAGACCTTGGACTTCAGGTCCACGCCGATCGCACCGCCCGGGATGATCCGGGTGCGGTACTTCTTGCTGCGGCGCAGTGAGACGGCGATCGACTGCGGTGTCAGCACACCGGAGGCGACCTGGGGCAGCAGGGGGAGGTAGAGCTGGTAGGAGAACGGCGTCACCAGAGTGACGTCGGCCTCGTCCGAGGTGAGTTTCCGCTCCAGGCGGCGGACGCACTCGACTCCGGCGAAGCCTGCGCCAACCACCAGGATCCTGGGTCGTGTCACGGTGTTCATCCCTCTCTGCGGCTCCAGGCGGTCCGACTCGACGTCGTTCGCGTGCCCGGGATCGCTGCGGCCACACCGATCCCACCGTGCCCCGAGCCGTTCCGCCAGCCGGGTGCGGCAGGCAGACGAACGCGTGGGCACCAGCATGCCCCTGCTGAAGCCCGTAGTAACCCGATCTCGCACAGATACACGTCGTACTCATGGGCACCACGCGTGCGGCGTTCCCTGTCACCAGGGCAGGAACACGTGGATGTCCTTGCCCTGGTCCTCGACGACGACGCTCACCTGACTGCACAGCGTGTGCACCAGGTGCCAGCCGATCCCGCCGCCGCCCGCACTCGGCTGGAAGGGCCGCGGCTCGGGCCGGGTGGTGCTGGTGTCGTGCATCGTCACGTGCACCCCGTCGAAGGTGCGGCGCATCCGCAGACCGAAGGGCCCGGGGGCGTACTGGACGGCGTTGGCGGCCAGTTCCGTGACGACCAGCAGGATGTCGTCCCAGCACTCGGGCGCGCCGGGCGGCGCGTCCCGGGCGAGGGCGCACAGGAACTCCTCCGCGGCGAGCCGCGCCCCCGTCACATTGCGCAGCTCACCGGGGAAGGAGAACGCCCGCTCGGCCCACTCCTCCGAGGGCGGTGTGTCGTCCCCACGCGGCTCCGTCGCCATCTCGCATTCCCCGGCCCCGTCCGGTCGGGGCCGGCGGCCCCTCGCGACCAGGGCGGTCGTCGTTGCTGATCACTCCACTGCTGCGGGTTCCCCCAGCCGGGCCGGGTTACCCGTCCGCCCGGCCACCTGGGCTCCGTACCTGCACCTCCTGGCGGAACTCCTAGCGGAAGACGTTGTCCGACTCGTCCCAGTCGGCCGGCTCCTCGGGACCCGGCCGCCATGCCGCGCGCGACCGGGCCTCGTACATCGCGTCGATCTCGGCGGCATAGTGGCGCGCTATGGCGTCCCGGCGCAGCTTCATGGACGGTGTCAGCAGCCCGTTGTCCGGGGCGAACGGCTCCGCAAGGACGCGGTAGACCCTGATGGACTCCGAGCGGGACACCGCACTGTTGGCCGAGGAGACGGCCCGCGCGATCTCCTCCCTGAGCGCGTTCTCCTCCCGGGCCTCCCGGCTCGGCGACTCGCCCTGCAGGGCCAGGCCGGCCCGCCAGTGCGCGAGGAACTCCGGGTCCAGCGTGATCAGGGCCCCCACGCAGGGCCGGTCGTCGCCGACGACCACCGCCTGGTGCACCAGCGGATGCATGCGCAGCCGCTGCTCCAGCGGGGCCGGCGCCACGCTCTTGCCGCTGCTGGTGACGATCACGTCCTTCTTCCGGCCGGTGATCGTCAGATAGCCCTCGGAGTCCAGCCGTCCGATGTCCCCGGTGGCCAGCCAGCCGCCGTACAGCGTGGCCCGCGTCCGCGCCTCGTCGCCGATGTAGCCCTGGAACACCGACGCGCCGCGCACCAGGATCTCGCCGTCGTCGGCCACCTGGACCTCGGTGCCCGGCAGCGGCCGGCCCACGGTCCCGGACTTCTCCCGGCCCAGCGGCTGCATGGTGATCCCGCCGGAGGTCTCCGTCAGCCCGTAACCGTCGTGCAGGTACAGCCCGATGCCCTCGTAGAACAGGGACAGTTCCCGGCTGAGCGAGGAGCCGCCCGAGGTGCCCCGTACGGCGCGCCCGCCGAGCGCGGCCCGCAGCCTGCGGTACACCGTCCGCTCGTACAGGGCGTGTTGCAGCCGCAGATCGAACCCGGGACCCGGCCCGAGGCCCAGCCGCCGGCGCTCCTCCGCCTCGGCGAAGTCCCGCGCGGTCTGCGACGCCCGCTCGAACAGCGCACCCCGGCCCGCCTGCTGAGCGGTCCTCAGGAAGGTCTTGTACAGCTTCTCGAACACCGACGGCACGCCGTACAGGTACGTCGGCCGGAACGTGCGCAGCGCCGATGCGAGGGCCTCCGCCGTCATCTCCGGCTCGTGCGCCATCAGGACCCCGCCGCGTACGCAGATCACCTGGATCATGAGCCCGTACACATGGGAGAAGGGCAGGAAGGCGAGCACCGACGGCTGTTCGCCCGGGGGTGCCGCGGTGTGCCCCCAGCCGGCGAGCAGGATGTCGCACGGGTGGGCCAGGCCGCGGTGGCTCAGCGCGCAGCCCAGCGGACGGCCGGTGGTGCCCGAGGTGTAGGCGATGACCGCCGTCGCGTCCGGCAGCACGATCCGGCGCAGCGACTCCACCGTGGTCAGGGGAATGAGCGCACCCTGCTCGGCCAGCCGGGCCAGAGCGTCCGCGTCCAGCTGCCAGACGTGCTTCAGCCGGGGCAGCCCCGCGCACACGGTGCCGACCGTCATGACGCCCTGCTCGTCCTCCACCACCACGGCCACGCAGTTGGCGTCCCGCAGGATCCACTCCACCTGGTCCCGTGAGGACGCCGGGTGGATCGGTACGACCTCCGCGCCGACGGTCCACAGCGCGTGGGCGAACACCGTCCACTCGTAACGGGTCCGCGCCATCAGGGCCACCCGGTGGCCCGGGGAGATCCCCGCGGCGATCAGGCCCTTGGCCAGGTCGACCACTTCGTCCCGCACCTCGACCGCCGTCACCTCCTCCCACACGCCGGGCGCCGCATCCGTGCGCCGCGCGAGGAGGGGCAGCGTCGGACTGCGGTGCGCGGTCTCGAAGACGCTGTCGGCGAGCCCGCCGGTCATCGGCGGTACGGCTGCCGGAGCGAGGGCGTCGTCGCGCATGCACTGCTCCCGAGGTGTACGGAGGGTGACTCCGCCGGTCGGCTCAGTTGCCGGCGGTGCTCGAATGTAGCCCAGGCAAGCGGTTTCGGGGCCAGGAACAGGCAAGTCGTGATCCGCTGATGATCTGTGCGTGTCCAGCGGCCGTTGAGCACACGAGTCACCTGAACCCGGACCCCGGCCGACCGCCCCTCAGTCCTGGGTGTGCCGCACACACGCGGTCACGACGTCCCGCAGGCTGCCCGTCCGCTCCATGAGCAGCCGCTGCTCGCGAGCGCCGTTGCCCCGGCGCAGCACCCTGGCGACGGCCTCCTCGACACCGGCCGCGTCACCACTGTCGGTGAGCGCGTCCCCGGTGTGCTCCAGCAGCGAGTACAGTGCCTCCGCCGCGGGCCGGGGCAGCATGGTCACGGGGTCCAACAGGTCCTCGTCCAGGCCGGAATGGGCGGCCTGCCAGGCGGCGAGCCTCAGCAGGCTCACACTGTGGTCGAGCGGCGGCCGGCCCGCCCGCCACTCGCGGGCCGCCGTCTCCACCAGGGCACGGGCCAGCGTGGCGATCAGGACGGTGGTGTCCGCGCGCAGGCACACGTCCGCCACCCGGATCTCCACCGTCGGGTAGCTCGCGGACAGGCGCGCGTCGAAGTACAGCATCCCCCGGTCGAGGATGACCCCGCTGGCCACCATGTCCCGCACCAGCCGGTGGTACCGCTCGGCCGAGCCGAACAGCTCGTTCGGCCCCGCCTGCGGCCAACGCCGCACCACCCGGCCGCGGTAGCTCACGTAGCCGGTGTCCCGGCCCTGCCAGAACGGCGAGTTGGCGCTCAGCGCCAGGAGCACCGGAAGCCACGGCCGGATCCGGTCGAGGACGGCGACGCCCTCCTCGTCGGACTCCACCGAAACATGTGCATGACAGCCGCACACGAGCTGGTCGTGGGTGGTCATCCCGTACCGCCCGGCCATCCACTGGTAGCGCTCGTGCACGGTGAGCGAGGGCGTCACCGGCATCGGGTACGTGGCGAGCGCGGCGACCGCGCAGCCGATCTCACCGGCCAGCCGGGACGCCTCCTTGCGCAAGCGCACGATCTCGGCGCCGAGGTCCGCCATGTCCGCCTGCGGATGCGTGGCGAACTCCAGCATCTGCCCGAACAATTCCTTCTGGAACACGTCCTGTCCGGGATCGTCCTGGGTGGCACGGGCGAGGACTGCGGCCGACAGCGGCTTCGGCTCCCCGCTGTCCGGGTCGACCAGAAGGAGTTCCTCCTCCACTCCGACAGTGCGCACGTGGGCCGCCCTTCTGTTCATGACGAGGAGCAGTCGTAAGTCTGTACGACCCTGACTGCCCTTTGGAGCGGGCAGCCGACACCTGTGGGTTCAGCGCACGGGCGTCAACCAGACAGTGGCGAGCGGCGGCAGCGTGAGCCGGAGGAACCCGTCCTCGGGCTTGATCGCTCCCGGAGCGCCGACGCCGACACCGCTGCCGCCATAGCGCGCGTCGTCCGAGTTCAGCGCCTCCTGCCAGGCGGGGACCTCGTCAGGGACCCAGAGACGGTAGTCACCACGGACCACGGGGGAGAGGTTCGACACCGCCAGCAGAGGAGATCCCCCGGTGTCGAACCGCAGGAACGCGAAGACATTGTCGTCCGCCGCGTCACACTGCACCCACCGGAAACCGCCCGGATCCGTGTCCCGCTGCCACAGCGCCGGGGTGGCCCGGTACAGCGTGTTCAGGTCCCGGACGAGATGCTGTACGCCCCGGTGGTCCCCTGCGGAGTGGTAGTCCTCGTCCAGCAGCCACCACTCGGGGCCGTGCGCCTCGGACCACTCGGCGCCCTGGGCGAACTCCTGTCCCATGAAGAGCAGTTGCTTGCCGGGGTGGGCCCACATGAAGCCGAGGTAGGCGCGGTGGTTGGCGCGCTGCTGCCACCAGTCGCCCGGCATCTTCGACACCAGGGCCTGTTTGCCGTGCACGACCTCGTCGTGGGAGATCGGCAGGACGTAGTTCTCGCTGTACGCGTACACCATCGAGAAGGTCATCTCGTGGTGGTGGTACTTGCGGTGCACCGGCTCGTGCCGGATGTACTCCAGCGAGTCGTGCATCCAGCCCATGTTCCACTTCAGCCCGAAGCCGAGCCCGCCGCTGTCCGTCGGCCGGGTCACCCCGTCCCAGGCGGTGGACTCCTCGGCGATGGTGACCACGCCCGGGCAGCGCCGGTAGACGGTGGCGTTCATCTCCTGCAAGAAGGCCACCGCGTCCAGATCTTCCCGCCCGCCGAAGACGTTCGGCGCCCACTGCCCGGAGTCCCGCGAGTAGTCGAGGTAGAGCATGGAGGCGACGGCGTCCACCCGCAGCCCGTCGATGTGGAACTCCTCGCACCAGTACACGGCGTTGGCGACGAGGAAGTTGCGCACCTCGGTCCGCCCGTAGTCGAACTCGTACGTGCCCCAGTCCGGATGCTCGGCCCGCCGCCAGTCCCCGGGCTCGTACAGCGGCTCACCGTCGAACCGGGCCAGCGCCCAGTCGTCCTTGGGGAAGTGGGCCGGCACCCAGTCCATGATCACGCCGATGCCGGCCCGGTGCAGCGCGTCCACCAGGTACTTGAAGTCGTCGGGGGAGCCGAGGCGGGGCGTGGGCGCGTAGTAGGAGGTGACCTGGTAGCCCCAGGAGCCGCTGAAGGGATGCCCGGCGACCGGCATCAGCTCGACATGGGTGAAGCCCATCTCCTTGACGTAGGCGGGCAGTTCGTCCGCGAGTTGGCGGTACGTCAGTCCTGGGTGCCAGGAGGGCAGATGGACCTCGTACACGGAGAACGGCGCCTCGTGCACGGGCGTGTCGCCCCGGTGGGCCATCCACTGCGCGTCGCCCCATTCGAACCGAGACACCGCGACGACCGAGGCGGTCGCGGGCGGGACCTCCGTACGGCGGGCCATCGGGTCCGCCTTCAGGAACCGGTCGCCGTGGCGGGAGGTGATCTCGAACTTGTACCGGGCGCCCTCGCCGATGCCCGGCAGGAACAGCTCCCACACGCCCGACGCGCCGAGCGACCGCATCGGGTACTGCGTGCCGTCCCAGTACGTGAAGTCGCCCGCGACCCGGACTCCTCGGGCGTTCGGCGCCCACACGGTGAAGCGGGTGCCTGCAACCCCCTGATGGGTCATGGGCTCGGCGCCGAGCGCCCGCCACAGCTGCTCGTGCCGGCCCTCGCGGACCAGGTGCAGGTCCAGCTCGCCGAGGGCGGGCAGGAACCGGTACGGATCCTCCGCCTCCTGCTCACCGTCGTCGTACGCGACATGGAGCGTGTACGACGGGATCTCGTCGTACGGCAGCACGGCGGCGAACAGACCGCCGCCCTCCGACGCCAGCGCGCTGTGCATCCCGTCGACGACGACGCTGACCTTGCGGGCGTTCGGGCGCAGCGCCCGGAACAGCGTGCCGCCCGCCACCGGGTGGGCGCCCAGCAGGGCGTGCGGGTCGTGGTGCGCGCCGCCCAGCAGACGGTCGCGGTCGCCCTGATCGAGCGGGGCGGCCGCGGACGGAGCGGGTCCCGCCGGCCGGGGAAGTGCGGTGTCGTTACGGGTCATGACGTCAGCCTCCCCACACCGCGAGCCGCTGGATCGCGGCCATCGGAACCGGTAGCCAGTCCGGACGGTGTCTCGCCTCGTACAGCACCTCGTACACCGCCCTGTCCGTCTCGTGCGCGCGCAGCAGCGCGTGCTTCTTGCGTGGATCCCACCCGGCGCGGGCCGCGTAGCCCGCGCAGAACGCCTCGCGGCAGCGGCGCGCCCACTCCGGCCGCCAGGGGCGGCGCTGCCGGGCCGCGTAGTCGAAGGAGCGCAGCATCCCGGCCACGTCCCGCACCGGGGACTGCGCGGCCCGCCGCTCGGCCAGCGGCCGGGACGGCTCGCCCTCGAAGTCGATGACGAACCAGTCGCGCCCTGCCTGCAGCACCTGCCCGAGGTGCATGTCGCCGTGGATGCGCTGGGCCGGCGGCCCGGTGTCGCACGTGGCCAGCGCACCGAACGCGGCCCGCAGGCCCGGTACGAAGGGCCGCAGCGCGGGCACCGCGTGCGTGGCCGCGTCCAGCCGCGCGCACATCGCCTCCGCGGTACGGCCCCGCTCGCCCGGCCCGGCCGGCGGGAAGGCGTCGGCCAGCGCGAGGTGCACCTCGGCCATGGCCCGGCCCAGCTCCCGGGCCTCGGCGGTGAAGTCGTCACCCGTGGCGAGCGCGCGCAGCGCCAGCGTCCAGCCGTCGGTGGCGTCCGGCAGGAACGGCTGCAGGACGCCCAGCGTGGCCGGGCTCGGAGCACTCGTGCTGAACCAGGCGACCGGCGCCGGTACCCGCGCACACCCCTGTGCGGCCAGCGCGCCCGGCACCTCTAGGTCGGGGTTGACGCCCGGCTGGATGCGCCGGAAGAGCTTCAGGATGTACGCGTCTCCGTAGACGATCGACGAGTTGGACTGCTCGGCCTCCAGCAGCCTCGGCGGGAGGCCACCGGGCAGTTGGACGCCCGGGGTCTTCTCGAAGCACAGCGGACCCGATGTGCCGGGCTGCCGCAGCCGCTCCAGGAGCAGATGGGCCGAGCGCGGGTCCTGCAGTGCGTCGTACACGGCGAGGCCGGCGAACGGACCCTCCTCGACCCGGCCGACGTAGGCCCGCTCCAGCCGCGGTGCGAGGTGCTCACGCACGCCCAGGAGCAGCTGGTAGCAGTCGCCGGGCGGCGGTGTGCCGCCGGGGGTGGGCACTGGCGCGTGCGAGGCGTGGACCAGCAGGTGCAGACATCCCGGGAACAGCTCGCTCATGGACAGCAGCGACAGATCGGTGACGGGCCGGTCCTTGCCCGCGAACCAGCGCTGCAGGGGCAGCCATTCGCGCAGCAGCCCGCTCAGCGAGGCCAGGGGCCGGTCGGTGCCCCTCGCGGCTCTCGGCCGGTGGGTGATGGTCTTCGGCATGGTGACGCGTCCTTTCCTCGGCGCCGCTGCTCAGCGGCGGCGGCCGATGCGGGATGCGACTCGGGTGAGCCGGAACCAGTAGAAGCCGTGGCCCGCGAGGGTCAGCAGGTAGGGCAGTTCACCGATGGCGGGGAAGCGCACGCCGCCGATCAGCTCGACGGGGTGCCGTCCGTCGTAGACCCGCAGATCGAGCTCGGTGGGCTGTGCGAACCGGGAGAAGTTGTGCACGCACAGCACCAGGTCGTCGCCGTGTTCGCGGAGGAAGGCGAGGACGGCGGGGTTGGAGGACTGCAGTTCGGTGTAGGTGCCGAGTCCGAAGGCGGGGTTCTGTTTGCGGATCTCGATCATGCGGCGGGTCCAGTGGAGCAGGCTGGACGGCGAGGACATGGAGGCCTCGACGTTGGTGACCTGGTAGCCGTAGACGGGGTCCATGATCGTGGGCAGGAACAGCCGGCCGGGGTCGGAGGAGGAGAATCCGGCGTTGCGGTCGGGGGTCCACTGCATGGGGGTGCGCACGGCGTCGCGGTCGCCGAGCCAGATGTTGTCGCCCATGCCGATCTCGTCGCCGTAGTAGAGGATCGGTGAGCCGGGCAGGGAGAGCAGCAGGGCGGTGAACAGTTCGATCTGGTTGCGGTCGTTGTCGAGCAGGGGGGCGAGGCGGCGGCGGATGCCGATGTTGGCGCGCATGCGCGGGTCTTTCGCGTATTCGGCCCACATGTAGTCGCGTTCCTCGTCGGTGACCATTTCGAGGGTCAGCTCGTCGTGGTTGCGCAGGAAGATGCCCCACTGGCAGGTGGCGGGGATGGCGGGGGTCTTGGCGAGGATCTCGGAGACGGGGTAGCGGGACTCGCGGCGGACGGCCATGAAGATGCGGGGCATGACGGGGAAGTGGAAGGCCATGTGGCATTCGTCGCCGCCGGAGGCGTAGTCGCCGAAGTAGTCGACGACGTCCTCCGGCCACTGGTTGGCCTCGGCCAGCAGCACCGTGTCGGGGTACTGGGCGTCGATCTCCTTGCGCACCCGCTTGAGGAACTCGTGGGTCGCCGGCAGGTTCTCGCAGTTCGTGCCCTCGGCCGCGTAGAGATAGGGGACCGCGTCGAGGCGGAACCCGTCGATGCCGAGGTCGAGCCAGAACTTCAGCGCGGCCAGAATCTCCTCCTGCACCGCCGGGTTCTCGTAGTTGAGGTCCGGCTGGTGCGAGAAGAAGCGGTGGAAGAAGTACTGGCCACGCACCGGGTCGAAGGTCCAGTTGGAGGCCTCGGTGTCGACGAAGATGATCCGGGCGTCCTCGTACTGCTTGTCGTCGTCGGCCCACATGTAGTAGTCGCCGTAGGGGCCTTCGGGATTCTTGCGGGACTCCTGGAACCACGGGTGCTGGTCGCTGGTGTGGTTCATGACGAAGTCGATGATGACGCGCATGCCGTGCAGGTGGGCGGCGTCCACGAACTCCACGAAGTCGGCCAGGTCACCGAATTCGGGGAGGACGGCGGTGTAGTCGGAGACGTCGTAACCGCCGTCCCGCAGGGGTGACTTGAAGAACGGCGGCAGCCAGAGGCAGTCCACGCCGAGCCACTGCAGGTAGTCGAGCTTGGCGGTCAGACCCTTGAGGTCGCCGATGCCGTCACCGTCGCTGTCCTGGAAGGAGCGGACGAGTACCTCGTAGAAGACGGCGCGTTTGAACCACTCCGGGTCCCGGTCCTTGGCGGGAGTGTCCTCGAAGGTGTCCGGCACGGGGTCGTTGACAGTCATGACGCTGAGGGCCCTCCGATCTGTGGCTTCGATCGCCCGACGTGGAGCACATGCGCCGGCGTCCGGCCGGGCGTGAGGCGCACGAAGTTGGTCCTGCCCCAGTGGTAGGTCTCACCTGTCAGTTCGTCGTGCACGGACAGGGCAGCGTTCCGGTCCAGGCCGAGTTGCGGCATGTCCAACGAGACCCAGGCCTCCTGGGTGTGGTGCGGGTCGAGATTGACGACCACGATGACCGTGTCCGGGCCCGTGCTCTTGCTGTAGGCGAGCACGTTGTCGTTGTCGGTCGGATGGAAGCGGAGGTTCCGCAGGCGCTGTAGCGCGGGGTGGCGTCGGCGAATGGTGTTGAGCTTGGTGATGAGGGGGGCGAGGGTGCGGTCCTCGCGTGCGGCGGCGTCCCAGTCGCGGGGTTTGAGCTGGTACTTCTCCGAGTCGAGGT